>JBBRYR010000026.1:0-45963 GCA_038237415.1 Burkholderiales bacterium
CCTCTAGCCCCCGTGGAATATGCGCAAGCAGCTATTGAAATAGTAGCAATTTGCGTTCGCCGGTACTTAAACCAGGAACCCGAAACGGCGCGCGTGCCATTCCAGAAATGCAGGGGCAGGACCGAATCGCTCCGGGGAGCGAATGGGTTGCCTATCGAACCGCAGCAGGCTTTCCGAGATATAGCTGTCGCCCGTTTTGGCGTTCAGCTTGGGCGAAACGCGCACGGTGAAATCGGGCAGTACCGTAATCAATCCTTGGTCATAGGCCCGGTCATGCAACGCAGACAGGCAAAGGCCATTTTGGGGGTTGAGACGATTTTTTGTGTCGGCACTCCATGGAACGATGTGGCTCGCAATGACCAGTTGTTCGTTTTGGAGGCCGCTGATACAACACGTGGCGTTGTAGCTGGTGAGTACTGCTTTGCGAAAACGCGCTTGATTGACGCGAACCTGCACGGTGGCACTGCGGGTTCTTCCCTCTTCTAACGGAGAAACATCTTCAGACGCTTGCGCTTCTTCCAATAGGTCTTGGTCCGCCTGCAAACCATTGCTTTGGGCCAGACGCTCGTATTCGGCGGCAGCGCCAAGCGCCACTACATCCCAATTGGCTTGCAATTCGTCCCAGATTTGGCGGTCAAGCGCGGAGGCATTGCCCATGCCACTGCGCCCGCTGGCCACGATGACGGGATCAAGACTGGCCAAATTCACTAGCTTGAGTGCGATGGACCCGGGCGTGCGGCCAATCCAATGCGCGAGCTGAATCAACTTGGGGTTGCGCTGGTGTAGCTGGCCAAAGGGCAACTGCAAATAAATATGCAGTGCCGCCAACGTTTGTGGCCGTGTCCAGTTCACGTTCTTCGTGGCTTCTGTGGCCATAGTGCTCCCTCGGGTAAGAGGTTTCAGTATGCCAGGCGTAAAAAGGTCTTTACTCCATCCGTCGCCGCGTCAAATGTCCCAATGGGGTGACAGCGTCAGGTCCCACGCTTGAACGGCTTTCACCTTTTTTACGAAGTTCTTCACAGTGCCAAAAACGCGCGCATCTAACGTGGTTGCCGCTGCGGGCCGCAACCCGTAAAAGGTGTGCCAAACGTGGTCATCGATTGTGGGTCCACCACTGAACGCCCACAACTCAGCGTATAGCGATGGAATGCCCAACTGCTCTGCGATGAAAAATTCTCCGGAATCGAAGTGGCGCTGCAAGTCTTCGACATCGGCGGCCGAGGCGACGCCTTGCAGCAAGAGCCTCCCCCATGACTTGTAGTTGGAAGCATCGCGGTAGCAGTATTCAAATTGGCTGAAGTTTCTCAATAGCCCCTCCGGTGGGTACCGAGCATGGGACATGCGTGGCAATTTGCGACCCAGGGATTTGCCTGGGTTCATCACAAGCTGTGGTGCCGCGGATATCAATCAAATCACCCCTTAGCCCCCGTCAAACCTGCGTAAGCAGCTACTAAATCAATAGCGAAGCAACGCACTTAAGCCGACTCGCCCCGTGGCATTTCTCCCACCCCAAGCAAAAACCTAGGGTTTACCCTATACTGCAGTGCAACATGACTCACTTCTGAAGGAGAAATTGTTATGACAAGCGCAACTTTGAACTCATCCCCCCTCGCCACCACGCAGCCGAATAACGTGGGCGTAGCGCTGCACGAGCTCGGCACGGCCATTCACCGGCTGGCAACCGCCCTGTGGGCAGCAACGACGCAGCGCACCAAGGCAGAGCCACGGGTTCTCACGGTGTTTGAAGAGGCTGCGCAACTGCGCGCCTTTGCCGACGAGCAGCGCAAGACCGACCCGCGCTTTGCAGAAGATCTGTATTGCGCGGCTGACCGCCACGAGCTGGCGGGTCAATAAGCAACCGCAGCAGGGCTGCCTAGCGGCCGCCTTGCGGAAAAATGGCGCCCAACGCTTGTTCAAGCTGCAGGCCCACGGCCTCAAACAGGCCTTTCAGCCCTTCGCCGCGTTTGGCCAGATCAGACGCGTCTTGCGGGGGCTTTTCACGCAGGTCAGTGAGTTGATGGGCAATCCGGTCACGGTCTTGCTTGGCCTGCGCAAGCTGCGCCTCCACATTGGCAGCCATCGGGGTTTTTGTGCGTGACTCGTTGGCTCGCGCCATCATTTCGTCAATGTGACGAAGACTCAACTCCGACATCTTGATGTGCTCTTCCGCCAGTCTGATGATTTCGCTCATGATTTCCTCCTGTACTGATGCCCGTCCAACGTTTTGACCCGCGCGTTGCTCTTCAAAGCAACTGCCGCTTGTGCATATTAGGCGCAGTGGCTACGCTTTGTCATTGCGGATACGCAAAGGGCGGCACACGGCATCGCGCCGCCTTTTACGCATCAAATTGACCTCCAGCCCCCGTGCAACCTGCGCAAGCCGCTATAAAATTCATAGTAATGAAAACCGAACTCACCACCCAGGACACCACCCGCATTGACGACACGCGTATCGGCGCGGTGCGGCCGCTCATTACCCCCGCACTGCTCGAAGAGTGGCTGCCCGTGCCCGAAGAGGCGCAGGCGCTGGTGGAAAGCAGCCGCACGGCCATTTCCAGAATTCTGCATGGCCAGGACGACCGGCTGATCGTGGTGGTGGGGCCGTGCTCCATTCATGACCACGAGCAGGCCATGGACTACGCGTGGCAGCTCAAGGCCCAGGCCGACGCCCTGAAGGACGACCTGCTGGTGGTGATGCGCGTGTACTTCGAAAAACCCCGCACCACCGTCGGCTGGAAGGGCTACATCAACGACCCGATGCTGGATGGCAGTTTTGCCATCAACGAAGGGCTGGAGATGGCGCGCAAGCTGCTGCTGGACATTCTGGCGATTGACCTGCCCGTGGGCACCGAGTTTCTGGACCTGCTGTCACCGCAATTCATCAGCGATCTGGTGAGCTGGGGCGCCATTGGCGCGCGCACCACCGAGAGCCAGAGCCACCGCCAGTTGGCCAGCGGCCTGTCGTGCCCGGTGGGCTTCAAGAACGGCACCGATGGCGGCATCAAGGTGGCCACGGACGCAATTCAGGCCGCACAGGCGCCGCATGCCTTCATGGGCATGACCAAGATGGGCCAGGCCGCCATTTTCGAGACGCGCGGTAACGACGACTGCCACGTGATTTTGCGCGGCGGCAAGCAGACCAACTACGCCAAGGCCGACGTGGATGCTGCCTGCGCGCTGCTCAAAGGCGCAGGCCTGCGCGAGCAGGTGATGATTGATGTAAGCCATGCCAACAGCAGCAAGCAGCACCAGCGCCAGATTGTGGTGGCGGGCGAAGTGGCGGCACAAATTGCGGCGGGTGACGCACGCATCACCGGCATCATGATCGAGAGCCACCTGAACGAGGGCCGCCAGGACATCGTGCCCGGCGTTGCGCTCCAACATGGCGTGTCGGTGACCGACGCCTGCATCAGCATGGCGCAGACGGTGCCGGTGCTGGAGCAACTGGCTGCGGCGGTCCGGGCGCGGCGGTTGTAGACAGGGGCTGGCACCCGGGGCCGGTCAGTCGTTTCTCCTGCGCGGGCGCAACCCGTGGTTCATGTGTCGGGTGCGTTCGGTGCCGCACAGACAGCCGAGGCCGACAAACCTATAGTCATGGTGTGTTCGGCTAGAACGGATGAGGGCAGGCTTCAGCCTCAACCGACACCCACCGCCATGATCAAATACCTCACGTCCTATGCCGCCACCGCTGCCGTCCTGTTGTTGATCGACATGGTTTGGCTTGGTGTGATCGCCAAGTCCCTGTACCGGGAGGGAATCGGGCACCTCATGGCTGAGTCCCCCAATATGGTCGCAGCTGGCGCCTTCTACCTGCTGTATCCGATCGGGCTCATGGTGTTCGCCGTGTTGCCGAACGCCTCTTGGCCACGCGCACTCGTTGCGGGCGCGCTGTTTGGCCTGTTTGCCTATGCGACCTATGACCTCAGCAATCTGGCGACGTTGAAGAATTGGCCCCTGCGACTGACTTTGGTCGATATCGCTTGGGGCATGTTTGCCAGCGCGCTGGCAACAGCGGCGGGACGATGGGCGCTGGATCGCGTGTCCTGATATCCATGCCCCCCGCACTGCGCATCCCCCCGCAACCACCAACCGCGAGAAACACACCATGAACAAAGATGAGAAGTCCGCCGAACAACTATGGGACATGATCAAAGACATCAAGTTCGCGATGTTCACCACGAGGCACAGCGACGGCCACCTGCATTCCCGGCCGATGACGACGCAGAACAAGGCCCTGGAAGATTCCAGCTTCTGGTTCTTCATCTCCCGCAAAGGCGGGCCGGTGGCGGATCTGATGCAGGAGCCCACGGTCAACCTCAGCTATGCCGATCCGGACCGAGATACCTATGTCTCTGTCTCCGGTACCGCGCACGTGGTCGACGACATCGCAAAGGCCCGGGCATTGTGGACGAATGCGGCGCAAGCATGGTTCCCCGGCGGCGCTGAAGACCCCGATCTGGCATTGGTTGAGGTCAAGGCAACCCATGCCCACTATTGGGATGTCAAGGAGAACCGGCTGACGCAGCTCCTGATCATGGCCAAGGCGGCAGTGGTTGGCGGGTCGGCGCGCATGGGCGAATCAGGCGTCGTGCACCTGGCATAGTCCGCCTGGCGCAGCAACGGCAATAAACAGGCCAAAACGCAGGAACCAAAACAGCGTTTACGTGCTCTCAACAGCTGGTGTAGTGTGGCAAGCGGGCGTTGGCCCCCTTTTTTTTGCTGGGTGTTTTCACTTTTACCCCTGTATATTGGCACCTAGCCCACGCCAAATATGCGCAAGCCGCTACTAAATTTATAGCAATGAAACTCTGCATTCTTGACAACGACATCCTTGAAGGCCACCTTGCGACCACCTATTCCAGCTTTGGCGATCTGTTTATCAGCCTGTTTGAACGGGTCGGTGCCAACTGGACCACCGAGGTGTTCAACACCCAGCTGGGGCAATAC
Organism: Burkholderiales bacterium; assembly: GCA_038237415.1. Taxonomy (GTDB): domain Bacteria; phylum Pseudomonadota; class Gammaproteobacteria; order Burkholderiales; family Burkholderiaceae_C; genus Allorhodoferax. The sequence continues at coordinate 4,948 of JBBRYR010000026.1, forward strand.
CCGGTTTCCTTTGACGACTTTGATGCGGTGTTGCTGACGGGCAGCCGCGCGGATTCGTTCTCCGACGACGCCTGGGTGGTGGAGCTGCGCAAGCAGGTCACCCAGCTGTTGCAAGCGCGCAAAAAGATGGTGGGCGTGTGCTTTGGCCACCAGCTGATTGCCTTGTGCATGGGGGCTCCGGTGGGGCGTGCACCGCAGGGCTGGGGTGCAGGCCGCATGACCTACGACTGGCACCGGCCGGACCTGCCACACTCCGCCGACCGCACCGAGATTTCCCTGCTGGCAAGCCACCAGGACCAGGTGTTTGAACTACCCGCTGGCGCCACGCTGGTGGCCAGCAGCGCGTTCTGCCCGGTGGCGTCATTCACGGTGGGGCAGGAGGTGTTCTGCATCCAGCCGCACCCTGAGTTTGAGACCGGTCTGAGCGCCTACCTGATCGACAAGCGGCGGGACTTGCTGGGTGAAGACAAGTACAGCGCCAGTGTCCACAGCCTGACGCTGGGCCACGAAGGCGAGCACATTGCCCGCATGGTGGTGGCGTTTGTAGAAGGCGTCTAGCGCAGGGCCTGCGCCACGGCATCGGCGTCCAGCGAGCGCGCGGCGCCAAAACCGGCTACCTGGCGGGCACCGGCTACCGCAATGCCCACAAACCTGAAGTCTCCCAGCTGGGTCATGGGCTCAGCCTCGGGAAAGCGCGCGAGGTAAGCCGCACGGGCGCTCAGCCACGCGGGACTGTCCACCACCAGCGCGGTGGCCGTTCCTTCCAGCGTGACGCGGGGCAGGGCATGCACGGGCTCACCCGCCACTTCCGCCTGCATGACCAGCAGCGAGACCCGAGGCGACTGCTGCAGATTGCGCGTGTGCGGCGCCAAAGCGCTGACGTGGATGACGATGCAAGCAGCGTCCGGGTCGACCGCAAAAGGCACCATGGAGACAAAGGGCAGTCCATCGTCCCCCAGCGTGCCCAGAGCGGCAACGCGGTGGGCCATGAGCAGGGCGCGCAGGGCTTGGGTGAGGCGGGGTTCGTGGAGCATGGCCGCAGTATGAACCAGGTCCGAAAAAGAGAAAAAGACATGACCCCGGGCGGTTGATGCGCCCGGGGTTGGGCTTTGCAATGCCGGCCTTTGTGGGGCCGGTCTGCGCAACAGTGGCGGGTAGCCGGTGTTGCTTTGGGCTGTGGGTAACAGGTGATACAAGTGTAGGTCAGGCGCGTCGGCAGATGATTGCGTTGTTGCCCATCATTTCAGAGTATTTGGCATACTCTGCTTTTAATGATGTAAATATTGGCATAAACATGAAAATTGACCGGTATGACCAGCAAATATTGCAGGCACTACAACACGATGGCCGCATCAACAACCAGGACCTGGCGGACCGCATTGGCCTGTCGCCTTCGCCCTGCCTGCGCCGGGTGCGGGCACTGGAAGAGTCGGGCCTGATCATGGGCTACCGCGCGCAGCTGGACGCCAAAAAACTGGGCCTGACCCTGATGGCACTGATCCACATCTCCATGGACCTGCACACACCCGAGCGGTTTGCCAATTTTGAGGCGCAGGTGGGTCTGCAGCCCGAGGTGCTGGAGTGCCTGCTGATTACCGGGCAGGACGCCGACTACCAGCTCAAGGTGGCCGTGCGCGACATGGACCACTACCAAACGCTGCTGCTCAACAAGCTGACCCGCATTGAGGGCGTAACCGGCGTGCACTCCAGCTTTGTACTGCGCCAGGTGGCGGTCAAGACCGATCTGACGGTGTCGGCTGGCGGGGGCTGACCCGCATGTGCCTGATTGCCTGGAACTGGCAGCCTGACAGCGCCACACCGTTGCTGCTGTTTGGCAACCGCGATGAGTTTTACGCCCGGGCGGCAACGCCGGTGCATTGGTGGGAGCCCACCCGGGACGGAGCGGCCGTATTGGCCGGCAAGGACCTGCAGGCCGGGGGCACGTGGCTGGGCCTGAACCAAAGCGGGCGACTGGCTGCATTGACCAACTACCGCACGGCGGTACCTGCGCGCACCAACACGCCCTCGCGCGGAGAACTGGTGGCGGGTTTTTTGCAGGGCTCCCTGAACGCCAGGGACTACCTGGAGCAGCTGGCGCAGCATGCGGGCGACTACAACCCCTTCAATTTGCTGGTGTTCGATGGCCAGCAGCTCCTGGGGCTCGAAAGCCGGGGCGCCAAAGTGCTGACCCTGCAAGCCGGCGTGGGCGGGGTGTCCAATGCCGATTTTCAGACGCCTTGGCCGAAGCTCACGCAGCTCAAGGCCCGCCTGCAAACGCAGGTGGATCGCCAGGCGACCGATCCGCAAAGCCTGCTGCCCCTGCTGCACGATCAGGCGATGGCAGCGGACACTGCACTGCCGAAAACCGGCGTACCGCAGGCGCTGGAGCGGGTTTTGTCAGCAACCTTTATCGCCTCTCCCGATTACGGAACACGGGCTTGCAGTGTGATCGCTATTCACCGGGCGCATGCCGAATTTACCGAGCAAATTTTTGACGCGCAAGGGCTTGCGGGGGCACAGCAGCGGATGTTTTTTTGGTAGGGTCAAAAGCCATGATGAGATTCAGGGCATTGATCTTGCGTACTCTCCCACCATGTACGTTCATTGAGGCTTTGTCGCGCACCTATGTTGCGCGAACTTTTTATGTCATTGGTCCCCGTTTTACTTTTTTCCCTGCTGCTGCACGTCTTGGTGGGCTGGCGCGTAGCGCCCGGTTTATTTTTTGTTTACGCCCCGCTGGGATTTGCCTTGTGGGCAGTACTGCTGGTCTCTGCCGTGCTGGTGCCTATGGGCGTGCTGGCGCGTCGCGTCGCCGAACCGCCATTGGCCGATGTACTGACCTGGCTGGGCTTGCTGTGCATGGGTCTTTTTTCCACGCTCTTGGTTTTGACGGTGCTGCGAGAAGTGTTGTTGTTGCTGGCGCTGGCGATCGACTGGCTATGGCCCGCTGTGGTGTCCGTTTCCACGCTGCGGGCGGACACTGCGCTGGCGTTGCCCGCAGTGGGCCTGTTGTTGACGGTGCTGGGTTTCTGGAACGCGCGGCGCACGGCCATGGTCGTGCAGGTGGATGTTCCCATCGCCAACCTGCCAGAGGCCTTGCACGGTTTTACCGTGGCACAGATCAGCGACATCCATGTCGGACCCACCATCAAGACGCAGTATGTGCAGCGCATTGTGGACCGGGTCAACGGCCTGAACGCCAACATGGTCGCCATCACTGGCGACCTGGTGGACGGCAGCGTGCGCGAACTGGGCCACCATGTGGCGCCGCTGGCTCAACTGGTGTCCACCCATGGCACGTTTTTTGTGACCGGCAACCACGAGTACTACTCGGGCGCGCATGGCTGGATTGACGCGTTGCGCGGGCTGGGTATTCAGGTACTGATGAACGAGCACGTGCTGATTCACCACAGCACCGACACCCAGGACCCCGAACCCGCCGTGATGGTGGTGGCGGGTGTGGCCGATTTCAGCGCGCACCATTTTGATGAAGCCCACCGCAGTGACCCCCATGCGGCAATCGCCAACGCACCGGACCATGCGGTGTTCAAGCTGTTGCTGGCCCACCAGCCCCGCAGTGCGACAGAGGCATCGAAAGCAGGGTTTGACTTGCAATTGTCGGGGCACACCCATGGCGGCCAGTTCTGGCCCTGGATGCATTTTGTAAAACTGCAGCAACCGTTTACCGCCGGCCTGCACAAGCTGGAAGCACTGTGGGTGTACACCAGCCGGGGTACCGGCTATTGGGGGCCGCCCAAGCGCTTTGGCGCGCCTTCCGAGATCACGCACCTGCGACTGGTCAGGGCCTGAGCCTTTTCTCAGCGGTCCTCGTCGTCGATGGTGGTACCACGGTTGCTGCGCCAGATAGCGCGAACCAGCCAGAGCGCTCCCAAAACGGCACCTGAAAAACCCAAAAAACCGAACATCGGCAGACCGAACAGGGTGGGCCCGCCCTGAACATTCATGACGATGGACGAACCAATAATCAGCGCAGCAATGACCAGCGACATGGCTAGCCGGTTGGCAGCCCGGTCAATCTGGTCGCCTACGCGTTTGAGGTGCGCCAGCTCAATACCCACATGCACGCGACCCCGTCGCGCATTGCGCAGCAGGCGCGACAGATCGTGCGGCAGTTGCTCGGCCACCGCCATAGTGCGGCGCAGGGTTTGCCAGGCGCGGGCCGCCAGAACCTGGGGCTGGTAGCGCGCACGCACCACCTGGTGCAGCATGGGCGTGGCCTCGGTGGCCATGTGAAAGCCGGGATCCAGCCCGCGGCCCATGCCTTCCAGTGAGATAAAGGCCTTGATCAGCAGCGCCAGATCCGACGGCAAACCCAGGCGATGGTCCCGCAGAATGGCGGTGATGTCCGACAGCATTTGACCCAGACTGAGTTCGGCCAGCGGCGTGCCGTGGTACTGGTCCACAAAGGTTTCAATCTCGGTTTCCAGTTGCGAAAGGTTGACGCCGTGGTCGTCGCCGGTCCAGTCCTGCAACACATCGGCCACGGTCTGCGGGTTGCGCTCCACCAGGCCCAGCAGAAGCTGGAGCAGTTCTTCCCGCCGCCGGTCGGACAAGCGGCCCACCATGCCAAAGTCAATAAAAGCGATGCGATTTCCGCTCAGGTAAAACACATTGCCGGGGTGCGGGTCGGCATGAAAAAACCCATCGTCCACAATCATTTTCAGCACCGCCTGGGCACCGCGTTGGGCCAGCAGGTTGCGGTCAAAACCGGCCTCGACGGTCAGCTGATCAAGCTCTCCACCCGGCACTCCGTCGATGAATTCCTGCACGTTGACCCGCGGCCCGGTGTAGGCCCAGTACACCCGGGGTATCACGATATGGGGCAAGGCCACCAGGTTGGCAGCGATGCGCTCGGCGTTGTGGCACTCGGTAGCCAGGTCCAGTTCGCGGCGCAAGGATTTTGCCAGCTCGCGTACCAGCAGCTGCGGTCGATAGGGTTTGAGGGTGGGCATCTCAGCCTCTGCGATGGCCGCGAGCCGGTTGAGCAAACGCAGGTCCGCCTCGATAATTTCGGTGATACCAGGGCGGCGGATCTTGACGACCACTTCCGCCCCGTCCTTCAGCTGTGCCCGGTGTACCTGGGCAATGGATGCCGCTGCCAGCGGTTCCACATCGAAGCGGGCAAAAATGTCTTCGGGTTCCGCTCCCAGATCCTCGCGCAGCTGGGGTCGCAAGAGATCCATGGCCACGGGTGGCACGTGGCTGTGGAGTTTTTCAAATTCGGCAATCCACTCGGCGCCAAAGATGTCTGCACGACCCGCCAGAATCTGGCCCAGCTTGACAAAGGTGGGCCCCAATTCTTCCAGGGCCAGTCGCACCTGCACCGGCGGCTGCAGGCGTGCCAGGTCAGCTGCATGGTCCCATTTGAGGGCATGGCCGGCACGCTCCAGCTTGTCGGTCAGACCCATGCGGCGCACACTGTCGCCAAAGCCATGGCGAATGGCCACGCCGGCTATTTCATTGAGGCGCCCCATGTCGCGGGCAGCGCCAAGCGTCTCGATCAACATGGTTGAATGATAGGCCCTGAACCCGCGGAGTTATCCGACTTATCTCGGAGCTCTGCCGGGTTGGTTTACCGCGCGTCCGGCAGCTCGATCTTGACTTCCAGCACCTCCAGGTTGTCCTGGCGCTCCAGGTTCAGCTTGATGTCCTTGGGGTCGATCTTGATGTACTTGCAAATCACCGCAACCAGCTCCGCCTGCAAGGCCGGCAGGTAATCTGGCTCAGCCGCATTACGCCCACTGCGCTCGTGCGCCAGAATGATTTGCAGACGCTCTTTGGCAACACTGGCGGTTTTCTTTTTCTCGCCGAGCAGAAAAGAGAAAATGGACATGGTCTTATTTCCCTCCAAAGAGACGCTTGAGCAACCCTTGTTTGGGGGCTTCGGTGAAGCGCATGGGCTTCTCGGCGCCCAAAAACCGGTCAATCACGTCCTTGTAGGCTTCTGACACATCACTGCCCTGCATATGCACCGCAGGCACGCCCTGGTTGGACGCTTGCAGCACCGATTCGCTCTCGGGGATGACCCCTATGAGCTTGATGCGCAAAATGTCCTGAATGTCGTCCAGCGACAGCATCTGGCCCTGGTCCACGCGCGCCGGGTTGTAACGGGTGATGAGCAAGTGCTCCTTGATCGGGTCCAGGCCTTCAATGGCGCGCTTGGTCTTGCTGGCCAGCATGCCCAGAATGCGGTCTGAGTCACGTACCGAGGACACTTCGGGGTTGGTCACCACCAGCGCTTCATCGGCAAAGTGCATGGCCATCAGGGCACCGGTTTCAATACCGGCAGGGGAGTCGCAAACGATGTACTCAAAGTCCATCGCACCCAGGTCGTTCAGCACTTTTTCAACGCCTTCTTGTGTCAAGGCGTCCTTGTCGCGGGTTTGGGAGGCCGCCAGCACGAACAGGTTGTCGCACTGCTTGTCCTTGATGAGGGCCTGGTTGAGGTTGGCCTCCCCCTGGATGACGTTGATCAGGTCGTACACCACGCGGCGTTCGCAACCCATGATCAGATCCAGATTGCGCAAGCCCACGTCAAAGTCGATCACCGCAGTTTTGTGGCCACGCAGGGCCAGTCCGGTTGCAAAACTGGCGCTGGTAGTGGTCTTGCCAACGCCGCCTTTGCCAGACGTGATCACAATGATTTTTGCCATAAGTCAGACTTCTTTCTAATCAGGTTTTCAACGCTTCAATGAGCAGTTTGTCCTGCCCGTCGTTGCTCAGGCGGACTTGAGCCGCCTTGCCGCGCACCTCCGGTGCCAAAGGATTTTCGCTGGTTCGGTACACCCCGGCGATGGAAATCAATTCAGGTTCCAGACACAGGGAAAAGATCCTCGCGTTGGTGTTGCCACGCGCACCGGCCATGGCTTTTCCCCGCAGCGGGGCGTAAACATGGATATTGCCATCCGCCACCACCTCGGCGCCCTGGTTGACCATAGCCAGCACGACCAGATCGCCACCACGGGCATAGATTTTCTGGCCGGATCGCAAGGGTTTGTCCACCACCAGAGTGGTCGGACCTGCAATCTCACGCACCACTTCGCGAACCACCTCACGCTCAACTTCCGGCACAGCAACCGCAGCAACCGGCCGAGTCCGGTGCATTTCCAGGGGGGATTCCACCAGGCCCACCGCCAGACCCGCCGCCATCCAGTCGGGGCTTGCACCCCGCATGGCAACTGGAATCAGATGGCACAAACGAAGCACCTTGAGCAAGGGCACGATGTCGGAAACCGGCGTTTTTGCATCCAGCTGCGAAAAATCAATCACCAACGCGTCGTGGTCAAAAAAATCAGGGCTTTCGCCGTCGGGACCATGTTGGCGCAACAAATCCGCCGTCAGCACATTCCAGTCACTGGTTTTCAGCAGCAGGGCGACCAAAGGCAGCTGTGCGCTTTTGATTTCAAACGATGCAGGCACTGGGCCGGTGGAATGACCTGCGGGAGGGGATGGCATGAAGGAGAAAAGGGCAGGAGGGGACAGAAAGGGGACAAAAGATGGCAGCAAATGCCATGAAAGTAATCCGGGTATCCGCAAATCTTACTTGATTGCGGCGAAGAAACACGCTGCGCAGGATGCTTCTTTTCCCGGTGCGTCGCGATGCAACACCGGCCACAAAATCTTTTTTTGGAAGAAGGCTTGTTGCTCTCTATCTCTTATTTTCTTATTTATAAGATAGTAGTAGTAGATAGAGGGCGCAGGAAACTGTGGATAAGGTCATTAATTCATTATAAATCATGTACTTGCGTGTGCTTGACCCCTGTGCGCGACCCTGCGTCGGTGGTGTACCTCTCAAATGAACAACTTTGCCCTTTTGATAAATCCTGTGGATAACTAGTGTCTTATGCCAGAACTATGCACAGAGTTATTCTTTGACAAAATCTGAAAAGACGGGTGTAGAGTCCGGAGCCATGAAACTCATTTTCCGCCTCTTGGTCGTGCTTTTGGTTGCAGGGCTGGTTTTTGCGGTGGCAGGCGTGATCGCCACCTGGGCGCCGGACAAATCGGTGGAGCAGTTGTCCGTCCGCTGGGCACAGGCGCCATCACAGTTTTTGGCGGTCAATGGCATGCAGGTGCATGTGCGCGATGAGGGTCCAAGGAACGACCCCATGCCGATTGTTTTGTTGCATGGAACATCGGCAAGTTTGCACACCTGGGATGGCTGGACACACAGTCTGATGGGCCAGCGACGGGTGATCCGTTTTGATTTGCCGGGCTTTGGTTTGACCGGACCAGACCCGCAAAACGACTATTCGATGGCTGCCTATGTACGCTTTGTGGGTGCCGTCATGGATACGTTAGGCGTCAAAAATTTTGTACTGGTGGGCAATTCCCTGGGTGGCCAGATCGCCTGGGAGACGGCTGCAGCCATCCCCCGGCGGGTTAGCAAGCTGGTGCTGATTGACGCGGCGGGCTATTCATTCAAGCCGAAGTCGGTGCCCCTTGGTTTCTGGCTTGCGCGAACACCGGGGTTGCGCGAGGTAATGGGGCAGGTATTGCCACGCGGCGTGGTTCGGAGCAGTCTGCGCAATGTGTATGGCGATCCATCCAGGGTAACGCCCGAGTTGGTGGATCGTTACTACGACATGGCCTTGCGTGCAGGGAACCGCCAGGCTTTGGGCAAGCGGTTTGAGCAACCGTTGAGCAGTGACGAGGCCACAATCAAGACCCTGAAGCTACCCACCCTCATACTCTGGGGTGCCAAAGACCGTTTGATTCCACCGCAGAACGCCCAGCGGTTTGAGGCCGATATTGCGGGCTCCCGGCTGGTGGTGTTTGCGGACCTGGGCCATGTTCCCCATGAGGAAGATGCCCAGCGAACCGTGGATGCGTTCAAGGTGTTCCTGGCGCTGCCATGAATGCGGGGCAGGTCTTTTCATAATTTAGTGGTTAAATAAGGCTTTAGCCCCCGTAAATACTGCGTAAGCAGCTATTAAATGTATAGCAGGTACTGTGGTGATGAGTGAAAAGAAACCCTTTGAAATCGCGCGTGAAACGCTGAAGCAGCTGACCATTCGAAAGCTGCCGCCCACCCCCCTCAACTACCAGACGCTGTACAACGAAATAGCGGGTATCGCGCAGGTGTCGCTGTTCCCGGCGGATGCCTTGCGCGACATTGCCAAAGCCTTGCCTGCAAAAACGCCAGGCCAGCAAAAGCAGCGCAGTTTGATGGAATACGCGATCGACCGCCTGAATTGGGAGGGCGTCAAGACGGCATTGGTGGCCTATGGCGGATTTGCTCCGCTCACCGATAGCGGCCCTGGTGGTTCACCCGTTGCTGCCTTGGCCGGCACGCCGGTTAACGGTGGCGGCGCACCCGCATTGACGACTGAATTTTTGGCTCAGATTGGCCGGCTGATTGAACATGCCCAGCCCGCGCTGGGATCGGATGACCCCCGCTTCGCCGAGCAGACAGACAGTTTGCTGAAGGCCTTGCGTGAGCCCGGTGCCGATGTGGCTTCCGTCAAACTGATGCTGGCCAATTACAGCCACCGCCTGTCTTTTGCCGCAGAAGACCAGGCTGAGATCAAAAAGACACTGCTCAACCTGCTGCACATGGTGTTTGAGAACATTGGCGAGTTGAGTCTGGAAGAGCAGTGGATGAAAGGGCAGATGGATGCCTTGATGACCGCCTCCACACCGCCGTTGTCGCTGCGGCGCCTGGATGACGTCGCCAGCCGTTTGAAGGACGTTATTTTCAAACAGAAAGACGCCAAGGAACGCGCGTTGTTGGCCCAGGAAGAAATGCGCCAGATGCTGGCCACGTTTATAGACCGGCTGTCCGACATGGCCCGGTCTACCGGCAGTTTTCATGAAAAGCTGGAAGAAAATGCCCGCCAGATCGAACAGGCCAAGACCATGGCTGAAATTGCGCCGGTGCTCAAGGAAGTCGTGGGAGCTACGCGCCATATGGCCCATCAAAGTCAGTCGACCAGCGACGAGCTGCAGGCCATGCGGGAGCGCGCCAGCCATACCGATGCCGAACTCACCAAGCTGCACCAGGAGCTGGACCGCGTCAGCACCCAGGCCCGCCACGACACGCTGACGGGCGCGCTCAACCGCAAGGGCCTGGACGAGGCGCTGGACCGTGAACTCTCCAGCGTGCGTCGCAAAGAGTCCCCGCTGTGCATGGCATTGCTGGACATTGATAACTTCAAGAAGCTCAATGACACCCTGGGGCATGCGACGGGGGATGCGGCTTTGACCCATCTGGCGACGGTGGCGCGCGAGTGCATGCGGCCGCAGGATACGCTAGCGCGCTATGGCGGGGAAGAATTCGTGATCCTGTTGCCCGACACACCACTGGACAAGGGTATTGAGGCGATGACCCGTTTGCAGCGCGAGCTGACCAAAAAATTCTTCCTGTCCGGAACAGAAAAAGTGCTGATCACGTTCAGTGCGGGCGTGGCACAGCTGGTGGCTAACGAGTCGGGAGCCGATGCCATCAAGCGGGCCGATCAGGCGATGTACCTGGCCAAGCGCGCGGGCAAGAACCGGGTGCTGGGCGCCTGAATGGAGAAGCACCATGCCATACCTGATTCTCGGACTCTTCCTTTTTCTTGGCGTGCATTCGGTGCGCATCGTGGCCGATGGCTGGCGCACGCACGTGCTGAAGCGCTCGGGTGAAATAGCCTACAAAAGTGTGTATGCCCTGCTGTCCTTGCTGGGCTTTGCGCTCATCGTATGGGGCTTCGGACTGGCGCGTGAAAAGCCGGTGATGCTGTGGATTCCACCGGTGGGCATGCGCCATGCTGCCTCGTTACTGACGCTGGTTGCGTTTGTGTTGCTGGCGGCCGCCTATGTGCCGCGCAACGCCATCAAGGCGCGTGTGCACCACCCCATGGTGCTGGGCGTCAAAGTATGGGCGCTGGCGCATTTGCTGGCCACCGGAAGCGTGGCCCATGTGCTGCTGTTTGGCTCGTTTTTGGCTTGGGGTGTGCTGGACTTTATTGCGGCCCGCCGACGTGACCGCGTCGCTGGTACGGTTTACCCGGCAGGTACATCGACCGGAACGGTGACGACCGTTCTCGTGGGTGTGGGTGCCTGGGGCGCTTTTGCGTTTTTACTGCACGGCCTGCTCATTGGCATCCGGCCGTTTGGATAAGCCCTACCGGTCGAGGTACCACTGAATGGCAAACTTTGCCACAAAGCCCAGCATTCCGAAAGCCAGTCCGAGAAAAATCACAAATGTGCCGAACTTCCCGGCCTTGGATTCCCAGGCCAGGTGGCCGATGATGAACAGCATGTAGAGCATGAAGCCGCCCACCCCGAAGGTGAGGCCAAAGCCCGCAATCTGTTCTTCCGAGTAACCAAACATCAGCTTTTTACATCCAGAGTTTCGCGGGCAGGCAAGGCAGAGGCATCCACCAGCGCACGGTAGGCATGCCAACTGGCATGGCCCAGCATGGGAATAAAGGGAATCAGGCCCAGCATCAGGGAGCCCAGCCCCAGCAGGGTTAAAACCATGATGATGGCGGCCCACAATCCCATAGGCAGGGGGTTGATCAGCACAGTCTGCCAGCTGGTCAACACGGCTTGCATCAACGTGACCCGGCGGTCCAGCAGCAAAGGCATGGCCACTGCGCTGGAGGCAAACAGGGGCGCTGCCATGATGCCGCCCAGAGCCAGCCATAGTTCAAAAAGAAAGCCGTCTTTGGCGAGCACAACGTGGTGCACAAAGTCCAGCGGCGTGTGAATGGGCACGGGTGCCAGCAGGGTGATGAGCGCTGCCGAAGTCAGCACCCAGCCGGTGGCCGCCAGGGCCAGCAGGGCGCCAAACTGCACCATGCACCAGTAGTCATTGCCCCATTTGTTGAAATGGCTGTTCTGCCAGTTGAGCCAGGTTTTGACGACCACGCTGGCGTCGGCTTTTTTATTGTGCTCCAGGGCGCGGCTCAGGGCATACAGGCTGGTGGCCAGCACCGGCGCAATCACAAGAAAGCCCGATAGGGCGCCTGCAAGCAACCAGAACCGGTCGTGTGCCATGGCCACGATGACTGCACCACCGATTGCGAGCACCAAGCCATGGGCCAAGCTGATCCAGCCGGCATGGGCCATGTCGCGTGCGCCCATTACCAGCCAGATCAGCGGGTGCATGAGGGTGACGGTGCGCACTGCAGGGAGGGTCGCGGGGGTGGTAGGCATGGTGGGTGTGCGTTGGAGCGACGCAGTGTAGATCGTGAACCACTATATATCCTTGATCTCCATCAAGAGGGTGAGTTTTTACGGTGTCTGCCGATAATGGGCGCTTTGATTGATCAGGAGGCTCTTTATGCCGCGTCCCATTCTCAGCGAATCCAGTATCCACCCTGCCATCCGTGAGCGGGTGGCCAACCACCAGCAGGCGATCGTAAAAGAAGTGCAGGCAGCCATAGCCCGGCACGCCGTCGTGGTGGTCGGCATGGGCGGCAACCCGTTCCCGAAAAAGGTCCGCAAGCTGCTGGATGACGCCGCTGTGGCCCACCATGACCTGAACTATGGCAACTACCTGAACACCTGGCGCGAGCGCAACGCATTGAAAATGTGGACCGGCTGGCCCACATTTCCCATGGTGTTTGTCAAAGGCACCCTGGTGGGGGGCGCTGACGATGTGAAGAAACTGATAGCCAGCGGCGAACTCAAGGCGCTGCTGGCCTGACCTCACTTACTTGGCGACGGACTGGTCGGTGCTTTGTCAGCGCTATTGCCACGGCCCCAACCTTTGTGGTGTTCACTATGGCGGCCGTCCATGCGGGCGTGCTCGGCATCAAACGTCTTCTTCTGCTCGGCGCTCAGCGTGGCATAAAAGGTTTTGGTGGCTTCGTCGCGCTTGTCCATGGCAGTACTCATGTCGGCCATGCGCTGGGTGCGCAGGGCGTGCATTTTGTCAATCCGCTCGGGTGTGGTGAGCTTGGCCAGATCGGCGCGATCCGGACGGTTTTCCTGCATGCCCACGGATGGCTTCATGGCCGCGGTGAACGCGGTCCAGGCACCTTCCTCTGCGGCCGTGATTTTGAGCTTGGCCTTGAGCTCCGTGGTGCGCTTGGCCATCCAGGCTTCCATTTTCGCGGGGTCTTGCCGTCCGTGCATGCCCATGTCGCCTTCATGACCCATGGGGCCGGAGCCGCCCATCATGGGCTGGGAGAAAGCAGCCAGTCCGGCCGTAGCCAGCAAGCCTGCAACGATGAGGGATTTGAATACGGGTTTCATGTAACTTCCTTTGAGGGTGGAGTCTGAGGCGGGAATCGCTTTCAGGCCTGAATGCAAGTGTGGGCGCCTTGTGTATCTGACCCATTGCGCCCGCATGAGGCTTTGTAAAGTTGCGTGAAAAAAGACGGTTCGCGCTGCGTTGACAATACATCCCTCAACCCCTCGATACCCATTAGCAAAAGGCAAGCAAGTGTTCAAGAATTTGATGATGTACCGCGTCGTGTCCGCCTGGCCAACCGACGTGGCGACGCTGGAAGGCGCTCTGGAGACCGCACGCTTCGTGGAGTGCGGCGCCTCGCAGGAAAAATCCGTTGGCTGGCTGGAACCCCGTGGCCACGCCAATGGTCCGCTGGTGGAAGTGGTAGGCGGCCAGTGGCTGCTGAAGCTGATGATGGAAGTCAAGGTGGTTCCGGGCTCGGTGGTCAAGCGCAAGGTGCAGGACCAGCTTGATCACATTGAAGCCACCACGGGGCGAAAGCCCGGCAAGAAGGAGAAAAAAGAGCTCACCGACGATGCCCGCCTGGCGCTGTTGCCGATGGCGTTTACCAAGCAGTCTAGTGTGCTGGTGTGGGTGGACCCGGCGGCCGGTTTGTTGTTGACCGATGCCGGCAGTCAGGCCAAGGCCGACGAAGTGACCACCTGGCTGATCAAGGCTATAGACGGTCTGGCCGTGCAGTTGATCAACACCCAGATTTCTCCCGCTGCGGCCATGTCGACCTGGCTATCCACCAAGGAAGCGCCGCCCGGTTTCAGCGTGGACCGCGAGTGCGAGCTCAAAGCGGCCGACGAGTCCAAAGCGGTGGTGCGCTATACCCGCCACGCGCTGGATACCGATGAGGTCTGCCAGCACATTGCCATGGGTAAAGTGCCCACGCGCCTGGCGCTGACCTGGGAAGACCGGGTGTCGTTTGTGCTGACCGAGGCGCTTCAGCTGAAGAAGATCGCGTTTCTAGAGACGGTTTTTGAAGGCAATGCAGCGTCCCCGGGGGATACCAAGGACGACAACTTTGATGCCGATGCGGCCATTGCCACCGGTGAGCTGCGCAAGCTGATTCCGGATTTGCTGGAAGCCCTTGGTGGCGAAATGGCCGCCACCTGAGGCACGTTAAAACCTAGTCGCGGTAGCCATCGCGGCCGTGAGGGCCAGCAGGGATACCAACGTACCAACACGGTGTGCGGTTTGCGGTTTGCGCAGGCGCCGGTACCCCTTAACCCGGGACGCTGCCTGGCGATGACGCACATAACAATGCCTTGCATATATGCAAAAAGGGGCCGTAGCCCCCGTTTTGTATGCGCAAGTAGCTATCAAAATAATAGCAGTTGAGATGCACTCCTATCGCTTCATCGGACAGGTGTTGAGGCCCAGCATGCTGTACAGCGGGCACCAGCCCAGTGCGCCTGTGGCCAGCGGAACGATGCCAATCCAGCCCCAGACGCCGATATTGCCGGTGAGCGTAAGCCCGATCAGGACGAGTCCCGCGATGACGCGCATGGCCCGATCGATAGTGCCTTCATTGGTTTTCATGATTGACTCCTGGAAATAAGTGGTTGATGGAAGTATTGGACGCGTTGGCTACCAGATGGTCTGTGACTTGGGTCACACAGTCAAGTCATGGGGACCGGGCTCAGGCTGACAGGGCCGCCGCGATGGCGCGCAGGGCCGTGCTGTTGTGGATGTGGATGCGTTCGCGGGACAGTTCGACCCAGCCTTCCCGCTCAAAGCGGCGCAGCAGGCGGGAAACGATCTCGCGCACGGTACCCAGTTCATTCGCCAGTTCCTGGTGGGTCAATGACAGGTTCTGCCCCCGGCCCAGCAGGGCTGCGGCCAGGCGCTGGTCCAGTCGCTGGAAGGCGACCGCATCGATGAGGCCGGTGAGGTCGGCCATGCGTTCCGCAAAGAGCCCCAGTACCCCGTTGCGAAACGCCGGTGTTTCGAGCCATTGTCTGAAAACAGCCGGTGGAATCAGCAGCAGCGTGGTGGGCCGGGTGGTGATGCCGTGGGCCGACAGCGGGGCGCTGCGAAACAGGCTGGCGCTGGAGACCAGGCACAACTCGCCGGGGACGACGCGGTACAGCTCCAGCGAGCGGCCGTCGCTGGAGTGGCGCGATACCTTGATTTCACCCTCCAGCACCATCGGGAAGCCCTGGCACGGTGCGTTTTCATCGAACAGAACGGTTCCTGCGGGTACGGTCATGGGACCTGCGCAGGGGCCCACGTCCGCCAGCCTGGGAACCACTTCTGCCAACGCGGGATACAAGGTGACGGGGTCGATCATGGAAGCCGTTTGGAGACCCCGGAGAGGTCATCCAGAATGGGGCAGTCGGGCCGGCCGTCGCCGTGGCAGTGTTGCAGCAGCGTTTGCAGTGAGCGCTGCATGGCCTGCATGCCCTCAATGCGTTGCGCCAGGCTTTCCAGGTGCTTTTGCGCGATTTGCTTGACGCTTGCGCTGGCACGGCTGTGGTTTTGCCACAGGTTCACCAGTTCTGCAATTTCCAGCATCGAAAATCCCAGATCCCGGCTGCGCTTGATGAAGCGCAGCGTATGCACGTCCGCCGCGGTGTAGAGGCGGTAGCCGCTGTCGGTGCGCGCCACGTTGGCCAGCAGTCCCAGCGATTCGTAGTGGCGCAACATCTTGGCCGACACGCCGGACTGTCGGGCGGCCTCGCCAATGGTGACGCTGGCCCCGGTGCCTTGCCTGTCAGGTCGCAACGGCATAGCCTTCTTCGGCGATGGCTTTGGCCAGCGCGTCACGCGCCTGTGTGGACTCGACCTGCACCAGATTTTGTGCGCGGTCGATCTTGACCTCGGCTTGCGGATCAATCTGTTTGACCGCGCGGGTGACGGCTTTTTCGCAGTGACCGCAGGTCATGCCGGTAACAGTGAAGGTCTGGTTCATGAGAAATCCTTGGGGTAGTGATGGTTAAGACGCGGGTTCAAGAGCATAGTCTGAACCTTGCCACGGTGGGAGAGTCAAGTACCTCTTGACCTTGCCACCGTGGGAACCATTAGGCTACGCCCCATGACTACTGCAATCAACACTGCGCCCCAAGCCCCGGCACTCGATATTGGTATTGGCGGCATGACATGCGCGTCCTGTGTGGGCCGCGTGGAAAAGGCGCTGAAAAAAGTGCCCGGCGTGACCGATGCCACTGTCAACCTGGCCACCGAGTCGGCCCGTATCACCTTCGCCGGTGACGAGCAGATGGAGGCCAAGCTGCGCCGCGCGGTGCGCGATGCCGGATACGAGCCGCGCAGCCCTGAGCAAATGGATGCCGTGGAAGATGCCTCGCCCTGGGCAGGCTTTGGGCCGGTGGCCATTGGTCTGCTGCTGTCGGCACCGCTGGTGCTGCCCATGATTGGTGACCTGTTTGGCCAGCACTGGATGCTTGCTGCATGGATGCAGTTTGCGCTGGCTACGCCGGTGCAGTTCATTTTGGGGGCGCGCTTCTACAAGGCCGGCTGGCACGCCCTGAAGGCGTTCACCGGCAATATGGATTTGCTGGTGTCCATCGGCACCACGGCCGGCTGGTTGCTGTCGGTGTGGTTGTGGCTCACGGCCGAGCCGGGTGCCATGGTGCATCTGTACTTTGAAGGTTCAGCGGTGGTGATCACCCTCGTGCTGCTCGGCAAATGGCTGGAGGCCCGCGCCAAGCGCCAGACCACTACGGCGATTCGCGCCCTGCATGCGCTACGGCCCGATGTGGCGCATTTGATTGGACTCGATGGTGAAGTGGATGTGCCCGTGGCCGAGGTGCTGGTGGGCGACCGCCTCGTGGTCAAACCCGGCGAGCGCTTTCCGGTGGATGGCACCCTGCTGGAAGGCCATACGCAGGTGGATGAGTCCATGCTGACCGGCGAGCCGCTGCCGGTGGCCAAGGATGCGGGTGACAAGCTCACCGGCGGCTCCATCAACGGCGAGGGCCGTGTCGTGCTGCAGGTGGGCGCGGTGGGAAGTGAAACCGTGCTTTCGCGCATCATCCGGCTTGTGGAAGACGCGCAGGCGGCCAAGGCGCCGATCCAGCGCCTGGTGGACCAGGTGAGCGCCGTGTTTGTGCCTGTGGTGTTGGTGCTGGCCACCATGACGCTGTTGGGCTGGTGGCTGACCGGCCATGCATTCGAGACGGCGGTGATCCATGCTGTGGCGGTTCTGGTCATTGCCTGCCCCTGCGCGCTGGGGCTGGCCACGCCAGCGGCCATCATGGCGGGCACCGGTGTGGCGGCCAAATACGGCATTTTGATCAAGGATGCGCAGGCGCTGGAGTTGGCGCACAAGGTGGACACAGTGGCCTTTGACAAGACCGGAACCCTGACGCTGGGCCAGCCCCGGCTGACTGCGCTGGTGCTTGCCGAAAGCGCAGCGGGAGCCGAGGCCTTGAGTGAGGACGTGGCCCTGCGCATCGCTGCCAGTCTACAGAGCGGCAGCGAGCATCCGCTGGCCCGCGCTACCCTGGCGGCGGCCAAGGAAAAGGACCTTGCGTTTGAAGCGCCCGACAACGTACGCGCAGTGCCCGGTCGTGGCAGCGAAGGAGAGGTCGGGGTGAAGAGCTACCTGATTGGCAGCCTGCGCTGGATGGACGAGCTGGGCGTGCCTCTGGGTGCGCTGGCAGCCCGGTCTGCCGAGTTGCAGGCACAGGGCGCGACGGTATCGGCCATGGCCGAGCGCACCACGGCCGGCCTTACCTTGCGCGCCCTCATGGCATTTGGTGATGAGCCCAAGCCCGGTGCCAAGGAGGCGTTGGCTGCGCTGCGGGCACGCGGCATCAGGACCGTGATGATTTCCGGGGACAACCGGGGCGCTGCCGAGGTGATGGCGCGACGCCTGGGGCTGCGCCCGGAAGACGGCGAAGTCATGGCTGAAGTACTGCCGGGCGATAAGGCCGCGCAGGTGGCGAAACTGAAAGAAGGCGGGCATGTGGTTGCCATGGTGGGCGATGGTGTGAACGATGCCCCCGCGCTGGCTGCCGCCGATGTGGGCTTGGCCATGGGCAACGGCACGGACGTGGCCATGCATGCAGCGGGCATCACGCTGATGCGGGGCGATGTGGCGCTGGTGGCCGCTGCGCTGAATATTTCGGACCGGACCGTTTCGAAAATCCGGCAAAACCTGTTCTGGGCCTTTGCCTACAACGTGGCGGGTATTCCACTGGCGGCGCTGGGCTTTTTGAACCCGGTGGTGGCCGGTGCAGCCATGGCGATGAGTTCGGTGAGCGTCATGGGCAACGCGCTGCTGCTCAAGCGCTGGAAGCCACCGGGTGCGTGAAAGCTAAACCATCCAGTTGCGCACCTGGTGCCAGCGGCGCCAGGTCGAAAGCCCCCACCGCAGGGACCGCACGACCGAACGCGGTCGCCACACGACCAGTGCCACGACGATTGCGCTGACGGCTAACGGATGCGCTGCCATCCAGGCCCGGACCCGCTGGTAGCGTGCCTGGGCGCGGTCAATAGCGTGCAGGGTGCCGGTCAAGGGAGCCAGTTCGCGTGCCAGCTGGGCGCGCTGCGCCCCGATGCGCTCGTGCAGGCGCCCGCGCGCTACATGGAGTTCAATCAGCCGCTGGTCCATGGCCCGTTGCGGCTTTGAGTTGGCGCAGGTCTTCCTGCAGCTCGGCCAGACTGGATGCAAACAGGTGCTCTTTTCTTTCGGCGCTTTTACGCAGGGCGATGTAGAAGTACGCCACGAGCGCCCATGACAACGCACCCGCAACAACCACCACAAGTAAGCGCTGTTCCCAGAAAATGAGCGCCAGTCCGGCAACGGTCAGCACCACCGCCAATCCAGCACCCAGCAGGAGCGCCTGGGCCAGCATGAACTGGCGCATCGCGTTGAGCCGACCCGTTTCGATTTCATTGCCCAGCAATTCCAGCCGTGTTTGTCCCAACGCCAGCAGGGTGACGATTTGAGCCCGGGCGGCGCCAAAAGCACCGAGGCTGGCAGTGGGGTCACTCATACGGGAGAGATCCGGAACCAGAGCCTAGCGACGGCCCAGGATAAATCCCAGCAGGAACCCGACCCCGACACCCACGCCCACCGCCTGCCAGGGCGACTCGTGTACATAGGCATCGGTCGCGCGCGCCGCGGCCCGGGTCTTGTCCATCAGCACGGCTTCCGCCGTAACCAGCCGGGCTTTTGCATCCTTGAGTCGGTCCTGAACGCGTGCGCGCAGACTCGCGATTTTGTCGCCGGTCTGGTCCACTGTGGCGTGGAGTATGTCCTCGGCATCGGTGATGATGGATTTGATGTCGTTCACCAGGGTTTCCTGGGAACGCATGGACGCGGTGGTGAATTCGGGCATGGTGTACCTTTCATTGCAAAAAAAGAGTCGCCACAAGATGTGGCAGTGGGGTGAATTTTCGGATTTTTTTCACCCAAATAAATTGACAAAATCGACATTAGGGCTCGTTTTCTTGTCTGCAGACACGCCCTCACCGGCATCCCGGGGCCCCTTCTGCGCCGGATTAATAGTCAAAAACTTGACCTGTGTCATGGCCTGGATGGCTGCACGTGGGCATTCTTGGGTCTTCCTACAAAGAAATATTACGGAGACCGCCATGAAACACACCAGTCTGCAAATTATTCGTGACGAGCACGCCTCACTCGCCGCCATGCTGCAATCCATGCGCATGATGGTGGAGAGAGGTCCCGGGGACAACCCACCGCAGTTCTTTGACGTGCTGCGCGCCATGCTGTTCTATATCGACGAGTTTCCGGAGCGGCTGCACCACACCAAAGAGACCGAGTTGCTGTTTCCGCGCGTGCTACGCGCTGCGCCCGGACTGGCCGAGGCCGTGGCGCATCTGGACCGGGACCACATGAACGGCGAAAAGGCGGTGCGCGAGCTGCAGCATTTGTTGCTCGCGTGGGAGTTGTTGGGCGAGTCCCGCAGGGCACCTTTTGCAGAGCAATGCATTCGCTACGTGACCTTCTACCAGGACCATATGCGTCTGGAAGAAACGGTGATCCTGCCTGAAGCTGAAAAGGTGTTGTCCGATGCCGACTGGAAGGAACTGGACGCAGCCTTTGAGAAAAATTGCGACCCGCTGACGGGCAAATATCCGCATGACCCCGCCTATGACCGGTTGTTTACCCGCATTGTGATGAAGGCCCCGGCCCCTATCGGGCTGGGTGACTCCTGATCCGGTTGTTGCGCTGAGGGCAGCGCCCCTGCTGTTTTGGGGGCCTTCGAGTCTATGCCGTTAGCGACTATTTAGGTAGCGTCGGATAGTCGGTGTAACCCTTGGCGCCGCCGCCGTAGAAGGTGGTTTTGTCGGGCGCGTTGAGGGGTGCGTCGCGGCGCAGGCGTTCCACCAGATCCGGATTGGCGATGAAGGGGCGGCCAAACGCGACCAGGTCGGCACCGGCATTGATGGCCTGCTCGGCGCTTTCCCGGTCGTATCCGTTGTTCACCATCCAGGCTGCTTTGCCACCTGCGTTGCGGTAGGCGGCCTTCAGGGCTTTGTAGTCGAATGGGCGGTCGGGCAACACCCGCGGGCCGCCGGTTGCGCCTTCGATGATATGGATGTAGGCCAGTTGCAGGGCGGCGAGCTCGCGCACGACATACTCAAACAGGGGTTGTGGATCGGCATCGTGCACGTCATTGGCCGGCGTCACCGGCGAGAGGCGAATGCCGGTGCGCCCACCGCCCACGGCGCTGGTGACCGCGCGGGTTACTTCGAGCATCAATCGCGCCCGGTTTTCCATGCTGCCACCGTAGTCATCGGTGCGCTGGTTCGAATCGCTTTTCAGGAACTGGTCCAGCAGGTAGCCATTGGCACCGTGGATTTCCACACCGTCGAAGCCGGCGGTATCCACGGCGTTGCGGGCGGCCGCCTGGTAGGTGTGCACGATGTCGGGCAGCTCCCGGGCGGTCAGCGCGCGGGGCATGGAGGTGTCCACAAAGGCGGGCAAACCGTCTCTGATCAGCACGGTCTTGGTTTTGGCGGCAATGGCCGAGGGAGCCACCGGGCGTCCACCATCGGGCTGCAGGTCGGTGTGCGACACGCGGCCCACATGCCAGAGCTGCACCACGATCTTTCCGCCCGCGGCATGCACATCGCGGGTGACCTGCTTCCAGCCGTCGAGCTGTTCGGTTCCGTACAGCCCGGGCACGTCCGAGTAGCCCTGCGCCTGGTGGCTGATGGCGGTGGCCTCTGTAATGATCAGCCCTGCGGTGGCGCGCTGGGTGTAGTACTCGGCCATGAGCGCGGTGGGGATGGCGTCGGGCGCACGGTTGCGCGTGAGCGGCGCCATGACGACACGGTTGGCCAGGGACAGCCGGCCGGCCTGGACGGGATCAAACAAAGTGGTCATTGGAAGGGGCCTTGTGATGGTGGATTTCTGTACTTGCTGCTGTTGCCGCAAAATGCAAGGCTAACCATTCAAAAGGCAGCCCTCTTGCAGACCCCTTCGCGACATTTGTGGAAGTTGGCCCTGGCGCTCTCGCTGGGCGCTGCGGTGTCACTGGGCATTACGCGTTTTGCCTATGGCTTGCTGCTACCGGCTATGCGCGCCGACCTGGGTTGGTCTTACACCCTGGCCGGTGCCATGAACACGGCCAACGCCCTGGGTTACTTTCTGGGTGCGCTGATCACGCCCTGGCTGTTGCGGCGCGTGGGTGCTTCGACCCTGTTGTGGTCCGGTGCGGTGCTGGCCAGCGTGTTCATGGGGTTGAGCGGATTTTTTACTACAGCGGAGCCTTTGCTGCTGCAGCGGTTGCTGGCGGGAGTGGCCAGTGCCCTGGTCTTCATTGCCGGGGGCTTGATGGCCACACGCCTGGGCGCCCGCGATCCGGCTCGGGGTGGATTCCTGATTGGTCTGTATTACGGTGGTACCGGGCTGGGCATCGTCATTTCGGCCGGTCTGGTTCCGTGGGTGCTGGATTTGGCGCAGGGCTCGCTGCACGGCTGGCGCTGGGCCTGGTGGAGCCTGGCGCTGGTGTGCGGGCTGGCCAGTGCCGTGTTGTTGTGGCCCGCTCGTGCGATGGCGCAGTGGGCACCACCGGTTGCCGCAAGCGATGCCGTGTCCATCGTCTTTCGGTGGCGGCAGTTTGGCTTCAGTCTGGCGGGCTACACCATGTTTGGTGTGGGCTATATCGGCTACATGACCTTTGTGGTGGCGCTGTTGCGTGAGCGGGGCAGCAGCACGCTGGCGGTAACGGTGTTCTATGGCCTGCTGGGCGTGGCGGTGGTGGCGTCTTCGCGCATCTGGGCAGGGCTACTGGACCGTTACCGGAATGGCCGTGCTCTGGCCATTTTGAACACGCTGCTGGGGCTGGCTACGGTATTGCCCGCGCTGACGCAGGCCTGGCCCGTGGTGCTGGCTTCCGGCCTCTTGTTTGGCGGGGTGTTTCTGTCGGTGGTGGCATCGACTACGGCCTTGGTGCGGCACAACCTGCCGCACAGCGCATGGGCCGCCGGCATCAGCGCGTTTACGGCGGTGTTTGCGGCGGGGCAAATCGTGGGCCCCACCATCGTGGGCTGGATTGCCGATGGCCCCGGGGGGCTGGCCCGCGGGCTGGTGTTTTCGGCGTTTGCGCTATGGGTGGGAGCCGTGCTGGCTCTGCGTCAAAAAGCCCTCTAGCCCCCGTACCCATTGCGCAGAAAGCTATTTATTTGATAGCAAGCCTTATTTGCTTGCGGGTGCCTTTGGCGTGTCCGCCACTTCGTGCGCTTGCACGTCAACCACATCCTGCGTGTAGCGCTGGGAGGTTTGGCGGAACTGGCTGAAGACCGCCAGTGGCGCCGGCCTGCGACCGGTCAGCAGGGACCCCAGCGTGACACCCAGCATCATCACCAGGACGGCCAGCAACAGGCCGAACAGAAACACGTCGATCGCCAGTCCGAACAGCAGCTTGAGCATGCCGCGCAGCAGGCGGGCGAAAAAATTGTTCCGGTGCGTCATGGCAAGTGTGAGCCCACGCGTGGGGCAAAAGTTCCATGGGACGGGTTACGTCCCTTGGGAACTTACTTGATCAAGCCTTCCGCCTTCATGGCGGCGATGACCGCGGGGCGTGCACCGACGCGCGCACGGAAGGCCACCAGGTTGGGGTATCCATTCAGGTCCAGTTTTACATATTGGGCCCAGTTGGTCACGACAAACAAGTAGCCATCGGCGACGGTAAAGGTGTTGCCCATCAGGTATTGCTTGCCCGACAGTTCGCCATCGACCCATTTCAGGCGCGACTGCAATCGTTCTATGGCGGCGGACTTGGTCTCTGCCGGCGTGGTCGGAACAAAGAGGGGTGAAAAGGTCTTGTGCAGTTCGGTGCCGATGAAGGTCAGCCATTCCTGCAACTGGTAGCGCTCAAAGGTGCCATTGGCCGGGGCCAGGTGTTTGTCGGGAACCTGGTCGGCAATGTACTGAACAATGGCCGGACCTTCGCGCAGGCTTTTGCCGTTGTCCAGCGTCAGGTAGGGCACATAGCCCAGCGGGTTGACGGTGTAGAAGTCGGTGCCATCGGGCAGCTTGTGGGTCTTGGTGGGCGCGGCGATGGCTTCAAAGGCCAGTCCGGACTCATGCAGTGCGATGTGCGGGGACAGTGAGCAGGCGCCGGGGGAGTAGTAAAGCTTCATGGAGGAGGGGTGCTGGAAAAAGGGAACTGCATGCTAGCGGGATTTGCCGCCGCATGCCGTTGCAGGGTTTAAACCCCGGCCTTGATCATGTCCGCCGCCTTTTCGCCAATCATCATGGTGGGCGCGTTGGTGTTGCCGCTCACCTGGTTGGGCATGATGGATGCGTCCACCACACGCAAACCCTGCAGGCCATGCACGCGCAGCGTAGCGTCTACTACGGCCATCGGGTCGCTGGCGGGGCCCATTTTGCAAGTGCCGACGGGGTGGTACTCGGTGTCGGAGTTCTTGCGCAAGAACTGCTCGATCTGCGCCACGTTGTTGCGCTCAACGGGGTACATCATCTTGCCGCGGTAGGGTTTCAGGGCGGCCGACTCCATGATGTCGTAGCCCATTTGCGTGCCCTTGATCAGGGTGGCCAGGTCGTCAGGGTGCTTCAGGAACGCAGGGTCGATCAACGGGGCATCGGTGGGCTTGGCGCTGGCCAGGGTGACCGATCCGCGGCTCTTGGGCCGCATCAGGGTGACATGCAGGGTGTAGCCGTGGCCCAGGTGGGTCTTGCGCGTGTGGTCGTCCACAATGCCGGTGCACAGCGCCAGCTGGATGTTGGGGTGCTCCTGGTTGCCTTCGGTGGAAATGAAGCCTTGGGTTTCGGCCACATTGGTGGTGACCCAGCCGGTGCGCTTGTTGCGCCACTCAAAAATGGACTTGATCAGCGCCCAGCCGCCTCGAAGAGAAACGCCTAGCGTGGCGTCCACGCGGTGGGTGCGGTAGATCAGCACGGTGGTTAGGTGGTCCTGCAGGTTTTGACCGACTCCGGGCAGTTCATGCGCCACGGGGATGCCATGCTGTTTGAGATGCGCTGCGGGGCCAATGCCGGACAGCATGAGCAACTGGGGTGTGCCGAAGGAGCCTCCGCTCAGGATCACTTCGCGGCGTGCCTTGACCTGCTGCGTGTTGCCGCCCTGCAGGTACTCCACGCCCGTGGCCCGCTTGCCGTCCAGCAGCACGCGGCTGGTGTGTGCCTCTGTGATGATGCGCAGGTTGGGGCGGCTGCTATGGGGCGTGATGTAGCCCTTGGCTGCGCTCCAGCGTTCGCCATTCTTTTGCGTGACCTGCGCAGGGGCCACGCCAAACTGCTGGGGGCCGTTGTAATCAGGGGTGCGGGGAATGCCTTGCTGTTCACACGCCTGGATGAATGCCTCGTTGATGATGCTGGGGCTACGCAGGTAGCTGACATTCAAGGGTCCGCCAACGCCGCGGTAGTCGGTGGCGCCAAAGCATTCGTTGTTTTCAGAACGCTTGAACAGGGGCAGTACATCCTGGAAGCTCCAGCCGGAGTTGCCCTGGGCAGCCCAGCCGTCGTAGTCATTGCGGTTGCCGCGGGTATAGACCATGGCGTTGATGGAGCTCGATCCTCCCATGACCTTGCCGCGCGGCTGAAAACCCTTGCGTCCATTGAAGCCGGCTTGCGGTATGGTCTCGTATTTCCAGCTGTTGATCTGCAGGGGTGCTGTGGCGGCAAAACCCAGTGGGGCGTGGATGAAGACCGAGGCGTCAGGTTTGCCGGCTTCGAGCAGGCAGACGGACACATCCGGATCCTCACTGAGGCGCCCCGCCACCGCACAACCTGCGGCGCCGCCGCCGACGACCACATAGTCAAATTCTTGCAAGTTCATAGATTCTTATTTAGTGAGGAAGTCGAGGTATTTGGTGGCGAATTTGCCGTACGGAGGCCAGAGAAACTTCACTGCGCTAAACGGCGCCTGGTAAAAAACCGGACGCATTTTGGAGAAGGTGACAAAGCCCTCATAGCCGTGGTAGTGGCCCATGCCGCTTTCACCGATGCCGCCAAAAGGCAGGTCATGCTGGCCGACGTGGAACAAGCCGTCGTTGACGCTGACACCGCCGGAGATGACACGCTCCAGCAGCGTACTGATCAGCTTTTTGTTGTTGCTGAAGGGGTACAGCGCCAGCGGACGCGGGCGGTTGTTGATGGTGTGAATGGGCTCTTCGATGGAGGTGTATTCAATCACCGGCAGGATGGGGCCAAAGATTTCGCGGGTGCGCAGGGCGCAGTCGTCGGGTGCATTGAGCACGATGTGCGGCGCGATCTTGCGGGTGGCTGCATCCCATTTCTTGCCAGGAACGAGCTGGATCAGCGTGGCGCCGCGTTGCTGGGCTTCATCCATGGCCGCGGTGATGCGGTCGAAGGCCCGATCGTCAATGATGGAGGTGTAATCGGGGGTGTCCAGCGTGGGGTAGCGAGCCGTCACAATTTGCTTGGACATTTCCACAAATGCGGCGATTTTGGCCTTGGGGATGAACACGTAGTCGACCGTGGTGCAGATCTGGCCCGCGTTGAAGTACTTCACGAAGAGCAGTCGCTCGGCCGCTTTGCGCAAGGGGTAGTCATCGCAGACGATGGCAGGCGATTTTCCGCCCAGCTCCAGCGTCACCGGGCACAGGTTTTGCGCTGCGGAGGCCATGACGGCGCGACCGGTCTGGCCGGAGCCGGTGAACAGCAGGTGGTCGAACTTGAGCTGCGAAAACTCTACGCCAACCCCCCCGGTTTCATCAAAAAAGGCCAGTTTGTCCTTGGGGAAATACGCCGGAATTTTCTCGATGAGGAACTTCGCCAGATGGCGGGAGTTCTCCGACATTTTCACCATGGAGCGATTGCCCGCGGCAAAGGTAGCAACCAGGCCGTTGAAGGCGAGGTTGATGGGAAAATTCCAGGGCACGATGGCCCCCACGATTCCCAGCGGCTGGGGAATCACGCGGTTGCTGGCACCCAGGAAGTTTTTCAGGTCCACACCCCGGCGTTGCGGCTTCATCCACTTTTTCAGGTGCTTGAGCGTGTGGTCCACACTGTCGATGACGTTGAACACCTCGGCAAACAGGGTTTCGTGGCGCGAGCGGTTGCCATAGTCGGCGCTGACCGCATCCAGCAGGGCGTCCCGGTTGTCGCGGATGAAGGCCTTCAGCTTGAGCAGATCGGCCTTGCGCTGGGCGAAGGTGGGAACGGGATCGGCGAAATAGGCGGCCCGCTGGAGATCGAGCGTCTGTTGCAGGTCATTGCGCGTCACATCAAGGGGTGTGGCGCTGTGCAGTGGAATGGCGGACATGGAAGCCTCCGTGGGTAAAAAAGAAAGAGAACCGGGGTTCAGGTCTGGTAGCTGGGGTCCAGGCGGTCCGCCTTGCGGATCAGTGCGGGCCAGGCAAACGCGCCGCCAAGTCCGCCGGTCTGTACCCGCATGGCTTCTGCCACGCCTTGCACAATACGCGGGTCAACCTGCGTCAGCGTGCCACCCGCCTGTGCGCCCACCTGGATCTGGCAGGTGGACTCAAACGTGTACATCGCCAGGAAGGCATCCGCAATCGTCCTGCCCACAGTCAACAAGCCATGGTTGCGCAACATGAGAAAGTTGGCGTTGCCCAGGTCGGCCTGGAGACGCGGCTTTTCGTCGTCACGGAATGCCACGCCTTCGTAGGTGTGGTACGCCAGCGATCCCAGTACAAAGGTGGACTGCTGGCTGATGGGCAGCACGCCGCACTGCTGGGCGCTGACGGCCACGCCTGCACGGGTGTGGGTGTGAATCACGCACCCCGCGTCTTCGCGCACCTCGTGCACCGCACTATGGATCACAAAGCCGGCCGGGTTGACCGGGAAGGGCGAGTCAATCAGCTTGTTGCATTGCTGGTCGACCTTGACCAGGCTGCTGGCGGTGATTTCGTCGAACATCAGCCCGTAAGGGTTGATCAGGAAGTGGTGCTCGGGCCCGGGGATGCGGGCGCTGATGTGGGTAAAGACCAGATCGCTCCAGCCATAGGCCGCCACCAGCCGGTAGCAGGCGGCCAGATCAACGCGTAACTGCCACTCTTCGGGGCTGACCTGGTCTTTGAGTGAGGGGATGTTCATGCGCGGACTCCTTGTATTTAGTTGGGCACCTTACCCGTCTGGCAGCTGCTTAACTGTTAATAAATTTACAATTCAGGGTAATCACTGAGAAGAAATGGATGACCTATTCAAAAACCGAACTGTTGCTGACCCTCTCCAGAAATCCGTGGTTTGGGGCGTTGCCCCTGGCAGAGCGCCGGGCGATGCTGGCGGTGGCAGAGTTGCACCGAGTGGGAGCGGGCGAGATGCTGTACCGCAAGGGCGACACCACTGGCGGATTTTTTGGCGTGGTGCAGGGTGCGCTCAAGGTGTCCACCCTGGGAGAAGACGGGCGCGAAGGCATCTTGTCGATGATGGAAGCGGGTAACTGGTTTGGCGAGTCGTCGCTGCTGGACGGCTTGCCAAGACCGCACGATGTAACGGCGGTGGTGGGCTGCGAGGTACTGCTGATCAGTGCGCAGGCGTTTGACCGGCTGATGCAACGCCTCCCGTTCGCACAGGCGATGGCTGGCCTGCTGTGTATCCGGGTGCGGGGGCTCTACAGCTTGGTGGAGGACGGCATGCTGCGCTCCACCCGAACCCGCATCGCCCGGCGCCTGCTGGCGCTGGTGCGGGGTGATTCCGCCATGGAACCGAACGCGCGGGCGGGTGTTGCGGTGTCGCAGGAGGCACTGGCCATGATGTTGGGTATTACCCGTCAGACGCTCTCCAAGGAGCTGAAGGTGCTGGTGCGCGATGGCGTCGTGACCCTGGGTTATGGCCGCATCGAGATCGCGTCGTTGGCCGAGCTGGAGTTGCGCGGCGCCTTGGCGTGACGGGATTTCGGGCGGCGCAGCGCCTCGTTTCGCAGCTCAGTGACTGAGGCGACCGGCTGCCCATAGCACCTGATTCACGACGGCCTGGACCCCGTTGCGACTGGCCTCGCTTTGCAGGCTCCCCTGTGCATCAAAGGCTTCGCCGGCTTTCGCCAGGGCAAATTGCTGCGGGCAGACCCAGCACTGCAGCGCCATCAATAAAGGATTCAGGTGGCTCAGCGATCGCAAGCCTCCGAGGCCCCCCGGTGACGCGCTGAGTAGCCCCGCTACCTTGCCTGCAAATGGCTTTTTTCCGTCACCCCAAACGGGATCCCCCTTCACCGGGCTGGAGGCCCAGTCGAGGGTGTTCTTGAGTAAGGCGGTGTAGCTCCCGTTGTACTCAGGCGAGCAGATGATCCAAGCCGGGTGCGCGTCCATGAGGGCCTTGAGGCGCATCACGTCGGGTGGTGCGCCTTGTGCTTCATGGTCCGCGTTGTACATCGGGATGTCCAGGTCGGACAATTCGAGCAGCGTGACGTCAGCGCCTGCTTGGGTCGCCATCCCGGCGGCGGTGCGCGCGAGTTGGCGGTTAAATGATTTTTGGCGGGTGCTGCCCGCAAAGATTAATAGCTTCATACCGCCCATTGTCCTCATTGCGGCCCCCAAACCGGGGCGCCCGGTAAAATCGCCCCATGCTCTACCCACAGATTTTTGACGTCATCGTCGTCGGCGGCGGCCATGCCGGAACCGAGGCTGCGCTGGCGGCTGCCCGCATGGGTTGCAAAACCCTGCTGCTCAGTCACAACATCGAGACCCTCGGGCAGATGAGTTGCAACCCCTCTATTGGCGGAATTGGCAAGGGCCACCTGGTGAAAGAGGTGGACGCGCTGGGTGGCGCTATGGCCCTGGCGACAGACGAAGGCGGTATTCAATTTCGAATTCTTAACTCCAGCAAGGGTCCAGCCGTGCGCGCCACCCGTGCGCAGGCCGATCGGGTTTTGTACAAAGCGGCCATTCGCCGCATGCTGGAGAACCAGCCCAATTTGTGGCTGTTTCAACAGGCTGTGGATGACCTGATGGTGGAGACGACCGGGACAGGAGACCGCGTGGTGGGCGCCGTGACGCAGGTGGGTGTCCAGTTTCGGTCCAAGACGGTGGTGCTCACGGCGGGCACGTTTCTGGATGGCAAGATCCATGTGGGCCTGAACAACTATGCGGCTGGCAGGGCAGGCGATCCACCGGCAGTGAGTCTGAGTGCACGGCTCAAGGAGTTGAAGCTGCCACAAGGGCGGCTGAAAACCGGTACGCCTCCGCGTCTGGATGGCCGCTCGATTGATTTCAGCAAATGCCAGGAGCAGCCCGGAGACGGCATGCCTGGCGGCATGAGCCCGACCATGCCGGTGTTCAGCTTCATGGGGCGTCTGGATATGCACCCGCAGCAAATGCCGTGCTGGATCACGCATACGAACGAGCGCACGCACGACATCATTCGCAGCGGGTTTGACCGGAGTCCCATGTTCACCGGCAAGATCGAAGGCGTGGGCCCGCGCTATTGCCCCAGCGTGGAAGACAAGATCAACCGCTTTGCCGACAAGGACAGCCACCAGATTTTTTTGGAACCCGAAGGCCTGACCACTAACGAGTACTACCCCAACGGCATCAGCACCAGCCTGCCGTTTGACATTCAGTACGCACTGGTGCGCAGCATGGCGGGGCTGGAGAATGCCCATATTTTGCGTCCGGGCTACGCCATTGAATACGACTACTTTGACCCGCGCGCGCTCAAAAGCAGTTTTGAAACCCGACAGATCAACGGGCTGTTCTTTGCCGGACAAATTAACGGCACTACCGGGTATGAAGAGGCGGCTGCGCAGGGTTTGTTTGCGGGTGTAAACGCCGCGCTGCAAGCCGGCGCCTCCGCTGCCAACTCCCCTGAGTGGGGGCAAGATACGTGGGTTCCCGGGCGCGACGAGGCGTATCTCGGCGTGTTGGTGGATGACCTGATTACCAAGGGTGTGACGGAGCCTTACCGGATGTTCACCAGCAGGGCGGAGTTCCGGCTGCAACTGCGCGAGGACAATGCCGATGCCCGGCTGACCGAAACAGGCCGCAAGCTGGGTCTGGTGGACGATGCGCGCTGGGGGGTGTTTTGCCGCAAGCGCGATGCTGTTTCACGTGAAACAGAACGACTGCGCTCCATCTGGGTGAGTCCGAAAAATCTGGCGGCGATTGAGTCGGAGCGCGTGCTGGGCAAGGCTATTGAGCACGAATACAATCTCGCGGATTTATTGCGCCGCCCCAATATTGCGTACGCGGCATTGATGTCGCTGGATGGTGGGCGCTACGCCAGCCCGGAGTTGCCTGTCGCGCCAAGTGTTCCACGTGAAACAGAGTTGGTTGCTGATGGTGTGGCCCGCGCTGCGGCTGTCGCTCAGGATGTGTTCGTGGGTTCCGTGGTGGAGCAGGTGGAGATTGCCGCCAAATACTCGGGCTACATCGATCGCCAACGCGACGAGGTGGAGCGGTCGGCACATTTTGAGAACCTGCGCCTGCCGGATGAGTTGGACTACCTGCAGGTAACTGCTCTCAGTATCGAGGCGCGCCAGCGTTTAAGCAAGCAACGGCCTGAAACCTTGGGCCAGGCTTCCCGCATGTCAGGCATTACGCCTGCCACCATTTCGCTGCTACTGATTCATTTGAAAAAAGGCAACTTTCGCGGATTTGTGGGTAATCCAGCGGTTGCTGGTGAGGTGGCTGCTTGATGCGCGCTTTGGAGTCGGGGCTGCGGCAAGGCTTGGTTGACCTGGCGCTTGCGCTGGACGACGCCCAGGTTAACCACCTGCTGGACTATCTGGACCTGATACAGAAGTGGACCAAGGTCTACAACCTGACGGCGGTACGTGATCCCAACGAGATGCTCACACACCATTTGCTGGATAGCTTGGCGGTGGTGGCGCCGCTGCGAAAGCAGCTGGCCCATGTGGCGTTGCAAGCGGGGGTTCCGCCTGTGGATGCGACGGCAGCCTTTCGGTTGCTGGATGTTGGGTCTGGCGCTGGTTTGCCGGGGATTGTGATTGCTATCTGTTGCCCCGACATCACGGTGCACTGCGTGGACACGGTGGCTAAGAAGGCCGCATTTATTCAGCAAGTGGCGGCAAGCTTGAAGTTGCCCAACTTGCGGGGCCTGCATGCGCGTGTGGAGTCCCTCACAGAGCCTTACGACGTGGTGAGTTCCCGGGCCTTTGCGTCCTTGGCGGACTTCACTCGCTGGTCGGGTGCGGCATTGGGCGGGCAGGGCATCTGGATGGCCATGAAGGGCAAGCATCCTGCTGATGAACTGGCGATGTTGCCGGGCGACGTAGAGGTGTTTCACGTGGAACAGCTGTTTGTGCCGGGCCTGGACGCGGAGCGCTGTATTGTCTGGATGCGCAGCAAGGTGACGTAAACTCGCGGTTTGCGTCTGGAGGACTTTCCGGGCCAAGCTCCAAGGAAATCCCATGCTCGGCGTCACCGACTACGGCACGTTTGTTGTCACCATCATCGTATTTTTGCTGATTCCCGGTCCGGGAAACCTGGCGCTGATTACCTCGACCAGCAAGGGTCGCATCCGGGGTGGACTGGCGGCAACATTTGGCGTGATACTGGGTGACCAGGTATTGATGTGGTCTGCGGTTGCCGGCGTTGCGGCCTTGCTCAGCGCCTACCCCGAAGCCTTTCATGTGGTGCAGTGGCTGGGTGCCGTTTATCTGGCATGGCTGGGCGGCAAAATGCTGCTGGCCAAGCCGGGTGCCTCGCCGGTGCTACATATCAAACCGCACCATTACTTGCGTCAGGCCCTGGTGATTACCTTGCTCAACCCCAAAGCCGTTTTATTTTATATGGCGTTTTTCCCGCTGTTTGTCGATCCGGTTCGCCAGCAAGGACTAACGACTTATGCTTTCATGGCAGCCACGATTGCAGCCCTGACCTGTGTGTATGGATTGATCGCTGTTTTGTTGACCCACTTTCTGGCCGAGCGCGTGCGGGCCAACCCCCTGGTTTCTCGCGTTCTTGAAAAAGTGGCTGGCTTGTTCCTGATTGGCTTTGGCATCAAGTTGGCCGTCTCGCGCTAGCATGACGCCTGGTCTGGTTTCACGTGAAACACGGACCTTGAACGGTTTCTCTTTCTCTCTAAATTAGCACTCCATGGCCAAAATCTTCTGTGTTGCCAATCAAAAAGGTGGCGTCGGCAAAACCACCACCACCGTCAATCTGGCGGCGGGTTTGGCCAAGGTGGGACAGCGCGTGTTGATGATCGATTTGGACCCCCAAGGCAACGCCACCATGGGTTCGGGTGTTGATAAGCGCAAGCTGGAGTTGACGGTGTATGACGTGCTGCTCGAGTCCGCCTCCATCTCCGAGGCCCGCGTGCAAAGTGAGAAACTGAAGGAGGGCGGCTGCAGCTACGACATCCTGGGTGCCAACCGCGAACTGGCGGGTGCCGAGGTGGAGTTGGTAGAGGTCGAGCGGCGCGAAAAGCGCCTTAAACAAGCCTTGGCCGAGGTGGATAGCGAGTACGACTTCGTGCTGATTGACTGCCCGCCCAGCCTGTCCATGCTCACCCTCAATGGCCTGTGCTGCGCCAACGGTGTCATTGTGCCGATGCAGTGCGAATATTTTGCCCTCGAAGGGCTGACCGATCTGGTCAACACCATCAAGCAGGTCAAGGCCAATCTCAATGACGACCTGCAGATCATTGGTCTGCTACGGGTCATGTTTGACCCTCGCATTACCCTGCAGCAGCAGGTGAGCGATCAGTTGAAGGGCCATTTTGGTGACAAGGTGTTCAGCACCGTTATTCCGCGCAACGTGCGCCTGGCAGAAGCGCCCAGCTACGGCTTGCCAGGGGTTGTGTTTGACCCGTCCTCCAAAGGTGCACAGGCATTTATTGCCTTTGCGCAAGAGATGGTCGACCGTATCAAAACGATGTAAATGCAGCCTGCCAACATTCTCGTTCTGCCAGGTTGGCAAAACTCCGGTCCGGCGCACTGGCAAAGCCGCTGGGAGCAGTTGCACGGCTATGTGCGCGTAGACCAGCACGACTGGATGCGCCCGCTGCGGGGTGACTGGATTGCTCGCCTTGAAGAGGTGCTACTGGCACAGGACGGCCCCAGCATCTTGGTGGCCCATAGCCTGGGCTGTTTGTTGGCCGCAGCCTGGGCATCGCATTCCCGCAATACCCACCGGGTCGCAGGCGCGCTGTTGGTGGCCCCGGGCGATGCCGAACGGGAAGAACTGCGCCCGGTGCTCACCAGTTGGGCTCCGATACCGATGAAACCACTGCCTTTCAGAAGTGTGCTGATGGGCAGTCACAACGACCCCTATTGCAGCCTGGCACGTGCGCAAGCCTTCGCCAGCGCGTGGGGCTCCGAATGGGTTGACTGTGGTGCAGCGGGGCATATCAATGCCGAATCCGGTCTGGGCGACTGGCCGGAGGGCCACGCGATCGTGACGAAATTAGCGAAGTAAAGAAAGAAAAAGTAATGGTTACCAAAAAACCCAAAGGCCTCGGAATGGGCCTGGAAGCACTGCTGGGCCCCAAGGTCAAAGACCGTGCGCCAGCCGAGATTGCCGAGGCCAACTCGGGCCTGTCCAGCACCTTGATGCTGGACGACATGGTGGCCGGCCAGTACCAGCCCCGCACCCACATGGACGAGGGCGCCCTGTACGAACTGGCCGAGAGCATCAAGGCCCAGGGCATCATGCAGCCGATTCTGGTGCGCAAACTGGCGCAGGGCCCCAATGCGGGCAAGTTCGAGATCATTGCCGGTGAGCGCCGCTTCCGTGCGGCCAAATTGGCCGGGCTTGATCGCGTGCCCGTGCTGGTGCGTGATGTGCCCGATGAGGCCGCCGCCGCCATGGCGCTGATTGAGAACATGCAGCGGGAAGACCTCAATCCTCTGGAAGAGGCCCATGGCCTGCAACGCTTGATCAAAGAGTTTGGGCTCACTCACGAACAGGCGGCGCAGGCGGTGGGGCGGTCGCGCAGTGCCGCCAGCAACCTGCTGCGCCTGCTGAATCTGACCGAGCCCGTGCAGACGATGCTGATGGCTGGTGACCTGGACATGGGCCACGCCCGTGCCCTGCTGGCGCTGGAGCGCGCCACCCAGATCACGGCTGCCACCCAGATCATTGCCAGGAAAATGTCGGTGCGCGAAGCCGAGAGTCTGGTCAAGAAGCTCGGCGCCGAATTCACGCTCACCGCCTCCAAGCCCAAAAAAGAGAAGTCCCGCGACCTCAAGCGGGTGGAAGAAGAGTTGTCCGATCTGCTCATGGCGCAGGTGGAAATCCATATCAAGAAACGCGTCAAGCGGGCAGGGCGCATGGAGGACATGGGCGAAATGGTGATCCAGTTTGGCTCGCTCGATGAGCTCAATGGCCTGATTGACCGCCTGCGCGCAGGCTAACCCTCCCAACAATTGATCTGGCGACTTGCCGGGAGGCCCCGCGTTGGCCTACAGTGGGGCATGTCCCAATCAGGAGTGTTTATGGCTGTGCGTCTTCCCGTGGTGACCGTTCCAACGTCTGCTCCAATGCTTTGCGCGGTCGCGGTCCTGTGCGTCTTGAACCCGGCACAGGCCCAAACGCAAGTGGTCAAGCCCGCCAAAGTGCAGTTGTGGATGGATGTGTCTACCGGGGGTATCGCCGGGATGCCCGAGATGGAAATTCCGGGCCCTCCCGCGCACTACGGTGAAGCGCGCAGCCTGCACCTCATGCCGCCCCGGATTGTGGATATCGCCCTGTGGAACAGCCACAAGCCAGGCACAGAGGCTGTGCAGCAAATACCACCCGGCATGCGCATGGGCGAGAGCCTGCCGCTGGTGCCGGTACAGCAGGAGCCGTCCGCAGGACGGGAACCCGGCGAGTACTCCAATGACCATGAGCCACCCAAAGGCCGACTCCTGGTGTACTGGGGGTGTGGGGAGGCCGTGCGTCGGGGCCAGCCCCGCGTCATCGATTTCACCCAACTCAGCAGCGGCAACATGCAGGCCTTCGGCAACGCCTTCTCCGGCCGGTATGCGGCCGATCGGGGCGCGCGCATCAAGCCAGGATACGACGTCTATCCCAATGCGCGCGAGCAGAAGACATTGCCCCACGACGGCTCGCTGGCGGGTGACCACCGGGTCGTTGGTGAGGGCATTCCCGCCTCTTTCAAGTTCAGCCTGGCGGGGCCCCAGGACGTCATGCCGGCCATCGCGTTGCAGAGCCGTGGGTCGCTGCAGGACCGCATCCTGTTGAACTGGGACAGTGTGGCCAGCGCGCGCGCCTACTATTTGCATGCCATGGCCACGCAGGGCGATGACGTCATCTTGTGGTCCAGCAGTGAAATCGGTGATTCGGGCATGGGCCTGTTTGACTACCTGTCTAACAGCCGCATTGAGCGCTGGACGCGCGACAAAATACTGCTCGGTGCGGACGTGACGCAATGCACCATCCCCAAAGGGATTCTGGCCGGGCAGGCCGGGACCGCCTTTGTGCGCATGATGGCCTATGGAGGCGAGTACCACGTTGCTTACCCCCCGCGCTCCATCAACCCCAAAACACCATGGGAGCCTGAATGGTCGGTGCGCCTGCGGGTCAAGTCCCACACGATGGCGATGCTGGGGCAAGAGCCGTCAACCCGTCCGCCGGGCACAGGTGCTGCAACGCCTGAAAACCAGACGGCCCCGGAGGAAGCGGCCAAGCCACGCTCTAACTTGCCTGTCAACCCGGTCAACCTGTTTCGCGGCCTGTTCGGCGGTTGAAGCCAGGTTGAATCATGAGCATGGCGTTGCGTTTACCCTGGCCCGCCCCGGCATTGCTGGCGTGGGGCGGCGCGTGGGGCTTGTTCGCCCTGCTGTTGGGTGCGGGTGTGGGCGTTCTGCCGGCGCTGGCCACGGCATCTGTTCTAGGCGTGGGTTTGAGTCTATTGGGGCAAACCTGGTGGCGCCGCCTGATGATTGGAGCGGGGTTTCCCTTGTCATTGGCAGTCTCTGGCGCGGCTACTCTGCCTGCCTGGGCCTGGCTGGTTCCGCTGGCCCTGTTGCTGCTGGTCTATCCCATCAATGCCTGGCGCGATGCCCCTCTGTTTCCCACCCCCGCGCAGGCCTTGGACAGCTTGCCTGACCATGCCACCCTGGCATCCGGGGCGCTGGTGCTCGATGCCGGCTGCGGTCTCGGACATGGGTTGACGGCCTTGCGCCGCGCCTATCCGCAAGTCCGCTTGCAGGGGCTGGAGTGGAGCTGGCCCTTGCGCTGGTTGTGCGCCCTGCGCTGCCCGTGGGCACGGGTGCGCCAGGGCGATATCTGGCAGGCAGACTGGTCTGCTTACGACCTGGTATACCTGTTTCAACGGCCCGAGAGCATGGGCCGCGCCGCAGAAAAAGCCCGTGCCGAGTTGCGCGCCGGGGCCTTCCTGGTCAGTCTGGAATTTGAAGCCACCACACTCCAGCCAACCGCCCAATACCGCGCGCCCGGTGGCAAAATGGTGTGGCTGTACCGCGCCCCCTTGGTAACGTCTTCAGGAGCTTGACCATGCTATCCCCCCATTCGCCGTCGCCAGACGCACAAACGGACCCCGCTGAAATCCAGCATGCGCAGCAGGTGGTGGTGTTTGCGATGGCTACCCTGGCCGAGCAGCGGGAGTCGGACACCGAGAGCCATATTCTGCGGGTGCAGCGCTACGTACGCGCACTGGCCAACAAGCTGCGCGGCAACCCCGCGTTCACGGACGTCCTGAGCCCGGAGACGATCAATGTTTTGTGCAACAGCGTGCCACTCTATGACATGGGTTCCGTGGGCATTCCGGACCGGATTTTGCTGAAACCGGGTCGCCTCACGCCCGATGAAGTGGCCATCATGCGCACCCACACGACCATTGGTTTTGAAGCCATTGTGCGCGCTGAAAAAACCCTGGGCAGGCCTTCGCCACTTCTGGCCATCACCAAGGAACTGGTGCTGTCACACCAGGAAAAATGGGATGGCAGCGGTTACCCCCAGCGGCTCTCGGGCACACGGATTCCGGTTTCTGCCCGCATCATGGCGATTGCCGATGTGTACGACGCGCTGATCTCCGACAAGGTCTACAAGGCAGGCGTGCCGCACGACAAGGCGGTACAGATTATTGT
The DNA here is from genome assembly GCA_038237415.1 of Burkholderiales bacterium. Taxonomy (GTDB): domain Bacteria; phylum Pseudomonadota; class Gammaproteobacteria; order Burkholderiales; family Burkholderiaceae_C; genus Allorhodoferax. The sequence goes on from JBBRYR010000026.1 coordinate 42,562, forward strand.
GGGTGAGCGCGGAACGCACTTCGACCCGGACATGGTCGACGCTTTCATCGAAATTCAGGATGAGTTTGAAAGCATTGCACGGCGCCATGCCGATACGGACGCGGATATGCAATCCAAGATCGAATACATGGCCAACGCCATCGCGGACCACGCCGAGTTGTAAGCCGTTTAGGCCTCTAGCCCCCGTCGGCTGTGCGTAAGAAGCTATCAAATAGATAGCATTTTTATCAGCGCGCCAACGCCACCCAATGCGGTGGCAAGGTGCAGCAGGCTCCACAGAACATAGCGTTTGCGCAAGCGGTGCGGCGCCAGCGCAGACAGCAAAAACAAACGCCCATCGCCGGGCGCGCGCACCATGTGAATCCCGGGTTGCTGGCGAATGGCGCGGTGGTTGCGCTCCACCGTCTTGAGGGCCAGACGGCGCGCTTGCTCCCACTCACTCGGGTCAATCGTGCCATCGCCGTTCAGGTCAAAGCGGCGCCGCAGGGCCGCCGGGTCTTCTTTCCAGTTGCTCAGTAGCGCGCTCACATCCTCGCGCAGGCTCAGTGCCGATTGCGCGCCGCCGATGGTGGAGAACTCGCCCAGCACATAGATCAGGCGCCCGCCAAACAGCAGCTCTTCCACCAGTTTGGTGCCTGCGCGGTAGCTGGTGCGCACCTCGGCCCCCACCACTTCCGCGTGGTCCGGGTCTACCCGGCAGGCACCCGTGGTGTCGTCGATCTCGAAGGTGGCGCTGCTCGTGCCACTGTCGATCTCGCGCCATTTTTTGTCGCGGTTGTCCTTGTCATAAACGCGGTAGCGGTACCAAATGCATGGCAGGCCGCTCATGGGGCTGACAATCAGGTTGTCGGTGCTGACGCTGGCGCGGCCCTCCACCTCGACATAGCCTTGCGCGGCGGAGCCAATGCGCGAGGTGGCCAGGTTGGCAATGGTCCGTGCGCGTCGCAAGGCGGCCGCCCACGCCAGAACGCCCACCAGGGCCACCGCTTCCACGCACAGGTTGGCCACCCGGCTAGGACCGGCGCGCACCGCGAGGAAAAAAAGCCCCAGGTAGCAGGCCATGAAAAACGCCCCCAGGTCTTGGGTGCGCAGCTTGCGCAGGCCCCAAATCACCACGGCGATCAGCCCTTGAAGCGCTGGCCGACGTCGATGTCGCGCAACTCTTCCGCCGCAAACTTCAGCAGGTCAAACGCCTTGAAGTTGAACGGGCGCGCCAGCAGCACGCCGGGGAACTGCGCAATGCGGACGTTGTTGATGTTGACGCTGTCGTTGTAAAACTCGCGCCGGTCGGCGATGGCGTTTTCCAGCCCGCTGATGCGCGACTGCAGGTGCAAAAACTGCTCGTTGGCTTTCAGGTCGGGGTAGCTTTCAGCCAGGGCAAACAACTGCCCCAGCCCGCTGCGCAAAGCGCCCTCGGCCTGGCCCAGGGCGCCCAGGTTGTGGGCTTCGCGCGCGTTGGAAACCTGCGCCCGCGCTGCAATCACTTTCTCCAGCGTGACCTGCTCGTGTTGCATGTACTGCTTGCAGGTGTCCACCAGCTTGGGGAGCTCGTCATGGCGCTGCTTGAGCAGCACATCGATATTGGCCCAGGCTTTGGACACGCCGTTCTTCACCTCGACCAGGCCGTTGTACTGGCTGATCAGGTAAATGACAGCGACCACCACGACAATCCAGACCATCATTCCCATGCCGTTTCTCTCCGTTTGTTTGAATTAAATGGGCCGCTAGCCCCCGCCCAGTATACGCGAGCTGCTACATAATTTATAGCAAAAATATCTTCCCTGGGTTCATGATGTTGTCCGGATCCAGAGCGCGCTTGATGGTGCGCATCATGTTCACCGCGCCACTCCCCGTCTCGGTCACCAGGAAATCCATTTTGTGCAAACCGACGCCGTGCTCACCAGTGCAGGTGCCGCCCAGCTGGAGTGCACGCTCCACCAGCTGGTGGTTGAGCCGCTCGGCCGTTTCGCGCTCTGCGGGAATAGTGGGGTCAATCAGGTAGCCCATGTGGAAGTTGCCGTCGCCCACGTGGCCGACCAGAAAGTAGGGAATGCCCGATTCCTGCGCCTCGGTCACCGAGTCCAGCAGCGCCTCGGCCAGCTTGGAGATCGGTACGCAGGTGTCGGTGGTAATGGCGCGGCAGCCCGGACGCGATTGCACACCGGCAAAGTAGGCGTTGTGCCGCGCGGTCCAGAGCTTGGTTCGCTCCTCCGGGGTTTTGGCCCACTCAAAGGTTTCACCGCCCAAGTCGCTGGCAATCGCCTGCACGGTTTCCACCTGCTCCTGCACCGAGGCGGGAGAGCCGTGAAACTCCATCAGCAGCATGGCGCCCTCGCGCAGGCTCAATTTGGAATGCTGGTTGACGATGCGGATGGTGTTGGCGTCCAGCAGTTCGCAGCGTGCAATCGGTACGCCCAGTTGAATGATCTGGATGGTGGTGTTGACGGCATCCGCAAGCGACGCAAACGAACAGGTGGCCGCCATCACCGCCTCGGGCAGCGGGTAGAGCTTGACGGTGACTTCGGTGATCACGCCGAGCGTGCCTTCGCTGCCCACCATCAGGCGCGTCAGGTCGTAGCCTGCGGACGACTTTTTTGCCTGCGTGCCGGTGCGAATAATTTCGCCGCTGGCCGTCACCACTTCGAGGGCCAGCACGTTTTCACGCATGGTGCCGTAGCGCACGGCGTTAGTGCCGCTGGCGCGCGTGGCCGCCATGCCGCCTAAAGTCGCGTCGGCACCCGGGTCAATCGGGAAGAAAAGGCCGGTGGATTTGACGGCTTCGTTGAGTTGCTTGCGTGTCACGCCGGGTTGCACCGTCACCGTCAGGTCTTCGGCATTGATGCGCAGCACCGCGTTCATGCGGCTCACGTCCAGGCTGATGCCGCCTTGCACGGCCAGCAGGTGCCCCTCCAGCGAGGTACCCACACCAAAGGGAATCACCGGCACACCAAAACGCGCGGCCTGCTGCACCACAAAGGCGACTTCGGCGGTGCTCTGGGCGAACACCACCGCACCGGGGGGCGGCACATCGAACGACGACTCGTCGCGCCCGTGCTGCTCGCGCACCACCAGAGCGGTGGTGCAGCGATCGCCCAGGCGGGCCTGCAGGGCGGCAACCAGTTCGGGCGGAGTCGCACGCTGGTTCACGGCAGGCAGCAAATGCAGGGGCGTGGCAAGGGTGTTCATGGGGTTACTTCAACAGGGGTTAACAGGCGTTATTGGCCTCAGTTTACGATAGCGCTCTTCCAATGTCCTTCCCTGGAGCACCACTATGGGCAACCGCCTGACACAAATCGCCACCCGCACCGGGGACAACGGCACCACCGGCCTGGGAGACAACACCCGGGTCTCCAAAAACAGCCTGCGCGTGCACGCCATGGGCGAGGTGGACGAGCTCAACTC
>JBBRYR010000027.1:0-45009 GCA_038237415.1 Burkholderiales bacterium
CGCCCCCTCCAGGCCCTGCGCAATGCAGGCCTTGCCCCGCTGCCACTCCTGGTGCAGGGCGTGCGGCACATCCAGATTCCATTGGGCATAGGCACTGGCGCGGTCTGCCAGCATGGTTTGTTGTGGAAAGCCCGCCAGCTGCTGGGCCAACGCAAGGGCTGCCGGCAGCGCATCACCTGTGGGCACCACGCGGTTGCATAGCCCCATTTGCAAGGCCTCTGCGGCCTCCACCTTGCGCCCGGTCAGGATCAAATCCATGGCATGACCCATGCCAATCAGGCGCGGCAGGCGCACCGTGCCACCGTCAATGAGCGGCACACCAAAGCGGCGGCAAAACACGCCGAAGTAGGCATCGGCTTCCATCACCCGCATGTCGCACCACAAGGCCAGCTCCATACCGCCAGCCACCGCCGCACCGCTGATGGCGGCAATCACCGGTTTGGACAATAGCAAGCGTGAAGGACCCATGGGGCCTGCAGGGTTCACATCGTCCGGCGAAAAATCCAGCGTAGCAAATGGATCGGCGCCTTGCTGCATGTGCTGCGCCATCCGGGCACCGGCCTGCAAATCCCAGCCGGCACAGAAGTGTCCCTGTGCGCCATGGAAAACCGCAACGCGGGAGTCAGGGTCGGCGTCAAACGCCACGAAGGCGTCGTACAACCGGTGCGCGGTATCCGCATCCACCGCGTTGCGGACATCGGACCGGGTCAAGGTCACCACAGTGACCGCTCCATGTTGTTGGATTTCTACGGTGTCATGCATGGGATGCATTAAATAGTCACACGGGCGACCGGGCATCAGTGACAACCCTATCGGAGATTCGCGCAACAGCCGCTATAAACAGCAAACCAATAACAGGAGACAACGTGCTGTTTCTTCAACTCGTAATCAGCGGGATTGCACAGGGGTGCATCTACGGCCTGATTGCCATGGGTTTTGTACTCATCTACAAGGCCACCGAAACCGTCAGCTTCGCCCAGGGCGAGCTGATGATGCTGGGCGCATTCGGCGGCCTGGTGGGCATGACCATGCTGGGCTTTCCCTACTGGCTGGCCGTCATCAGTGCCATTGGCGCGATGGCGGTCTTTGGCGTGGTACTGGAACGCATCGTCATTCGCCCCATATTGGGGCAACCGGCCTTCACCATCGTGATGCTGACCATTGGCATTGGCTATGTTGCGCGCGGGTTGATCACCATGATTCCCGGCATCGGCACGGAAACCCAGGCGCTACCCGTTCCCTACAAGGACGAGATCTGGAACGTGAGCGGGCTGGTGCTCAACGTGGAGCACATGGTGGTGATCGGTGCCACGGCGGTTCTCTGCGTGGTGCTGTTTGCCCTGTTTCGCTACAGCAAGCTGGGCATCGCGATGCAGGCCGCATCGCAAAACCAGTTGGCCGCCTATTACATGGGCATTCCCGTGCAACGCCTCAACGGCATTGCGTGGGGCTTGGCGGCCGCTGTCGCGGCCGTTGCCGGGCTGCTGCTCGCACCCATTACCTTTGTGCATGCCAACATGGGCTTCATTGGGCTCAAGGCCTTTCCGGCCGCGGTGGTGGGGGGCTTTGGCAGCTTGCCCGGCGCCATTGTCGGCGGGCTGGTCATTGGCATTGTTGAATCGCTCTCGGGCTTCTATTTGCCCGATGGCTTCAAGGACACCGCAGCCTACATCGTGGTGCTGGTCATGCTGATGGTCAAACCCAACGGACTGTTTGGCGAAAAGCTAAGGAAGAAAGTCTGATGCGGTTCATCTTCAAAACCGATTACGGCCAGGACATCAATCTGGCCAAGCACGGCGGACACATCTTCTGGTACAGCGTGCTGATGGCGCTGCTGCTGGCTGCACCCTGGGTCTTTCCGGAATACTGGCTGGCCCAGCTCACGTTTGTGCTGATCTACTCCGTTGCGGGATTGGGCCTGATGCTGTTGGCGGGCTTTACCGGCCTGTTCTCCATGGGCCATGCGGCGTTTCTGGGTGTGGGAGCGTACACACAGGCGGTGCTGACCAATGCCGGAGTGCCCTTCCCTATTGCGCTGGCCTGCGCCGCCGGATTGTCGGCAGCGGTGGGCCTGGTGGTGGGCTTGCCCGCGCTCCGCGTGAAGGGCATTTATCTGGGCATTGCCACGCTGTCATTCGGCTTCATTGTCGAAGAGGTCTTGGCACGCTGGGAATCAGTCACCGGCGGCAACGCGGGTATCCACATCAAAAAGCCTGATATTTTTGGCTGGGTGCTGGAGACGGGTGACCAGTTTTACTTTTTGTGCCTGGTCATCACCGTGGTGGCCACGCTGGGCATTCTGAACCTGCTGCGCTCGCCCACAGGCCGTGCTTTTGTGGCAATACGGGACTCCGAAATCTCCGCGCAGAGCATGGGCATTCACCTGGCGTATTACAAGACGCTGTCGTTTGCGTTGTCGGCGGGCCTGGCCGGAATTGCCGGGGCACTGTATGCGCACAAGCTGCAATTCATCTCGCCCGACCAGTTCAACATTTTGCAGTCCATCGACCTGCTGCTCATGATCGTGATTGGCGGCGTGGGCTCGGTGCATGGCGCATTTCTGGGCGCCATCTTCCTGATTACGATGCCGCAGGCCATTGCCTTGTTCAAGGACTATTTGCCCGCCGCCGTGGGTCAGGCTCCGGGCTTGCAAGGCCTTGTTTATGGCGTGGTACTGATTGCGTTTGTGTTGTTCGAGCCCATGGGTTTGTATGGCCGCTGGCTGAAGATCCGCACCTATCTGCAGATGTTCCCGTTCTACCGCAAGGGCATGTTCAAGCGGCAGAAATCCTTCCAAAAATCCGACAGGCTGAAATGATGGACGACCTGCTTCTTTCTGCCAAAAATTTGAGCGTGCGCTTTGGCGGCGTGCTGGCGGTCAACAACGTGAGTTTTGACGTCAAGCAGGGCGAGGTCTTTACCCTGATTGGCCCCAATGGCGCTGGTAAAACCACGGTGTTCAACCTGATCAGCCGCATCTACACACCGACCACGGGCGAGATCACTTACCTCGGCCCCAAAGGCATGATCAAGCTGACCGAGCAGCCACCGCAAAACGTGGCGTCGCTGGGCATTGCCCGCACCTTCCAGAACATCGAGCTGTTCGAGCATGCATCCGTCCTGCACAACCTGCTGATTGGACGCCACACCCACCGCACAACGAGCCTGTGGCAAGACATTTTCTTTACCGCAGCCGTGCGAGAGACCGAGTTGAAAGCCCGCGAAAAGGCGGAAGAAGTCATCGACTTTCTGGGTCTGCAGCACTACCGTGATTCCTTTGTTGCCGGCTTGCCCTACGGCGTTCGCAAGGTGGTGGAGATGGCCCGTGCGCTGTGCACCGAGCCCAAACTGTTGCTGCTGGACGAGCCGTCTTCAGGCCTGAATGTGGAGGAAACCGATGACATGGCCTTCTGGATCCAGGACATCAAAAACGAACTGGGCATCACCGTGCTGATGGTGGAACACGACATGTCGCTGGTGTCCAAGGTGTCTGATCGCGTGCTGGCCATGAACCAGGGCGAAATGCTGGCCATGGGTACCCCACGGGAAGTGCAAAGCGACCCCGGCGTCATTGAGGCCTACCTGGGCTCCATCGATGACGTATCGTCGCTTCGGCGCAGCGCCGCCGTTCAAGGTACTTCTGCGGAGGCTGCATGAGCATACTGCCCCCCGCCATTAGTGATTTGCCCGTTCTCAAGCTGTTGAACGTCGAGAGTGCCTACGGCCCCATCAAGGCCATTCGCGGCGTCAGCCTGCAGGTGCGTCGCGGTGAAATTGCCACAGTGCTGGGCTCCAACGGTGCTGGCAAAACGACCATCTTGAAGACCATCTCGGGCATCATCGATCCCCGCAAGGGCTCCATCGAGTTCAAGGGTGAAAACATCACCGCCAAAGACCCCGCTTTCATCGTGCAGCAGGGCCTGAGCCATGTACCAGAAGGGCGTGAAGTGTTCCCCTTGCTCAGCGTGCACGACAACCTGCTGATGGGCGCCTACACCCGCAGTGACCGCGATGGCGTGGCGCGTGACATGGAGTCGGTTTACACCTACTTTCCCATTTTGCGCGAGCGCACGGCGCAAGATGCCGGCTTGCTATCGGGCGGTCAGCAACAGATGCTGGCCATCTCCCGGGCGCTGATGGCCAACCCCGATCTGATTCTGCTGGACGAGCCCAGTCTGGGCCTTTCACCCAAGCTCACCAAAGAGATTTTTGAGATTGTGGTGCGCATCAACCGCGAACGGGGCACCACCATTCTGCTGGTGGAGCAAAACGCCAACATGGCACTCAATGCCTCGGATTACGGCTACGTGCTGGAAAACGGCCGCATCGTCATGGAAGACACCTGCGCCCATCTGCGCGAGAAGGACGACATCAAGGAGTTCTACCTCGGCATGAAAGAAGACGGCGTGCGCGGCGAGCGGCGCTGGAAAAAGAAAAAGACCTGGAGATAAGACCACATGAGCCGACTCTGGGATACCTCCTCCATCGTGCCTTGCCATGACATTGTCATGGAAGGCGAAACCATTCCCGCACTGTTCTGGAACGCAGTGGCAAAGCGCGGCCCCACTATCTGGATGCGACAGAAGCATCTGGGCCTGTGGCGCAGCTGGACCTGGAACCAGACAGCCGACGCCGTGCGCGAAATTGCGGGCGGCCTGATCAGCCTGGGTTTTGCGCCGGGAGAATGCGCCTCCATCCTGGGCAACACTGTTGTGGAATGGGTCTGTGCCGATCTGGCGGTGCTGTCCGCGGGCGGCGTGTCCAACGGCATCTATCCCACTGACGCTGCCTCGCAGGTGCTCTATCTGTGTGAGGATTCTTCGACCACCATCCTGTTTGTGGAAGACGATGAGCAACTCGACAAGGCGCTGGAGGTGCGCGCTCAGCTGCCCAGGTTGCGCAAGATAGTCGTGTTTGACATGGAAGGTCTGCGTGACCTGAACGACCCCGCCGTGATCAGCCTGGACGCACTGCGCGCGCTGGGTCGTGATTATCTGGCCCGGCACCCCCACGCCGTAGAGCATCGCGTGGCCGCCTGCAGGCCGCAAGACCTGGCCATTCTGGTCTATACCTCAGGCACCACCGGCAAGCCCAAGGGTGCCATGCACCTGCACCAGGGGCTGGTATATACCGTACGCGGATACAACACCCTGGTGGCACAGGATGAGCGCGACGAGCGCATGTGCTTTCTGCCCCTGTGCCACATTGCCGAGCGCATGGGAGGTGAGTACTTTGCGCTGTATACCGGCGCCAAACTCAACTTTGTCGAAAACCCCGAAACCATTCCCGAAAATGTGCGGGAGATTGCGCCCACGGTGTTCACGGCCGTGCCCCGTGTCTGGGAAAAGTTTTACTCCGGCGTCATGATCTCTCTCAAAGAGGCCGGCAAACTCCAACAGGCAGCTTACGCATGGGGCATTGGGGTCGGCACGGATATCGCCGAGCGCGTCCTGGCAGGCAAACCCGTAAGCGCCTGGCTCAAGATCCAGTTCACCCTGGCGCAGTGGATGGTGCTGAACAATGTGCGCAAGCTCATCGGCATTCACCGTGCCCGCTTTCTGGTAACCGGTGCGGCCCCGATTTCACCCGACCTGGTGCGCTGGTACCTGGCCCTGGGTTTGCCGATGCTTGAAGTGTGGGGCATGACCGAAACCTGTGGCGCATCCACGGGGGTGCCAGCAGAGAAAATGAAGCCGGGCTCCATCGGGCCCGCGGCAGCATTCAATGAAGTCAAGCTGGACCCGGTGACGGGTGAGATTCTGGTGCGCGGCAAAAACGTTTTTGCGGGCTACCTGAACCTGCCGGAAAAAACGGCGGAAACCATCGACAAGGACGGCTGGCTGCATACCGGTGACGTCGGCGTGGTAGATGCCGATGGCTACTACCGCATTACTGACCGCATGAAGGACATCATCATCACGGCCGGGGGCAAGAACATCACACCCAGCGAGCTGGAAAATGACCTGAAATTTTCGCCCTACATCACCGATGCTGTGGTCGTCGGTGACAAGCGGCCTTACCTGACCGTGATCATCATGATCGATCAGGAGAACGTCGAAAAATTTGCACAGGATGCCGATGTTCCGTTCAGCAACTACGCCAGCCTGACGCGCTCACACGAAGTGCAGGCACTGATTCAAAGTGAGCTGGATCGGGTGAACCAAAAGTTTGCCCGGGTTGAGCAGATCAAGAAGTTTTTCCTGCTGGATACCCAGCTGACCGCGGAGGATGAGGAGCTCACACCCACGATGAAACTCAAACGCAAGCTGGTGGAAAAGAAATACGGGGCCCAGATCGAGGCCATGTACCCATAAAACGATAAACACACGACCTACATGAAATTGAAACACCTGCTCGTACTTGCAAGCCTGGCTGCAGCTACCTCCATGACCGCCGCCCAGCAGCAGGGCATCAGCAAAAGCGAAATCCTTCTGGGAACCATTCAGGATTTGTCCGGCCCCCTGGCGGGCTATGGCAAACAGGCACGCAATGGCATGCAGCTGGCCATCGACGAAGTCAACGAACAGGGCGGCATCCATGGACGGAAGATCAAACTGCTGGTGGAAGACTCCGCATACGATCCCAAGAAGGCGGTTCTGGCCGCCCAGAAACTGGTCCAGCAAGACAAGATCTTCATGATGGTGGGCCACATTGGTACTGCGCAAAACAATGCCGCCATGCCAATCCAGTTTGAAAAGGATGTGATCAACTTTTTCCCCCTGACGGCTGCACGTGAAATGTATGAACCCTTCCACCGGCTCAAATTCTCCACCCTGCCCACGTATTACGAACAGATCCGGACGACTCTGCCGACCCTGGTGCGACAGAAGAGCATCACCAAGGTGTGCGCCATTTATCAGGATGATGAATTTGGTCTGGAGGTCTTGCGCGGTGCCGAAGATGGCCTGAAGGCACGCCAGTTGACTCTCACCGAAAAGACCTCGTTCAAACGGGGTGCAACGGACTTCTCATCCCAAGTAGCCAAAATGAAGGTCGCCGGGTGCGAACTGGTGGTGCTGGGCACCATCATCCGCGAGACAGTCGGCACCATTGGCGAATCGCGGAAAACGGGCTTTACTCCGATATTCCTTGGCTCCAGTGCGGCCTATTCCGAGTTGATTCACAAGCTGGGGGGCAAAGCGGTCGAGGGCATGTATGCCACCATGACGGCGCAAATTCCTTATGTGGATGACGCCTCACAACCCGTGCGTTTCTGGGCCAACAAGTACAAGACCCGGTACAACGAAGACCCTTCCTCCATATCGGTTTTTGGCTACACAACCATCAACGTTTTTGCGAAGGCCATGCAGGATGCCGGTGAGCGCCCGACCACTTCGAAGTTCATCCGGGCCATGGAAATCGTCAAGATTCCCGGTGACGTTTTTGGCAGCCCACCCCTGAAATTCACACCCACCCGCCGCCTGGGCAGTGACGATTCCCGTCTGTCGCAAATTCAGGATGGACGCTGGAAAGTCGTCAGCAACTACAACGCACAGTGATGCGGAACCCGGGTTTGTAGGCATGACAAGCGTGGCGAATTACGGCAACATGTCATACACATTTCTGTTGGGCCACGATCGCCCGGCCGATGGTTTAGAAACAGGAGACGAACCATGAAGTTACTAACAGTCACGACCCTGGCCACGCTGGCCTTGACGGTCAACCTGGCCTGCGCACAGCAGGGCGTAAGCAAAAACGAGATCCTGATTGGAACCATTCAGGACCTCTCCGGTCCGCTGGCAGGTTACGGCAAGCAGGCGCGCAACGGCATGCAACTGCGCGTCGATGAGGTCAATGAGCAAGGTGGGGTCAACGGTCGCCAGCTCAAGCTGCTGACCGAAGACTCCGGATACGACCCCAAGAAGGCGGTTCTGGCCGCTCAAAAACTGGTCAACCAGGACAAGATTTTCATCATGGCGGGGCATCTTGGCACGGCCCAAAATAACGCGGCCATGCCGGTGCAGTTTGAAAAGAATGTCATCAATTTCATGCCGCTCACTGCCGCGCGGGAGATGTACGAGCCCACCAATCGGCTGAAGTACGCGCTGCTCAGTTCCTACTACGACCAGATGCGTATCTCCCTGCCCAAGATGGTCAAGGATAAAAGTGCCAAAAAAGTTTGCGCTATCTACCAGGATGATGAGTTTGGTCTGGAAGTGTTTCGCGGCGCCGAGGCGGGGCTGAAATCCATTTCCATGGAAATGACCGAAAAAACCACCTTCAAGCGGGGTGCTACCGACTTTTCCTCCCAGGTCGCAAAAATGAAGTCCGCTGGCTGCGATCTGGTGGTACTGGGCACCATCATCCGCGAAACGATTGGCACCATCGCCGAGTCCCGCAAGAATGGATTCAATCCGGTCTTCTTCGGCTCTGTAGCTGCTTACACCGACCTGATTCACAAGCTGGGTGGCAAGGCCATGGATGGCATGTACGCCACCATGTCGGTGCAGAACCCTTATGTAGACGAGGCTTCGCAACCCATTCGCTTTTGGGCCAACAAGTACAAGACCAGGTTCAATGACGACCCCACGGTTTTCTCGGCTTACGGCTACACCATGATCGACATCTTCATCCAGGCCGCGCAGAAAGCAGGCCCCAACCTGACCACGGATAGTTTCATCAAGGCCATGGACAGCATGACGATCCCGCCGGATATTTTTGGCGCCCCCAAGTTGACCTACAGCGCCAAGCAGCGTCTGGGCAGCGACCTGTCGCGCCTGTCCCAGATTCAGGACGGCAAATGGAAAGTCGTTTCAGACTATGTCAAACCCTGAAGCTTTTCGACCTGCAAGCGTTCATTCCACAAGGAGACAAACCATGAAACTGAGAACTGCCATTTCCCTCGCCAGCCTGGCCTTTGCCGCTACGGTGGCGAGCGCCCAGCAAGGCGTCAGCAAGGACGAGATTCTGCTGGGCTCCATCCAGGATCTGTCCGGCCCCATCGCAGGCTTTGGCAAGCAGGCCCGCTTGGGAATGCTGTTGGGGGTTGATGAAATTAACGAGCAAGGCGGCGTCAATGGACGCAAGCTCAAACTGATCGTGGAGGATTCGGCTTACGACCCCAAGAAGGCCGTTTTGGCCGCCCAGAAGCTGGTCAACCAGGACAAGATTTTCATGATGGTCGGTCACATCGGAACCGCCCAGAACATGGCAGCCATGCCCGTGCAGTTCGAGAAGAACGTGATCAACTTCTTCCCCATCACCGCCGCACGGGAAATGTACGAACCGTTCCACAAACTCAAGTACTCGTACGCCGCCACGTACTTTGACCAGATGCGCAACGCCGTGCCCAAGCTGGTGAAAGAAAAAGGTGCCAAGAAGGTGTGCACCATGTATCAAGATGATGATTTCGGACTGGAGGTTCTGCGCGGGGGTGAAGCCGGGCTGAAAACACTGAACATGGAATTCGCCGAGAAGACTTCCTACAAACGCGGCGCCACGGACTTCTCTTCGCAGATTTCCAAAATGCAGGCCGGCGGCTGCGACATGATCGTGCTGGGCACCATCATCCGCGAGACCATTGGCGCCATCGGCACGGCACGCAAGCTGGGCTACAACCCGATCTTTCTGGGATCCAGCGCGTCCTATACCGACCTGATCCACAAGCTCGGCGGCAAGGCGATGGACGGCCTGTATGCCACGATGACGGTTCAGAACCCCTACACGGATGAGACGTCGCAGCCCATTCGCTTCTGGGCCAACAAGTACAAAACCAAGTTCAATGAAGATCCCACCGTGTTTTCGGTGTACGGCTACTCCATCATTACAAGCTTTGTTTCCGCGGCGTCCAAAGCGGGCAAGAACCTGAATACGGAGACCTTCATCAAGGCCATGGATACCATGACCATTCCGCCAGATATTTTTGGCTCCACCGAGCAGACCTTCACCGCGACCAAGCGCCTGGGAAGCGACGCCTCGCGTCTTTCGCAAATTCAGGATGGCAAGTGGAAGACCGTATCGGAATACTTTGGCAGCACGGCAACTGCAAAAAAATAAGTCTGCTACAGGATGAAAAAAGCCACCGGAAGGTGGCTTTTTTTTCAGGAAACGATGTAAGCCCCTGCGCCTGTGGAAAGCAGTTTGCCATCCGCGCCCAGAAACTCCATGCGGGTGGAGGCCACGCGCGAGCCCAGGCGCATGACTTCGGCCCGCAACTCAAAACGCTCACCGATACCGGGGCGCAGGTAATCAATCCGCAAGTCAATCGTGCCGAGCTTTGAAAAGCGATGCAGACGTTGCAGGGGCAGCTCGTCCATGTGGCGCGCACCAATGGCCGCCATGACCGCCAGCCCGCCCATGGCGTCCAGCCCCGCGCTGATAACGCCACCATGGATGCGGTTGAAACTGTAGTGGCCCACGAGGTCGGGCTTCATGGCAATGTGCGCTACGACCCTCTCAGGCGTGATGGAGGCGATCTTCAAGCCCAGCACCTTGTTGAAGACGATGGCTTCTTCAAAGATATGGGTCAGCCCCTGAAGAAACTCGGGCTCGAATTGAATCGGTGTATCGGATGGGCGTGCATTCGCGGCGACTTGTATTTTTGGCATGGTGCAGTATTACAGCCCCAACTGACGCGAGGCCAACTCTTTCATGATTTCTTCGGCGCCACCGCCAATCATCATCACCTTGACCTCACGGTAGATACGCTCGCACGCCGTGCCCCGCATGAAGCCCATGCCGCCCAGAATCTGCACACCCTGGTCCGCGCAAAACTGCATGGTTTGCGTGGCATGGTTCTTGAGCAGACACACTTGCGCCACCCACTCGGCCCCTTTGTCGGCCTTGTTGCCCGAGTCCGCACGCGCCGATACGGCGTTCAGCCACGCACGAGTCGACTCGATGCGCATTTTCATGTCCATGAGCTTGTGGCGAATGACCTGGTGATCCACCAATGCGGTGCCAAAGGTCTTGCGCTGGCGCGCCCACGACAGGGCCTCGTCGTAACAACACTCCGAGAACCCCAGCGCCATCGCCGCCATGGACAGGCGCTCGCCGTTGAAGTTGGTCAGGATGATCTTGAAACCCGAGCCCTCCTCGCCCACCAGGTAGCGGGCAGGCACGCGTACACCATCAAAGCGCAACTGCGCCGTGTCAGAGCACAGCCAGCCCATTTTTTTCAACGGGCTGCGTGACAAGCCAATCGAGTCGCCTGGCACCATCAGCATCGAGATGCCCATGGGTCCTTTGTTTTTCAGGTCGGTGCGCACTGCCACGGTGAACCAGTCGGCCCGCATACCCGAGGTGATGAACACCTTTTCGCCATCCACCACGTATTCATTGCCCTCCAGCCGGGCCGTGGTGCGCAGGGCTGACACGTCAGTGCCTCCACCGGGCTCGGTGATGGCCAAAGCCGATATTTTTTCGCCGCGCAGCACAGCGGGCATAACTTCCTGCTGCAATTCCGCACTGCCATGGCGCATGACGGGTGGCAGGCCGATGTTGTGGCTGAACAGGCTGGCCATCAGGCCGCCGCTACCGCCATGGCGCGCCAGCGCAATCGTCATGGCATTGCGCAGATTCCAGGGACTGGGCGTGCCGCCAAATTCCTCCGGATAGCCCATCGCCAACCAACCCATTTCGGCTGCACGTTTGTAGAGGCTGCGGGGAAACTCCCCCGCCTCTTCCCATGCTTCGAGGTGGGGCTTTACCTCGGTTTGAATGAACCGCCGCGCCGCGTCTTCCACCAGTGCAATGTCTTCCTGCCCAAATTCTGCTTCAGCCATGCGTTTTCCTGATCATCCGAGAAATTTCATGCACGGGCCGGCCGTTTAGCCACGCCCATGGTCTTGGCGATGATGCCCATCATCACTTCGTCTGCGCCACCGCCGATGGAACCCAGCCGGCCGTCGCGGAACATGCGTGAGACCTTGTTTTCCCAGGTGAATCCCATGCCGCCCCAGAACTGCAGGCAGCCATCGGGAATGATGCGATTCAAGCGACCCGCCTTGAGCTTGGCCATGGAGGCCAGCTCCAGCACATCCTGACCACCCACATACAGCTCACACGCCCGGTAGGTGAGTGCGCGCAGGCTCTCCAATTCGGTCTTCATTTCGGCCAATTTGAACTGCACCCATTGCTGATCGGCCAGCGTGGCGCCGAACATCTTGCGTTCCTGCGCCCACTCTACGGTCCACTGGATGCAGTTACCCAGGGATTGCAGGCAGCTCGCTGCGCACCACAGCCGCTCTTCCTGAAACTGCTGCATCTGGTACATGAAACCCTGGCCTTCCACCCCAATCAGGTTGCGCTGCGGTACCCGCACCTCGTCAAAGTAGATCAGGCCGGTATCGCTGGCGTTCATGCCAATCTTCCTGATTTTGCGCGCCACTTCGATGCCAGCACACAGCTTGCCGTTTTCGCGCAGCGGCACCATGACCAGGCTTTTGTTCTTGTGCACCGGCCCCTCGCCGGTGTTCACCAGCATGCACATCCAGTCGGCCTGCAGGCTGTTGGTGATCCACATCTTCTGGCCGGTTATCACATAGTCGTCGCCGTCCTTGCGGGCCGTACTTTTGACGCCCGACACATCGCTGCCTGCACCCGGCTCGCTCACGCCAATGCAGCCCACGGTGTCGCCCGCAATGGCTGGGGCCAGAAACTCGCGTTTGAGCGCTTCGCTACCAAAGCGTGCCAGTGCGGGCGTGCACATATCGGTCTGCACGCCGATGGCCATGGGAATGCCTCCGCAATCGATGTGGCCCAGCGCTTCGGCCATGGCCATGCCGTAGGTGTAGTCCAGCCCTGCACCGCCGAAGGCCTCGGGTTTGGTCAGACCCAGCAGGCCCAGGTTGCCCATCTTCTTGAACAGCGCATGGGCCGGAAACATCTCGGCCTCTTCCCATTCATCGACGTGGGGATTGATCTCGGCTTCGATGAAGCGTTTGAGCGTTTTCTGGATTTCGAGGTGTTCGTGGGTGTATTGCATCGTAGATCCCGTTGCGTTCAGACCTGAAAAACCTTGGGAACCTGGGCGCGATGAAACCCGTTGAAGGGTTTGACGGCGTCGCGTTCCTGAACAGCGGCGTCGGGCACACGCATCGGGTATCCCATGCGGGCCTGCGGGCGTGCGCCGTCGATGCGCAAGGTGGTCCCACTGATGAAGGAAGCCGCCGGGCTCAGCAAAAATACAATGCCGGCGGCCGTCTCGGCCTCGGTACCAAAGCGCCCTGCCGGAATGGTCTTGGCCATCTCGCGCAGCATGGGGCCGACTTCAACCGGGTAGTTGTCCATGCCGCTCGACGCGATGTAGCCGGGCGCCACGGCATTGACCCGCACGCCTCGGGCTGCCCACTCCAGCGCAGCGGTTTCGGTGAAGCTGACCATGCCGGCACGCGCCGCGCCGCTGTGGCCCATGCCGGGCATGGAGCCCCACATGTCGGCCACGATGTTGACGATGGCGCCGCCATTCTTGTTCATGCCCTGCAGGTAGCATTCGCGCGCCATCAAAAAGCCGCCGGTGAGGTTGGTGTTGACCACCGCCTGCCAGCCTTTGGCGCTGATGGCCTCCAACGGCGTCATGAACTGGCCACCGGCGTTGTTCACCAAACCGTCCACACGGCCGTGCGCTGCCATGATGGCCGCCACGGTTTGCTTGACGGATTCTTCCTCCCGGATATCGCAGACCTGAAAGCTGACCTTTCCACCGTCCTCCATAATTTCATCCGCTACTTTCTGCAGCTTCTCCACCTTGCGGCCAACCAGTGCAACCTGCGCACCCAGAGCCGCCAACTCATGCGCCACGCAACGCCCGATACCCGAACCACCCCCGGTGACGATGACCACCTTGCCCGCGAAAAGCTTGGGGGCAAATACTGAACCGTAATGCATCAGGATTCCTTTAAAAACAAAGCCATTGCCGCATCCGCCAACTCTTGTAGCGACGCGCCTTTCTTGGGATCGAACCATTGGACGGACCAGTTCAACGCGCCGAGTATCAACAGCCGTGCCAAACCCACTGGGGCACGCAGCTGTCCGCTGGCGTGCAGGGCAACAAGCACCGGCATCCAAAGGGATTCGTATTCACCAATCAGCTGGGCGACCAATTTGCGCTGGCGCTGCTGAAGCGATCGTGACTCGTACAACATGACTGGCACAAAGTCGTTGCCGGGCCCGAGCAGCACATCAAAGTGAACCTGCACCAGGACGCGCAACTGTGCGGTCGGGCTCAGGTGGGCGTGGTCTGCGCTTTCCATGGCGGCACGCTGGCGGGTGAGCGCAGAGCGCATGCCCTCTTCCATGACCGCGTACAGAAGTGCATCCTTGCTTTTGAAGTGGTAGAAGGGCGAGCCGCTTTGCATGCCGGCGGCGGAGGCAATGTCGCGGGTCGTGGTGGCGTCAAAGCCCTTGCGGCGAAACAAATGCCCGGCCGCAGTCAGCAGCGACTGCCGGCGATTGCCATCGTCGCGTTCATCCACGGTTTTTCGGGGGCGGCCACGGGGGCGTTTGGCTGTGGGTTCGTCTGCGAGCAGCACGTCGGGGGCGTTCATGGCCCGACGATACCAAACTCCTTTATTTTTAGCAAGCGTTTGCTTGGTGAAAATACATATTCACTGCACTGAACACCCGCCCAGACCGTCAATCCACAAAGAAATCCGGCATGAAGTTGCGATTGCCGGGTGTCATCGCATACCGGTCGAAGTCTGTCACGCCGTGCGCCGCCAGCACCAGGTCATCAATATAAAAATTACCCGTTTCAAAGAGGGGATGGGTGAGGACGCAATGCGCCGCATCGGCCATGATTTCGGGCTTGCGACACAAGGCCAGGTCCACACCGGGAATCATCTGCATGGCCGCGGTGGCGATGGCCGTGCGCGGCCACAGGCTGTTGACGGCAATGCCCATCTTCTTGAATTCGCCCGCATGCCCCAGGGTGCACATGCTCATGCCGTATTTGGCCATGGTGTAGGCCGTGTGTGGCGCAAACCAGTGCGGTTTCATGGACAGTGGAGGCGACATCGTCAGCACCTGTGGATGGCGCCCGGCCGCCGCCGACTTTTTGAGTTCCGGCAAACAGGCCAAGGTGCACAGGTAGGTGCCGCGCGCGTTGATGCCGCTCATCAAATCGAAGCGCTTCATGGGCGTGGCTTCGGTGTTGGTAAGACTGATGGCGCTGGCGTTGTTGATCAGGACGTCAATCCCGCCAAAGGTTTCCACCGCTTTGGCGACCGCAGCAAACACGGCGTCGTCATCGCGAATGTCCACCGCCAGTGGCAACGCGTGCCCGCCCGCAGCTTCGATCTCCTGGGCGGCACTGTATATGGTGCCGGGCAGCTTGGGATTGGTTTGGGTAGTTTTGGCCAGGATGACGATGTTGGCGCCGTCTGCCGCCGCCCGCTTGGCAATCGCCAGGCCAATGCCGCGCGAGGCGCCGGTGATGAACAGGGTTTTCCCCTGAAGGCTGCCGCTGCCGGGGTTTGTTGTTTGAGTCATCGTATCTCCATTTGCTATTGATTTAGTAGCTGCTTGCGCAATGAATACGGGGGCCAGAGGCCAATTTCTTATACAAACACCAAGCAGACGGCAGGCTCGGCCTGCGTTCAGGCCTTGCTGAAATCCGGCTTGCGTTTTTCCATAAAGGCGGTGAATGCCTCCTTGGCGGCAGGCTCGCCCAGCATGCGACCAAAGCTTTGGCCTTCTTCGGCCATTTGCGCCAGCACCAGTGACTGCTGGCCTTTTTTCATCAACCGCTTGGTTTCCACCAGCGACGACAGCGGCTTGGCGGCCAGCTTGCGGGCCTGGGCTTGCGCCATGCCATTGGCCTCGGTCGGGGGCACGATGCGGTTCACCAGCCCCACTTCCATCGCCGCCTCAGCCATGAAAGGCTCGCCCAGGAGCAGGGCTTCAGCGGCGCGGTGATAACCCATCAGCTGCGGCACCAGCAGGCTGGAAGCTGCTTCAGGGCACAGGCCCAGATTCACAAAGGGCATGGAGAACGCGGCGTTGTCACCGGCATAGACCAGATCGCAGTGGAACAGCATCGTGGTGCCAATACCGACGGCCGGGCCGCACACCGCCGCAATCACCGGCTTGGGGAAGGTTGCAATGCCGCGCAGAAAACGGAACACCGGCGAATCCTGGGTAGCGGGCGGGTTCTTCAAAAAATCTCCGATGTCGTTACCGGCGCTGAAGACGGTCACGTCGCCCTGGATTACGACGGCGCGCACCGCATCGTCATCTTTGGCCAGCGCCAGGGCATCGGCCATCGCGCCGTACATGGCGGTGGTGAAGGAGTTCTTCTTGTCCACCCGGTTGATGGTGAGGGTGGTTACGCCATCGGCGGTATGGGTCAAAATTTCTTGCATGAGGGTCCTGTGGGTTGCCAATTGAGGGAGCGTGCCGCCGATGGCAGCGGTGTCTCCCGCAAAGTATCACTCTTTGTAGTACACGATTTGGTGCGTGGTCGCCAGAAGGACACCTTCTTCGTTCCACAGTTGCCCGGTATGGTCAAAAAAACCATTGCGAAAGGCCTGGGCACGGGCTTGGCCCATCAGGTATTCCACCCCGCACTGTGCCAACTGGGCACCGTTGGCGTGGAAATACACCGTCATGGAAACGGTCCCCACAGGAACGGGCGTGGAGCGGCGAATGAAGACGCGAGGCAGAAAGATGTCGGCAATGGCCGCCAACGAGGCAAAGTCCAGCGGACGTGGCGGATTGTCGCGCACCCATAGCCGGGACAGGCTGCTGTCGCCCGTACCATCCCAGACCTCGGGCATGGAGCCCATCATCGGCCGCATTTCGTAGCGATTGACGAACTCGATGGGCCCTGGATACTCAGGTAGTGGCACGTCGCCCGGCGCGGGGCATGCGGGCATGGGCTCGTCATCCAGACTCCAGGTTTTTCGGCGTGCGGCCGTCACCGCAGTGGCCGTGATGACTGTCTGCCCCTCCTGAAATATTTCGATGATCCAGTGCTGGGTGGACCGGTTGGTGCGGGCGGGCCGCGCCTGCACGACAAACGGACCATCCGCCAGGGCCGCTGCGAAGTTCACGGTCAGCGCGATGGGCTCGCCCAGCAATTGCGGGTGTTGCAGCACGCCATTCAGAACCTGCGCCGCAGTCAGGCCCCCAAAAGGACCGACCATGTTGGCGTAGGCCGGACTGGTGTGCCCCAGCCACGTGCCATCGGACTGCGGCATCAGCGCGATGGCTTGATCGAATAGGTGTTTTGTCAAGGCGGAATTTCCATGAAAAAGGCCACCCGAAGGTGGCCTTGAAAGCCAGTGATTACACGCGCTCGAAAATACCGGCAGCCCCTTGGCCCATGCCGACGCACATCGTGACCATGCCGTACTTCAGCTGATTGCGCTGCAGTGCGTGGATCACCGTCGCGGCGCGGATGGCGCCTGTTGCGCCCAACGGGTGGCCCAATGCAATGGCGCCGCCCATGGGGTTGACCTTGACCGGGTCCAGACCCAGGGTGTTGATGACTGCCAGCGACTGGGCTGCGAAAGCTTCATTCAATTCGAACCAGTCGATGTCGTTTTGCGTCAACCCGGCATTGCGCAAAGCGGCAGGAATGGCTTCGATCGGGCCGATGCCCATGATGTGCGGCGGCACACCTTTGGCGGCGAAGCTGACGAAGCGGGCCAACGGCTTGAGGCCGTATTGTTTGAGCGCCTTCTCACTCACCAGAATGAGCGCACCGGCGCCGTCCGATGTCTGCGAGCTGTTGCCGGCGGTAACGGAGCCTCGTGCTGCAAACACGGTTCTGAGTTTGGACAGTCCTTCAACGGATGTGTCAGCGCGGGCGCCTTCATCCAGGCTCACCACCCGGCGGGTCTCAATGACTTCACCGGTTTCGAGGTTGGCCGTGCGGTCCACTACTTCCACCGGGGTCATCTCCGCGGTAAAGTCGCCACGGACCTGTGCTGCCAAGGCACGCTTGTGGGATTCCACCGCAAACTCGTCTTGCGCCTGGCGCGAAATTTTCCACTGGTTGGCCACTTTTTCAGCGGTCAGGCCCATGCCATAGGCGATACCGATGTTCTCATCGCGCTCAAACAGGGTGGGCGACAGCGATGGCGAATTCCCCATCATCGGAACCATACTCATGCTTTCCACACCGGCTGCGATCATCACGTCGGCTTCGCCCACACGGATGCGGTCGGCGGCCATTTGTACGGCACTCAGGCCGGATGCGCAAAAGCGGTTGACGGTAATGCCGCCCACGCTGGTGGGCAAACCTGCCAGCACGGCGCCAATGCGCGCGATGTTGAGACCCTGCTGGCCTTCAGGAATGGCGCAGCCGCAGATCAGGTCTTCAATGGATTGCGGGTCAAGGCTGGGCACCTGGGCCAATGCAGATTGCAATGCCTTGACCAGCAAATCGTCTGGACGGGTGTTGCGGAAAAATCCGCGGTGTGAGCGGCCAATGGGCGTGCGCGTAGCGGCAACGATGTAGGCGTCTTGAACTTGTTTCATAAGAGTCTCTTGATCGGTTGTTAGTTACGAACCGGTTTGCCCGTCGACATCATTCCCATGATGCGTTCTTGCGTTTTGGGGTGGGTCAGCAGCGAGCAGAAGGCTTTGCGCTCCAGCGTCATCAAATACTCTTCGGTGACCAGCGTGCCGGCATCCACATCACCGCCACACACCACGCCAGCGATCAGGCCGGCAATATGGAAATCGTGCGCGCTGATAAAGCCGCCGTCGCGCATGTTGACCAGCGAGCCCTTGATGGTGGCAGCGCCGCTGCGCCCCGCGACCACGAACTGGCGCTTGTGTGGCGCGCGGTAGCCGGAGGCAAACATGGCACGGGCTTCGTTGATGGCAACAAACAGCAACTCATCCTTGTGGGGCACGACAACATCGCTATCCAGCAGGTAACCCAACTTGCGGGACTCCAGCGCACTGGTGCCCACCTTGGCCATGGCGGCTGCGGTGAAACCTTCGGTGAGGAAAGGCAGCAGGTCCTTGCCTGTGGACGCTGCCGCATTTTCAGCAGCACGGCGGGCAATGTAGGTCAGGCCACCGGCGCCTGGCACCAGACCTACGCCCACTTCCACCAGCCCGATGTAGCTCTCCATGGCGACCACGCGCTTGCCCGAATACACGGCCATTTCGCAACCGCCCCCCAAGGCGAGACCGCGAACAGCAGACACCGTCGGAACATTCGCATACCGCAACTTGAGCATCACGCGCTGCAGCTCGGCCGCTGCACCATCAATTGCTTTCGGGCCGCCCATCATGAAGGCAGGCATCATGGATTGCAGGTCGGCACCCGCCGAGAACATATCGTCGGGTGACCAGATCACCAGGCCCTTGTAGTCCTTTTCGGCCCTATCGATGGCACTGTCCAGGCCTTCAATCACCCCTGCGCCGATGGCATGCATCTTGGTCTTGATGCTGGCAATCAATACTTCATCGTCGAGAGTCCACAAGCGGATGGCTTCGTCTTCATGCAAGGTCTTTCCAGCGGTTGCTGCAGATGCCGCACGGGCACCCAGCACGCTTTCCGGAAAGTGCTGACGGGCATAAACAGGCAAACTGCGCACTGGCGCAAAGGTGCCGGTAGTGGGGTTCCATGAACCCTGGGGCGTATGCACGCCACCGGCGTCGGCCACCGGTCCCTTGAACACCCAGTCTGGCAACGGCACATTGCACAGCGCCTTGCCTGCATCAATGTCTTCCTTGACCATGTTGGCCACTTCCAGCCAGCCCGCGTCCTGCCACAACTCGAATGGTCCCTGCTGCATGCCAAAGCCCCAGCGCATGCAGAAGTCCACATCGCGGGCGTTGTCAGCAATGGAGGCCAGGTGCACGGCCGCGTAGTGGAAAGCATTGCGCAAAATGGCCCACAGGAACTGTCCCTGCGCGCCTTCGCTGGCGCGCAAGAGCTTCAGGCGCTCGCCTGCGGGCTTCTTGAGCATGCGGCCATAGACCTCATCCGCCTTCTCTCCGGCAGGAACATAGGTCTTCGTTGCCAAGTCAAAACGCAACACATCGCGGCCGACTTTCTTGAAGAAGCCCGCTTTGGTCTTCTGTCCAAAATTACCCATCTCCAGCAAGGTCTTGAGCACTTCGGGGGTGGCGAAACTGGCGTAGAAAGGATCAGTCTCCAGGCTCAATGTGTCCTGCAATGTCTTGATCACATGGGCCATGGTGTCCAGTCCCACCACATCGGCGGTGCGGAAAGTTCCCGAGCTGGCGCGGCCCAGTTTCTTGCCCGTGAGGTCGTCCACGACGTCGTAAGTCAGTCCAAAATTCTCCACCTCTTTCATGGTGGCCAGCATGCCGGCAATACCCACGCGGTTGGCAATAAAGTTGGGGGAATCCTTGGCCCGCACCACGCCCTTGCCCAGATTGCTGGTGACAAAGGCTTCCAGATCGTCGAGCACCTGTGGCTGCGTGGTCGGGGTATTGATCAACTCCACCAGCGCCATGTAGCGCGGTGGGTTGAAGAAGTGGATGCCACAGAAACGCGGCTTGATTTCTTCGGGCAAAGCCTCGCTCAGCCGGGTGATGGAGAGGCCCGACGTGTTGGACGCCACGATGGTGTGCGGCGCGACAAATGGGGCAATCTTTTTGTACAGGTCCAGTTTCCAGTCCATGCGCTCGGCAATGGCCTCGATGATGAGATCGCACTCGCCCAGCAGCGCCAGGTGTTCTTCGTAATTGGCAGCCTGAATCAGCACGGCGTCATCGGCCACGCCCAAGGGGGCGGGCTTGAGCTTTTTCAGACCGTCAATGGCGCGCGTCACGATGCCATTTTTCGGGCCTTCCTTGGCGGGCAGATCAAACAGCACCACGGGTACCTTGACGTTGACCAGATGGGCCGCGATCTGCGCACCCATCACACCGGCGCCGAGCACGGCTACTTTTCGGACATTAAAACGGGACATAAAATTTCCTGAAAATTACGGGACACGAATCCAGATCTGGGTTCGGTAGAAAAATCCGATGTAACCGCGCATCTGGAGCTTCGTACCACCCTCTATGGGCGTTACGGCGGCGCGGTACACCTTGCCGTTGTTGGGGTCGAGGACGTTACCGCCCTCCCATACATCCTTGCCTTCAGCCTTCTTGAGGCCACGCAGGATTTCCATGCCCAGGATGGGCTGGTCCTTGCGCTCGTCCTTGCATTCGACACACTTGTCATCCTGCTTGGCTTTCACATCAAGGATTCTTTCGACCTTGCCGGAAACCACACCACCGTTCTCCACAATGCGGATTTCAGACTTGACCGAACCATCATGGTCATCAATGGTTTTCCATAAGCCCACCGGTGTCATCTGCGCCATGGCCGCCACAGACGACAGACCGATCACGATTGCAATAGCTGAACGAAACATAAGAACTCCTCTTTTATTTAAAGTAACCGTTTGAATCGCCCAACGTGAATCGGGTCAGGCAAGTGCCGCGTCGGTATCCATAAGCACCTTGCTACCAGTCCGGGCGGTACGCATCAATGTAGCCGTTTCCGGGAACAATTTGGCAAAGTAAAAACGCGCGGTCTGCAGCTTGGCGGCATAGAACGGGTCGGTATTGCCCGCTGCAATTTCACGCAGTGCCACTTGGGCCATGCGGGCAAAGAAGTAACCAAACACCAGGTGTCCGGCCACGCGCAGGTAATCCACGGCAGCGGCGCCCACTTCGTCCGGGTTCTGAAAACCCTTGAAACCCAGCTCGGTCGTGAACTTGGTCATCTGGTCACCCAGTATGGCGATGGGGTTAATGAACTCGGCCATCTTTTCGTTGACGCCTTCTTCAGCCACCAACTGGCCCACGAGTTTGCCAAACTTCTTCAACGTGGCACCGTTGTTACCCAGAATCTTGCGGCCCAGCAGGTCCAGTGACTGGATGGTGTTGGTGCCTTCGTAGATCATGTTGATGCGGTTGTCGCGCACGAATTGCTCCATGCCCCATTCCTTGATGAAGCCGTGGCCGCCAAACACCTGCATGCAGGCGTTGGTGGCAATGTGGCCGTTGTCGGTCAGGAAGGCTTTGACGATGGGTGTCAGCATGGCCAGCATTTCGCCGGACTCGGCACGCACTTTTTCGTCGGGATGGTTGTGCTCTTTTTCCAGCAGCATGGAGCAATAGGCCGACAGCGCACGCCCACCCTCGGCGTAGGCTTTGGCAGTCAGCAGCATCTTGCGCACATCGGGGTGGACGATGATCGGGTCGGCTGGCTTGTCCTTGGCTTTGGGACCCGTCAGCGAACGCATCTGGATGCGGTCTTTTGCATAGGCCAGCGCGTTCTGGTAGGCCACTTCGGTCAGACCAAGCGACTGGTTGCCGACACCGAGGCGGGCGGCATTCATCATCACGAACATGCCGTTCATGCCCTTGTTGGGCAGACCCACCATGGTGCCGACGGCGTCTTCCAGAACCATCTGGGCCGTGGCGCTGGCCTTGATGCCCATCTTGTGTTCCAGGCCTCCGCAATAAATACCGTTACGGGCGCCCAGCGAGCCGTCCTTGTTCACATTGAACTTGGGGACGATGAACAGGCTCACACCCTTGATTCCGGGGGGCGCGTCGGGCAGACGGGCGAGCACTAGGTGAATGATGTTCGACGCCATATCGTGCTCGCCGGCACTGATGAAGATCTTGTTGCCGGTGATCTTGTAGGTGCCGTCGGCCTGGGGCTCGGCCTTGGTGCGCATCAGGCCCAAATCGGTTCCGCAATGGGGCTCTGTCAGGCACATGGAGCCGGTCCACTCACCGCTGGTCATTTTGTGCAGGTAGGTCTGCTTTTGCTCTTCGGTGCCGTGCGCGTGCAGCGCGGCGTAGGCGCCATGCGTCAGGCCAGGGTACATGGTCCAGGCCTGGTTCGCGCTGTTGAGCATCTCATAGAACATCTGGTTGACCACCAGCGGCAAGCCCTGGCCGCCGTATTCCGGCTCGCAACCCAGTGCAGCCCAGCCGCCTTCGACGTACTTGGCGTAGGCTTCCTTGAAGCCCTTGGGCGTGGTCACCGCATGGGTGGTCTGGTCAATCGTGCAACCTTCGGCATCACCACTGATGTTCAACGGGAACGTGACTTCAGCAGCAAACTTGCCGCCTTCTTCAAGCACCGCGTTGATGGTGTCCACATCGATATCGGCGTGCTTGGGGATCTGTTTGAAATCGTCGACCACGTTGAGCACTTCGTGCATCACAAATTGCATGTCGCGCAGGGGCGGGTTATAGGTAGGCATGCGAAATTACTCCTAGTAAAACTAAAAAAATCAGGTTGAAAATTCAGGAAATGGAATGTGCGCCGTAGCGCGCAAGAATGTTGGCGAACCCCTTGTTGGCGCGTTCCACCGAGCCAGGGTTTTTCAGAAAACGGGCCTCGTAGTGCAAGGCCAGAATCAGTCCATGAATCTCGAAGGCCATTTGCTGGGCATCGGCATCGGGCTGCAGGTGACCGCACTCCTTGGCGCGCTCAACGGCACGGTCCAGGGCGTTCAGCCAGATCTGTACCGATGTAGCCAGCGCATCCCGAACCGGCCCCGGGCGATCATCAAATTCGACGGCGCCACTGATGAAAATGCAACCGGACTGGATCTCTACGGCAACCCGCTTCATCCAGTTGGAAAACAGGGCCTGCACGCGGGGAAAGCCCTGGGGCTGTTTCATGGCGGGGTAAAAAATCTCCTGCTCGAAGCGGGCAAAGTACTCGCGGATCACGGAGATCTGCAACTCTTCACGCGAGCCAAAGTGGGCGAAAACGCCGGATTTGCTCATCTTGGTAATTTCAGCCACCGCACCGATGCTGAGACCCTCCAGCCCGATCTGCGTGGCGAGGCCCAGCGCCGCTTCCACGATGGCCTGCTTGGTTTGCTGCCCTTTGTGCAGGGCTCTGCCCGACGGAGCACTGCCAGAGTGCGCAGCAGACGGCCTGGCCTTGCGGATCAACTTGGCAGAAAGGGAAACGATGGACATGGGCTGAAAACACCACAAAATAGAACGATCGTGCTATTTTGCAGTATTTTCCCGGCTTGCCTTCAAAAATCCAGGCTTTAGAGTGATTTTTCTAACCGGACCGCGGGTTTACCCGCGCACCACCCGTGCAATACCAGCAGATTAGCCGAGTATGAGATGCAGGCTCGCATCCAGATTCTCGGACGGCAGGCGCTTGTAGCCCGATCGCACGAAGCGCTGCAGGCGCCCGGCCAAAAAGGCAGACAACACAGAGGCACGCAACTGCGCATCCACGGTCGGAGTGGCCGACGCGGCGCTTGCCCCATCACGCAGGCACTGTTTGAGCGTGGCTTCAATCTTGTCAAAAAACTGGTTCATGCGCTGCTGCAGGCGTTCGTTCTCAAACACCAGGGCATCGCCCACCATGACGCGTGCCATGCCGGGATTTTTCTCGGCAAACTGGAGCAGCATGGTAACGACCCGGGCCGCCTGGCGTGACCCCGCATCGGCGGATGCATCAGCGGGCGCCGCCTGCTCTCGCTCGGCGATCTGGTTGATGAGTGAAAAAACCGTCTGCTCAATGAATTCGATCAGGCCCTCGAACATCTGCGCTTTGCTGGCAAAGTGGCGGTAAAGGGCCGCCTCACTCACCGCAAGGCGGGCCGCCAGCGCGGCGGTGGTGATGCGCTCACCCCCGGGTTGCTCCAGCATGCTGGCCAGGGCCTGCAAAATTTGCACACGCCGCTCTCCCGGCTTGGGGCGCTTGCGGGCAACGGAGACAACGGGTGCTTCAGCATCCACCGCGGTCGTCTCGGAAAAATCGGCGTCGATGGAAGTGTTGAGGGCGTCTGGCATGGTGCTCAAAGCGGTGGTTTGCAATCATTCTCGCACAGCCCTCGTCAGGGTTTTGCCTAGTCTGGCAACCACAATGAGACCCGCAGGCCGCGTCCCCCAATGCCGCTTTCCACCCGCAAACCACCATGGTGAGCCCGTGCAATTTCTTCAGCAATGGCAAGGCCCAAGCCACTTCCCTCACCGACCGTGCCTGGCACGCGGTAGAACCGCTCCAGCACGTGCTGCCGCTCGGACGCAGGCACTCCCGGGCCATCGTCTTCCACCTCCAGAAAGGGTTGCGATAGACCCTGTGCATGGGCGTTGGCCCAGCCACAACGCAGCGTGACCCGCCCGCCCTCGTGCGTGTAGCGAATCGCGTTGTCCACCAGATTGCCCAGTAACTCGCGCAGCAACCACTCGTGCCCGGTCGCGCGCACGGGCTCCACTTCCAGCCCGAGGTCAATGTCTTTGGCGGTTGCCGCATCCAGATGCGTCTCCAGCATCCATTCGCACAACTGCTTCAGGTCCACCCGCTGCATCGGTTGGGTATCGGCACTGCGCGGATCAGCCCTGGAAAGGGCTAGCAACTGGTTGGCCAACTGGGACGTGCGGCGCGCCGCCTGGCGCAACTTGAAAACCTGATCCGCTCCTAAAGTAATAGCAGCCTGCGCAGGCTCCACGGGGGCCATAAGCCCATTAATCCCACCATTGATCGGCAGGGGTGGTTGACCCGCTGGCGTGCTGACCGCCTGCGCCCACGCCTCTGCCTGGGCTTGCAGGCCCGCCAGTGGCGTCCTGAGCTGGTGCGCAGCATCCGCCACAAAGCGGCGCTGACTTTCAGCCTGGGCGTTGACCAAATCAAACAGCCGGTTGAGGGACTTCACCAGCGGGCGGACTTCATCGGGCGAACCGTCGGCGTCCAGCGCCGACAGGTCACGCGGAGACCGCCGCTCCACCGCCTCCTTGAGTTCAATCAGCGGACGCAGGGCCCGGTTGACCGCCCAGTTCACCGCAAAAAAAGCCGACAAGACCAACAGCAGGTTAGGCAGGGCCACCTTGACCCACAGCAGGCGCAACCACTGCTGGCGGGGGTCCGACCCATCGGCCAGCCGCAGCACCAGCTCCCCGGCCACGGTATTCATCCGCTGGCTGGCGATGCGATAGGTAACGCCCTCGTGCTCCTGGCTGCTGAATTCGGCCTCTCCCGTTGCGGGTGGCAAGCCGCTCAACCAGGAATCCCCCCACAAGAGGCTCCCTTCAAGCCCGACCAGGGCGAAGGCAGACAGGCCGGGACGTTCCCGCAAGAAATCTTCGACCGGGGGAGCCATCAACAAAACGGGTGGGGCACCGTCGGTCGCACCGGGCGCCACGACCGACCCCGCCATCAGGGGCATCATATTGAGCAGCTTGCGATCCTGCTGCAGGGCCGCGCTGTCAGCAGAACGCAGATCAAACCAGGTGTTAAGCGCCGACAGCAGGAATAAGGGGACCAGCAACAAAAGCAGCAGGCGGCGCTGCAGGCCCGACGCCATGCCGACATTCGCAGGCATGGTCAGCCCACTGAAGCACCGTCGGCGGAACCGGTCGCGCCGACCGGGGCGACCAGTTCCAGCCGGTAGCCAAAGCCGCGAATCGAGCGCAATGCAAGGCCATGTGGCTCCAACTTTCCGCGCAGGCGCGAAATGTAGACCTCCACGGCATTCGGGGTGATCTCCTTGTCCCAGCCGGTGAGGGCCTGCAGAAGTTTGTCCTTGTTGGCGGGCTTGGGGGCCTGCAGCATCAGGTATTCCATGACCGTCCATTCCCGGGGACCCAATTCAATGGGTTGCGTGGTCGCAGGGGATTGCGCTGTGCGTATGCACGCCAGGCGCAACGCGGTGTCGAGCTCCAAGGGCCCAAAGACCAATGTCGCCGATGTCGCCGCCTGCGAGCGGCGCAAAAGCGCGCGCAGCCGGGCCAGCAACTCGGGCAGCTCAAAAGGTTTGATCATGTAGTCATCACCGCCCATGTCAAGGCCCTGCACCCGGTCCTGCAGCGCATCACGCGCCGTCAGGATCAGCACGGGCATGGAGTACCCTTCCCTGCGCAGGCACTGGGTCAACTCCAGGCCATTCATGCCCGGCAAGCCGATGTCAATCACTGCCAGATCAAAGGTCTCCGCACGGGTGACCTCCAGGGCACGCTCAGCACTGCCCACCCAGTCCACCGCGTAGCCCGCGCCCGCAAGCCCCAGCTTGATGCCGCTGGCCACCATGACGTCGTCTTCCACCAGTAAAAGTCGCATGAAATCAGCCTCCAGCCCCGTTTGCCTCAATGCGACCGGATCATGGTGCCAAAGGCCTGGTCGGTCAAAATTTCCAGCAGCAGGACATGGGGCACCCGGCCGTCAATGATGTGCACCGAGTTGACACCGCTCTTGGCAGCGTCCAGCGCACCCGCAATCTTGGGCAGCATGCCGCCCGAGATGGTGCCGTCGGCAAACAGTTCGTCAATACGACGTGCCGCCAGATCGGTCAGCAGCTTGCCTTCCTTGTCGAGCACGCCGCTGATATTGGTCAGCATCATCAATTTCTCGGCCTTGAGCACGGTGGCCAGCTTGGCGGCCACCACATCGGCGTTGATGTTGTAGCTCTCGTTGTTCTCGCCAAAGCCAATCGGGCTGATGACGGGGATGAAGGCGTCGTCTTGCAGCGCCTTGACCACGCTGGGGTCGACGCTGACGATGTCACCCACCTGGCCGACGTCGTGCTCAACCGTCGGGTCGACGTTGTCCATCATCTTGAGTTTTTGCGCGCGGATCATGCCGCCATCGCGGCCGGTCAGGCCCACGGCCTTGCCGCCGGCCTGGTTGATCAGGCCCACAATGTCTTGCTGCACTTCGCCGCCCAGCACCCACTCCACCACTTCCATGGTTTCGGCGTCGGTCACGCGCATGCCCTGGATGAACTCCCCCTTTTTGCCCAGGCGCTTCAGGGCGCTTTCAATTTGCGGCCCGCCGCCATGCACCACCACCGGATTGATGCCGACCAACTTCAGCAACACGACGTCTTCAGCGAACGCTTTTTGCAGTGCCGGATCGGTCATGGCGTTGCCACCGTACTTGATGACCATGGTTTTGCCATGGAACTTGCGGATGTAGGGCAGCGCCTGCGCCAGAATTTCGGCTTTGTCGCTGGGGGCAATGTGGGGGGAGTCAGTCATGGTGGATCAGTTCACAAGTGAGTTGGCCGGAGAATGCCGGAATTGTGCCGCAATGTTTGTCCTGTAAACGACAGACCGAGGGCATCTGCCATGGGGCCTGGGGCCGACAACCGATTTGCGGTAACCGTATGAGGGCGTCGGCTCCAGGCCCCATGGCAGATGCCCGCCCCACACGCTATTATTTTCATAGCTGCTTGCGCATATTCTGCGGGGGCTAGAGGCCTGTTTGACTACTAACGCGTGGGGCGAAGGTGCGTTTCGGGCTTGACACCGGCCATGCGCGCCAGACGGGCTTCTTCTTCGTCGCGTGCGGCGTCAATCACGCGCATCACGCTCTTGAGGTCGGTGGGCTTCTCGTCACGCTTGAAATGACCGGTGAGCTCGGTCTCGGGCTGCAGCGCGGCGGTCTCGTATAACGACCAGATTTCTTTGCCGTAGTCGGTGCGCAGCAACTCGGGGGCGAACTGGCCAAAGTAGGTGGCGAGGTTTTCCACATCGCGCTCCAGCAGGCGGGCGGCGTTGTTGTTGGCGGCGGCATCAATGGCCTGCGGCAGGTCGATGATGACCGGGCCATCGGCATCCACCAGGATGTTGTACTCCGACAAATCGCCATGCACGATGCCGGCGCACAGCATGTAGACCACCTGACGGATCAGAAACGCGTGGTATTTTCGGGCCGTCTCGGCGCTGAGCACCACGTCGTTGAGCCGGGGCGCGGGCATGCCATCGGCGTCGCACACCAGCTCCATCAACAGCACACCTTCGTGAAAGTTGTAGGGCGTGGGCACGCGCACTCCGGCAGCGGCCAGGCGGTGCAGCGCGTCCACCTCGGCGTGCTGCCAGGCCGCCTCTTGCTCCTGGCGGCCATAGCGCGAACCCTTGGCCATGGCGCGGGCCTGGCGGCTGTTTTTGACCTTGCGGCCTTCGGTGTAATCAACCGCCTGGCGGAAGCTGCGCTTGTTGGCCTCTTTGTAGATCTTGGCGCAGAGCACATCGTCACCGTTCTTGACGACAAACACCATGGCTTCTTTGCCGCTCATGAGCTGGCGCACCACGGTGTCGATCAGTCCGTCTTCAACCAGCGGCTCCAGTCGTTCAGGGGTTCGCATGGCTTCAGGCGGCCTTGTGGAGTTTGCCGTAGGCGGTGAGCAGGCGCTGGTGCATGTCGCAGTGGGCCAAGTCAAGGCCGAGCGAGGGCTGACCAAAGAAGCGTAACTCGCCCGCCAGCAGGGCGCGCGCCTGGCTCAGCGTGTCCGCACCGTAGAGGCTTTGCAGGGCCGCCTCATAGCTGGCGGCGCCGTGGCCTGCATCGAGTTGTTGCAGGTTTTCGATGCAACCGTACACGCGCAATCGATCGGCATTGATCTGGCCGAAATGGCGCATCCACTCGCATCCCTCTGCGACCGCAGCCTGGTTCCCGCAGGCCAGCGCCAGCAGGGTTTTGAGTTCGCCCACGCGCAGGTCTTTCCAGAACGCATCTGCGCCGGGCGCCAGACCAATCAGGGCAGCCACCAGGCGGTCTTCGGTCAGGCCGTTTTCGTTGAGGGTGTCGAGCAGGTCGCTGCACTCTTCATTGTCGAGCTCGCTCAGGTGGCAAATAGCCTCGCGAATGGGGTTGGCAACGCTGTTGTTTTCCCACTCCAGCTCGTCAACCGGGTAGATCTCGGACATGCCGGGCACGATGATGCGGCAGGCATACACGCCCAGGTGGGTGAAATCGGCCACATAGATGTCCATGCCCATGGCGTGGATGGTGTCCACCGACCAGGCATAGTCTTCGGCGGTAGTGGTGCTGAAGTTCCAGTCGGCAAACGGGAAGTCGGGCTTCGTGCCCAGGAAGTTCCAGCTGATGATGCCGCTGGAATCCACAAAGTGGATTTCGATGTTGGGTGAGCTGGCAATTTCTTCCATGTCAAAACCGGGGGCCGGAAAGCCCGCAAGCGCGTCCAGCGCACGGCCTTGCAGCAGCTCGGTGAGGGCGCGCTCGAGCGCAATTTCAAAGCGCGGGTGCGCGCCAAAGCTGGAGAAGCAGCCCTGGTCCACCGGGTTGAGCAGGGTCACGTTCATGACCGGGAACTTGCCGCCCAGCGAGGCGTCTTTCACCAGAATGCCAAAGCCGGCGTCGCGCAGGCCCTTGATTCCGGCCGCAATGCGGGGGTAGCGGTTGATCACCTCCTGCGGCACATCCGGCAGACACAGGCCCTCGCTGATGATGCGGAACTTGATGAAGCGCTCAAACACCTCGGACAGCGCCTGCGTGCGGGCTTCGGGCGGTGTGTTGCCGGCCGACATGCCGTTACTCACGTACAAGTTGCTGATGATGTTGACCGGGAAATAGGTGACCGCCTCATCGCGCAGGCGCACGTACGGGATGGCGCAGATGCCGCGGTCCATATGGCCTGAATTGAAATCGACCAGCGTGTGGGCATCAATGGTGCCGCGCGGGTTGTAAAACTGCTGCAGCTCGGGGTTCAGCAAGCCCGGAGGCCATTCGCCGTTCTCACCCGGTTGAAACCATTCTTCTTGCGGGTAATGCACGAAGGCGCGGTCTTCGCTCTCGGCGTAGGGGTAGCCGAGGTAGTAATGGTTCCAGAAGTAGTTGCATGACAGGCGTTCAAAAAACTCGCCCAGTGCGCTGGCCAGCGAAGCCAGTTTGGTAGCGCCTTTGCCATTGGTGAACATGATGGGGCAATCGCGGTCGCGCACATGCACGGACCAGATACCGTCGATGGGGTTGAGCCACGAACGCTCTTCCACATGGAAGCCCAGGGCCAGCAGCTTGGCTTGCATGGAGTTGATGGACGACTCTAACGAGGCGTCTTTGCCGACGATGAAGCTTTCTGTGGTCACGGGGGAATCCTGGTAAACGCTGCGCAGAGCGTGAAGATGAAATAGTTTTCAACGACCCAAGCGGTCGAGAAAAAAAGCCCACAGGGCGTGGGCTTGTTGGTACGGTGTTGCCAGCATTTTAACGCGGGCTGCTGTTTCAGTCGTGGATACCCCTCGGCCTCTACATTCCCCTGATGCACAAAAAAGAACGGGGGGAACGCAATAGAACCGATCACGCGTTTGCGCAGGCGCCAACGAAAAAGGGTGCCAAGTTACCTTGACACCCTTCTTCTGGTGGCGGCTAAGCTTTATTTGCCAACCGCAACAGCAGGTTTCACAGCAGTACCCTTACTGGCTTTGACATGCTTTACTTTTTTGACTGCATGGGCCTTTTTTGCGGCAGGCTTTGCAGTCATTGCGCCATCGGCCACTGCGACTGAAGGTGCCGTTACGGTGGTTGTGATGGGGGCTACCTTGGGTGCCGCTGGAGCCTGGGCAAATGAAACAGCTGCAACGCTTGAAAGAACGGCAGCAGCGACAAGGGTTTTGAAATTCAACATGTTGTGTACTCACTCTATTACGACAGTCGCATAAGCTCCGACTGTCACGAGCGGCCCAACTTGATGCCGGGCTTGTAGTAACAACGCGGGGGTTCTGCTGACGTTGACTACATTTACGATTGTTTACACAGCGCGCCCGCCGCGTTCATTCCCTCGCTTAAAATCCACACTGTGCTCGCAACAGCACATTCGCTAGGGGTGTTGCTCCGCGTTCAAAAACGCGGGGCGACTGAGAAAGTCCCTTTGAACCTGATTGAGGTAATCCTCGCGCAGGGAAGCTGGTCCAGCCACGTTGTCACGGTCTTCTCATTTGACATAAGTCCGTGGCTGGGCAAACGCCCACCTGCCAACACTTTTGCTTGGAGCAAATGTATGGCAAATACAAAGAAAACTGACGCAGTGAATGAAGCCTTGGCGCCCATCGCCAACGCCGACCGCGTTTTTAGCTGGCATGAACATGCGTCCCTCTGGTTCAGTCTGGGCGTGGGCTTGCTGGTCATGCAGATTGGCGCCTACCTTGTGCCTGCGGTGGGTACCCGTGATGCGGCCATCGCCATTGTGCTGGGGTCCCTGGTCGGCTCCGGCTTACTGGCCTGGACCGCCCGTCTGGGTTGCGAAAGCGGACTGACCAGTGCGGGCTTGATGCACAGCACCTATGGCAGCCTGTTTGCACGCTTGCCCGTGTTGCTCAACATCGCCCAGTTGATTGGCTGGACCACGTTTGAACTGGTTGTGATGCGCGACGGCACCGCCGCAGTGGCCAAGCAGTCTTTGGGCCTGTCACTGGATGGGCCGTCGGGGATCGCCATCACCACTTTGTTGTGGGGCGGTGTGCTGGTCTTGTTACTGTCGGGCTCCATGACCAAACTGGTGCGCAAGTTGATTGGGCGCTTCGGCTTGCCATTGGTCATTGCATCACTGCTTTGGCTGACATGGCAGTTCGGCACACAATTGCATGCCAAAGGATTCGATGCCTTCTGGGCCAAACCCGGTGACGGCAGCATGGGTTTGCTGGCGGCCATGGATCTGGTGATTGCCATGCCCGTATCGTGGCTGCCACTGGTGGCGGACTATGCGCGCCACGGGCGTTCAGGGCGCAGCGCCATGAGCGGCACCTGGCTGGGTTATGCCCTTGCCAACATGTGGTGCTACGCGCTGGGCGTGATGGTTGCCAACGTCGCGCAGCCGGACATGGACCTGGTCAGTGCACTGCTGCTTGCGCAGGGCGGTCTGATTGCCCTGAGCCTGATTCTGGTGGATGAGATCGACAACGCCTATGGCGACGTTTACTCGGGGGCCGTATCAGCCCACAGCATCAAGCCATCGTGGTCGATTCGCAAATGGGGCCTGGGTCTGGCCATTGTTTGCACGGCTCTGGCCATGGTCTTGCCCATGCACAGCCTGGAGCCTTTCCTGCTGATGCTGAGCTCCGTTTTTGTTCCTTTGTACGGCGTCATTCTGGGCCGACTGGGACTGGGCCAGGCAGGTTTTTCTGCACCGAATAGCAAAATCGACTATGTGGCTGCGACCCTCTGGATTGTGGGCATTGGCCTCTACCAGGCATTGGCCGCCTGGGCTCCGCAATGGGGCGCTACATTGCCTACGTTGGCCGTGACTTTCGCGCTGGCGTGGGCTAGCCGCCCCCAGCGCACAGTGCTGGCTGCCAGCGTCTAAAGCGGGATCAGCCGCATCGCAAGAGGAGCGAAACCGTGGTTTAGCGGGCCGCTTCCTTGGCCGGTGCGTACCTGCGAGCCGTTCTGCAGGGCCCCGCGGATGTAGGTCCGTGCGCTCTGCACGGAGTCAATCAAGGATTCACCCACGGCCAGGTAC
Organism: Burkholderiales bacterium; assembly: GCA_038237415.1. Taxonomy (GTDB): domain Bacteria; phylum Pseudomonadota; class Gammaproteobacteria; order Burkholderiales; family Burkholderiaceae_C; genus Allorhodoferax. The sequence goes on from JBBRYR010000027.1 coordinate 33,108, forward strand.
GCGGCAATGGCCGATGACAGCGTGCAACCCGTGCCGTGGGTATTGGCACTGCGGATACGTGGCGCACGCATCCATAAACGCGCCCCTTGGGCATCCAGGTACAGGTCTGAGACTGTGTCTCCGGCCAAATGCCCTCCCTTGAGCAGCACGGCATGCGCACCCATTCTCAGCATTTCGGCAGCCGCCGCTTCCATGTCATGTTCTGAGGTCAGCGCGCGCCCGACCAGCAGGGCCGCTTCATCCAGATTCGGTGTGATCAACGCCACACGGGGAAACAGTTCTCGCACCAACACATCCACCGCCGTGTTGTCGATGAGGACCGCGCCACTGGTGGCGACCATGACCGGATCGAACACGATGTGAACCAGGGCGTGCCGGTCGATGGCTTGGGCTACGGTGTGCACGATCTCCGGGGAGTGCAGCATGCCGACTTTGACGGCATCGACACCGATATCCTCGACCACTGCGTCAATCTGATCGCGCAGCATCGCTGGCGGGATGGGGTGAATGGAGCGCACACCGCAGGTATTCTGGGCCGTCAGGGCCGTGATGGCCGTCATGCCAAAACACCCGAGCGCTGAAAAAGTCTTGAGGTCAGCCTGAATACCGGCGCCCCCTCCGCTGTCGGACCCGGCGATCGACAGGACGCGCGGGTAGCGGTATGAGAACGGATAAATAAGCGGTTCATTCGCCATGGAATAACTTCCTGAAATTTCTTGCTGCATCGGCCGGATCCGGCGCAGAACACAGCGCGCTGACGAGGGCCAGACTGTCTGCGCCGGCCTCCAGTACCGCGCGCGCATTGCCGACATGAATACCACCAATAGCCACCAGCGGCAGTTCGGTGCGGGCACGCGCCTCGCGCAAACCCTGCAGCCCCCACGGTGTCAAGGTATCTGTTTTGGTGGCCGTGGCAAACACGGGGCTGACGCCCAGATAGTCCACGGGCAGAGTAGCGCTGTGCACAACCTGATCCAGCGTCTCGACCGACAAGCCAATGAACACCTCCGGGGGCAACAAGCGCCGCGCGTGCGCGACGGGCATGTCCCCCTGGCCCAAATGCACGCCCTGCGCCGCGCAGGCCATGGCAATATCAACGCGGTCATTGATGACTAAAGGGATCTTCAAAGGCCCCAACAATTGACTCAGCGCGATCGCCTGGGCACAGAAGTCCCGTGTGTTGAGCGTCTTTTCGCGCAGCTGCACGCATGTCACGCCGCCCTGCACCGCGGCCATCACCACATCCGCAAGCGTGCGACCCATCAAGCTGGCCTGGTCAGTAACCAGATACAGACGCAGCGCCCTCAATAGCGCGGCCCGGTCATATCGCATGGATGCTGCGGCGCCTGCTACCACTGCTCAACTTTTAGCTGCAAGCGGGCTTCGAAAGTGGCTTGGTCCAGCAACTGCAGTTCGTCGAGCATGGTGACCTGCATGCTGCCTACCCCCTGGCGACGCACCACGGATTTTTCGGCCGCAACTTCACCAACAACTCCCATCAGTGCCATGGCGGACACAGTGGCGCGCCATGCATCGGGTTGTACTGCGCAGAAGGCTCCAATGAGCGCCGTGGCGGAGCAGCCAACGCCGGTAATTCGGGTCATCCACTCGTGTCCATTGGACAGCTGGGCCCAGCGGTGCTTCGCGTCCAGAATATGGTCGGTCTGCCCGCTCACGCACACCACTCCTTGTGTACGTTGCACCAAGGCGAGCGCCGCTGCGATGGCGTCGTTGGCTGCCGCGGTGCTGTCCACACCGCGCGTTTGCACGCTGTCACCCGCCACGCTCATGATTTCAGAGCCATTACCGCGAATGACGGTTGGAGGTGCGGTGTTCAGAAGAAGCTCAATACTTGCGTTTCTGTACGGTGTGGCACCCGCACCGACCGGGTCGAGCACCACGGGAATACCGCGCCGACCCGCGGCGGCCATTGCGAGCCGCATGCTCTCAATCCAGTAGGGGTCCAGTGTGCCGATGTTGATCACCAGAGATTGCGCAATGCCCACCATGTCAGCCACCTCTTCATGGGCATGGGCCATCACGGGTGATGCGCCAACCGCCAGCAACACGTTGGCATTGAGATTCATCACGACCAGATTGGTGATGCTGTGAACCAATGGCGCGCCGGTGCGCACCGCCGAAATGTCGGACCAAATGTCTGATGAAGAAAGATTTTCAGCCATGTGGCTCCTAAAAAGGTTGGCCGGTGGCACGCCAGCCGCAGTAGGCGGCTCCACCAGAAAACTGAATTATCACGGTATTCCGCACGAGACGAAGCTGCTCACGCTCTGCTGCCCCCCCTACCGAATGGACCAAAAGCATCGCTTTTGCGTCGGGCTGGGGTGGCGCTGCTGCGGCTGTCTGAAGGTGTGCGTGTTCACTGGCCGTGCGAATGCCTGGGCATTCTTATTCGTACTTCGATTCGGAAAACCCCAGACTACGGGATAGATCCTTAGCAACTTCTTTGAGAATGCGGGCGTTCTCGCAACTCCAGTCTGGATCGAAACCACCCGTTGGGCCAATGATGGTGATGGCTACCGCAATATGTCCATTACTGTCAAAAACCGGAGCGGCAAAAGCACTGACACCGGGGATCGGACGACCAATGACGCGCGCCATGCCATGATCCCGCACCTCTTGAAGGGTTGGCTGAATCTCTTTCCAACTGCAGACGGCGCCAACGACGTGCGCAAACGCGCCTGGGTGCGCCGACTCGCCAACATAGCGCTCGACTGTTTTGGCGGGCATGTAGGCACCGAAAACCTGACCAGTTGCCGTTGTTAGCGCCATTACGGTGCCTGGCCGCAGGTTCATATGAATCGGATAACTGGACTCCTCAAGGTGAATCACCGTGGGCCCCGCGTTGCCCCACACCGACAACGCAACCGTATGGTGAATCCTCTGCTCCAGCCCCACAATGGCAGCCATGCCCAATCGCACCGGGTTCAATTGACGCAGGCCGGCAAGCCCCATGCGCAAGGCCAGGGGCCCTAGTCCGTAACGCCCTGAAACAGCGTCCTGTGCGACTAACCCGATCTTCCCAAAACTCACCAGATAAGGATGTGCCTTGGCAGGGCTCATCTGGGCGTTCTCTGCGAGTTGCTTCAAGGACATCGCGGTGCCAGCATCGGCCAAAGCGATGAGTAGCTGCCCACCGACTTCAATCGACTGGATGCCACGTCTCTCTCTTTCGTCGTCGATATGCATTGCAGTTTGATGGGTAGCAAATGACCCAGCATATCAGGCACGACCCGCTATTTCGCCATTCGCAAATATATGTACATGTACAGATTTATTCGTTAATGACAAATGAATTGCACATTGTATAAATGCAGGATAAGATTTGTTCCCTATCTAGGGGGACATACATGAACAAGAAATTTGCGTCCGTAGCGGACATGGAAGTCAAAAAAACGACTTTTACGCAGTTGTCCGATCATTGCTGGGCTTACACCGCTGAGGGCGATCCCAACACGGGCGTCATCATTGGCGAAGACTCCGTTTTGGTCTGCGACGCCTTGGCCACGCCGGTGATGGCGCAAGGTTTGATCGAAGAGATTCGAAACGTCACCGATAAACCCGTCAAATACGTGGTTCTGTCGCACTACCATGCGGTTCGGGTCCTCGGCGCATCCGGCTACAAGGCGGCAGGAATGCAGGAAATCATTGCCAGCCAAGGTACTTACGAAATGATTGTCGAGCGTGGCGCCCAAGACATGCAGTCCGAATACGAGCGCTTTCCGCGCCTCTTCCAGAACTTCGACTCCATTCCAGGTCTGACTTGGCCCACGTTGGTCTTTAAAGACGAAATCACATTGTGGATGGGCAAACTGGAAGTCAAGATCATGCATGTTGGTGCCGGTCACACTAAAGGCGACACAATTGTTTGGGTCCCGGCTGAAAAGGTACTGTTCTCCGGCGATCTGGTTGAGGCTGATGCTGCTTGCTACACAGGGGATGCCCAGCTTGCAGAGTGGCCGGCAACGCTGGACGCGCTGGTCGCATTGGGCGCACAAAAGTTGGTGCCTGGCCGCGGGCCAGCACTGCTCTCGGCGGAACGGGTTCAAGAAGGTCTTGACTACACACGTGATTTTGTGACCACGCTACTTGGCTCAGCCAAAGAAGCTGTGGCACAAGGAATGAACCTTAACCAGGCCATGGTTCACTGCCGCAAGGCGATGGACCCCAAATTTGGTCAGGTCTTCATTTACGAACACTGCCTGCCATTTGACGTGACCCGCGCAGTGGACGAGGCCAGTGGCATCAAGCATCCCCGTATCTGGACTGCCGAGCGCGACCAGGAAATGTGGCATGGACTGCAAGCTGCTCCGTGAATACGCATCGGCAGAGCAGCGACCAAACAACCACGCGGAGATCCAATGCTGCGCACCTATACCTACCCGTGCTACGACTACGTCCGGCCGCCTGAACTGCAGGGTGGCACAACCCACCGCTATCCAGTAGTAGTAGTCGGCGCGGGGCCGGTTGGACTTGCCGTGGCCATTGATCTGGCTCAGTCGGGTATCCCCGTAGTGCTGCTCGACGACGACAGCACCGTTTCCGTTGGATCGCGCGGCCTGTGCTACAGCAAGCGGACACTCGAAGTACTTGATCGTCTGGGTGTGGGCGACGACACAGTCGCCAAAGGTGTCAGCTGGAGCGTGGGCCGAACCTATTTCAATCAGGAGGAGGTCTTTAGCTTCAACCTTATGACGCAGCCCGACTACAAGCGCCCGGGGATGGTCAACCTGCAACAGTATTACCTCGAGGAATATGAAGTCAAGCGGGCGAGACAACTGCCCAACCTGGACTTGCGCTTTCGCAGCAAAGTGGTTTCGGTTACGCCCGATGGCAAAGGGGCCACGTTGAAAATTGAGACGCCGGACGGAACATACTCATTAGAGACAGACTGGCTGGTAGTCGCAGATGGCGCACGCAGCAATATCCGTCGAATGATGGATCTGGAGATTGAGGGCAAGGTCTTCATGGACCGATTTTTGATCGCTGATGTTGTGATGCACGCGGATTTTCCCGCCGAACGCTGGTTTTGGTTTGACCCTCCATTTCACAAAGGGCAGTCCGTCTTGTTGCACCGCGAGGCCGACAACGTTTACCGCATCGATTTCCAACTCGGCTGGCAGGCAGACCCTGAAGAGGAGAAGAAACCAGAAAACGTCATCCCACGCATTAAGGCCATGCTGGGTGATGACCGTCAATTCGAGTTGGAATGGGTGAGTGTCTACACCTTCCAGTGTCGACGAATGACCGAATTTCGACATGGACGTGTCCTGTTTGCCGGGGATGCCGCCCATCAGGTGTCACCGTTCGGCGCCCGCGGCGCGAACTCGGGAATTCAGGATGCTGACAATTTGGCCTGGAAACTGAAACTCGTCATCGAAGACAAGGCTCCTGATCGTTTGCTCGACAGCTACTCGCAAGAGCGCACATTTGCTGCCGATGAGAACCTCATGAATTCAACGCGATCCACCGACTTCATCACCCCCAAAAGCAAAACCTCACTTACTTTCCGAAATGCGGTTCTGGCGTTGGCGCGTGAGCATGCATTTGCGCGTGCCCTAGTCAACTCAGGACGTTTGTCCGTTGCGACCTATCTGACAGAATCGCCACTCAACACGCCGGACACTGCCATCTTCAAATGCAACATGGTGCCTGGGGCGGCAATGGATGACGCACCGATGCGGGAGAACGGCGAAGACTTTTGGCTAGTCGATCGCGTCGGCAACCAATTCATGGCGTTGGTCTATGTGAACAACGCAACGATGCTCGATCCCACCACCGAGCAAAAGATCAAAGAAGTGAGACAAAGCCCCATCCCGCTGCAGGTCGTTCTGGTGTCCCCTAGCCCATGCGACAGCACCGCGAATGTGCGGATTTTTCACGATCAGCGCGGACGCTTCCTAGAGCGCTACGACTGCGCTCCCGGAACGACTTACCTGATGCGGCCAGACCAACATGTCGCCGCTCGCTGGCGGGCTTTTGATGCGTCGCAGGTTTTGGAAGCAGTGGCACGCGCTACCCTGAACTCAACGGCAGGAGCTTGAGATGACACTGAATTTGAACCCCAATTTTTCCGAACCTGGCAAGCACTACTTTCATGCATTTTCACCCGGCGATGACTTTTATGAGTCGCTCATCGAAACACACCTTGGTCTGAATGACGAACAAAGCGCCATACTCAACGCCAAGCTGGTGCTGCTGCTTTCCAACCATATTGGCGACATCACCGTTCTACGTGAAGCCATGAAAATTGCGCGCAGTGGAATTTAGGGGGAACATCATGAAGATCAGGAGAATTCATCACGTCGCCTACCGATGCAAAAATGCCAAGGAAACCGTCGAGTGGTACGGCAAGCATCTCAACATGTCGTTCATTCTGGCCATAGCCGAAAACGAGGTGCCATCGACGAAGGAGGCCGATCCCTATATGCACGTCTTTATGGACGCTGGACAAGGAAGCGTATTGGCCTTCTTTGAGCTCCCGACCAAGCCGCCCATGGGCCGTGACCTCAACACACCGGAGTGGACGCAGCATCTCGCTTTTGAGGTTGCCACTTTGGATGTCATGCTGGAGACCAAAGCTAACCTGGAAGCTGCAGGTGTCGATGTTCTCGGACCCATAGACCACACCATCTTTAAATCGATCTACTTCTTTGACCCGAATGGACACCGCCTGGAATTGGCAGTGAAAACCGCTACGCCCCGAATGGAACAGATGCTGGACAAGGTGAAGTGGGCCATGCTTGAAGAATGGGATCAGACCAAGCGCGCACCCCAACATGCTGCTTGGCTACACGACGGCAGCATGGCATCCTGAGCGGAGCCAATGGCGACAATAGGGCTCTTGCATGCTCGCCGAAGGAGAGTGCGTTGTGGAGGGATCAATAGGCAAATCGAAACTCTGCCAATTGTCGATGCCAATTTGACCAAGGGTATCTGTTTCGACTGACGAGGCATCAACGACTCCAGCGCACGTCAATGCTTGTATTTACTGTTTCTGCGGCGATCACCGTTTTTCGACACAGTTTTTATTTCGCTTAGATACGAAGCGATGGCACAAAAGTCTTTGGCCGAACATATCCGGGATAATCAGCGCGGGCACAAAAAGTAAGCGGCTATGAATTTGTGTTTTTAAGAACTGTTTGCCGAACCAACCAAAAGGAAATTCAAAAAATGGCAACTGCAAAAAAAGCGGCCCCTAAAGCTGCAACCACTCTGTCGAAATCCGCTCCTGCTAAAGCGTTGAAACCCTTGGCAAAAAAAGTAGCACCAAAGGCTGCAGCAGTTCCTGCCAAGAAAGCATCCGCCAAAATGGTGAAGCCTGCTGCCAAACCAGCAGCAGCGAAGAAGGCTCCGGCGTCCAAAGCTGCCAAGGCCGTTGCAAAAATCAATGCCAGCCTCGTCAAGTTGAACGAGCGCAAGGCAAAGATCACCCTTGAAATCAATGCCCTGAAGGACCAGCGCACGCAATTGAAGGCGACACCCGCACCCGCTGCAGCTCCTGCCAAAGCGGTCAAGGCCGCGCCTCGCAAGCTTGCAAAGGCCAAGTAATTTTTACTTTGCTTTGACGCACTGGATTCGGGACCCATTCAGTGAATGGGTCCAGTTGAAGTATTGATGCTTCAAGCGCTAGTGGAAATGCCCTCCGGATACAGAAACTCATGGTGGGCTTTTTTTTGGCCGTTCTAGTCATGCAACTGCCCAGGAAGGAATGAAGGGCCTGCACTTTTTCAAGAACGACAGGGCTACTTGCGTTCCGTGCACCTAATCGGGTAACGATTTCCCATGTGTGGGGCGCTCCTGACTTTATGTAATTCCTCTCGGCTAACGCAGGAAAAAGGCGCAACTCGATCGCCCTCGCATCGGGCCATTTTCCGAAAGACGTTGGCTTTAGCTTAAAGCACCATTGCAGCCCAAGATCAGATTTCCCCCTAAGAATTCCAGGTGGCTGCAATGACGATGGCCTGAATTTTCCCGGTGACTTGGCCTACACCAAAGCGCTGGCCAATAGCGGCGGCGGCAACATCAGTCGCATCACTCAAGATTGAGACGTCGCGCGCCTCGATTCCGTTGCGTAAGGGTAGTCCCCTGGCAATATGCAATCCCGAAAATCCGAGGCGATTCGGCCGATCTCTTGTGAGTGACGGTCTCAAAGACATTCGTTCCAGTGAAGCCGCCACATAGAGAGCCGTGACGATTGCCTTCTGGTCGCAATAGCCGTGCGCTACCCTTGCGAGGAATCGGCGTGGATCACTCGGGAACAGGCCCGCCATTGATTGAGTCACGCAGCTAGCAAACTCGTTGTCGTCTATTTGATCCCATACATTGAAAAGGAACGTCCCGCCTGGACGCAGCACCCACCGTGCCTTTGCGACGCCCGCTGCCTTGTCCGGAAAAAATATGGCGTCGAACTGGCACACGACAGTATCGAAACTGCCATCGGCGAACAGAAGGCCCATCGCATCTGCTTGCTGCCACGTGACTAGTCGACACGTTCCAATGCTCATGGCATGACCGAGGATCGCCTGATTCAGGTCGGTCGCGTAAGGGGCGAATACCAGGGCGCCCAGTATTGCTCATACAACTGCGCAATAGATCCAGAGAAGATTCGATCGCCATTGGAGGACTTCACGATGTTCGACTCCGGAAAGTGCATTCCTGGAACTCTAAAAGAGATCAATCGGACCCAAGTGTTCCGCTCTTCTTTATTGATACGACGCGCATTTCTTGTCCTGAATCCCTTGGTTGCTCGGGAATTCTTGCTGACCGTGTGAGCTTTTCAACGGTGAATATATTGGCAGACATCGCATTGGGTCGCAATCCCCGGGAAGGCGGCCATCCCCTCACACTTGAGGCAACCAAACCCTTTTTCCCGGTCGGTGCCTGTCGGCAGTGCTCAGGTATTCGGATTACGCGTTGATTTCAGGTATCGTGCCCCCATGAACTCAACCGCTAGCGGACACGCCTCGGCTGCCCCAACGACCCCACCGAAACCCCGCTTTGTCACTGGCTCGCTGATGCGCCACATTGTGGTCATGGCGGGCACTGGGGCCATTGGGCTGGTTGCCATTTTTGCGGTGGACCTGATCAACTTGCTCTACATCTCCATGCTGGGCGAACAGGCGATCGCCGCCGCTGTGGGTTTTGCGGGTGTGGTGGGGTTCTTTCATCTGTCTATTTTCATTGGCCTCTTGATAGGCATTGCTGCCACGGTGTCGCGCACCATCGGGTCGGGGCACATGCCCGAGGCGCGGGCTCTGGGCACGTCGAGTCTGGTGCTGGTCGCCGGACTGGCGGTGTTGATGTCGGCGGCAACGTTGTTGTGGCTGGACCCGATCCTGCAACTGCTGGGCGCACGCGGCCGAGTGCTGGAATTGTCGCACCGCTACCTCACCATTGCGTTGCCATCCACCGTATTTCTTGGCGTGGGCATGGCCTGCTCGGCCCTGATGCGGTCTGTGGGAGACGCGCGCCGCTCGATGCTGGTGACGCTGATTCCGGCCATCGCGACCGCGGTACTGGATCCACTGTTTATTTTCGGCTTCAATCTGGGCCTGGACGGAGCTGCCATTGTGGTGGTTATTGCGCGCACGGTGTTGGTGGGGGTGGGCCTGTGGGGTGCGTGGCGAGTGCACAAGCTGCTCGCGCCATTCAACGCGTCGCGCTTGCGCCCGGACGCGCAGTTGCTGTTTAAAGTTGCCGGCCCTGCAGTGCTTACCAATCTCGCCACCCCCGTCGGGGCAGCCTTTGTGACTCACAGTGTGGCCGGTTTTGGTGCGGCTGCGGTGGCCGGGCAAGCCACGATCGAGCGGCTTACGCCCGTAGCGTTCGGGCTGATTTATTCACTCAGCGGGGCCATCGGTCCTGTATTGGCGCAGAACCTTGGGGCCAAGCGGTTTGATCGGGTGCAGCAGGCACTGCAGGCGAGCCTGACCTTCACCGTGGTGGCTGTGACCTCGGCCTGGCTGCTGCTGGCACTGCTGCAAGGTCCGCTGGTGACCGCGTTTTCCCTCGGCGGCATGGCCGCCACCATGGTGCAGGCGTTTTGCAGCTGGATTGCGGCCAGCTTCCTGTTTGTCGGCGCGCTCTTTGTGGCCAACGCGGCCTTCAACAACCTCGGCAGGCCCTTGTGGTCCACCGCCTTCAACTGGGGCCGGGCCACGCTGGGCACTATCCCGTTTGCCTGGTGGGGGGCGCACTACGGGCCTGTTGAAGTGCTGGCCGGCCAGGCGGCGGGCTCTGCCATTTTCGGGTCGCTGGCGCTGCTGAGTGCCTTTTGGCTTACGCGGCAGCTGCGCCGGTCTGATAACGGCGGGTAAATTAGTCCGAAAGTGCGAAGAGCAAGTCATTCACTGTATTTTGGCAAAGGCCTGCTACGCGAATGGCTGAATCGCCCCGGGTCTGAACTGCCCCCCAGAAGTTGGACGGTTACGATACCGCCGGTCAGGCGGAGCTCCTCAGCCGATAGTCCACCGGGCTGAGCCCTTGCAATCCGAGCTTGATACGCTCGTTGTTGTAGTAGTCAATGTAGTCGTTAATGCCCGCTTCCAGTGCCTCGATGCCTTCGATCTGTGAGAGATGGAAGTACTCGGCTTTTAAAGTTCCGAAGAAGGTATGCGTCCGGCGAACACATCTTGAGCGCCGGCTGAGCCCCGGCGATAGTGTGCACGATGAAGATCAGGCACACCATGGCGAGCGAAGCTCGCACCAAAGGCCCCAGGCGGCGTTTTTACAGTCCTGAGTTCAAACACCAAGTTGTTGGGCAATGCCGTCAACCAGGCGCATCCATTGCCGCCGTCGCGCTGGGGCATGGCGTCAACACCAACATCGTTCACCGGTGGCTTCGCGAACACAGCCAGGGCACCCTGACAGTCCAACCACTTGCATTCGTGCCAGTCACGTTGACGGCGCAGCCGATACCTCCACGGCCAGAGCTGCCGACTCCACCTGACATCCGCATCGAAATCCAACGGTCCAACACCACCGTCATTGTCAACTGGCCTTTGCAGGGTGGCGCCTCCTGTGCGCAGTGGTTGCGTGAGTGGTTAGCGTGATCCGGATTGACGCCGTCTGGCTTGCAACGACTCCTCTGGACATGCGCGCCGGCACCGACACCGCCTTAGCCCGAGTCGTCCAAGTCTTTGGCGCGGCGCACCCGCATACCGCATACCTCTTTGCCAACCGACGTGCCACTCGCATGAAGGTACTGGTGCATGACGGCATTGGCATCTGGCTGGCCGCCAGAAGACTGCACCAAGGCCACTTTGTCTGGCCCGCTGGGAGCGCCGCTGACAGGGTCAGTTTGAGCCGTAGTCAACTCGATGCCTTGGTGCTAGGTTTGCCATGGTCACGCATTGGCGAGGGCGGAATCATTACCGTGGTTTGACTCTGTCTTTGCTTGTCCTTTTGCGTCTATTGGGGGATGCGCCAATGGGCAGTAGACCCCATCGTTGGCACACTACCGTCCATGGTTGTCGCCCCAGAATCACAGTCCAGTTTGAATGCAGAACAACTGCGTGAGCTGGCCCGCGATTTGATTGCTCAGGTTGCACGGCAGGACGCGCAGATCACGCACAGCGACCAACAAATTGGTGAGCTCGACCACCAGATTGGCGAACGCGATCTGCAAATCGCCAGCCTGGATCAGGCCATCACCAGCAAGGACCGTGAGATCCTTTACCGCCAGGCCAAGATCGACCAGCTCACGCATGAGATGGCTGTTCTAAAGCGCTGGAAGTTTGGCCGCAGCCGCGAACAGCTCGATGCCGGCCAGGCCAGCTTGCTTGATGAGACCATCGACGCCGACATCGCAGCCATCGAGCAGGAGCTGCAAGACTTGGCACCCGCAGCCAAGACCGACAAAGATCCGGCCAGCAAACCCAAG
>JBBRYR010000028.1:0-44730 GCA_038237415.1 Burkholderiales bacterium
GGATGATTGGGTAAAGAGGTTTCCGAATAGGTTGTCGGCCAATTACCCGGCAGACGACTTAGTTGAGCAAATGTTTCAACATGTCGGTGTATTGCAAAAACTTGGTCTTCCAAAACGGAAAGAGGTCTCGCACGATGATGTGACACGGTGGCACTACTTCACGGGAATGAATGTTGACGCAACGCCCGTTGAGCCGTTCATGGAACAGGTGCGTGCAGTAGTTGGCGAGGAGGCGCAAATGGGGCTTGCCGAGTGCGTGAGTGAAGCGATGACTAATGTTTGCCATCATGCTTACGAAAAAAACGGAGGTGGACAGTGGTGGATATTTGCGACGATTTCAGAAAAGCGCATTTTTGTTGCAATGCATGATCGTGGCGCATCGATTCCGGCAACCCTTCTTGAAAAACCAGAGATTTGGGACTATCTGACGGGTAGGGTTTGGCGGCAGGGCAGAGCCGATGGGAAACTGATTTCAGCTGCTTCTGAAGGTCGTACAAGTACTAAGTTACCTCATCGAGGTAAAGGGTTGCCTGAAATGCTACAGTTCACGAAAGCCTCAGGAAACGGTGAGTTGGCTATCTACAGTCGCCGCGGATTTTTTAGGTTTAGCGGACGTGAACAAATAGAGAGCGTTGGCAGACTGACCAAGCCAATAAAAGGGACTTTAATCGTATGGATGCTCAACTTGTCAGGAACAACGCCATGACAATCGTTCTCAATATTGCAAAACAGTTTTCCCGCAGCCCTGCCGGTCGGTATCTGACTGACGGACCTTTTTCAGGTCAGGCATTTCGTGAAAATTTGCTATTACCAGCACTGCGCCAATCAGAACCGGTCGAAGTACAGCTTGACGGTGCGCTCGGCTTTGGCTCTTCCTTTCTCGAGGAAGCATTTGGCGGCTTAGTCCGTGAGGCTGGGTTTAAAGCAGACGCGTTGCATGGGAAGCTACGCATCTCCTCGAAACTTAAGACCTACGAGCAGAGGATCTGGCGGTACGTCGATGATGCTAAATCCAAGGGTTAGCCAGATGTATGCCAACGGCAGTTAACCCCGATGTGATTTTTCTTGGACTGACGGCCAAGGACCTATTAATTGCCGGTGGTTGGTTTTTCACTATTGTTGGGTGGCTTGTGTCCAACTTCCAAGCAAATAGCAGAGAAAAGCGGAAGGAAGCTCGCGCTGAAATTGACGCTTGCATCAAACTGCTGGCCGAGTTGGTTCTCAAATCTCGAACCTACTTTGGTGCCGCAGCATTAGACCCACTGTCGAAGTCAAGGGCCGCTGAAATGCGCTTCGAGCTTCAGAGACTCATTGCCCGCGTAGAGCGATTGGAAGGTAAGCATGCTCAGTTTGACGTTACAGGTTCTTGTGGTGAGTTGATGGACGCCATTAGCGGTGATCCATTTGAGTCGGCAGAGCGTTTGGCGCTTGCGGCAGATTCAGACTTGCTGTTAAAGATTGAATCAGACACGCACGTGCTGATCGATCAGCTGGAAGATGGTTTTATCAAAGCATTTGGTTAGAACCGGAACATGCAGTTGTTGCAAGGTGGCGTGAGCGAGTGCCGTAACAAGAGTTTGCAGCTGATGTTCCAGCTCATGGGTGGTGGCGACAAGGCGGGCTCGTGCATGGACAAGATTCGGGCAGGCTGGCGTGCGCAGCATTGGCGCTCGCCCCGGCTGGAAGAGTCTTTGCAGCCAGACCGCGTGAAGCTGGTGTTGCCCATGGTCAGTTTGATACCCGACGAAGTGGATCGCGCATTGCACCTGCGCTTTGGCGACCGGTTTGCCAAACTGGACAAAACGGCGGTGCAGGCGGTAGTAACGGCTCAGCTGGAAGGCAGCGTGACCAATGCCCGCATGCAAGAAATCACCGGCGAGCATTCCAAAGACATCACCGGCGTGCTGCAAACCTTGGTGCGCGATGGCCTGCTAACCCAGCAAAACCAGCGGCGCTGGGCCAGCTACCGCGTGGCGGAGGACTCCCCCCAATCGGGCGATGACTCCCCTCATTTGGCAGGGGACTCCCCCCAAAGCTCCCCCCAATCGCCACCAGACTCCCCCCAATTAGGCGGTGACTCCCCCCAATTCGACCGATTGGCGGGCTTGCCAGACGAGGTGCGTGCCCTTTTGCCATTGGCTGAGCCCGCCCGAAAGAACAAAAAACTACCAAGGTTGCAGTTGATAGCGCTCATTGAGCAGCTTTGTTCCGGTCGATGGTTGTCCACATCCGAGCTAGCCGCACTGGTAGACCGGGACGCGGAGAAGCTCCAATCCCGCTTCTTGACTGCCATGGTGAAAAACGGTGCGCTAGAGCTGCGATACCCCGATGTGCGCAATCGGCCAGATCAGGCGTATCGGGCTCTCACTGGTGAATAACATTTGCTTCTGTTTTGATAGCTGCTTGCGCAATAAATACGAGGGCTAGAGCCCGATTTCTTTTGAGAGAAAGAGCTGCACGCATTGGTGGACGTTGAAAACGTCCAGCCGTCTCTGGCGGCGCTTGGCATGCTGGTGTCGTTCGAGCTGAAGCCCCTTAAAACTGTTTAAAAATACAGTATTCTTGTCTATGTGAAGCCCTGCATTCAGCAGGCCTTCTAGGGGCAATTCCCAATGCAATATCGCAAGCAAGTGTTAAGCTATAGCTAAACAAATGTACTTTCTGACCGAAATCAGGGTGAGTGACTTTGACGCAGGCGCGGTGTCTGCGCAAGGGCGTTTTAAGGTGGTCTCGCCCTGTGCAGACCCTGAGCGCAGACAGTCAGCCAAGGTGTTTGAAGCGGTTAAGGGCATGCAGGGCAATGATCAGCGACAGGCCTTGCTGGGTTTAAAAATGCTGCTGAAGCTGGCCCAGTTAGGCAAGCCGTTTAACCAGTTGGCAGACAAGAAGACGGTGCATGAAGCTTTTGATTCTTTTTACTGCGACTTGACCAAGAAGAATGAAACGGTATGGCGGTATCGGCATGGTGACATTCGGATTCTGTTTTATTACGCTGCCGACAAGGTGGTCTTGTTGACACACACATTGCCCAAACGTACGGACAAGCTTTCAGCAAAAGACGTCAACCTGGCCAAGACGGCGGTAATTGAATTTTTGACAGCATCCCGATCTGCAGCGGGTCTGCAGTGGATTGAATGAAGTGAGATGAC
Organism: Burkholderiales bacterium; assembly: GCA_038237415.1. Taxonomy (GTDB): domain Bacteria; phylum Pseudomonadota; class Gammaproteobacteria; order Burkholderiales; family Burkholderiaceae_C; genus Allorhodoferax. The sequence continues at coordinate 3,150 of JBBRYR010000028.1, forward strand.
TATGGAACACAAACCTCTTTTTGGCGATTTGATTGCAGCCCATGAAGGGCTGGCAGAAGAGCTCAAAGCCGTGGACGTCGCAGCTGATTTGACGCTGTTGCTGCACCACGCAGGCAAGTCGCGCGCTGATTTGGCCCGTGCCTTGGGCTGGAGCCGTGCGCGCGTGACGCAGGTGCTTTCGGGCCATGAAAACTTGACTGTGCAAACAATCGCAGCGGTGACTAAGGCCTTGGGCTTTACCTTTGATGCTGTGTTTCGCAAGGCGGGTGCGCCCGCTGCCACGCAGCCTTGGGGTGCCCAAGCCACTTTGGCGCTGGATATGGTGGATGCGCCGGATTTGAAGGACTGGATGAGCCGCACAACCATGAAGCCGATGGCAGGTCAATTTGCAGGTGCCATGGAGTTTGTGCACTTTGACACGCAGTTGGATTCGTCTAACCACGACGCGATGTACCAGGAGGTGGCTTGTGCAGCTTAGTCCTTTGCAATTGCTGGAATACACGTTTGATGGCGTGTCCGTGTTGCCCGTAGACGGGTATGTGGCCGACCCCGCGTTTGCGCCAGGCTTGGTTTTCTTTCCGGGCAAGCTGGCTATGTCGGCGGACACTGGGCTGGCATTGCTGGCGGAGGAAGAAAAGTATTCCGACTTTGGTGTCAAGCTGACTTTGCGCGTTGGCCCCAAAGAGGATGCACAAGCGCCGTACAACATTCAGGTTTCGGTGCGCGGTGTGGTGCGCATGCACTTGACGCAAGCAGAGCGGCAAGGCGAAGAGCGCCGGGTTCGCGCACTGGTCAACGGAGCGTCGTTGCTCTATGGTGCGGTGCGTGAGATGGTGAGCACCATTACCAGCCGCTCGGCCCATGGCCCTTTGTTGCTGCCCTTATTGAGTTTTCAAGATTTGGCGACCCATAAGCCAGATGAGTCTGCGGTTCCTGCATTGGTGTCGTCAGCGCCAGCAAAGCGCAAAAGCCCCGCAGCGCGCGCTAAGGCAAAAGCCGGAAGTGCTTAAACGCAAACCGGGTTTCTTCTGGCTTAGCTGCGCTTTCTCCTTATGAATCAACGGCTTGGGTGCTTAATCGCAAATTGCTAGTCATTTGTGTGGCTCATCTGAACCGGAATCTGGGCTGGGCATTCAGGGTGGAATGCGATTGTTTTGCTTCTGTTTTGATAGCTGCTTGCGCAATGGCTGCGAGGGCTAGAGGCCAATTCGGCACTTAATGATCGCTTCCGCAACTGCGCCAATTGAATTTCCGAACTTAACGAAATTTACAAAACTATCGAGACTGGCTAAAATCAGGCCATCTGTAGGGCGATAGCCCTGCCCACTTGAAAGCGTACCCATGAACACCTTAACCCTCACCTCACCGTTTGCCCCCGAATCCGCTCAACAACGCCATGGTTCAGATAGCAGCCCTTACGCCACCGCCGCGCAGGCAGCCGCCGTGTTGCGCTCGGGCGCGCAGTACCGGCGCGACCGCATGGATGCTGCCGACATGATCACCACCGACGAAGCCGCCGCGCTGGCGGGCACCACGCGGGTGACCATCAATGCCTGGATCAAGTCCGGTCGCTGCATTGGCGTGGCCAACTTGCGCCGGGGTTTCAAGCTGCCGCGCTGGCAGTTTGAGCCCACCATCTGGCCTGCGCTGCAGCCAGTGGCCAAGCAGTTGGGCACGCCCGATGGCTGGCAGCTGCTGGCGTTTCTGGAGTCCCCCGCCACGGCGCTGGATGGGCAAACCCCCCGCGCCGCGCTGGAGCAGGGCGTGCCGCTGGAGCGCATCGCGGCACTGGCAACGGCTGAGGCACATTGACCTCAACCCATGAATTTCAAAACTCCGCAGTTACTGGGCCATACGCCACCCATTCTCGAAATCCCCGCGCACCAAGTCTGGCACCGGGTGCAACGCAAAAATGGCCGTGGCGACAGCGTGCGGCTCAAGGGCTATGTGCTGGCGTCGCCCGGTGGGCTGGCCGGGCGCTTTGATTTGCCAGACGAGGCCACTGCGTATGTGGCCGACAGCCCGGAGACAGCGTTGTACGAAAGTCTTTTCCGCCGCGAGGTGCGCAGCTGCCACCTCAGCCGCATAGAGCAGCGCGTGCTGGTCAGCTTTCAAACGGTGGCACCTGTTCGACTGGTGGACTTGCGCGGGCTGGAAGAGCGCTACCCCGTGCTGCAGTCCATGCGCTATGAAACCAGCCAGGCTTTTGCACAGGCGTGCAGGCAGCAAGGCGTGCACGGTGTGCTTTATGCATCAGCCCAACACCCCAGCCATAGCTGCGTATGCCTGTTCGGGGCGGGCATAGACCGCACCAAGAAGCTAGAAGCAGTTGCACTTGTGCAGCCGGGCACCGGGTTGCTGCACAAAGCCGTGGTGTTGGCGGCGCGTGGGTCACAGGTGCCTATTTTGCGGGACTAATTTGCTTCTGTTTTGATAGCTGTTCGCGCAATGAATACGGGGGCTAGAGCCTAATTCAATGAAATTTTCCGCGTTTAAGGTGGCAAATCGCAACCTTATAGCGTTGTGCTTCCGGTTTTGCCAATCACCTCGCGCACGCGCTGCGCCAGGCTGCCATTGTTTTCTACGGCCATAAATTGGGCGAGCAGGGCGTCTGCTTGGTCGGTGGGTTCACTGGCGGTGGTGCGCGTGCGCCGGGCGGCCGCCTCGTATCCGGCAATGGCGGTTTGCGCTTCTTGGGCGGTCAGCCCGCTGTGCTCCACGATGCGGCCCAGTGTGGCCCAGTATTCCACCTGCCCGGCTACCGAGCGGCGCATGGGTTGCGCGGCCTCGCGGGCTTGGTCTACCAGGGCGGTGGGCAGTTTGACGGATGCAAAACCGGTTTGGGCTTGGGGCATGGCGAATCTCCTGTTTGGCGCATTTTGCGCCATGTTGAAACTTTTTGCAGCTGCATTAGAGGCGTGTGGGTGTTGGTCTTTGTATGCGCATAATATGCGTATGCTGCGCTTAAAGGAGTTTCCAATGCCTGCCCTTGTTGAACAATCCCGCAAACGCCCCGTCAATTTGACGCTCAGTGAGGCGCTGGTCGTGCAAGCCAAGGCCTACACCAGCAACCTGTCCGCCACCATGGAGGCGTTGCTGACCGAGTTTGTGGCCAGCCAGCGGCAGGCGCAGCGCGCGCGCCAGCAGTTAGCCGATACCTGCGCTGCCGACTGGAATGCCGTGCACGCGTCAGTGGGCTCGTTTGCAGACGAACACACCACACTCTGATGGCACAGTTTGATGTGCATCGCAACAAGGGCGCGCTGCGTGAGTCCATCCCTTTTGTCGTGCTGGTGCAGTCTGCGCAATTTGACCGCTATCTCAGGCGCATGGTGGTGCCGCTGGTCCGCCGCAGCGCGTTGCCGGGAGATACTCCCACGGTAGGTTCGCGCATGAACCCCGCGTTTCAGGTGGAGGGTGTCCACGTCGTGTTGCACCCGCTAGACATGGTTTCCGTGGCACTGGATCAACTGGGCGCACATGTCGGGTCTTTGGCCGATCAGGGGCAGGCAATTGCAGATGCTTTGGATGAGTTACTGACACGGTCTTGGGGTTGAACGAGTCCGCTGCATCCTTTACATGTTCTTAATTTCGCTTCAATAGCAGCAAACTTTGCCGCATCCCAATTTCAACCTATGAACACCACCACCAACACCCTCGTCCAAAAGCTCTGGAACTACTGCAACGTGCTGCGCGATGACGGCATGAGCTATGGCGACTATGTGGAGCAGCTCACCTACCTGCTGTTCCTCAAAATGGCCGACGAGCGCAGTGCGCCGCCCTACAACCAGGCCAGCATCGTGCCCGCCGCCTACGCCTGGCCCACGCTCTTGTCTAAGGATGGTGATGAACTGTTTGACCACTACCGCCACGCGCTGGAAAAGCTGGGGCAAGAGAAGGGCACGCTGGGCCTGATCTTCGGTAAGGCGCAAAACAAGTTTCAAGACCCGGCCAAGCTGCGCCGCGTGATCGTCGATTTGATCGATGCTGAAACCTGGACCATTCTGGGTGCCGACGTGAAAGGCGATGCCTACGAAGGCCTACTGGAGAAGAACGCGCAAGACACCAAGAGCGGCGCGGGCCAATATTTCACGCCGCGCGCACTCATTCAAGCCATGGTGGACTGCACCGCGCCCCAGCCGGGCGAGAGCATTTGCGATCCTGCCTGTGGCACCGGCGGCTTCTTGTTTACCGCGCACAACTACATCACCAGCCACAACAAAAGCCTGACGCGCGACCAGCTCAAGCACCTGAAGGAAAAGGCCTTCACCGGCTACGAGCTGGTGCAGGCCACCGCCCGCGTGTGCGCCATGAACATGATGCTGCATGGCATTGGTAGTGAGAAGTCGGTGCCCGTGGTGGTGGGTGACGCGCTGGCAGCCGACCCCGGCGAGCGCTTTGATGTGGTGCTGGCCAACCCGCCCTTTGGCAAGAAGAGCAGCACCGTCATCGTGGGCGAAGATGGCCGCAGCAGCACCGAGAAAGACACCATTGAGCGCGACGACTTTTGGGCCACCACCAGCAACAAGCAGCTCAACTTTGTGCAGCACATCAAGACCCTGCTCAAAACCCATGGCCGCGCGGCGGTGGTGTTGCCCGACAACGTGCTGTTTGAAGGCGGTGCGGGCGAGACCATCCGCAAGAAGTTGCTGCATGAGTGTGATGTGCATACGCTGCTGCGCTTGCCCACCGGACTGTTCTACGCCCAGGGCGTGAAAGCCAATGTGCTGTTTCTGGAAAAGAAGGGCGCGTCTGAAACACCCTGGACCCAAAAGCTGTGGATTTACGACCTGCGCACCAACAAACATTTCACCCTGAAGACCAGCCCGCTGCGCCGTGATGATTTGAACGAGTTTGTGGCGTTGTACAACGCCGCCAATCGCAACCTGCGGCAGGCGACGTGGAGTGCCGAGGTGGACGCCGCCACAGGCACCGGCCCGGACGGCCGCTGGCGCATGTACAGCTATGACGAGCTGATCGCCCGTGACAAAGCCAGCCTCGACATCTTCTGGCTCAAGGACGATTCACTGGCCGACAGCGACAACCTGCCACCGCCCGCCGTCATTGCACAAGAGATTGTGGAAGACCTGCAAGCCGCGCTGGAGCAGTTCAAGCTGATTGCGGGCGACCTGGGTGGCGAGGTGGCTGAGCTATGACCACGCCTACCCGCTCCCTCAGTCTCATTGGCGCCACCAATTTCCGCGATCTGGGTGGCTACGTGGGTCATGGCGGGCGCACGGTGGTGTGGCGCCGCATCTTCCGGTCCGACCATCTGGCCGATCTGACGGCGGCTGACACAGCAGCAGTGGCCGCCCTGGGGTTGGCGCGGGTGTGCGATTTTCGTGGCGTGGCAGAGCGCGCGCCGCTGGCCTGCAAGCTGCCCGGCGTGGCCGTGCACTCCTTGCCGGTGGAGCCCACCGTGCTCAAGGCGATTCAAGCCCGGATGGAAGCGCGGCAGCCGCTGACAGCCTCGGACACGGTGGGGCTGATGCAGCAAACCTACCGTGCGTTTGTGCACGACAACGCTCCGCGTTTTGCCGCGCTGTTTGGCCATTTGCTGGAGCACGATGCGCCGCTGGTCTTCCACTGCACCGCCGGCAAGGACCGCACCGGTTTCGCCGCCGCGCTGATTTTGCTGGCCCTGGGCGTGCCGCGCACGGTGGTCATGCAGGACTACCTTTTGAGCAACGACTTCTATCCCGTGCCCCATGCCCCTGCGACGCAGGCGCCGCAGGAAGTGCTCAACGTGTTGTGGGGCGTGCAGACGGCTTTTCTGCAGGCCGCATGGGATGCCGTGGACGCGGATTTTGGCGGTGTACCCCGCTATATGGAGCAGGCATTGGGGCTGGGCCCGCTGCAGCAGGCGCGGCTGGCGGAGCTGTATCTCTCAGCCCGATAGGGCCGTCCGATCTGGCATGCACCAGCGCTCCAGCGCCTCAGCCAGACCCGGGCGCGCCAGCAAGTAGCCCTGGTACTGCAGGCAGCCCAACTCCCGAAGCGCCTCCAGTTGCGCGCCGGTTTCCACGCCTTCGGCGATAACTTCCAGCTCCAGAGACTGGCCCAGCGCGACAACCGTTTTGACAATGGCGGCATCGTCTGGATCACTCAACAAGTCACTGACAAACGACTGGTCAATCTTGAGCTTGTCCAGCGGCAGGCGCTTGAGGTTGCTTAGGCTGGAATAGCCGGTGCCGAAATCGTCCAGCGCAAAGCGCACCCCCCGCTCTTTCAGTGCGTTCATTTTGCTGATGACGCCGGCCACATCGTCAACCAACTGGCTCTCCGTCAGTTCCAGCTCCAGGTGCGAAGGTGCCGCTCCCGTTTCAGACAGCACATCCAGCACCTCCTGCACAAAATCAGGTTGCCGAAACTGCCGTGCGCTCACATTGACTGAGATGTACAGGTGAGCCATGGCCGGCTGGGCCGCCCAGCGCATCAGTTGCATACAGGCTGCGTGAAGAATCCAGCGGCCCAGCGGCAGGATGAGTCCGCTGGCCTCAGCCGCCGCAATGAACTGGCCTGGCGGAACCAGCCCGCGCTGCGGGTGCTGCCAGCGCACCAGTGCCTCGGCTCCCAGCAGGCGCCCCTGGCTGTCGACTTGGGGCTGGTAGTGCAACAGAAATTCTCTACGGGCCAGCGCTTCGCGCAGATCCGCCTCCAGGGCCACGCGGGCCGACATCTGGGCCTGCATGTCCGGGTTGAAGAAGCGCAGCGTATTGCGTCCGTCGGTCTTGGCCTGGTACATGGCGAGGTCGGCCCGGTTGAGCAGTTCTTCCAGTGTGCTGTGGGGATCAGAAAACATCGCAATTCCCACACTCACCGTGCTCTGATGGTTCACATTGCCCAACACATAGGGTTCGGCGAGCGATACGACGATTTTCTGGGCTACGAGGTTGGCCTGGCGGGCGGCCTCCTGCAGATCGGGACTCAGGTCGTGCAGCATCACGACGAACTCATCGCCGCCCAGTCGGGCCAGAGTGTCCTGTTCCCGGATGCATTCCTTCAGGCGTTTGGCGGTCTGCTGCAGCAACAAGTCGCCCATGTCATGCCCCAGCGTGTCGTTGAGGGCCTTGAAGTTGTCCAGGTCAATGAACAGCAAGGCACCGTCGTGTGCGGTTCGGTCGTGTGCTGCCAGGGTTTGCTGCATGCGGTCCATGAGCAGGCGGCGGTTGGGAAGCTGGGTCAACGGGTCGTAAAACGCCAGTTGGTGAATGGCCTCGCGGTTTGTCTTGAGCTCGGAAATGTCCGTGGATATGCCGCACAGCGCATAGATTCGGCCATCGGCTCGGCGCAGAGGCAGTTTTACTGAAAGGTAGGTGCGAGAGCTTGCGCCGTCCTGGGCGGTGACGATTTCCTCGTCAGAAACCCGTTCGCCGCGCTCCAGTACGCGCAGGTCGTTGCGGCGCAGTTGTTCTGCGGTAGCGGCATCAAACAGGTCGGCATCTCCATGGCCTACGACATCCGCCTCGGAACGGTTGATGGCTTCGTACAACCTGCTGTTGGCGTAGGTGTAGCGCAGGTTCGGGTCTTTGATGTAGATATGCGACTCGACGCTATTGAGGATGGTGGCAAGTTTGTCTTCGCTCTCACGCAGTCCGCGGGTTTTTTCAGCGACCCGGCGGCGCAATAGCAATACAAATCCCACTGCGAACAGCAGCAATCCGCCCACGGCCGACAGGGTCCACCACAAGGCGGCAGGGACCAGCGTACGGGGCGGCTCGCCACCCCAGCGCGCCAATACGTCGAAATATGCCGACCCCGGCCTGTCACGCCAGCCCTGCAAATGCTGGTCGATAGAAGCCAGCAGGTCCGCATTGCGGCCTTTGCCCGCAGCGTAAAACAAGCGGCTGGGCTGGAACATGATGGGTGTGTCCACCAGCTTGTAGCGCGGCGCCTGGAGCTCGCCGAACTGGTGGTTGGCGACCACGGCGTCTGCTTGTCCCGATGCGACTTTGGCGAAGCCGTCGGGCAGACTGCCAACAGGCACCCATTGCGCAGTGACGCCAAAGCTGGCCAGCAGGCTCGCCAGGTGCGCTTGCTGCACGGACCCTTGCAAAACGGCAACCCGCAAGTTTTGCTGGTCCAGAAGCGACCGGATGTCCGTTCCCTTGCGCTGGTATAGCTGAGACCAGCTGTGCAGTGCCGGTGTCTTGTGAAAATCGAATAGCAGGGCCCGCTGCTCGCTGAAAGCCACATCGGGCATCAGATCAATGCGGCCCGCCTGCGTCGCGTCAAGGCAGGCTTGCCATTCGCACACGACCGGCACGAGCGTCCAGTCTTCATCCCGGGCGATCTCGCGCAAGAGGTCACCAAAAATTCCGGAGGGCTGGCCATCGGCGCCCAGAGAAATCTTGGGCTCATTGGCATAGACGCCCACCCGCACTTCGCGAGCCTGCACTGCCGCACTGCAAAGCCAGCAGATCAGCATCACATGCGCACGGTGCCGGACGAACCTGGAAAACGCGTTTGGAGCCATTTCGACGCAATTATTGCGTAACGCGGTCACAACGGGTGAGATTAGCGGGACGGCCTCGCAATTCGTGCCATGCTCTCAGTACAATGGCAACAGCTCTTTTCGAGCAAGTTTCGTGCCTTTATGAAAAACACCTATTTATTCCTGTTTTTGCTGGCGACCTGTATCGGGTTCGCGCCCTCGTCCTGGGCCGAAAAAGCGGACCGCAGCAAGCCCATGAACATTGAGGCGGACGCGCTGCGTTACGACGACGTGAAGCAGGTCAGCCTGTTTACGGGAAATGTCGTCCTGACCAAAGGGACCATCGTGATTCGGGGCAACCGGCTTGAAGTGCGCCAAGACCCTGAGGGGTACCAGTTTGGCGTCGTCACCGGCACGGCCGACAAGCTGGCCTTTTTCCGGCAAAAGCGGGAAGCGCTGGAAGAATACATTGAAGGCGAGGGCGAATCCATTGAATACGACAGCCGCGCCGACACCGTCAAGTTCATCAAAAAAGCCCTGTTGCGCCGCCTGCGTGGCACCACGGTGGGTGACGAAATCACCGGTGGCCTGATTGTTTATGAAAACCTCACCGATACGTTCAGTGTGGACGGCTCCGCCAGCAAGGCCGCAGGTGCTGCTTCCGGCGGCCGGGTGCGCGCCATGCTGATACCCAAACCGGAAGGGGCAGCCGCTATCCCCACTCCGGCCACGCCGATTCCCCCGCTGCGCTCCACCACCACCCTGGGGGGCGCACCCAAGTGACCGCGCCGCTGGAGCCATTCGCGGAAAGCACTCCTGACAACGGGCCGGACACCGCCATTGGGCGGCTTGAAGCCCGCCACCTGCAAAAATCCTACGGCAAGCGCCAGGTGGTCAAGGATGTTTCCCTGACTGTGCGCACCGGCGAGGTAGTGGGTTTGCTGGGCCCCAATGGGGCGGGCAAGACGACGTCGTTCTACATGATTGTGGGTCTGGTGCGCGCCAGCGCGGGCGAAATTACCATTGACGGACAAAGCGTTGAGCACATGCCCATCCACCGCCGTGCGCGCCTGGGCCTGGGTTATCTGCCGCAAGAGGCCTCGATTTTTCGCAAACTCAATGTCGAAGACAACGTGCGCGCCGTGCTGGAGCTGCAACTGGATGACGCAGGCAAGCTGCTCAAGAGCGCCGAGATTGAGCTGCGCCTGACAGCCCTGTTGCAGGACCTGCGGGTGGAGCACCTGCGTGAATCGCCGGCGCTGGCATTGTCGGGTGGCGAACGCCGCCGGGTGGAAATTGCCCGCGCACTGGCGACACGTCCGCGTTTCATTCTTCTGGATGAGCCTTTTGCCGGTATTGACCCGATTGCCGTGATCGAGATCCAGCGCATCATCAATTTCCTGAAATCCCGCAACATCGGGGTTCTGATTACCGACCACAACGTGCGCGAAACCCTGGGTATTTGCGACCACGCCTACATCATCAGCGAGGGGGTGGTGCTGGCCCAAGGCACCCCGACCGAGATTGTGAACAACGCCGATGTGCGTCGCGTGTATCTCGGCGAACACTTCAAAATGTAGGCCAGCGCAATGAAACCAGGTCTTTCACTGCGCGTTTCGCAGCATCTGGCGCTCACGCCCCAGTTGCAGCAGTCCATCCGCTTATTGCAACTCTCCACGCTGGAGCTCAGCCAGGAAGTGGAGCAGATGCTCGACGAAAACCCGTTTCTGGAGTTAACCCAGGACGAGGCCCCGCGCGAGGATTTCGGTCTGCCCCAGGCCGACACGCCCGTGAGCGAAGGGGAGCGCGAGATGGAACATGCTCCTAATTCGATAGCGGAGTACGCAGATTCCACGGGGGCTAGCAGCACAAAAGACGATGAAGCGACGCCGCTTTCTTCGGACGACGAGCCCAGTTGGGATGGCGATGGCACCACCGAGCTGGTTCCCGACGATGGCGAATGGGGCACCGACGCCAAGGCCAAAGCGAACAACCTGGGTGACGGTGAAGACGTGGACGCCACCGAGCTGGCGCGCGCGCAAGAGTCCCTGCAATCGCACCTGCATCGCCAGGCATTGCGGCTGCGCCTGAGCGAAGAAGACCGCGGCGCGCTGCGCTTTCTGATCGAGTCCCTGAACGACGATGGCTATCTGGAAGAGCCGCTGGAAGAGCTGGCCCGCGGGCTGGCCGGGGACGATGAGGAGCAGGTCGAAAACCTGGTGCACCATTTCACCGTGGCACGGGGCCTGCTTCACAGCCTGGAGCCGGTAGGCGTGGGCGCCCGCGACCTGGGTGAATGCCTGCGTCTGCAGTTGCGCGCGCTCATGGCCTTGGCCAAAGCGGAATCGGAGTCGCCGGAACGCCGGGCCGTACTGGCCGTGGCCCTGGGCATCTGTGAGCAGCCCATGACCTTGCTTGCCCGCCGCGATGTCAAAACCCTGATGCAGCGCTGCGGCGGCACCGATGCGCAGACGCGTGACGCGATTGCCCTGATTGGCCGGCTGGAGCCCAAACCGGGGCGGCGTTTTGTGGATGTGGAGCGCAATATTGTGGTGCCCGACGTGCTGGTGCTGCCGGTGGCCAAGACCAGCGCTGGCATGACGCCCAAGTTTCGCGTCATGCTCAACCCCGAGGTGATGCCCAAGCTGCGGGTGCACGACATTTATGCCAATGTGCTGCGCAACCACCGGGGTGGCAAAGACGCCGCCAGCTACGCCGGCTTGCAGCAGCGCCTGCAGGAGGCGCGCTGGTTCATCAAGAACATCCAGCAGCGCTTTGACACCATTCTGCGCGTGAGCACGGCCATCGTGGAGCGGCAAAAGAGCTTCTTCACCCACGGCGAACTGGCCATGCGCCCCCTCGTTTTGCGTGAAATTGCAGACGAACTGGGCCTGCACGAATCCACCATCAGCCGGGTCACCACCGCCAAATACATGGCCACGCCGTTTGGCACCTTCGAGCTGAAGTATTTCTTTGGTTCGGGGCTGGGCACCGAGTCGGGCGGCAATGCCTCCAGCACGGCGGTGCGCGCCCTCATCAAACAATTCATCAGTGCCGAGAACCTGAAAAAGCCCCTGAGCGACAACCAGATTTCCGAAATGCTCAAAGAGCAGGGAATTGATTGCGCCCGCCGCACTGTAGCCAAATACCGCGAAGGGCTCAAGATTGCGCCCGCGTCGCTGAGAAAAGACCTATGAACCAACTGCAAATTTTTCTCCCCTGCGCCGCGGGCGTGGAGGACTATCTGGCCACCGAAGTGCACGACCTCACCGGTTTGAAGGGCGAGGACCTGCTCACGCGCCGTGGCGGCGTGATGGCCCGCGCGTCCTGGCGCGACGCCATGCGCCTGAACCTGCACAGCCGCCTGGCCCAGCGCGTGCTGGTGCAACTGTCCTATACCGATTACCGCAGCGAACAGGACCTGTACCGGGCTGCGGCCGATGTGGCGTGGGAGGTGTGGTTCACACCCAAGCAGAGCATCAAGGTCGAAGTGACCGCGCAGCACAGCCCGCTCACCAGCCTGAACTTTGCCGCGCTCAAGATCAAGGATGCGGTGTGCGACCGTTTTCGCGACAAGGCCCACGGCGTGCGCCCCGATGTGAACACCCAGTGGCCTGACGTGCGCATCTATGCCCACCTGACCACCGAAACCTGTTCGCTCTACATTGACACCTCAGGCGAACCCCTGTTCAAACGCGGCTGGCGCGAAGACAAGGGTGAGGCCCCGTTGAAGGAAACCCTGGCCGCGGCCATGATTGCCGCCAGTGGCTGGGCCGATGGTGAAGCCGACTTGCTGCCGCTGTATGACCCCTGCTGTGGCAGCGGCACGATTGCCATCGAGGCCGCGCAAATTGCCTGCAACATCGCCCCCGGTTCGCTGCGCCACTTTGCCTTCGAGAAATATTTGCCGTTTCAGGCGCACGTCTGGTCTGCTATCCAATCAGAAGCGGCTGACGCAGTCGTCAAGCCGGCTGCGGGCCAAAGCGCCTTGATTTACGGCAGCGATGTGTCGCACCGCATGGTCGACTTTGCCCAGCGCAATGCCGAGCGTGCGGGTGTGGCCGACGTCATCGAGTTTCGCGGTGGCGACGCGCTGCAGCGCATGCCCCCCACCGAGTTGCCTGGCGTGATGCTGCTCAACCCGCCCTACGGCGAACGGATTGAAGTGGGCGGTATTGCCGGTGCGGGTGCGCGCGAGCAGGCCCATACCGAAGACGGTGGCGAATTCTTCAGCCAGCTGGCCACGCACTGGAAGAAAAACTTCTCAGGCTGGACCGGCTGGATCCTCACGCCCGACCTCAAATTGCCCAGCAAGATGCGCCTGAAGGAATCCCGTCGCGTGCCGATGTGGAATGGGCCGATTGAGTGCCGCATGTTCAAGTTCGACATGGTCAAGGGCGCGGCCCGCGCCAAGCCCGTGGGTGATGCGGGTGCAGGCGTTGATCAGGCCGCTCCCAAAAGTGGCGCAACCGGCAACCAGGCTCATGAAGACAAGAAACGCGCCGACCGCAAGGCCAAAGCCGCGCGCGATTACCGCAAGCACATTGACCGTGGTGCCTGAAGCCGACACGCCCGGTATCGTCCTGGACACCAACATCGTCCTCGACCTGTTCATCTTCAGTGACCCCGCCACCCACCCCTTGCGGGCAGCCCTGGACGGCGGGCGCCTGCGCTGGATTGCCACCCCGCGCATGCGTGACGAACTGGAGCGGGTGCTGACCTACGCCCACCTCGTTCCGCGCATGGCGTTTTACGCGGTCAGTGCGGCCGACGTGCTGGCGCAGTTCGATAAGTTGGTGCACCTGGTGGACGCCGCGCCCCGCGCCAGCGCTGTCTGCAAAGACCCGGATGACCAGGTTTTCATTGACCTGGCCGTGGCGCACAAGGTCATGCTGCTGAGCAAGGACAAAGCCGTTACTTCCATGAAGAAAAGGCTGCTAGCCCTCGGCGTTATTGCGCAGACAGCTATCAAAACAGTAGCATAAAGGCAATGCTGGGCGCACAAAGTCAGGTAGCAGTCAGCGCAAAACTCTCCGCGCGCGCCAGCGGCCAGGTGTGCTGATAAATCAGTGGAAGTTTGCGCAGATCATCATGGAGCAGCGCGCCGCTTTGCAATTGGGTGAGGATCAACTGGGCCAGAGATTTGACCTTGTGATCATTGCCCCGGCGCACGATGTGGTGGGCCGTGATGTCCTGCGGGTGCGCAAGACCCGCGGCCTGTACCAGCTCTTTCAGCGCATGCAGGGTTTGCTGGTGGAAGTTGTAGACGCGCTCCGCCTTGTCCGGCACCACCAGCGACTGCTGACGCAACGGGTCTTGCGTCGTCACACCCGTGGGGCAGGCGCCGGTATGGCAATGCTGGGCCTGAATGCAGCCCAACGCAAACATGAAGCCGCGTGCGCTGTTGCACCAGTCGGCGCCCAGCGCCATCAGGCGGGCCACGTCAAAGGCGGTGACGACCTTGCCGGCGCAGCCAATCTTGATGCGCTCGCGCAGGTCCACACCGCGCAGCGTGTTGTGCACCAGCAGCAGCCCTTCCTGCAGCGGTGAGCCCACGTGGTCGGTGAACTCCATGGGCGCAGCGCCTGTGCCGCCTTCGGCGCCGTCCACCACGATGAAGTCAGGCGTGATGCCAGTGGCCATCATGGCCTTCACCATGGCAAACCACTCCCACGGATGGCCAATGCACAGCTTGATCCCGGTGGGTTTTCCGCCCGAGAGCTCGCGCAACTGGGCGATGAAGTGCATCATTTCGGTGGGCGTTGAAAATGCGCTGTGCGATGCGGGCGACACGCAGTCCACCCCCTCGGGCACGCCGCGCGCCTGCGCAATTTCCGCCGTCACCTTGGGGCCAGGCAGCATGCCACCGTGACCGGGTTTGGCACCCTGGCTGAGCTTGAGCTCAATCATCTTGACCTGCGGGTCGCGCGCGTTGGTGGCAAATTTTTCGGGGTTGAAGCTGCCGTCGCCGTTTCGGCAACCAAAGTAGCCCGAGGCTACTTCCCAGACCAGGTCACCCCCATGCACGCGGTGGTGCACCGAGATTGAGCCTTCGCCCGTGTCGTGCATGAAGCCGCCGCGCTTGGCCCCCGCGTTGAGGGCCAGAATCGCGTTGGCACTCAAGGCCCCAAAGCTCATGGCCGATATGTTGAAGATGCTGGCGCTGTAGGGTTGCGCGGTATCGGACCCGATGGTCACCCGAAAGTCGTGCGACGCAATTTGGGTGGGCGCCACCGAGTGGTTCATCCACTCGTAACCCTCGGCATGCACATCGAGCTGGGTGCCAAAGGGGCGCTTGTCAGGGTCACCCTTGGCGCGCTGGTACACCAGCGAGCGCTGGGCGCGCGAAAAGGGCGTGGCCTCGTTGTCGCTTTCAATGAAATACTGGCGAATCTCGGGTCGCACAAATTCCAGCATGAAGCGGATATGGCCAATGATGGGGTAGTTGCGCAGGATGGAGCGTTTGCTCTGGCGCAGGTCATACAGGCCCACGCCGACCAGCACGGCGCACAGGAGGAAGACCAGCGCCCCTGCGCCAAACGCCACCAGGCTGAAAAGGCTCAGCAGCAGCCCCAGAACGCAAAGGCCCATGGCGGTGTAGCGAATCGGGAAAAGGGTATCGAGATAGTTCAACATGTGCGCGTGCTCCTGGGGTCTGACGATACCGGGAAAGCCAACAGGGCAAAATGGGGTTTACACGGCCCCATTGGCCACGATAGAACCTGATATGACCACTGAACCCCTATCTTCTGAAGCGTTCGATGAAATCGACGCCATCCTGGACGACCTGCGCACCCGCTATGACGAGACCCCCCAGTGGGAGTTTTGTGAAGGCTTCATGGCCGCGCTGATCTGCTGCCGCAAAGCCATACCGCCTACCGAGTACTTTGATGTGCTGTTGGCGTTGGGCGAGGGCGGTGAGGGGGCTGAAGTGGGGGAAGGCTCATTTGCCGATGAAGCCCAGAAACAGCGTTTCATGGACATCTGGAACCAGCGCTGGACCGAGGTCCTTACCGCGCTGGACACCCCCATTGAGTCGCTGGAGGACGACACCGCCTATCACCCTGAAGTGATGGACGTACGGGGCGCCATGGCCGAGTTGTCCGAGGCCGAGCGGGCGGATCTGCCAGACGAGGCGCTGCCGTCCTTTGGCCAGGTGTGGGCACTGGGCTTCATGTATGCCGTCGAGGCCTGGCCCGATGAATGGGCCGAGCCCAGCGACAAGAAGGCGGCCAAATGGCACGACGTGGCCTTGCAGGCCATGGTGGCCATGACCGAAGACGATGAGGGCGAGCCCGAGTTGTCACCCTTTAGCGAAGACGGCCCGCCGACCATGAGCAAGGCCCGCCTGAATGCCTTCGCCGATGCCGTGTGGTCGGTGTATGACCTGCGTGAAATCTGGCGTGGCATTGGCCCGCGCGTGGAGACGCTCAAGCGCGCCGACACACCGGGTCGCAATGACCCGTGCTTTTGCGGTAGCGGCAAAAAATACAAGAAGTGCCACGGCGCATGAGCAGGATCACCACGGCAGCGCACTGCCATCGTGATTGAAAAATCCGCCCGAATCGTCTGCGTTCAAGCCCTCCAGCACAACGAGCAAGCGCTGCGCCGCTTGCATTGGCGTCACGACATCCAATCCGGTTTTGGCGAACGGCCCCGACAAGGCGGTGTGAACCGTGCCGGGATGCAAGGCCACGCACAGCGCCAGCGGCTGGCGGCGTCGCAGCTCAATGGCCGCGGTGTGCACCAGCTGGTTCAGCGCGGCCTTGCTGGCGCGGTAGCTATACCAGCCGCCCAGCCGGTTGTCGCCGATGCTGCCCACCTTGGCTGATAGCGTGGCAAACACGGCCTTGCCCTGGCGCGGCAACAAGGGCAAAAAGTGTTTCATCAGCAAAGCCGGGCCAATCGCGTTGATGGCGAAGGACTGCGCCATGTGCACCGGGTCGAGTTGCTGCCAGGTTTTTTCGGGCTGATGGCCGTTGCCGTGCAGCGTGCCGGTGGCGTCAATGATCAGGCGCACAGGCCTGTTCTGATCCGCAGCCTGAATTGCCACGTAGCGGGCTGCAGCAGCGATGGAGGCTTCATCCAGCAGGTCCAGCGGCGGCGCACTGCTCCGTGACAGGCCTGTAACGCCGGCAAACGTGGCGTCACCCTGCAGCTGTTGCAACAGGGCTGCACCAATGCCGCCCGTGGCGCCGATGACGACGGCGAGTCCGCCGGTTGGTATGGACGAGAGCATGAGGATGGATTCCTAAATAAGGTGCGGCAGGGCATCTGCCAGAAAGTCGTAGACCGCCCGGATGCGGCGGTTGGTGCGTATCTCGCGGTGTACGGCCAGCCACATGGGCAGCACCGGAATCGTCAGCAGACCGGGCAGCACCCGCACCACATCGGGATCGGTGCGCGCCATGTAGTCGGCCACAAAGCCCACGCCCAGGCCAGCGCGCACCGCCTGCCATTGCACGATGAAGTCGTCAGTACGCAGGGCGAAGGCCTCGCGGGTTACGGGGTAGCCCATAGCCTGGAATCCCTGCAAGATGGCCGGGTCTGTGTCGCTGCCAATCAGGTCGTGTGTCAGCAGATCAGTCGGCTTGCGCAAAGGGGCCCGGCGCGCCAGATAGCTTCGGTGTGCGTAGGCGCCCAGGCCCACGTTGCCGATCTTCCTGGCGATCAAAGACGACTGTTCGGGGCGCACCATGCGCACGGCAATGTCGGCTTCGCGGCGCAACAGATTGCTGACCTGGTTGCTGGACACCAGCTCCACCTGGATGTCTGGCAATTCCAGGCGCATGCGCGCGAGTAAAGGCGGCATGAGTTGCACCGCAACAGGCGTGCTGGCCGTTATGCGGACGGTGCCTGCTGCCTGTTCCTGCACCCCGGAAAGCGTTCGTACCAGTTGCAGGGCACCGGCTTCCATGTCGCGCGCCGCGTCAGCCAACTGCAGAGCGGTAGCGGTAGGCACCAGCCCGCGCCCGGTGCGCTCAAACAGCACCACGCCGAGCTGGCTCTCCAGTTCGGCAATATGCCGCCCGACCGTGGGCTGGCTGGTTTTCAGCACCCGCGCGGCACCCAGCAGGCTGCCCTGGTCCAGAGCGGCAAGGAAGGATCGGGCGAGGCTCCAGTCGAATGGGTGTTGCATGGACGGCTTTGCAAAGGTATTCAAATTTGCATGACTGGTATGAATATTTATGCAATTGTGGTGCAAGTCAATTGTTTTCACAATGCATCCACCAATCAACTCAAGGAGTGCAAGCATGCAGACAACTGTTCTGATTCTGGGAGCCCGCGGACGTTTTGGAATGGCGGCGGCACGCGCTTTTGCCGATGCCGGCTGGCGTGTGCTGGGCCAGACCCGCCCCGGCGCTTCTGTGGTGACCGACGCGCCTGTGGAGTGGTTAGGCCTCGAATTGGCGGACACGTCCGCACTCGCTGCGGCGGCGCAGGGTGCCAGTGTGGTGGTGCATGCACTCAATCCTGCGTATACCCACAAGGCGTGGCGCGCACAGGTTGGGGTCATGATGGAGGCGGCCATTGCCGTTACCCGCAAGCTCAACGCCACCTTGATGGTGCCCGGTAATATCTACAACTTTGGCGAGTCCATGCCCTCCGTGTTGCGGGAAGACACGCCCCAGGCAGCGCGCACGGTTAAAGGCCATATCCGCATTGCGATGGAGGCACAGCTGGCGCGCTCCGGGGTGCGCGGTGTGGTCATCCGCGCCGGGGACTTCTTTGGCAGTGGCAAGGGCACCTGGTTTGATTCGGTCATCGTCAAGGACCTCCAGAAGGGCCTGTTCACCTATCCCGGCCGCAAGGACGTTGCGACCGCCTGGGCCTACTTGCCCGATCTGGCCCGCACCTTTGTGGCCGTAGCCGATAAACGCGCGGAGTTGAAGCCTTTTGAGGTCTTCCACTTTGCGGGTTACCGGCTCACCGGCCAGCAATGGCTGGATGCGCTCGACCCGGTGGCGCAGTCGCAAGGCTGGGTCAGGCCGGGTGCGCACATCACATTCAAACGGCTGCCCTGGGTCTTGATCCGCGCAAGTGCATGGTTGGTGCCCACCTGGGCCGCCCTTCTGGAAATGCGCTACCTGTGGGACACGCCCCACGCGTTGGCCAATGACAAGCTGACCGCGCTGATAGGCACCGAGCCGCATACGCCCTTGGCTGTCGCAGCTGAGGCCGCTTTGGGCGATCTGGGCCTGCTGCCTTCTGCAACGCCCCTTGCGCTGGCGCAAGGACAAAGTCCGGTCACTGCAGTGCAATGACTCTTTTTAGGAGAGCACCCATGCAACGCCGTCACTTCATTCGCCTTGTCGGGGGTGGTGCCGTATCGGCAGCCGCTGTCGTCTCTACCGCAGGGATGGCCGGATGCAGTCCTTCCATGCCCGCGGAGGCCATTGAGGCCTGGCAGGGCCCCGCAAGTGCGCTCGCTGCCGACGGAGATATGCGCCGATGGCTGCTGAGCTACGCCATCCTTGCGCCGCACTCGCACAATTTGCAGTCGTGGATTGCCGACCTCGGAACGCCCGGGGAGATCACCCTGTATTGCGACCTGCACCGCCTGTTGCCGCAGACCGACCCGCTGTCGCGCCAGATCATGATGAGCCACGGCACGTTTCTGGAATTGCTGGACCTGGCGGCCCGCGAGCGTGGTTTGCGGGCGGAGATCAGCCTGTTTCCGCAAGGCAGCTTTGGCCCCGAAAAGCTCGATACGCGCCCCGTAGCACGGGTCCGCCTGGCGCCCGACGCCAGCGTCAGCAAAGACCCGCTGTTTGCGCAAATCCTCAAACGCCATACGAATCGCAGTGGCTACGACATCGCCCGTGCCGTGCCAAAAGCCGCCTGGGATGCAATGGCCACCAGCGTGGACCCCTCCGTCGTGCAATTGGGGGTGGCTGGCCTGGAGCAGCCCGAGATTCTGGCTGTGCACCGTGTCATTGCCGCCGAGGCCTGGCGCATCGAACTCACGACACCGCGTACCGTGATGGAGTCCTTTGCGGTGCTGCGCGTGGGCGCAGGCGAGATCGCACAACACCGTGATGGCCTGTCGCTGACAGCCCCGTTGGTCGTGGCGCTGGACAAGCTGGGCCTGTTTGACCGCAGCAAGGCCCCCGCGCCCGATGCCTACGCCACCACCAGCCAGATCAAGGACTTCGGCAACAAGCTGGAGGCCACGCCTGGCTTTGTGTGGATGGTGACCCAGGGCAATGACCGGGTGACGCAGATCAATGCCGGCCGGGCCTACGCGCGGGTGCAACTCGCGGCCACGGCGCAGGGCTTGGGCATGCAACCCCTGTCACAGGCGCTGCAGGAGTACCCGGAGCAGGCGCAACCGTATGCAGACATCCACGCACTGGTGGGCGTCACGCCCCCCGATCAAACGGTACAGATGTGGGCGCGTGTGGGCTATGCACCCGCTGTGGAACCTGCGCCCCGGCGGCGGCTGGAAGACTTCATCCGCGCATGAGCAATGAGGCCGTCAGGGCGAACATGATGACGGCAATTACGCCGTCCAGCACCCGCCAGGCCGTGGCGGTTGCGAATACCGGCTGCAGCAGCCGGGCGCCAAAACCCAGCGCTGAAAACCAGAGCACGCTTGCCAGGCATGCACCCCAACCAAACACCCACTGGCCGGGGTCGGCACGCTGACTGGCCACGGAGCCGAGCAGGATGACGGTATCCAGATAAACATGGGGATTGAGGAAAGTGAATCCAAAGCAGGCTGCCAGTGCCCCCGCCAGGCTTGTACCGGTAGCCGTTTCCACCTGCAACTGCCCGCCCTGCCAGGCGCGACGCAGCGCCAGTGCACCGTAGCTGGCCAGAAACAAGGCGCCGCCCCATCGCGCAAGGCCCAGCAACACGTCATTGCCGCGAATCAACACACCCGCGCCCGCAATGCCACCCAGGATCAGCAAGGCGTCCGACAGCGCGCAAAACAGGACAATGGGCAGCACATGTTCCCGCCGCAGACCCGCGCGCAACACAAAGGCGTTTTGCGAACCAATCGCCACAATCAGCGCCAGACCTGTCGCAAAGCCGGCCCAGAAATTTGCGCTCATGCAGCGGGTGTGGAGAGCCGGGTCAGCAGGCCCTGTAAAGCGTGGACCACGGTCGCGGCGCGCACCGCGGCGCGGTCGCCGTCAAAGTGGCGCACTTCGCTGAAAACCCCGTCGGGCGTGGCCCAGCCAAACCAGACGGTGCCCACGGGCTTGGCGGGGCTGCCGCCTGTGGGCCCGGCGACGCCGGTCACGGCGACGGCCACCTGGGCACGGGAGTGCTGCACGGCGCCTTGCGCCATGGCGCGCACGACTGCTTCGCTGACGGCGCCCACGCGTTCGATCAGCCCAGCGTCCACGCCCAGCAGCTCGGTTTTGGCTTCATTGGAGTAGGTCACAAAGCCGCGTTCAAACCAGTTGCTGGAGCCCGCCAGATCGGTGCAGGCGGCGGCAATGAGGCCGCCCGTGCAGCTCTCGGCGGTCACCAGCTTGCGCTGCTGCTTCAACATCAAATCGGCCAGTAGCCCGCACAGCATATGCGCAGACAGCTCTGAATTTGATAGCAACTTGTCCGCCCTCATTGGCATTACACAAACCTCCACACGGCCACCACCAGCACGGTACAGCCTGCGGCCACCAGGTCGTCGAGCATGATGCCAAAGCTGGCCTTGCGCCAGGCGGCAGGGTCCGTGGTCGGGTCCAGGTCGTGGTACAGCGCGTCGGCCCAGCCCACGGGGCCGGGTTTGACCGCATCAAAAAACCGGAACAGGCCAAAGGCCAGTGCCTGCCCCACCAGCCCGGCTGGCATGACCAGCCACAGCACCAGCCAGAAGGCCACCACCTCGTCCCACACGATGCTGCCGGGGTCCAGAACGCCCATGTTGCGGGCCGTGATACTGCAGGCCCACCAGCCGATGGGCAGGGAGGCGGCAATCAGCATCGCCCAGCGGGCATCGTTCATCCAGGGCGAGAGTGCTATGAAGGCAATCCAGGCCCACAGCGTGCCCGAGGTGCCTGGCGCAAGGCGCGAGAGGCCCGAACCAAAACCCAGCGCCAGGAAGTGGGCCGGGTGCGAAAACAGGAAGCGCACGGAAGGTCGCACAACCGGAACCGGCTGCCCGGGGTCGGCGGGGAACACGGTAACGGGGGAGGAAAACGGGTCGTTCATGCGGGAATTATCGAGCAGTCAGGACGTCTGCCTGCAACGCACTCAGGATCGTTGTACCGTTAGTGCACCACTGGCAAGCCATTCCGCGTTTGGAGGTCGCGCGCGCAGCGCTTCTTCGTCTTGCGTGCCCGCATCGACCACGCCGACCCACCCATTGCGCCCGCTGAGCTTTGCGGCGTACAGCGCGGCGTCCGCCACATTGACGGTTTCGGTCCAGTCAAGCGCTCGGGGAGCCGCCATCGACAGCGGGAAGCAGGCAAACCCCAGGGAGCAAGTACGCGCCATCAAAGTACCATCGTCGAGAACAAAGGGCGCATCAGCCACGGCCCGTCGCATGCGTTCGGCCAGCAATACCGCGTGGCTGCGCAGGGAGCCGCGGGCGACGATCAGAAACTCCTCGCCGCCCCAGCGAACCATGTAATCGGTGTCACGAAAAACTTGCTGTAATCGCTCTCGCATCTGCATTAGCACGGCATCCCCGGCGGCATGACCGCACTGGTCGTTCACCTCTTTGAAGAGGTCGATGTCCACCATGAAAAACAGGAGATCCGCATCCGCCGCAAGCACGGTTCCCTGTAAATGGTCCTCATGGCGGCGCACGGACGTTGCTACGTCGGAGTCGATGTGTTGCGTCAGGAACCTGCGATTGCGCAGGCCGGTCAGAGGGTCCGTCAGACTGGACTGTTCCAGTGCCACAGTCTTTTGCTGCAGGGCGCGTGCCAGCGTTCCCAGTTCAGCGGTGCGCTGCTGCACGCTCAGTTCCAGGGCGTGGTGGCGCAAGCGCAGTTGGCGCGTTCGCAGTTGCATCAAGACGTACAACATCGCACCCAGCAGCCCCAGAGCCAGCACGCGGAACCACCATTGTTGCCACCAGGCGGGTAATACCCGCACGGGGATTGCGAGTTCGTTCTCGCTCCAGAAACCGCTGCGGTTGGTTGCGCGTACGCGAAGGACATATGCCCCGGGTCGCAGATTGCTGTAGCTGGCCGTACGGTAGTCAGCGCCCGTATTGATCCAGTCTGGATCGAATCCCTGCAACTGGTAGGCATAGCGGATACGACCCGGATCACCGTAATCCAGCGCCGCAAACTCAATGCCGAAGCTGCGCTGTTCGGGCTCCACGCGCATTCCGCTGAGCTTCTGGCCAATCCGCTGGCGCTCCCCATTGAGACGCAACTCGGATACCACCAGCGGCGGCGAATAGACCGAAGCTTCGTACAACTCCGGTTTGATGACCAGCATGCCTTTGCTGCCCCCAAACAGCAGGCGGCCATCTTTTAACTTGGCATAGGAGTAAAACCACCCTGTGCCAAAATCCTTGCCGTCGGCGGCTGTCAGTTCGTCCAGGCGGTCTGTCGCGGGGTCATAGACATATTGCTGGGTCCAGATGCGTCCGCGGCTGTCCTCCAGTAAATTCGCGCCATAGGGCCGGCCGACGATCCCGTGCGCCATGCTAATGCGATCAAAGCGCGCTGGTTTGCCGTCCCAAGGATGCATGCGGTGCAGGCCGGCTACGGCGGTGTCCAGCCAGAGCGTCTGGTTGTGATCAATCAGCAATCCGATCACGATGGGGCCGCCAAGGCCCGCACCGGCCTGCTCCTGGACGGCCTGCAGTTCACTGTCACCGGGTGCCATACGGTAGAGACCTTTTGACGTACCGACCCACAGGGTTCCGTCGTGGCCCTCGATCAGGGTGAAAACGTCACCGCTCAAAGTGTGTCCGCCTGACTGATTCACTCTTGCGAGCGTGCTGGCACCGGGCCTTAGCCGATAAAGCCCGTCCGGTGTCCCCATCCATAGCGAGCCATCGCTGCTCGTCATGAGCCGGTGTATCGGCCCTGCTGTGTGAGGCAGACGTCGCAACTGCCGACGATCGTGGCTGTACTGGTACAGCGCTGATTCGGTTGCCAGCCACACCGATCCATCCCGCGTTTGCGCCATTGGCGTGGCCGCACCCGGGGACGGCGCGGGTATGGAGCCAACTACGCGCAACCCGCTATCCATGACTGCAATGCCAGTGCCCGGTGCTGCGACCCACACATCGCCATTGTCGAGCGCAAGCAGATTGCGTGAACTGGGTTCTTCAAACGCGCTGCCGGGCTGGATGTCGGCGCCTCGCACCCGAATGCTGAGGTTTTTCGGGTTGTGGCGCTGTAGCCCGAGCCCCAGACCTCCGACCCAAATCCAGCCCGCGCGGTCGCGCAGCAGCGTCGTCACCTCATTGGCGGCCAGACCTGCGGGCTTGCGCTGGTCATGCCGCAGACGGCGCAGAAGGCGGCCGTCGCGCGCATCGTACATCTCGATGCCGGTAGCGCGGCCAACCCAGACATCCCCGCCCGGTGACTCTGCAAAACTGGACACGGCACCGCCGAAAGTCCTGGTGGGGTCAGCCGGTTGCTTGAGCAGGGTTCCTTGTGCCGTGCCGGGGTCCATGATGGCCAGGGCGCCGCCCTGGGTTCCGGCCCAGATGCGCCCGTCCGACGCTTCAAAAAGGGTTTCGATGATGCTGTCGCCCAGACTGGCAGCGCCACCTGAAAAAACGGGTTCAAAGGAATCGCTGCCGCGCTGGCGACGGCTCAATCCCCGCCAGGTTCCCACCCACAGCGTGCCTTGGCGGTCGACCAGCAGGGACAGAACCCGATCGTCCGGCAAGCTGCCGGGCAGGCCGGTGTGACCGTAATGCGTGATGCTGGCGCTGGCGGGATCCTGCCGGTCCAGACCACCGCCCACGCTTCCGATCCATATCGCGCCCTCATGGTCCTCGGCCAATGCACGTATGGTTGGCGCCGTGTCGCTCTTGGTGGCATTGTTACGGTACACGGTGACACGGTCGGTGGCGGGGTCATAGGCAGCCAGACCGAGGGACTCGGTGCCTATCCACAAGCGCCCGTCACGGGCCGGTAACAGTGCGCGGATCCAGCCCAGGTTGCGTGTCGCCGGATCGGGGCTATCCAATTCCTGCGGACGAAAACTGTAGCCGTCATAGCGAACCAGGCCGTCACCCGTGGCGATCCACAGAAAACCCGCCTTGTCCTGGGCCATGGTTGCAACCACGCCGCGCGGTATTGCTCCAACGCCCACGGATTCCAGCCGGGGTTCCGACAACGGGTCTTGTGCACTCGATAGGTTCTTGGGGTCTGCATGCGCCTGACTGCTTGCCAGAAGGCAGAAAAAAATATATCTAATTAAGCGGATGCGCATAAATGATCGTAACCGCACCAAGAAAGCTTTTTGCAGTTGATCGCCCGCTTTGGCGCTATTTTCAGACCCTTGTCGCGCTTTTGATATGCCGCTGGTTATTGCACTGGCCATGGCTGATGGCCAGATTTTCTGCGTGGCTATTGCCACCTTCGCTCAGGGGCTGCATGTGTTCCAGCGTGGCATCCACCGGCTCCACATGCTGGCCACAAACCCAACAGGGCACCACGCCATGCAACTGGCGGGCCACGGTTTTGTAGATTTTGTCGCGGGTATGGGAGAGTTTGCTCATGGGGCAAAGTGATCAAAGGACGTGAAGGTGTTCGCTACCGCGGCGCCCTGGGCATCGACCAGTCGCAATCCGGGGGCTTGGTCGATCTGTCCGATACGGGTGACGGCCGTGCCGCTCGCTTGGGCGGCCAACTGAACCGCGTCGCGGTGCGACGGTGGCGCGGTGAAGACGAGTTCATAGTCATCGCCCCCGGCCAGCACGCACTGCAGAGCGCGGATTTCATCAAGATACCAGTCAAAAATGCCACTGGCCCCCGCAGGATATGCGCGAGCAGCTAGCAAATTGATAGCGAAATCCGTATGAACTGTTGCCCCTACACCCGATTTTTCGAGGATGTGGCCCAGGTCGCCCAGCAGCCCGTCGCTCACATCGGCCGCCGCGCTGGCAACGCCACGCAGGGCAAGACCCAGCGCCACGCGGGGTGTGGGTTGCTCCAGGCGCAGGCGGGCTTGCGCGAGCACTTCGGGCGGCAGCGGGTGCGTGCCTTGCAGCGCTTCAAGGGCCAGTCGCGCATCGCCCAGCGTGCCGCTGACGTACAGGTCGTCGCCTGCCCGGGCGCCGCTGCGCAGCAGGGCAGCGCCTGCGGGCATCTCGCCAAACACGGTGATGCAGATGTTCAAAGGCCCCTGGGTGGTGTCGCCGCCAATGAGTTCGCAGTCGTGGGCATCGGCCAATGCCAGCAAGCCCTGTGAGAAAGGCTCCAGCCACTGGGCCGTAGCGTCGGGCAGCGCCAGCGCCAGCGTGAAGGCCAGCGGCCGCGCACCGCAGGCGGCCAGATCGCTCAGGTTGACCGCCAGCGCCTTGTGGCCCAGGGTGCGGGGGTCTACATCGGCAAAGAAATGACGACCCGCCACCAGCATATCGGTGGAGATGGCCAGGTGCATGCCGGGGGCTGGCTGCAGCAGGGCGCAGTCGTCTCCAATGCCCAGCACGGCCTTGCGTGTGGGGCGTGTGAAGTAGCGCGCGATCAGCTCAAACTCACCCATCATTTCGTGTCAGCGCCGCTCATATGAGCGGGCCACAAAAAGCTCATGGGCGCTTGCCACAGGCGCTGGAAGACCGCGCCACGAATGCGGGCACGGCCCAGGCCGGACACGCTGTGGGCTTGCAGGGCGACCCGGAAGGCCAGGTAAAAACTGACCCCGAGGTTCAGCGCACCGATCACCGGGATGCTGGCCACCGCCCACCACAGTGCGGGGTTGCGCACGATGCCCCAGCCCATGCTGGCACAGGCGGCACCCAGCTGGCCTGTGGAGAGGGTGACGTGCCGCACCTCCATGGCCAGCCCAAAGAATCCGAAGATGGCCGGTAGCAGGCCCAGCATGAAGCCCAGTGAAATATTCGAGGCGAAGCCCGATATGTTGTGGCGCATGAAGTGCGCCCAGCGGTCCGCCCGTGCCACACCCAGGCGCCGGGTGATGTGCGGGTTGTAGCGCAAGGCCGAATCCAGCCGGTGCAACACAAACCAGTTTTCCACCCAGCCCGCGATGATGCTGCTGGAAAACAGCAGCACGCCGGTGAAGGCGGCAAACAGGGCAGAGGGCCCCCACAGGTCCAGCGAATGCAGTACGTGCTCGGCCTCGGCGGCATTGATCATGGGTTGCCCGCTGGCATATTGCATGGCGAACGACAAAAGGAGGACGGCCGGAAACACGACCGCCACATTGCCCAGCACGGCGGCCACCTGCGAGCGCACCAGATGCGTGACCTCATCCACAAAGGCCCCCAGCTGCTGGGAGTCGCCAATGTCCTTGAGTTTGGCGGCCATGGCCGGTGCCGTCATGGCCGGCTGCTTGGTGGCCAGAGTGAAGTGCAACAACTGGATGACGACAAAGCTGGCGGCGTACATCACGCCGGACCAGAAGCCGCTCCAGAACGCCGACAAGCCCACGGCCAAGACCGCAAATTTCAGCAAGGTGGTCACGGCCGTCAACGCACCGCCGCCGGCGGCTTGTCCCAGCATGGTGCGGTACTCATCCCGGTTGCGGGTGATGTAGTGTTCGCCCGTTTCCGAACTGCGCTCGGCCACTTTGGCTGCCAGCAGCGAGGTGCTGGTCGTCACCAGCGCGCCCAGGCTGCGCTGCGTCTGGCCGACAGCGGACAGGTGCGAGAACAGCCGGGCACAGTGGGCGTGGGCAGGGTCATTCAGCAGACAGTCCAGCAGGGCGCGAATGCGCAGCACCCGCGCACGCAATTGGCGCAGCCGAAACACCAGATCCAGCGAAATGCCGTGGGCGTCCAGGTGGGTGTAGACCGAGGATGCCGCCTGGCGGCAGGCGTCCAGCTGGGTCCGAAAGCGCTGGGCCGCTTCATCCAGCCCCTGGCCGCTCAGCCAGGCATCCCTTACGGCATCAAAATCCGCCGACAGGGTGTGAAACGGACCCGAGGTGCGTGCCGGGGTGCTCATGCGCAGGCGTATTTCGCGGGAGAACCCGGCGGCGCTGATCTGGCTGGTGCAAAACGTGATGGCTTCCAGCAGGGCGCTTTGCCAATAGGTCAGGTGGGACGTGTTCAGCGCGGCGTCTTCATTCGACGGCGCCGTCAGCAACTGGGCCAGGCGCTCCAGTGTGGCCGGCGCGAGTGCGGATACCCACTGGGCATCCAGCTTGGTCGGCATCACCAGCGCAAACAGCTCGGACGCATCGGCGGTTTCCGGGGTGGCGGGCAGCAGTTTGTTGTGCAGGCGCTGCACGAACTCGCTGACAAAGGCATTGCGCGAGGCAAAGCCATAGTCGGACAGCAGGATGGTGCCGTCCACGGTGTCGATCAGCTTGCGCCACCAGCGCTGCAGCCGCGCCCTGGTATGGGGTCGTGCATCCAGAGCGTCCAGAAGAATGTCGACACGGGCCGCCGCCGCCGGGGCCGATTTGCCGTTGCCGCGAATCCAGTCCAGCAGGGCGACCAGCCACAAGTGCCGGTGCACCAGATCGGCATCGGGATCCAGGGCGTCCAGCAGAACGGCCAGATCCGGGCCGGATTCAAAAGGAGGTGTCATCAGTGCAGTGTGCGCCTTTCGCCGGCGCTGGAATCGCCGCTGAGCGCATCAAGAACAAACATGGGGACGTCGGCGTCGAACTTCTCTCCGTCTTCGGCCACGCAGAAAAAACTGCCGTGCATGGTGCCCGTGGGGGTGCGCAGGCGGGTTCCGCTGGTGTACTCGAACGCCTGGCCGGGTTTCAGCAGGGGTTGCTGGCCCACCACGCCCAGGCCTTTGACCTTTTCAGTGTGGCCGTTGGCGTCGTTGACGTTCCAGGTGCGCGAGATCAGTTGTGCCGGCACCTCGCCGGTATTGGTGATGGTGATGGAGTAGGCAAACACATACAGATCTTCTTCGGGGTTGGACTGGTCGTGCAGGTACTGGGGCACAACTTCCACGGATAATTGATACTTGGACATGCCGCAATGCTACCTGCGAAAATGCCCTATCTCCCACCCCTCTCTGGAATGCCCCCTGCCATGACGTACCGAATTGCCCCCTCCATCCTGTCTGCCGACTTCGCCCGACTGGGCGAAGAGGTGAAAAATGTCATTGCTGCTGGCGCCGACTGGATTCACTTTGATGTGATGGACAACCATTACGTCCCCAATCTCACGTTCGGCCCCATGGTGTGCCAGGCCCTGAAGTCGCACGCCAAAACCGCTGCGGGCGTGGCCGTGCCGATTGATGTGCACTTGATGATTTCGCCCGTCGACGCGCTGGCCGGTGCTTTTGCCGATGCCGGGGCTGACCTCATCAGCTTTCACCCGGATGCCTCGGGACATGTGCACCGCAGCATCCAGGCCATCAAGGCCAAGGGCTGCCAGGCCGGGCTGGTGTTCAACCCTGCAGAGCCATTGGATGTGCTGGACTGGGTGATTGATGACATTGACCTGGTTCTCATCATGAGCGTCAACCCGGGCTTTGGCGGTCAGAGTTTCATTGACTCGGCACTGCGCAAGATTGAAGACGTGCGCAAACGCATTACCGCCAGCGGCAAGGACATTCGACTGGAGGTGGACGGCGGCATCAAGGTGGACAACATCCGCCGTGTGGCCGATGCCGGGGCTGATACCTTTGTCGCGGGCAGCGCCATATTTGGCAAGCCGGACTACAAGAGCGTGGTCGACGCCATGCGGTTGGCGCTGAAAAATTAGCGTCGTCACGCCAGGCACAGCGCAAGTCAGTCATGCCAATCGACCACACGGGCAATATACCGACGTCGCATGTGGGGCTGGATGCGTATGAGGCCGCCAATGGCAGCGGTGCTCCGAGGAAAGCGCTGACTTCAACCCGAAAGAGGGCAAGTCCGGGTCTTTTGCGCCGCCTTCTGGCGCGCATGCAGGGGGATGACGCCGCCCATCGGTGGGTCCGAATCGCCATGTACACCATGCTGGGCCTGGTGGCGGCGCTAGCGTTGTTTCAGGCTTGGCGTTCCGAGCAGGCTGAGGTCGTGCGCCGAGTCGATGTGGAGATCATTCGGGTAGCTGCCGAGCAGAGCACCCTGAGCCAGCGCATGGGCACCCTGGCCGTGATGCTGGCCGTTC
The DNA here is from genome assembly GCA_038237415.1 of Burkholderiales bacterium. Classification (GTDB taxonomy): domain Bacteria; phylum Pseudomonadota; class Gammaproteobacteria; order Burkholderiales; family Burkholderiaceae_C; genus Allorhodoferax. Next base: position 32,762 of record JBBRYR010000028.1, read on the forward strand.
CAGACTTTGACAGTAACGAGCGTCGCAGTGCGTTGAGCGACAGTCTTGAACTGGCCAAATCAGAGGCCATGCGGCTGGAGGCCTTGCTCAAAACCCAGGCAGCTTTGCAGTCGGATGCGCCGACAAGCCTCAAGAGTGCATTGAAGGTCTGGCAAGACAGCCGCGCGCACTTGTGGAGCCGCGCTCAGGCCGTACTGTCGCAGCCAGACCGCGCTGATTTGACCGCCCTGATGCGGGCGATTCAGGCATTACACAATGACCTGGAGACAACCCTCATATCGATTGATGTGCTCGTGCTGGAGGTGCAATCGGCAGCGCAGGCCCGTAGCATGACCGCGGCACGGCAAATCCGGGTCCAGGTTGGAATTGCGCTGCTGGTCCTGTTGCTGATGGCGCTGGCGGTGGTGGAGCCCACCGCACGTGCGGTGCGTCGACAGCACCTTGCGTTATCGCGCCAGGCGGTGCGCCTCAAACGCCTCGCGCTGGTGGCCGAGCGCAGTTCCAATGCGGTTGTGCTGGCCGATGCCGAGCGCCGCGTGGTGTGGGTCAACGAAGCGTTTACCCAGATGATGGGGTATCCCGAAGACAAGGCCTTGGGGACGCGGTTTGGTGACCTGTTGAGGGAAGGGAGTGCCGACCCTTCCACGTATGCAGCCTTCGGCGAGGCGGTGCAGCGGGGTCATGGCCTCAAGCGCGAAATCAAGATCAGCGCGGCCGGCGGGGAGCGGCGTTGGGCCCTGGTGGATGTGCAACCGATTTTTAGCGATGCGGGCGGTTTGTCTGGCTGGGTTCTGGTGGCGACCGACCTGACCGACGTGCGTGCGCAGCAGCAGGTGCTGGAACTGGCGGTAGAAGGTGCAGGTCTGGGTATCTGGCACTGGGACATTGAAAACGGCACCATGCAATGCAACAGTCGCATGCTGGAGATCATGGGTTACCAGAGACGCGAACTGGCCATGACAGCAAAAGACTGGAATGCCCTCATTCACCCGGATGACTTTGCACCCTGGATTGCCGCGGTAACGGCGCATCTGCGCGACCCGGCAGCGCCCCTTCGGATGTCGGTGCGCCTGCGCCATGGCAGTGGACGGTGGGTCTGGATGATGCTTGCCGGCACCGCCGTGGACCGTTCGGCAGATGGTCGGGCGCTGCATATGGCGGGTGTTGCCATGGACGTGCAGGCCCAAAAAGTGATGGAGCAGCAACTGCGCGCGGCAGCCCGAACCGATGGCCTCACCCAGTTGCCCAATCGAACGGTTGTTCTGGATGGGATCAACGCCGCCATTGAGCGGCGTCGTTCAGAGTCTGGTTATAACTTTGCCGTCCTCTTCATGGATTTTGACCGCTTCAAACAGGTCAATGACACACTGGGTCACAGCGTGGGAGACGAGTTGCTGCGCCAGATTGCCCAGCGTTTGCGGGACAGTATGCGTCCCGGTGACAGCTTCATGCAGACCAGTGATTTTTCCCACCTTGCTGCGCGGATTGGGGGGGATGAGTTTGTCGTGCTGCTGGACGATATTCGGGGGGATCTGGAGGCGGAAATCGTAGCCGGACGATTGCTCGATGTGCTGGCCATGCCCTACACCATTGGTTTGAACAAGGTGACGTCAACCGTCAGCATCGGTATTGTCACCAGCAACCACGCCGCGGAGGACGCCGACAGCGTGCTGCGCGACGCGGATATCGCCATGTACGAGGCGAAGCGCACGGGCCGTGCCCGCTATGTCCTGTTTGATCCGTCCATGCGTCAGATGGTCAACGCCTCAGTCGCGCTGGAAAACGATTTGCGCCAGGCGCTGGATCAGCATCAGATATTTGTCGTGTACCAGCCGCTGATTGATCTGGCTACCGGTGCGCTTGGGGGCCTGGAGGCGCTGATGCGCTGGCGCCACCCCCAGCGCGGGTTGGTGCCGCCAGTGGAGTTCATTCCCGTCGCCGAGAACTGCGGCCTGATTGGTGCGCTGGGACAGTTTGTGCTGCAAACGGCTTGCCATGCATTTGCGTCCATGCAGACTGTTCTGGGCAGTGCGGCGCCGCCCTCCATTGCCGTGAATCTCTCTCGGGCCCAGCTGCACCTGCCCGGTCTGGTTGCGCAAGTGCAGGATGCGCTGCGCGCCAACGGAATGTCCTCCGGCCAACTGGTTCTGGAAGTGACCGAGAGCCTGGCGGCGCAGGACGAGCGGGTGATCCACACGCTGCATGAACTGCGGGCGCTTGGCGTGGCGCTGTCGCTGGACGACTTTGGTACGGGTTACTCGTCCCTGTCGTGCCTGCATGAATTGCCGGTGGACTTTGTGAAGATCGACCGCTCGTTTGTCAGTCTCGCGCAAAGCAGCGACTACCGGCGCGTGCTGATCGAGGCCACGATCCGCATGGCGCAGACCCTGGGGCTGGGAACCGTGGCCGAAGGCATTGAAACCGCCGAGCAGGCCATGCTCATGGCGACACTGGGTTGCGACAAGGGACAGGGCTATCTGTACAGCAAACCCCTGGAAGCAGACGCGCTGGTGAACTGGGTGCAGTCGACGGTGTTTACGCCCTGACCGCGTGCAAAGCCGGCTGCGCGCCACGAACGGGATCGATTTTCAGGGTGGGGAGTTGGTAGGCCCGGTCATCAAAAAGATCGATGCCGCAACTCAGGGACTCAATCCACTCAAAGAATTGCGCAATGGCCACAGGCCCCACGATCGGTGCGCCGTGCTGGGGAACCAGCATGGATATATCGAGCTGGCGGGCCATGCGCACCCAGAGCCGCAGGATCTTGTTGGACACCATGTAGCGGCGATGGAAACCTTCCATTAATGGAATGTGGGCTTTCAAGTCGGTGACGAATTGCTGGGCCTGCTGCCCGGTGGTCATGGAGGCGCCCAAGTCGCCGGTGAACAGGATGCGGCTGACGGGGTCATAGAAATGGAAGTTGCCTTCAGAATGCATGAAGTGCGCTGGCAGCAACCAGATTTCATGCTGGCCCAGGGCCAGTTTTCCACCCGCATCCGGAACACCAATCACCCGGTCTTCGGTTTTGCCTGCCTTGGTAAAGTGGGGTGCAAAACGCTCCCATATTCTGGAAATAACCAGCTTGGCGGGGGTGGATGTCATCCAGCGATCCAGCGACGCAATGATGTCGGGATCGGCGTGCGAAGCGAGCAGGTAGGAGAGTTTGTTGGGCGGGAAGTGCCGCGACATGCCCAAAAACAGCTCGTTGAACGCCAGGTTGCCGCCCGGGTCGATGATGGCACCGGTATCACCATCCAGAATCAGGAACTGGTTGGCCTGTACCGCTTCTCCGTACCCGTCAATCAGGTCGGTAAACATCAGACACGCGTGGGTTTTGTCCCGGTACAGTTCAATGGACATAATGGAAAACCCTTAGATTGTCATAAAGGGATGCATCCTAAGGTCCTGAGCCCAGGCGGTATTGATTTGGGTCAACTACTTCCCATCCCCTGTTTTTTCCCCATTGCTGCCCCCTCTCATTTCAACGCCATGACCTTTTCCCCGCAAAAATTTTCCGCTGCCATCATCGACCTGGACGGTACTCTTGTCGACACCCTGGGTGACTTTGTGGTGGCATTGCAGCGCATGCTGCATGACCTGCCGCCACCATTTGCGGACTACGTGGTGGAGCGCGATGTCGTGGAGCGCTTGGTGGGCCGTGGCTCGGAGCATCTGATAAAAAGCCTTCTAGCCCACGTGGATGCTGCGCTGGCAGCTACACAATCCATAGCAATATATGAGAAGGCATGGCAGAGCTATCAGCTGCATTACCGAACCATCAACGGCCAGTATGCGCAGGTGTACCCCGGCGCGCTGGAGGGATTGATACGACTGCAGTCCATGGGTTTGCGGCTGGCTTGCGTCACCAACAAACCAACCGCGTTTGCAAAGGACCTGCTTCGCATGAAGGCGCTCGATGGTTTCTTCGAAGTCACCCTGGGTGGGGACGCGGTGGAGCGCAAGAAGCCTGACCCCATGCCGCTGCTGAAGGCCTGTGAATTGCTGGGTTCGTCGCCAGAGCACACCTTGATGGTGGGCGACTCCAGCAACGATGCACTGGCCGCGCGCGCTGCAGGGTGCCCGGTATTGATGGTCACGTATGGCTACAACCACGGACAACCGGTGCACACGGTGGATGCAGACGCCTTTGCTGATTCTCTGGTGGAGATCCCCTGGGCTGATTAGTTTCGCCCTGGGGTTCTGCCGGACTATTTCACGCTGAGCAAGGCGTCCTTGAGTTTGAAGTCCGCCGGCACCTGGCCCAGCCAGATGGACATGATGGCCTTGAAGAATTCGGGCTCCTTGAAGGGGTCTCCCTGGACCTTGCCCTTTGCCGTGACGACCATTCCTGTACCGGGAATCCAGTCCAGTGTGATGACGTCGCCAACGACCAGTTGCTTGTTGGCTGAAAAGACATCACTCATGCGGATCAGGCCGGGGACGAGCTTGGACATTTCGTGCTTGGGCACGTTGTCTTCCACTCCGCGGGTCATCAGCTTGCCAAAGGCGCCGGCGTCAATGTCCCGAACAAAAGTCATCGTCAGGCGCTTGGGGCCTTGGGCTCCAGCCAGCTCATCCAGCGAAGAAACCTTCTTGCTCGCATACAGCTCGGCAACATACACCTTGAACGGACCTTTGTACCGCGTGCCTGCGCCATTGAGCGGGAGTTTGGCTCCGCCCACCAAGGCACTGTCTTCCACTTTCACGCCATTGATTTCCATGGGGGCAGCCAAAGCGGCCCCACCAAGACAAAGAGCCAGGGAGCCAGTGAGAAGGTGTTTCTTCAGTTGCATGTTGTATTCCCGGATTGAAAAAAGAACGGTCGTTCGTTTTTGAGTCGCTATTTTGCACTTTTTCCCAGGCGCTGTGTATGCGGGTTTTCGAGGGTACCGCCGGGGAACCTGCGCTGGTTTGCCGGCAGCAGGTGTCTTCAGGTTTGCTACACTGGCACCATGTTTATCCACACCATCAGCATTACAGGTTGCAGCGACCGGGGGGCCTGGCCCTGGCGTACGCTGACTGTCATGCCTGAGCTCACTACTGCGCACCACGTCTGATCATCAGACGGTCATGCGCGGCTCCTTGGTGAGTTTTGCGCGGTCAAGCGGCACGGACTTCCCTTCCGACATCTTGCGCGCACCCCGTCTTCCCCCATGAGGCGCTGGTGGCCCCGGCGGCCACTCCGCATTGAGAGGTAAATACCCGTGATCTCAGAACCAGAATTCCTGGCGTTAAGCGCACAAGGCTTCAATCGCATTCCTTTGATGGCCCAGGCGTTTGCCGACCTGGAGACGCCACTGTCCCTGTATCTGAAGCTGGCCCACATGCCCGGTGCCACCCTCGTGGATGACCTGGACACCGGCAAATACAGTTTCCTGCTGGAGTCGGTGGTGGGCGGTGAGCGTTTTGGGCGCTACAGCTTTATTGGCTTACCCGCCCGCACACTGGTGCGCGCCAGTGGCTTTGGCAAGGACGCCCGCACCGAGGTGGTAACCGACGGGGTGGTGGTGGAAACATCCAGCGCCAACCCGCTGGATTTCATTGCCGATTACCAAAAGCGATTCAAAGTGGCGCTGCGCCCCGGTTTGCCGCGCTTTTGCGGTGGGCTCGCTGGCTACTTTGGCTATGACGCGGTGCGTTACATCGAAAAAAAGCTCGAAGCCACATGCCCGCCCGACGAGCTGGGCTGCCCCGACATTCTGCTGTTGCAGTGTGAAGAACTGGCGGTGATCGACAACCTGTCGGGCAAGTTGTACTTGATTGTGTATGCCGACCCCGGACAGCCTGAGGCCTACTCGCGGGCCAAGCGGCGCCTGCGTGAGCTCAAGGACCGGCTGGCACAGGCCGTCAGTATTCCGGCCGTCAAGCCGACACCGGGCTACCCCGCCCAGCGTGACTTTGCCAAGGCGGATTACATTGCCGCCGTGGAGCGGGCCAAGGAGCTGATTGCCGGCGGCGATTTCATGCAGGTGCAGGTGGGACAGCGCATCAAGAAGCGCTACACCGAGTCACCCCTCAGCCTGTACCGCGCACTGCGTTCGCTCAACCCCAGCCCGTATATGTACTACTACCACTTTGGAGACTTCCATGTGGTGGGCGCCAGCCCGGAGATTCTGGTGCGCCAGGAGCAGGTCAGCGTAGACGGAGCCCTGGAAACGAGGGTGACCATTCGCCCATTGGCCGGAACCCGCCCCCGTGGCGCGACACCCGAGCTTGACAAAGCCGCCGAGGTGGAGTTGGTGAACGACCCCAAGGAGCGCGCCGAGCATGTGATGCTGATTGACCTGGCGCGCAACGACATTGGCCGCATCGCCAAGATTGGCAGTGTCAAGGTGTCGGACGCATTCTGCGTGGAGCGCTACAGCCATGTGATGCACATCGTGAGCAATGTCGAAGGCACGCTGCTGGACGGCATGACCAGCATGGACGTGCTCAAGGCCACCTTTCCTGCGGGCACCCTTACCGGCGCTCCCAAGGTGCATGCCATGGAGCTGATTGATCAGCTGGAGCCGACCAAGCGCGGCCTCTATGGCGGTGCCTGTGGCTACCTCAGCTACGCCGGTGACATGGATGTGGCCATTGCCATCCGCACCGGCATCATCAAGGACCAGACTCTGTATGTGCAGGCTGCAGCCGGCGTGGTGGCCGACAGCGTGCCCGAGCTGGAGTGGAAAGAAACAGAGGCCAAGGCGCGCGCATTGCTGCGCGCCAGCGAACTGGTTGAGGAGGGACTGGAATGAGCGCCGCAAAAACCCGGTTGTTGATGATCGACAACTACGACAGTTTTACCTACAACATCGTCCAGTATTTTGGTGAACTCGGTGCCGAAGTCGAGGTGTTTCGCAACGATGAAATCACCGTCGAGGGCATTGCCGCGCGCAATCCCGACCGGCTGGTGGTGTCGCCCGGTCCGTGCTCACCGGCGGAGGCGGGTATCTCGGTGGCTGCCATCCAGCACTTCATGGGCAAGCTGCCCATTCTGGGCGTGTGCCTGGGGCACCAGAGCATTGGCGCGGCGCTGGGCGGCAAGATCGTGCGGGCACAGCAACTCATGCACGGCAAGACCAGTGTGATCACCACCACCGGAGAGGGCGTGTTTGCCGGATTGCCAGAAAAGTTCACCGTCAATCGCTACCACTCGCTGGCGATCGAGCGCGCAACGTGTCCCAAGGAGCTGAAAATCACCGCCTGGACCCTTGATGGCGAAATCATGGGCGTGCGCCACACCGGTTTGCCCGAAGCGGTGCGCATGGAAGGGGTGCAGTTTCACCCTGAGTCCATCCTCACCGAGCATGGCCATGCCATGCTGAAGAACTTTTTGCTATAAATGTAATAGCTGCTTGCGCAGTATCTACGGGGGCTAGAGGCCAATATGACCATAATAGTTGATCTGCGCAGTGACACCGTCACGCAACCCACGGCCGCCATGCGCGCCGCCATGATGGCCGCACCTTTGGGTGATGATGTGTTCGCTGACGACCCCAGCGTGAACGCATTGCAAGACCAAATCGCGCAGATGCTGGGCTTTGAAGCCGCGCTGTTCATGCCCACCGGCACGCAGAGCAACCTGTGCGCCATCATGGCGCACTGCCAGCGCGGCGACGAATACATCGTCGGCCAAATGGCGCACACCTACCGCTGGGAAGGCGGCGGTGCCGCCGTTTTGGGCAGCGTGCAGCCGCAGCCCTTGAACCACCAGAGCGACGGCACGCTCGCATTGGCCGACATTGAAGCGGCCATCAAACCCGACGACGCCCACTTTGCCCGCACCCGCCTGCTGACGCTGGAAAACACGCTGGGTGGCAAGCTGCTGCCTTTTGACTACATTCAGGCCGCCACCGATCTGGCCCTGCACAAGGGCCTCAGTCGCCATCTGGATGGGGCGCGGTTGTTCAACGCGGCCACGGCACAGGCAGGTATCAATTCAGAATCAAATGCCATCCAGCGGGAAGCCCGTCGTATCGCGCAGTGCTTTGACAGCGTGAGTGTGTGCTTCAGCAAAGGCTTGGGCGCACCCGTGGGCTCGGCCCTGTGTGGCAGCCGCGACTTCATCGCCCGTGCCCACCGCATCCGCAAGATGGCGGGCGGCGGCATGCGCCAATCGGGCATGCTGGCGGCAGCGGCATCGTATGCACTGGACCACCACATTGCGCGCCTGGGCCATGACCATGCGTTGGCGCGCCGCCTGGCCGATGGCCTGGGTGGACTGGAAGGCGTGCAGGTGGAAGTGCCGCACACCAACATCGTGTTTGTCGACTTGACCGGGGCCGCACGCGCGCAGTCGTCCGGCCTGTTGGCGCACTTGGTCGCGCACGGCATTTTGGCCACCGGCCTGTACCGCCTGCGCTTTGTGACGCATCTGGATGTGGATGAGGCCGGGATCGATCGCGCCGTAGCCGCCATTCGCGGGTTTTTTCAGGCTGCGACCTGACCATGCCGCTGGACCAACTGCTGTTGTTTGTGGCCGCCTACCTGGTTTGTGTGGGTCTGCGCATGTTGTTGGCAAGCAAGCCATCTGCTATCAATTTGGAAGCTGCTACCGCAGGTAATACGGGGGCTAGCGACCTGAACGGCGTATTTTTAAGGGGTTTCTGGACGAATGCGCTCAACCCGAAAGTGGCCCTGTTTTTTCTGGCCTTTGTGCCCCAGTTCATCGGCTTGGGCATCAGGCTGGCCCTGACCGACAATCCAGGTACTTAAGGAATCATCGATATGCCCCAAGCGAGCAAGATAACCCCCCAGGAAGCGCTGTTGCGCACCATCGAGCACCGCGAAATTTTCCATGACGAAATGCTGCACCTCATGCGGCAAATCATGTCGGGCGAGATGTCCCCCGTGATGATGGCGGCATTCATCACCGGTCTGCGTGTCAAGAAAGAAACCATTGGCGAGATCACCGCCGCAGCCCAGGTGATGCGCGAGTTTTCCACCAAGGTGGACGTGGCCGACAAAACCCATCTGGTCGATATTGTGGGCACCGGTGGCGATGGTTCGCACACCTTCAACATCTCCACGTGCTCGATGTTTGTGGCCGCGGCAGCGGGGGCCAAGGTCAGCAAGCACGGCGGGCGCAGTGTCAGCAGCAAGAGCGGCAGCGCCGATGTGCTGGAGGCACTGGGGCTGAACATCAACCTGTCGCCGGCCGCGATTGCCCAGTGCATTCAAGAGGTGGGCGTGGGCTTCATGTTTGCACCCAACCACCATCCCGCCATGAAAAATGTCGGCCCGGTGCGCCGTGAGTTGGGCATCAAGACCATTTTCAACATCCTGGGGCCGCTGACCAATCCGGCCAGTGCTCCCAACATCCTGATGGGCGTGTTTCACGCCGATCTGGTCGGCATCCAGGTCCGCGCCCTGCAGCGCCTGGGCGCCGAGCACGCTCTGGTGGTCTACGGCCGCGATGGGTTGGACGAGGTGTCGCTGGGTGCCGCGACCCTGGTTGGGGAGCTGAAAAATGGCGAGATCACCGAATACGAAGTGCATCCGGAAGACTTTGGCATGGTGATGTCCAGCAACCGCGCCTTGAAAGTGGAAACGGCAGAAGACTCCAAAGCCATGTTGCTGGGGGTATTGAACAATCAGCCTGGCCCGGCCAAGGATATTGTGCTGCTCAACGCCGGCGCTGCCCTCTACGCGGCCAATGTGGCCCATAGCATGGAAGCCGGCATCCAGCTTGCGCGAGCAGCTATCGAATCAGGAGCGGCCAAGACCAAGCTGGAGCAGTTGATAGCCCAGTCGCACGCACTGGGCGGAGTCTGACGTGTCGGGCATCTGGCAAGACTCCGGCACCTGGATTGCACTGGGCGTGTCGGTTATTTTTATCGTCGTGGGGCTGGTCATGCACCGCGTGTTCATCAAAATTTTAAAAAATGGCTCTGAGGAGCCCTCCCATCATGAGTGACATTCTGGACAAAATTGTGGCCGTCAAGCGCGAAGAGGTGGCAGCGGCACTCAAACGCAAGTCTTTGGCCTTGGTGCGCTCGGATGCCGAGTCGCGGGTGCTGACGCGCGACTTTGTGGGTGCCATGCGCGCCAAAATCGCAGCAGGTCGCCCGGCGGTCATTGCTGAAATCAAGAAGGCCAGCCCCAGCAAAGGCGTATTGCGGGCCGATTTCATTCCTGCTGACATCGCGCAGAGCTACGCCGAAAACGGTGCCGCGTGCCTGTCGGTGCTCACCGATGTGCAGTTCTTCCAAGGCGAGATTGACTTTCTCAAGCAGGCCCGTGCCTCCTGCCAGTTGCCGGTGCTGCGCAAGGATTTCATGGTCGACCCGTACCAAATTTACGAGTCCCGCGCCATGGGGGCTGACTGCATTTTGTTGATCGCCGCCTGCCTGGATGACGCACAAATGAAGGACATGGAAGCCATCGCCCGCAGCCTGGACATGGCGGTGCTGGTGGAGGTGCACGACCAGCCGGAACTGGAGCGGGCGCTGAAGCTCAAAACCCCCTTGATTGGTGTGAACAACCGCAATCTGAAAACATTTGAGGTGTCGCTGGACACCACGATGGCTCTGCGTACGCTGGTTCCTGCGGATCGCCTGCTGGTGACGGAAAGCGGCATTCAGACCCGCGAAGACGTCCTGCGCATGGGGGCAGCCGGGGTCAACGCTTTCCTGGTGGGTGAAGCGTTTATGCGCGCGCCTGATCCGGGTCTTGCGTTGGCGGAGTTGTTTGGCTGAAATCGTGGGTTCGACTGAACCCTCTGGGGCCCGCTTGACCGAGTGGGAGCCGCAACGCTGGACGGTTGCACCGGACTGGCAGCCCACGGTTGACCTGTTCCTGAAGGGCCCGGCGGGACAGCAGTTGGGTCATTTCATCCGCCAGCGCCTGGCTGCCGGGGCCATCATTTACCCACCACAGCCATTACGGGCATTGGCGCTGACGCCTCTGTCCCGTGTCAAGGTGGTCATTCTGGGGCAGGACCCGTACCATGGTCCGGGGCAGGCCGAAGGCCTGGCGTTTTCCGTGGCCCCGGGGCTTCGGTTACCCCCGTCCCTGCGCAATATCTTCAAGGAGTTGGCGCAGGAGGCAGCGCAGGCTTATGCCGGCGCGCCGCCAAAGCCTTTGCCCGCCAGTGGGTCTCTCGTTCATTGGGCTGACCAAGGCGTGCTGCTGCTCAATGCCTGCCTGACGGTGGAGCGAGGGCTGCCGGCCAGCCATGCCAATCAAGGTTGGGAGGCGCTCACCAACGCGATGGTTCAGGCCGTTCTGGACAATGGACGGCCGGTGATTTTTCTGCTGTGGGGTGCACACGCGCAGAAAATGGCGGGGCAAGTACAGGCAGCAGAAGGAAATCACAAAGTGTTGACGGCCAATCACCCCTCACCACTTTCCGCCCTGCGCCCGCCACAACCTTTTATCGGATGCGGACATTTCCATGAAGCCAATGCATGGCTGCAACAGTCGGGCGAAGCGCCCGTGGACTGGTAATTGTTTTCCGCCCGATCGCCAGACTCGCAAAACAGTGGCATAATCCAAGGCTCACCTTAGGAGAGGTGGCCGAGTGGTTAATGGCAGCAGACTGTAAATCTGCCCTCTTACGAGTACGCTGGTTCGAATCCAGCCCTCTCCACCAGTGATGAGTTAACTGTTTTTGGTTGAGCCTATGCGGGGTTCGTATAGTGGTAATACCTTAGCCTTCCAAGCTAAAGCGAGGAGTTCGATTCTCCTACCCCGCTCCACAGTTGGTTTGTTGTTGGTTTGTTGTGCATGTTTTAATGCCCTTTTGGCTCAGTGGTAGAGCACCCCCTTGGTAAGGGGGAGGTCGCGGGTCCGATTCCCGCAAAGGGCACCAGTTTTGATTTGACGCATTAGTCGTCTCTTGTTTTTCGTCATTTAGCGGAGTTCAAAATGGGAAAAGAAAAATTCACGCGTACCAAGCCCCACGTTAACGTAGGCACTATTGGCCACGTTGACCACGGCAAAACCACGCTGACCGCAGCCATCACTTCCGTGTTGGCGGCCAA
>JBBRYR010000029.1:0-42297 GCA_038237415.1 Burkholderiales bacterium
CTGCCGCGCCGCAGGCCAGCCGGATGTCGGCAATGGCCTCCAGCACGCCCACCTGGTAGGCCGCGCGCGCGCCACCGCCGGTCAATAGCAGGCCGATGGAGGGATGCTGGGATGCGACACTGGGCATGGACTTATTATGAAGCGCCTCCGACGATCCGCGATGCCAATCGGCACCTATTCGAGCGGGGTTAACCCGTATCAGCCATCTTCATTTGCGGTAATCCCGGTGCGGGCAAAGGGTCCATCGGTGTTCGATAGACTACGACGCTACTTTGGAGAAATTAAATGACAGTGACAGCCCAAGCGGTCAGCGATGCGCTCAAGAGCGTGATTGATCCCAACACCGGCAAGGATTTCCTATCCGGTAAAGCGCTCAAGAACTTGGCCGTTGTGGATGGCGATGTGACATTTGATGTCGAACTCGGCTACCCGGCCAAGAGCCAGATTCCGGGATTTCGCAAGGCGCTGATCGCCGCGGCAAAGGGTGTTGCCGGTGTGTCCAACGTGTCCGTCAATGTCACCACCAACATCGTTGCCCATTCGGTGCAGCGTGGCGTGCAACTTCTGCCCCGAGTCAAGAATATTGTCGCAGTGGCGTCCGGCAAGGGTGGCGTGGGCAAGAGCACCACGGCGGTCAATCTGGCATTGGCGCTGGCCGCAGAAGGCGCCAGCGTGGGATTGCTGGATGCGGACATTTACGGCCCCAGCCTGCCCATGATGATGGGCATTGAGGGACGCCCGGAGTCGGACGACGGGAAAACCATGGAGCCCATGGAGAACTACGGCGTACAGGTCATGTCGATCGGCTTTCTCGTGGCCCAGGACGAAGCCATGATCTGGCGCGGCCCCATGGCCACCCAGGCGCTGGAGCAACTGCTGCGCCAGACCAACTGGAAAGACCTCGACTATTTGATCGTCGACATGCCCCCGGGCACGGGCGACATTCAGCTCACGCTGAGCCAGCGCGTCCCGATGACCGGTGCGGTGATCGTGACCACGCCACAGGATATTGCCCTGCTGGATGCCAAGAAGGGCATCAAGATGTTTGAAAAAGTGGGTGTACCCATTCTGGGGGTAGTTGAAAACATGGCCGTTCACGTCTGTAGTCAATGCGGCCATGTGGAGCATATTTTTGGCGCAGATGGCGGCAAAAAAATGGCCGCGGAGTACAACATGGACTACCTGGGCGCCTTGCCGCTGAACATGCAGATCCGTTTGCAAGCCGACAGCGGAAAACCCACAGTGGTGGCAGATCCCGATGGCGAGGTCGCGGGTATCTACAAGGCGGTCGCCCGTCAGGTCGCCGTGTCGATTGCAGCCCGCAACAAGGACTTTTCGTCCAAGTTTCCCTCCATCACCATCAGCAAAACCACCTGACAGTCTTTGGCCATTCCTGTCCGTCCATTATGAGTTTCCAACGCCCGTCTGTTGAAATGGCCGTGATCATGCGCAAGGAGCGCATCGAGGGCGCCATGAGCCGATGGCAGGAGTGGCGCTGGGTACTCGACGACGTGGTACCCCATGAAGCCGGGTTTGGTTCGGAACCACGCTTGCTCTATAAAAATGATAGCGTGGAGCGCTGGCTGCATGCGGGCTACAGCGTGGAATTGTTTGAAGATGACGCCGAAGGCTATCAACTCAACGCCAGTACGCCGAACCCGTGCTGGTTTGTATTGTGGCGAATGGAAGACGAGGTATCCGTGGCCGGGGAGCCGCTGGCCAGGCCGGTAGTTGTCAGCCTGAGTTACCACGATGCCAGTCGCTGGCTGGACGCCCAGGAAACGGTGGAGCAGGTGCCTGCCCCGCAAGCCGTGGTGGCCTGGTTGCGGTCTTTCATCGATGCGTTCTACCAGCCGGAGGTGAAGCGTCCCAAACGCCCGGAAAGCTTCAAGTCGCTGACCGACCGATTTGGCAACCCGGTGTCCATCACCACAGAGAAAAAAAATAGCGCGGGTGGTGGTGGAGGGAGGCAGCATGGCTGACGGTTTTCTGGGTCGCTGGGCGCAGCGCAAAGCGGATGCGCGCGACGGAAAACCCCTGGTGGAGCCGGTGCAGAGTCCGCCTCCAGAACAAGCCCTTGTTGCTGCGGCACCGAATGCGGTGGTGCCCGAGGAGGTCCCCCGGCAGCCGACGCTGGAAGACGCACAGGCTCTGGGACTGGATTCGGACTTCAAGCCCTTCATTGCACGCAGCGTGGACCCTGCAGTACGCAATACCGCCATGAAGAAGCTGTTTTCGGATCCGCACTTCAATGTGATGGACCGCCTGGACATCTATATAGACGACTACTCCAAGCCCGATCCACTGCCCTTGTCCATGCTGCGACAAATGGCCAGTGCGAAGTTTCTCAAGCTGTTTGAGGACGAAGAAAGCGCCCCTGAAACGCAGGCTTTGCCCGCCCCGATACATCCATCCGCCGATACGCGCGATTCAGCCCCGGCCGCCGTGCCCGAAACGCCAGTGCGCCCCCCAATAGCGAGTGAAGACCATGCCAACACTGATTTGCGACTGCAACAAGACCATGCCGCTGGACCCCAACGCGCTGGGCCTGGCACTGAATGAGAAGCTGACACTGCACAGCACCCTGTGCCGCCGTGAGGCCGGCGCGTTCCAGCAGGCGCTGGCATCTGGAGATGACGTGGTGGTGGCCTGCACCCAGGAGAGCCGTCTTTTCCAGGAAATCGCATCACAGACTGCGGGTGCGATTGGCGTGCCGATCCGCTTTGTCAACATCCGTGAGACCGGGGGATGGAGCAAGGATGCGGCGCACGCCAGCCCCAAAATGGCCGCGTTGCTGGCAGCGGCCCATCTGCCTGAGCCCGAACCGGTCCCCACCGTTACCTACAAGAGCACCGGACGGCTGCTGATCATTGGCGACCTGGATGCGGCCGAACGCCACGCCGGGCTGCTGGCCGATACGCTGGATGTCACCTTGTTCAGCCTGGGCGCTGGAACTGATGGGGGCTCGCAGGAGCGACGCTACCCCGTGCTGACCGGCCAGATCCAAAGCCTGATGGGCTGGCTGGGCGCGTTTGACCTTCAATGGGTGCGCAACAACCCGATTGACCTGGATTTGTGCACCCGTTGCAATGCGTGTCTGGCCGCCTGCCCCGAGGGGGCGATCGGGTTTGACTACCAAATCAACGATGACCTGTGCAAGTCCCATCGGGCGTGCGTCAAGGCGTGTGGCGTTGCCGGGGCCATAGATTTCAACCGCAAGCCGGAAGCCATGCGCGAGACCTTTGATCTGGTGCTGGATCTGCGTGCTACGTCCGCGTTTACACAGCATGCCTTGCCGCAAGGCTACTTCAGGCTTGCGCCAGCCCAGACGGCCAACACGCTGGACACGAGTCGTACGCATATGGCGCTGCGCTCGCTGGTCGGCGAGTTCGAAAAGCCCAAGTTCTTTGTGTACAAGCAAAAGCTGTGCGCCCACAGCCGCAATGAAAAAGTGGGCTGCAATGCCTGCATTGACGTGTGCTCCGCTTCCGCGATCAGCAGCGAGCGCGATCGCCAGCAAATCAAGGTCAATCCCAACCTGTGTGTCGGCTGTGGGGCTTGCACTACGGTGTGCCCCAGCGGTGCGCTGACCTTCGCTTACCCGCGCGCCAATGAGCAGGGCGCAAAAATCAAAACCCTGCTGACTTCCTACACACGGGCTGGCGGCAAAGACGCGGCCCTTTTGCTGCACAGCCAGGAGGCAGGTACGCGTCTGCTGGGAGATCTGGGCCGTGCGGCCCGTGTCGACCCCGCCACCCGTGGTGTGCCCGCCCGGGTGTTGCCGCTTGGCCTGTGGCATACCGCCTCGACCGGTCTGGACTTGTGGCTCTCGGCGGTGGCCCACGGTGCCTCGCAGGTTTGGGTGTTGATGACGGGCGAGGAAGCGCCGCAATACCGGGAGGCGGTCAAGACGCAGATGGATGTCGCGCAGACCCTGTTGACGGGGCTGGGCTACCAGGGCGAGCATTTCCGGATTCTTCACGCGCGGGACGCCCGTGATCTCGCGGGGCTTGATGCTGAGTTGCAGGCCGCTCCAGCCCAGGGTGTGGCGCAGGCCGGTGGTTTTTCCGTGCAGGCCGACAAGCGCGCCACGCTGGAACTGGCCCTGGACCACCTGATCGCCCAAGCACGTCTGCAGCCCGCGGTCATTGCGTTGCCCGCGAACGGCTCGCCCCTGGGGGCGCTGGCCATCAACAAGGACGCCTGCACCCTGTGCCTGAGTTGCGTCAATGCCTGCCCGGCGGGCGCCCTGCAAGACAACCCGGAGCGACCCCAGCTCAAGTTCATCGAGAAGAATTGCGTGCAGTGCGGCCTGTGTGTCAAAACGTGCCCAGAGAAAGCGCTCGCGTTACTGCCGCAATTCACGCTTGCGCCGCAGCGCAAGGAAGCGGTGGTCATCAATGAAATGCAGCCTTACGCCTGCATACGTTGCGGCAAGCCTTTTGGTACGCTCAAGGCCATTGAATCCATGCTGGGCAAACTGGCGGGCCACTCCATGTTTCAGGGGGCCGCTGCAGACCGCCTGAAGATGTGCGGCGACTGCCGGGTGATTGACATCCATTCGTCCAACACCGAAATAAAAATTACCGATATCCGCTAAACAGGATTCATGCCATGACACCCGCCCCATTAACCTCCAGCAGTCTCGATGAAGAAACCGCGCGGGCAGAGCTGTATGGCTTGCTAGCCGCCTTGTACTATGCGCCGCCAGCTCCTGATTTGATAGCGCAGCTGCGTGTGGCCGCCACCGAGGCGCCCGCTGCCGGTGCCTTTCTGGAGGAACCCTGGCGCACGCTGGTGGGCGTGGCGCGCGAGATGCGGGATGACGCGATTGCCGACGAGTACAACGCACTGTTTGGAGGGGTGGGCAAGCCGGAGGTCTATTTGTTTGGTTCGCACTACCTCAGTGGTTTCCTCAACGAAAAGCCTCTGGCCAAATTGCGTGGCACCCTGGCCGGCCTGGGGCTGGAGCGGTTTGAGTCCATGCCGGAAACAGAAGACCATTTCGCCTATCTGTGCGAAGTCATGCGCTACCTGATTGCCGGGGAGGATGTGGCGGTGGCCAATCTGACCCACCAGCGCGACTTTTTCAGTGAGCACGTGCAGCCATGGGTCTCGCAGATGTGCGATGCGGTGGGCCAGCACCCCCAAGCCCGGTTCTACCGCGCCCTCGCCTCGTTCACTCAGGGTTTTGTCAGCGTCGAAGCGCAGGCATTCGATATGCTGGCCTAGAATGCAATAGACCTATCGTTTACCCCTATTTTTTGCAGGGGTGGCAAGTGCGACATTGTGGTGCAGGCACCCATGCCGCAAGTTCAGTCGCAACGCCGGAGGGCATATCCCCAAAAGGCGCTCGTTGGAGATTTAAACATGCAGGACAGTCAGCCAAAACCATCGCGCCGAGGTTTCTTTTTCGGTGCTGCTGCCACGGGCGCCGCTGCTGCGGCAATAGTGGCCCTCCCGCGCGCGCCACGAGTGGAGGCAGCGCTCCAGGAGCCCAAGCCAGCGCCTGAAAAAGGCGGTGGTTACAGCCTGTCAGACCACGTCAAGCGCTACTACAAAACTGCGCGCGTCTAAGCGTTCGTTCGTTTCATTCTTACGGAGAGCTCCATGCTGCTCACGAAAAAACCTCACGTTTCCCACAGCGACCCTGCCGCCCGCATGGGTTCTACGCGTTTTGTGCAAAGCCTTTCGCGCGGCTTGTCCCATGCGCTGCCCACCATGGACCGACGCGCATTCTTGCGGCGATCCGGCATGGGTGTCGGTGTAGGGCTGGCAGCAACCCAGCTGACGCTGGTCAAAAAAGCCAGCGCGGCGTCCGGTGCGGCGAGCGACGGCAGCGGGAAAATTGAAGTCAAGCGCACGGTTTGCACGCACTGCTCGGTTGGTTGCGCGGTGGACGCCGTGGTGGAAAACGGCGTTTGGGTGCGGCAGGAAGCGGTTTTCGATTCGCCCATCAATCTGGGGGCCCATTGCGCCAAGGGCGCCGCACTGCGCGAGCACGGTCATGGAGAGTTTCGCCTGCGTTATCCGATGAAGCTGGTGAACGGCAAATACGAGCGCATCAGCTGGGACACCGCATTGTCAGAAATCAGCGACAAACTGATGGAGTTGCGCAAAGCGAGCGGTCCTGATTCCATTTACTGGATCGGATCATCCAAGCACAACAATGAGCAGGCCTACCTGCTGCGCAAATTCGTCAGCTTCTGGGGCAGCAACAACTGTGACCACCAGGCGCGTATTTGCCACTCCACCACCGTCGCGGGC
Organism: Burkholderiales bacterium; assembly: GCA_038237415.1. GTDB lineage: Bacteria > Pseudomonadota > Gammaproteobacteria > Burkholderiales > Burkholderiaceae_C > Allorhodoferax. The sequence continues at coordinate 6,268 of JBBRYR010000029.1, forward strand.
GTGGCCAATACCTGGGGCTATGGGGCCATGACCAACTCCTACAACGACATGCAGAACAGCAAGTGCGCGTTGTACATTGGGTCGAACGCGGCAGAAGCGCACCCGGTGAGCATGTTGCACATGCTGCACGCCAAAGAAACCGGGTGCAAGATGATTGTGGTGGACCCACGTTTCACCCGCACGGCAGCCAAGGCCGACGAGTTTGTGCGTATTCGTTCCGGCTCCGACATTCCCTTCCTGTTTGGTGTGCTCTACCACGTGTTCAAGAACGGGTGGGAAGACAAGAAATACATCAATGACCGTGTTTACGGTATGGAGAAAGTCAAGGAAGAAGTGCTGGCCAAGTGGACGCCCGACAAGGTGGAAGAGGCCTGTGGCGTCAAAGAAGAGCAGGTGCTGCGGGTTGCAACCCTGATGTCCGAGAACCGGCCCAGCACGCTGGTCTGGTGTATGGGGCAGACCCAGCACACCATCGGCAATGCGATGGTGCGCGCGTCGTGCATTTTGCAGCTGGCGCTGGGCAATGTGGGCAAGTCGGGCGGCGGCACCAATATTTTCCGCGGCCACGACAACGTGCAGGGCGCAACCGACGTGGGTCCCAATCCGGATTCGCTGCCAGGCTACTACGGGATTGTGGAGGGTTCGTGGAAACACTTTGCCAAGGTGTGGGGCGTGGATTACGAGTGGATCAAGAAGCAGTTCTCTTCCCCCGCAATGATGAGCAAACCCGGCATCACCGTGTCACGCTGGATCGACGGTGTCCTGGAGAAAAACGAGCTGATCGATCAGGACTCCAACCTGCGCGGCGTGTTTTACTGGGGTCATGCCCCCAATTCGCAGACGCGTGGTCTGGAGATGAAGCGGGCCATGGACAAGCTGGATTTGCTGGTAGTGGTCGACCCCTATCCGTCGGCAACGGCGTCCATGGCGGCCATGCCCGGTAAGCCGGAAGACGCCAACCCCAATCGGGCGGTGTACCTGCTGCCGGCAGCCACACAGTTTGAAACGACCGGTTCGGTCACTGCATCGAACCGCTCTCTCCAGTGGCGCGAGAAAGTGATTGAACCGCTGTGGGAGAGCCGCAGCGATCACATGATCATGCAGCAATTTGCGGACAAGCTGGGGTTTGGCAAGGAACTGTCCAAAAACTACAAGATGCAAAAGGTCAAGGGCATGGACGAGCCCGTGCCAGAGGATATCCTGCGCGAAATCAACAAAGGTGTCTGGACCATTGGCTACACCGGGCAAAGCCCGGAGCGGCTCAAGGCGCACATGCGCAACATGCATCTGTTTGATGTCAAGACGCTCAAGTGCAAAGGTGGCGTCGACAAGGAAACCGGCTACGACATGACCGGTGACTACTTTGGTCTGCCATGGCCCTGCTTCGGCACAGCCGAGCTGAAACACCCGGGTTCCCCTAACCTGTACGACACCTCGAAACACGTCATGGATGGTGGCGGTAATTTCCGCGCCAATTTTGGTGTGGAACGCGAAGGCAAGAGTCTGCTGTCCGAGGACGGTTCCCATTCCCTGGGTGCAGACATCACAACCGGCTACCCCGAATTTGATCATGTGCTGCTCAAGAAGCTGGGCTGGTGGGATGATCTGACCGAGGCCGAAAAGACGGCGGCCGAGGGCAAAAACTGGAAGACCGACTTGTCGGGCGGTATCCAGCGCGTTGTCATGAAAGTGCATGGCTGCCATCCCTTCGGCAATGCCAAGGCCCGTGCAGTCGTATGGAATTTTCCGGACCCGATTCCTCAGCACCGCGAGCCGCTGTATGGCATTCGCCCTGATCTGGTTGCCAAGTACCCTACGCACGACGACAAGAGGGCCTTCTGGCGCTTGCCCACGCTGTACAAAACCGTACAGGAGAAGAATATTGCGGACAAGATCCATGAAAAATTTCCATTGATCATGACTTCCGGGCGTTTGGTGGAATACGAGGGCGGTGGCGAGGAAACCCGGTCCAACCCTTGGCTGGCCGAATTGCAGCAGGAGATGTTCATTGAAATCAACCCCAAGGTGGCGGCCAGCAAAGGCATTCGCAACGGCGAGCGTGCCTGGGTCTCCACGCCAACCGGTGCACGACTGAACGTCCAGGCCATGGTCACCGAGCGGGTGGGGCCTGACACGGTGTTTCTGCCGTTCCACTTTTCCGGACGCTGGCAAGGCGCCGACATGCTGGCCTACTACCCCAACGGGGCCGCGCCGATCGTGCGCGGTGAAGCCATCAACACCGGGACGACCTATGGCTACGACAGTGTGACGATGATGCAAGAAACCAAGACAACCATCTGTAACGTGGAAAAGGCATAAGACCATGGCACGCATGAAATTTGTTTGCGACGCAGAGCGCTGCATTGAGTGCAACGGCTGCGTCACCGCCTGCAAGAACGAGCACGAGGTACCGTGGGGCGTCAATCGCCGCCGCGTGGTGACCCTGAACGATGGTGTCCCCGGCGAAAAGTCCATTTCTGTGGCCTGTATGCACTGCAGTGACGCGCCCTGCATGGCGGTGTGTCCCGTCAACTGCTTCTATCGCACGGACGAAGGGGTAGTGCTTCATGACAAGGATGTGTGCATCGGCTGCGGCTACTGCTCCTATGCCTGTCCCTTTGGAGCACCCCAGTTCCCGTCTCAGGGAACTTTTGGTGTGCGTGGCAAGATGGATAAATGCACCTTTTGCGCAGGGGGACCCGAAGCCAACGGCAGCCAGGCCGAGTTTGAAAAATACGGACGCAATCGCCTGGCGGAGGGCAAGCTGCCTGCCTGCGCCGAGATGTGTTCGACCAAAGCCTTGCTGGCTGGCGATGGTGATGTGGTTGCTGATATCTTCCGCACGCGGGTGGTTCAGCGTGGCAAAGGTGCAGAGGTCTGGGGCTGGGGCACTGCTTACGGTTCCAAACAGGCGGGCCAGCCACCCAAAACAGGGACTCCGTCATGAAACATGTCGCGCTATTCGCAACAGTGGTTGCATGCCTGGCGGCCTGTGGTGAAAAACCGCAAACCATGGCGTTGCCCCGGTCGGATGCGCCGTCTTACACCGGCGTCACCACGGGTTCCGCCGGGAGAAGTGCATTCACCGCTCCAGGCTGGAAGCCGGGAGATAAAACGGGCTGGGAGCAGCAGTTGAAGGCCCGTCAGCAGAATAGTCAGAACGACTATTCCAGAATGAATTGACGGGAGGTCCTATGCGTCGGCCACTCTTTGCACTTTTGTTGTTAACGTTCGGATTACTTGCTGACGCGGCTTCGACCGGCGCGGCACCGGCTGCGATTCAAAGCGCCAATATCATGGACGTCAAGCCGGATGCCAGCGCGGATCCCGACTACGCCAGTCAGAGCAATGGCGAGCGCGCAAAAGTCCAGCCAGGTAACAATGCGCCGATGTGGCGCCAGGTGGGCTCAGGCGTTACCGGTATCAGCAGCCTTCCCAAGAGCGAGGCGCCCGAGGCAGGCAATCTGATTCAACCCACAGTACAGTACCCTGGCTCGCGGCTGACCAGCGCGGGGGAAGCCTGGCGCGAAGTGCGTAACAAATGGATCATTCCGTACGGTGCGGCCCTGATCGCCATTTCTGTTTTGGCACTGGGAATCTTGTATTTTTCCAAGGGTCCGCTGGGAAAAGACCATCCTGACACCGGGCGCCGCATCGAGCGATTCACCCCCTTGGAGCGCGCTGCTCACTGGTCCAATGCCATCGCTTTTGTTGCGTTGGCAGTGTCTGGCATCGTGATGGCGTATGGAAAATTTTTCATTCAACCTGTGATTGGTTCCACCCTTTTCGGCTGGCTCACGTATGCCTTGAAGAATTTGCATAACTTCACGGGCCCGCTGTTCGCTGTGTCGCTGATCACCATTATTGTGATTTTTGTGAAGGACAACATCGCCAACAAGGCTGATTTCCATTGGCTTTCAAAAGCCGGCGGCCTGATGGGTGGCGAGCAGGAGGTGCCGTCGCACCGATTCAATGCTGGTGAAAAAGGTTTGTTCTGGTGGGTGGTGACAATTCCTGGCATTGTGGTGGTGGCTTCGGGTCTGGTACTCGACAAAGTAGTCCCAGGTCTGGACTTTTTGCGCGGCGACATGCAGATTGCCCACATGATTCACTCGGTTCTGGCTATCTGGATGGTTGCCATGCTCCTGGGGCACATCTACATGGGTACGGTGGGTACGCGAGGCGCTTACAAGGCCATGAAGACCGGCTATGTATCAGAAGGCTGGGCCAAAGAACACCACGAGTTGTGGTACGACGATGTCAAGTCCGGCAAGATTCCGGTTCAGCGCAGTGCGCCACCGGCTTCCAGTGGCGAAGGTAGCCGTCCCGCCGCGCAGGCGTAACCCCCATGAACCAGTCATCAGAGGTCACCATGAAGCCGCTATTCGTTTTTATTGCCAGTTGTCTGTTCACTGTGGCTGCCCATGCCAAACTTCCGGCCCTGAGCGATGAAGCCAAAGCCAAGGCAGCAGAAACCGCAGCCAAGACGGCCCACACCGGAAAGGTGGATGCCTATTTGCTGTGCAAGTCGCAAGACAAGGTGGCTGCCCGTTATCACAAGGCGTCCAAACCTGTCGCGACGGCTTGCGCAGATCCTGGTCCCTTTGTGTATACCCCTGCGCCTGCGCCGGTTGTAGCGGCTTCGGCTGCAGCGCCGGTCGCTACCCTTACCGATACAGCGAAGAAGACGCCCTGACGGCTTCGCGCAGTCTGCCCACGGGCCAGGGCTTTGTGGCCCTGGCTTTTTTTATTGCACTGTTGTCCCATGCTTCCATTTGATTCGCCCTACCTCACTGATGCCCGCGCACCGCTAACACGCGAGGTCACGGCTGTGAACGAGTTTGGTGAAGCAACCCGAACGACCATTCCGTCCGAGCGTGCGTTGACCGTCTATGTCGACAAACGGGAGCTCGTAACCCTGATGACACTGGGCGCCCATCCTGAACTCCTGGTTCTGGGGTTTTTGCGCAACCAACGGCTGGTCCACTCCGCCCGGGAGATCGAGTCCATCACGGTGGATTGGGAAGTGGGTGCGGCGGCGGTCAAGACCCGCAAGGGTATTGACCAGATCGAACAGCGCACAGCCAAGCGGGTGGTGACCACCGGGTGTGGCCAGGGAAGTGTCTTTGGGGGGCTGATGGACGATATTGAGAACATCGTGTTACCCCCGGCGCGCTTGAAGCAATCGCAGCTCTACGGCATTGTCAACGCCATCCGCTTGCAGGAGAGCACCTACAAGGCCGCAGGTTCGGTGCATGGTTGTGCATTGTTTCGTGGTGACGAGATGATGGTCTTTGTGGAAGACGTGGGGCGCCACAACGCGATTGACACCATCGCGGGCTGGATGTGGTTGCGCGATGACGGCCCCGCGTCGGGCATGAGTGGGGGTGACAAGGTTTTCTACACCACCGGTCGCCTCACCAGCGAGATGGTGATCAAAGCGGCGCAGATGGGCGTACCCATCGTGGTCTCACGCAGCGGCATCACCCAAATGGGGTTGGAGGTGGCCAAACGCGTAGGCCTGTGCGCCATTGGTCGGGCCACCAACAAGCGCTTTCTTTGCTACAGCAGCGCAGAGCGCCTAGAGTTGCAGCCTGAACTCGCGGGCCTGCGCCTGGCTGCAGCGGTCTGAAACCCCATTCGGGTGGTGTATTCGGATATGCGCTAAGGTAGCCGCCATGCGTATTACCTTTTGGCGCCTGGGATGGCGCACCCTCTGGCGTGACCTGCGATCCGGTGATCTGCGTTTGCTGATCGTTGCGGTGACTTTGGCGGTAGCGGCCCTCACGGCGGTCGGGTTTTTTGCGGACCGTCTCAAAGGGGGTCTGCAGCGGGATGCCCGCCAGCTGTTGGGTGGTGATGCGGTCGTGTCCAGTGACAACCCCACCCCTGCAGCCTTTGTGGCAAAGGCCCGTGCGCTGGGCTTGTCCGTAGTGGGCACCGTGGGTTTTCCCACCATGGCGCGCGCCAGCGACGAACAGGGGGGTGGTGCCAAACTCGTCGCCCTCAAAGTGGTGGAGCCCGGCTATCCCCTGCGGGGTTCGTTGCGGGTGACCAATAGCCTGGAGGCGCCTGACACCGTCACCCGGGACATTCCGGCGGCAGGCCAGGCCTGGGTGGACGCTCCGTTGCTGGAGGCGCTGGGTCTGAAGGTGGGCGACCCCTTGCTGCTGGGTGATGCCCGCCTGACCGTGAGCGCCGTCATTGTCATTGAGCCTGACCGGGGCGCGGGCTTCATGAATTTCGCGCCGCGCGTGATGATCAATTCCACTGACATTGCTGCCACCAAATTGATCCAGCCCGCCAGTCGCCTGACCTACCGCATGGCCGTGGCGGGAGAAGAACCACCCGTGCAAGCGTTTGTGAAATGGGCGGATGCACAGGTGAAGCCCGGTGCTGCAAACCCTGTACGTGGCGTGCGTGTGGAGTCTCTGCAAAGTGGCCGTCCCGAGATGAACCAGACTCTGGACCGGGCTGACAAGTTCTTGAGTCTGGTGGCCTTGCTGGCCGCCCTGCTGAGCGCGGTGGCGGTGGCACTGGCTGCGCGGGCCTTTGCGGCCAGTCATCTGGACGACTGCGCGATGTTGCGGGTACTGGGTTTGAGTCAGCGCACCATTGCGTCGAGCTATGCATTTGAATTCGCGCTGGTGGGCCTGTTCGCCAGCGGGTTGGGTGTTTTACTGGGCTACGGGGTGCACTACCTTTTCGTTATTTTGCTGGCGGGCCTGGTGGATGCGGCGCTTCCGGCGGCCACGATCTGGCCGGTGATGCTGGGCATGGGCATGGGACTCACGCTGCTGTTTGCGTTTGGCCTGCCGCCGGTTTTGCAGCTGGCGCAAGTGCCGCCCCTGCGCGTGATACGCCGTGATGTCGGCAACCTGCGGCCGGCCTCTCTGGGCGTTCTGGCCGTGGGTGTGGCGGGTTTTGCGACCTTGCTTCTGGTCGCTAGCAGCGACTTGAAACTGGGCTTGATTGCCGTGGGCGGGTTTGCCGGCGCGGTGATTGTCTTTGCCGTGCTGAGCTGGGTTGCCGTGAAGCTGCTGCGCAAAAGTGTGAATGAAAGCACCGCACCGCGCTGGCTGGTGCTGGCGACGCGCCAAATGTCGGCCAGGCCGGTCTACACCGTGGTGCAGGTCAGCGCGCTTGCCGTGGGTTTGCTGGCACTGGTGTTGCTGGTATTGCTGCGCACCGATCTGATTGGCAGCTGGCGCAAGGCAAGCCCACCGGACGCACCCAACCGGTTCGTCATCAACGTCATGCCCGAGCAGTCCGACGCCTTCCAGCAGGCCCTCAAGACGGCTGGTGTCGCCAAATTCGACTGGTACCCGATGATTCGCGGCCGATTAGTGGCGGTGAATGGGCGCACCATTTCTCCTGACAACTTTGAGGAGGAACGGGCCAAGCGGCTGGTGGACCGCGAATTCAATGTGTCTTTCAGCGCAAAAATGCCGCAGAAAAATGACATAGTCGCGGGCCGCTGGGTAGACGAGGAGCAGGGCGCGGTGAGCGTGGAGGAGGGCATTGCCAAAACGCTCAATCTTCAGTTGGGCGACACCTTGCGCTTTGAGGTGGGTGGCATGCAGACCGAGTCCCGGGTGACTTCTCTGCGCAAGGTGGATTGGGGTTCCATGCGGGCCAACTTCTTTGTAATCTACCCGGTCAGTCGCCTCGACAACGTACCTGCCACCTACATGAGCGCGTTCAGAGCGCCCGCCACCAAGGGCTTCGATAATGCATTGGTGCGCCAATTCCCCAATGTCACCAATGTGGATATGACCACCACCATTAGCCAGGTCCAGCGGGTTCTGGACCAGGTGATTCGGGCCGTGGAGTTTCTGTTTGGATTCACGCTGGCGGCCGGTCTGGTGGTGTTGTTCGCGGCGGTAACCGCCACGCGCGAAGAGCGCGCCCGCGAGTTCGCCATCATGCGGGCGGTGGGTGCCCGCAGCAGCCTGTTGCGCCAGGTGCAGCGCGCCGAACTGGCGGGTGTGGGGCTGCTGGCGGGCTTTCTTGCTTCCATCGTCGCCTCTGCCGTGGGCTGGGCGCTGGCGCACTATGTGTTCGAGTTTGAGTGGTCCATGTCCCTGTGGGTGCCCCTGCTGGGTGCATTGGCGGGCGCCGTGCTGGCGCTGGCAGCGGGCTGGTGGGGTCTGCGCGATGTGCTTCGCCGCCCAGTGGTGGAGACCCTTCGCCGGGCACCCTCCTGATGGATGGCGAGTGTGCTATTGTTTTGATAGCTTCTTGCGCATATTCCACGGGGGCTAGGGGCTTATTTCGCTACCCATCAACGCGACCCGATTGGCGCCCTTTGCAACAGGGGCATCACCAGTGAAGGGGATGTCACTGTGGCATCAAACGGATGCACGCGCTGCCCTCCGATGGATGCGATGATCTTGCGCACATACATCCGGGTTTCGGCATACGGCGGCACCCCACGGTAGCGCTCCACAGTGCGCTCGCCCGAGTTATACGCAGCCAGCACCAGCGACAGGTCGCCCTCAAAATACGCCAGCAGCCAGCGCAAATAGGCCATGCCGCCCCGTATGTTCTGGGTTGGATCGGTGAGGCGGCGGATGTTGAACCGGGCCGCTGTATCCGGGATCAATTGCATCAAACCCTGGGCATTCTTCGGTGATACCGCAATCGGGTTGAAGTTGGATTCTGCTGCCATCACCGCCAGGACAAGATGCGGAGCCAGCTTGTATTCCGATGCCACCAGGTTCACAAACCGAACAATAGGTTCCGGTGCGTTGGCGGGAGGGGGCGGCGGTGGCAATGCCGCTGTCTGGCGGAGGTTTCTGGTCTGGACCGGTGGCAGCGGCTCAAAATCCAGCGGACGCAGGCAGGGCGGCGGTTCACCCAGGGGAGTGCCCATCGCCTTGATCATGTTGATGGCCTGCTCCATGCCCTGCTCTGCCGCTGCGGCAAACATATGCGCAGCCTGCGCATCATCGCGCTCGATGCCGCGGGAATTGGTCAGCATCCAGCCCAGGCTGTATTGCGATTCGGCGTCGCCAAAGCGGGAGGCGCGGCAGTACAACTGTGCTGCCCGCACCGGGTCACGTGGCACACCGTCGCCGTGCTCGTAGGTCTGTGCCTCCTGGCGCCAGCGCAAGACCTGAATGGGCAGCACCGGCCCGGCCTCACCAGGAGGCATGGCAGGCCGCGGCAAGGACTCCAGGGTGAGCACTGGCACTTGGGCCATTGCCTGCGTATGCAGGAGCAGCCAACCCAGTAATAAAAAATTCAACCGCATTTACTGAGTATCCCACCGGCGTCCGCTCACCTGCAAGTGCATCCGTTTCTCCAAGCTTCAGGCCCCCATCGTCGCCGCTGCCGCGGAGGCGCTGCGCCGCGCGCCGTCCCGATAAATGGATTTTGCTACTATTTTAGTAGCGGCTTGTGCATATTGCACGGGGGCTAATGGCCTGCTTGGCTCTGGATCGTAGCCTGCATACGCCTGCAACGCATCCGGCGAGTGGATGGTGATCTCGCGGTTGACGACCTCCACAATGCCCTGCTTGTCCAGCGTTGTCAGAGCCCGACTGACCGTTTCCAGCGTAATGCTCAGGTAGTTTCCGATGTCGCGCCGCGTCATGGGCAAGGTGAACCGCCGCGCTGAATAGCCGATTGCGGCAAAACACGTCGACTGCAGCAAGAGAAAACGGGCCACTCGCATTTCTGAGGTGGCCGCGTGGGACAGGGTGTGCGCGCGGTGGTCTTTGACGATGTCGCGGCTGAGGGCCCAATAGGCCATGCGCTCCAATTCGTTGCTGCAATGTCCGGGAGAAAACAGCTCGGCAGCGGGCAGGCGTATCACTTCGCAATCGGTCAGTGCCACGGCCTCGGTGCAATAGCGGTTTTCGCAGACGCCGTCACTTCCCAGCAGATCCCCTCTCATGGAAAACGAAAGCACCAGTTCGCTCCCTGCGGGGTGGGTGATGACCGTTTTCAAGGCGCCGAGTCGAACCACATACAGTCCGTCAAATGCCTGTCCCATTCCAAATACGGACTTGCCGGCTTTGACACGACGGCGCTGAAACAACTGGCGTTGATCCGGCCCGCTGCCCTGGCCTTTGAACAGCAAGAGGTCCATGACCTCTTGCAGGCCCGACCAGCTGGGCTCGTTATTTGCATGGCGCACGGATGGCCGAGTGGATGACCGCACAGAGAAGTCGTTGCGGTCTACGGTAAGTACTTTCATCTTGGTGCCTGCCCGTTTGCCAGATCCGGCACCCGGTGGGCGCAACGCTTGATCCTGCCACCGGACTTTAGAAAGTACCCCGAATTCCGTCTGTTCGTCAGCGCACCTTGCGCAGACGAGCGGCCCTATTTGGCCTGTGGCGAGCGCCCGAGCTTTCGGTATACCGTGGCGCGACTGATGCCCAGGGCCAGCGCGGCTTGGGCCACATTGCCGCGCGCCTCGTTTACCGCCTTGTAAATCAGTGCGGTTTCGATGTCTTTGAGCGGGCGGTTGTCGGTGCCGAGTCCGCGGTGGTCCGCGTATTGAGGCCGTGCCTCCTGTGCGCGCGCGACCGGCCAGGCTTGCAAGCGCAAACCCGTCCACAGCGGAATTTCCAGAACCGGGTCGATTCGGTGTGCCGCATCAAACAGCAGTTCAAAAGCAATTCCAAATACCTCGCTGACATGCACTGGCGGCTGTCCTGAAGTCGCCAGATTGGGCACCATCTGCCGTGCAATCGGGTTGGCCGCGGTAATCCAGCCATCGGCATCCAGGCAAATAATGCCGTCGGCTTCGCTGCCCAGCGTGTTGCCGGGCCAGTTCAGACGAACCATCAGGCTGTGGGCCTGCGCCAGTACCAAGGCATTTTCGATCTTGCTGGCGGTCTGGGCGACGAGGTGCTTGAGCTCAGGCCGTTCGACCGCCTCAATGCCCGTCAGGTCGAGCATGCCCACACAGGCGCCATCCGGACCAAACACTGGCGCTCCCGCACAGCTGTAGACAGCCGTATTGGAAAAAAAATGTTCCCCGCGGTGCAGCCAGACCGGCTGCAGCTCGCTGAGCGCCGTGCCAATGGCGGTGGTGCCCACGCTGCGCTCGGACAGGTCGGTGCCGATGCGCGTTATCAGGTGGGCGCGGGGGTCAGAGTGGTCAATGGGGCCGCTGGTGTCCACCACGACTCCGTCGCGGTTGGTCAGGATCGCAAAGTAACGGGTGTTCACAATCGCACGCCCCAGCTTTTCCAGAATGGGGCGTGCGGTTTGTACCAGTCGCTGGTTGGCCTCCAGAGTGCGGGACGCTTGCTGGTGCGTGACGGTGTCAAAACTGGCGGGGTGATGTGGTTGCAACCCGTATTGCAGGCAACGCTGCCAGGAGCGCTCGACCCAGGGGGCAATCCACCCCGCCGGGAGCGCCTCTCGGTCCACCATCACGGCGCGGCGCGCACGTTCAATGCCTTCGAGTCGCAAGGAATTGCCGGAGCCGACAGGAATCGAAGGGTTGGAAATCATGGTGTATGCGCTACCGTTTTCACTGTCTGGCGATTCTCGTACACACCGGTCATTTGTGCTTTGTTTCAAATTGAGAATTTCGTATAAATCTTTAATTCCGACTAGGGTTATCCCTAGGGATTGAATGGTGCTTCGGTCAAACAATCGCTATGTATTTCAATTCATAGGCAAGGCATTTCATAAGTGCCACTACCCAGGAGACACACATGCAAAAGGTGTTGCACATCAACGCAGACAAGTGCACAGGATGTTTGCAGTGCGAAATGGCCTGTTCGTTTGAGAACTACGGCACATTCGCGACGGCCAAGTCCCGTATCAAGGTGTTTGATTTCCATCAGACGGGAAAAAAGGTGCCCTACACCTGTACCCAGTGTGACGAAGCCTGGTGTCTGCATGCGTGTCCGGTAGAAGCCATCACGGTAGACAAGCTGACTGGCGCCAAGGTGGTGAACGAATCCACCTGTGTGGGCTGCAAGGTCTGCACCATTGCGTGCCCCTTTGGCACCATCAATTACGTGCAGGAGACCGGCAAGGTGCAGAAATGCGACCTGTGCGGTGGCGACCCTGCGTGCGCAACCGCCTGTCCCACGGGCGCCATCACCTTCATTGACGCCAACTGGACCGGCCTGGGCAAGATGGAAGCGTGGGCAGACAAGTTGGGCAATCAGCCTTCAGCCAATTAAGGAGCATCACCATGTCATGGGCAGGAAAAATTCTTCGCGTTGATTTGACCGCGGGTACCGTCAAGTCCGAGCCTCTCAATATGGAGTGGGCGCGCAACTATCTGGGCTCGCGCGGTCTGGGGTCCAAATACCTGGTTGAAGAGGTAGATGCCACGGTTGACCCACTTTCGCCTGGCAACAAAATCATCTGGGCTACGGGTCCGCTTACCGGCACCATGGCGTCCACTGGGGGGCGTTACACGGTGATTACCAAGAGCCCGCTGACAGGCACCATTGCCTGCTCCAATTCGGGCGGTTATTGGGGTGCAGAGTTCAAGATGGCCGGTTGGGACATGGTGATATTTGAAGGCAAGAGCGCCAAGCCGGTGTACCTCTATGTCAATGATGATGTAGCCGAGTTGCGTGATGCCGCCCACTTGTGGGGCAAGAGCGTTTGGGAAACCGAGGCAATGCTCAAATCAAGCCTGCAAGACCCGCTGACCCGCGTGTCCAGCATCGGCAAGGCCGGTGAAAACGGCGTGTTGTATGCCGCCGTGGTGAATGATCTGCACCGCGCAGCAGGTCGGTCGGGCGTGGGTACCGTCATGGGCAGCAAAAACCTCAAGGCCATTGCCGTGCGCGGCACCATTGGCGTAGGCAACATCCACAACCCCAAAGCCTTCATGAAGGCCATTGCCGAGAAGAAGAAGATTCTGGCCGACAACGCGGTCACGGGCCAGGGCTTGCCAGCCTATGGCACCCAGGTGCTGATGAACGTCATCAACGAGATGGGCGCACTACCCACCCGTAACCACCGCGACAACGCCTTCGAGAGTGCCAAAGACATCTCGGCCGAAGCCATGGCTACGCCGCGCGAGACTGATGGCAAGAAGCAGTTGGTGACCAACCAGGCCTGCTTTGGTTGCACCATTGCCTGCGGACGCATCAGCAAGATGGACAAGGGTCACTTCACCGTTTCCAATAAACCGCAGTACTGGGGTGCATCAGGCGGTCTGGAATACGAAGCGGCTTGGGCCTTGGGCGCAGCCAACGGCGTGAAAGACCTAGAGGCCTTGCAATACGTCACCATGCTGTGCAACGAAGAGGGCATTGACCCCATCAGCTTTGGCGCCACCGTGGGCGCGGTGATGGAACTGTATGACATGGGTGTGCTGACCAAAGAGCACCTGGGCATTGACGCCAAATTTGGTTCAGCCGAGGCCTTGGCCTTCCTGGCGGAAGAAACCATCTACAGCCGTGGCTTTGGCAAGGAAATCGGCCAGGGCTCCAAGCGTCTGACCGCCAAGTACGGCCACCCCGACCTGAGCATGACCAGCAAGGGCCAGGAATTCCCGGCCTACGATGGTCGCGCCATTCAGGGCATTGGCTTGGCGTACGCCACCTCCAATCGTGGCGGCTGCCACCTGCGCGGTTACACGATCGCGTCTGAAGTGCTGGGCATTCCGGTCAAAACCGATCCGCTGGAGCACGAAGGCAAGCCCGAACTGGTAAAGGCTTTTCAGGATGCCACCGCCGCCTTTGACTCATCGGGCCTGTGCGTGTTCACGACCTTTGCATGGGGTCTGGCTGACCTGGCACCACAAATTTCTGGTGCGTGTGGCGACCAGTACACAACGGAAGAGTTGGAAAAGATTGGCGAGCGAATCTGGAATATGGAGCGCGAATTCAACAACCGCGCCGGCTTCACTGCCAAAGACGACAGCCTGCCCAAGCGTCTGCTCACCGAAGCTTGCAAGACCGGCCCGGCCACGGGTAAGGTCAATATGTTGGCCGAAATGATGCCAAAGTACTACGCAGTGCGCGGCTGGGATACCGAGGGTCGTCCCACAACGGCGACCAGAGAACGTTTGAGTCTCTAGGCTTGGACTGATAGCAACAAAGAAGCGGTCCGGGTGACCGCTTCTTGATTTGGAGAGATCACCATGACCCATCACGTCATTCTGGGTGCCGGTCCGGCCGGAGTCATTGCGGCAGAGACCATCCGCAAGCAAGACCCTCTTGCATTCATCACGCTGGTGGGGGATGAGCACGAGCCACCGTATTCACGCATGGCCATTCCCTACCTGCTCATGGGCAACGTGGACGAGAGCGGCACCTATTTGCGCAAAAGCCCGACGCACTTCGACGACTTGAAGGTCGATGTAGTGCAGGCCCACGTCAAGCGGGTCGATGTCGCAACAAGAACTCTGGTAATGGACGGGGGTGAGTCGATCAAGTTTGACACCTTGTTGATTGCCACCGGCTCACATCCTGTGCGCCCACCGATTCCGGGTATTGATAGTGCGGGGGTTCATCCTTGCTGGACGCTCGATGATGCCCGGGCCATCATGGCGCTGGCCACCAAAGGTGCCCGCGTGCTGCAACTGGGTGCGGGATTCATCGGTTGCATCATCATGGAAGCGCTGGCCGCGCGGGGCGTGCATTTGAGCGTGGTGGAGATGGGTGACCGCATGGTTCCGCGCATGATGGGCCCCACCGCCGGCGGCATGATTCGCGATTGGTGCGAGGCCAAGGGCGTTGAAGTGTTTACCGGCACCCGGGTGGAATCCATTGAGGCGGGCGCACCTTTGAGCGTGCGTCTGTCCAATGGCCGACACGTGGCAGCTGATCTGGTAATCAGTGCAGCTGGCGTCAAACCTGCTATCGGCTTTTTGGAGAATTCCGGCATCATCTGCCTGCTGGGTGTGTTGACCGACGAGCACCTGCAAACCAATGTGCCCGGAATTTATGCTGCAGGCGACTGCGCAGAGGCATTCGACAAAGTGTCTGGCAAGACCATCGTCAGCGCCATCCAGCCGAATGCTGCTGAGCAAGCCCGCGTCGCTGCGATGAATATGGTGGCTTTTTCTCAGGGCAAGATGCCCGGAGCCAACCTCAAGGGCGTGACCCAAATCAATGTGCTGGATACGCTGGGAATGATTTCCACCAGTTTTGGCGACTGGCAAGGCCGCCCCGGTGGGGACCATGTAGAGCTGACGGATACCAAAGCCGGGCGTCACCTGAGTCTGCAGTTTCAGGGCGATGTGCTGGTTGGTTGCAACAGTGTGGGCTGGACCGAGCATGTGGGCGTCATGCGCGGGCTTGTGGAAGGCCAGATCAAGCTTGGCGCCTGGAAAGAAACCCTGCAAAAAGACCCTACCAAATTGATGGAAGCTTACCTGGCTTGTGCTCAGGCGCAGGAAGGCTGGTCGGGGGCGCAGGATGCGCGGCGCAGATAAATGAAGATTACTTTCAAGCTTTTTGCAACGTTGACTGACTACTTGCCTGTTCAAGCCCGCTACTCCAACGTGGTCGAGCTGGACGTAGAGCCACAAGCAACAATCAGCCAGATCATCGAGCCCTTTGGCATGCCTCCAAACCTGGTGCATCTGGTGCTGGTAAACGGCACCTACATTGCCCATGACCAGCGTCTCACCCGAACGCTGGTTGAGGGAGATGTTCTCGCCATCTGGCCGCCCATTGCGGGGGGGTGATGCAATCTTTTTACGAAGAGCGCTTTGAGCGCGAGATGGGTTGCACGGAAGTGGAGTGGTTGCGCTGGCTCCCGGACGCCATCGGCGACCACCACTGGAAGCTGCAAGCCCAGTCTGCCGGCGTGAGGATTGGCGATGGTGCCCTGGGCCTGAAGTGGCAGGTCGGTGAGCTTCGCGTCATTGCCCTCATGCGCCTGCCACGCCTGATAGTGAGTTTTCGCTTTGCCGGGCTGGATGATGCGCAGCGTTACACCTTCATGAAGCGCTTTGACCTGTACATGCAGCGGGGTGGCGGCTAAGCTTGTATTTGCCGCGCATTGCGGCTGCAGGCGCCGCTGTACCGGCGACAAGGAGGGCGATGATGATTGCATTTGTACGTGTAGTCAGTGTCAAGCCGGGCAAGACAGCTGCGGCGATGGCGTTTGCGAAGGACATCTCGGCCTACATAAAGACCGTGTACGGGGTCGATCTGGAGGTGCTGCGCCCCATTGGTGGCAATCCGCAGCGCGTGGCGTGGTCCGGGCGCTATGCCAATCTGGCAGATTTTGAAGCCTTCAACGGCAAGCTGCTGGGTGACGCCAAATACTGGGAAAAAGTCAACACGGCCGCGGAATACTTTGTAGCGGGATCATTCTTTGACAGCATCTGGCAAACCGTGTGACCGGCGGGGTGGCTAGTCTTTGCGCATCTTGCGCTTTGAAAAATTCCACCAGGGCAGTAGCTCGTTGAGAGGCAGAACTTGCCCTGAGTGCGAGGGCCGGTAGCCCGAAATGCCGACCAGCGCCTGTTGCCAGCGCGCACCTTGCAGCACCTGGCGCAGGGCCTCAATAGCAGGGTCGTCCAGAGCCGACTTCAAACACACCAGGTGGTAGTTTTCCTGGACCAGCGGCACAAAGTCCAGGCCCTGTGCCTTCGCTGCAATGGCAATGCCAAGCGCCACGTCGGCCGAGCCTGAGGCCACGGCATGCGCGGCGGCGGTGTGTGATGGCTCGCTGTGCTCGTAGCCTTGCAGTGTGTTGGCGGCAATGCCGGCATGCGCCAGCAATTCGTCCAGCACCACGCGCGTACCGGTGCCCCGTGCGCGGTTGACAAAGCGTGCCTGGGTGCGCTGCACATCCGCCAGCGTCTGCAGTCCCAAGGGGTTGCCGGCTGCCACCATCAGCCCCTGTGTGCGCTCGGCAAATCCGATGATTTTGTGCAAGCCTGGCTGCAGTAGTGGTTTGTAGATTTTTTCCGCCAGCGAGCCGGGTGCCGGGTGCTGCAGGGTGTGAAAGCCGGCCATCACGCAACGCCCTTCATTGAGCGCACGGATGGCGTCCACGCTGCCGCAAAAGCGGATGTCCAGATGCAGCTGCGTTCCGTTGGCGCACGCCGCATCGGGGTGCAAGGCGTGTTCGCGCAATGCAGCCAGCGCATCGTCATGGCTGGCGTACAGCGTTACCACATGGGCGTGCGGGTCAAACGCCACGGCAAAGGCCCGCTCCAGATCGCTACGCAAGGCTTCAATTTGTGGTGCGAGTCGGGCTTGGGCCTGGCGCTCGGCCCACATCAGCTTGGCGCCAAACTCGGTCAGGCGGGCCGACTGGCCTTTTTCCCACACCACCAGTTCATTGCCCAACTCGCCTTCCCAGCGCTTGAGCTCGCCCCACACATGGCGATACGACAGCCCCAGTGCCCGTGCACCGGCGGAGATGGAGCCCTGTGTGGACACCGCTTGCAGCAAGTCCATCAAGGGGTTTCGCACGAGCGCCGGGCTGGCGTCGCGCGAGAGGGTGTAGTGGAATTGGAGCCTATGCACGGCGTTTCATATCGCTGGAGATTGTGTCGGTGGCTACGATACCGCATCCATGACCACTCTCACCGAAAGCGCGGCCACAGCGCTGCAACTCATTGTCTCCCTCGACCCCGGCCTGCTGGCCATTGTGGGTCGCTCCCTCTCCGTCAGCGCCACCGCCTGTGCCCTCGCTTGTGGCATGGGCTTGTTGCTGGGCGCCTGGCTGGGTGTAGCCCGTTTTGCCGGACGTGGCGCGGTGCTGACGCTGCTCAACACCTTCTTGGCGGTGCCCTCGGTCGTGGTGGGGCTGGTGGTGTATTTGCTGCTCTCGCGTTCCGGGCCACTGGGGTTTCTTGGCTGGCTGTTTTCGTTCAAGGCCATGGTGGTAGCGCAAACCCTGCTGGTGTTGCCGGTGGTCACGGCGCTAACCCGCCAGTCGGTAGAGGATGCCGAGAGCGCCCATGGCGAGCAGTTGCGCTCCCTCGGCGCGCAGCCCCTGATGCGCAGTCTGCTGCTGGCGTGGGACGAGCGTTATGCCTTGCTCACGGTGGTGATTGCGTCATTCGGTCGTGCCATATCCGAGGTTGGTGCGGTGATGATTGTGGGCGGCAACATTGATGGCTTTACCCGCGTCATGACCACAGCCATTGCGCTTGAAACCAGCAAGGGCGATTTGCCCCTGGCACTGGGTCTGGGGCTGCTGCTGCTGGGCGTGGTGCTGATGCTCAATGTACTGATCGCGCTGGTGCGCCGCTGGCGGGAGCGCGCCGAGGGTGGTGCCTGTACTGCGCTGGTCATCGGGGCTACACCATGAAGCCCGTATTTGGTTTGACGAATGCCAGCGTGCATTTTGGCCCGGTGCAGCGCGGTGTGCGGGCGCTGAGCAACGTGACGCTCCGTGTGCAGCCCGGCGAGCGTGTGGCTTTGGTGGGGGCCAATGGCGGCGGCAAGAGTACGCTGCTGCGCCTGCTGCACGGTTTGGCAAAGCCGACTGCCGGGCAGGTGGTGTGCGACCCCCACATGCGCCAGGCCATGCTGTTTCAGCGCCCGCATTTGATGCGCATGCCGGCTCAAAGCAATATTGCCCTGGGGCTGTGGCTGCGTGGAACCCGCTGGCGCGATGCCCGGGTGCAGGCACACGCCGCACTGGTGCGCGTGGGCTTGGCCGACCTGGCCCAGCGCAACGCCCGCACGCTGTCAGGCGGGCAACAGCAGCGCGTGGCCTTGGCGCAGGCCTGGGCGCTGAATCCACAGGTGCTGTTGCTGGACGAGCCCACTGCCAGCCTGGACCCCCACGCCAAGCGCGAGGTAGAGGCGCTGATTCACGAATTCGCCTTTCAAAGTGCGGACATGACGCTGGTTTTTTCCAGTCACAACCTGGGCCAGGTCAAGCGCCTGGCGAGCCGGGTCATTTATCTGGAGCAAGGCCGTGTGCTGGCCGATTTACCGGTTCAGGAATTCTTTGGCGGACCTTTGCTGCAAGCGCAGTACCCCGCCGCCCATCTGTTTGTCAAAGGAGAACTTGCATGAAGTTAATGAAATTTATTAAGCCGTTTAGGCCTCTAGCCCCCGTGAAATATGCGCAGGCAGCTATTATTTTTATAGCGTCTGTGGCTACGGCTTCCGTTTGCGCGCAATCGATCGTGGTGGCGTCCACCACGTCCACCGAGCAGTCGGGCCTGTTTTCAGTCCTGCTGCCCGAGTTCAAGAAGGCAACCGGTATCGACGTGAAGGTGGTCGCTCTGGGCACCGGTCAGGCCATCGACATGGGCCGCCGTGGGGACGCCGATGTGCTGTTTGTGCACGACAAGGTGGCCGAAGAGAAAGTGGTGGCCGAAGGCTTTGCCGTGAAGCGCTTTGAGGTGATGTACAACGACTTTGTGTTGATTGGGCCCCAAGCCGATCCGGCAAAAACCCGTGGCAAGGATATTGTGGAAGCGCTCAAGAAGCTGGCTACGGCCAATGGTGATTTCATCTCGCGCGGGGACAAAAGTGGCACCCACGCGGCCGAGTTGCGTTTCTGGAAAATGGCGGGCCTGAGTGAACCAGCAGGAGCCAAAGGCACGGGCTACAAAGAGTGCGGCTGTGGCATGGGCCCGGCGCTCAACATGGCGTCGAGCACCGGTGCCTATGTGCTGGCCGACCGTGGCACCTGGCTCAGCTTCAAAAACCGGGGCGATCTGGTCGTGCTGGTCGAAGGCGATACCAAGCTCTTCAACCAGTACGGAGTAATGCTGGTCAACCCCGCCAAGCATCCGCACGTCAAGGCGGCCGAGGGCCAGAAGTTTGTGGATTGGGTTGTATCAATGCCTGGTCAGGACGTCATTTCCAGTTACAAAATTGGTGGTGAGCAATTGTTTTTCCCCAATGCAAAACCGTCCCGCTGAATAAACTCCACCCCATGCGCTAGGATGGGAGGCTTGAAACTTAAAAATATCACTGCCTTGCTGGATATCGTCCTGTCCTCCTCTGCCATTCCTTTCATATCGGCGTCGCTCCTGGACGCATCCGTGCGCGTTCGGGTCAACTGATCGTGGGCAAGCTCACTGCCGTCGGTTCCGACAGGAACTATGAAAGGCTCAAAAAGAGCAGAATCGCGCTCTGTGTTTCAGCGAGGGACGTTCATGTTTCGAGCCGATAGATATATGTTTTTGCGGGGAGTCATTGAGGCCTTGCTGAGCCGGTTGGCTGCGCTGGTTTTCCCAGGTATTTTGGTGGCCATTACGGGTCTTGTGCTCGTTTGGCAATTGATTCAAACTGATTCGCCAGATGGCTTAAGTATCCCGATAAAAGTTTGGGAGCAAACGAGTGCGGACGCCAGTCCCAGTCGTATCGAAGCGTTGGCGGCGCTTGCATCGCTGCCTTCGGTGTTGTTTTTTGATACTCATCTTTCCACTAACGAGTATTGGATTTCATTCGAGGCAAAAGCACTCAGTCCAGGAAATCCGCTGGTTATTGATTTTCCTTCGCGTCATGCCAATAGCCTGACCTGCTGGGATTCGCCAAACGATACGCTCTTGGGGAATGGCAATCGCTGGACCACTGACGGGAAGGTATCCCGCAGCCGCGCCGGATTTGCAATAACGCTACCTTATAAGCCAGGTGCCTCAGAGATTCTTTGCAAAGCGGCATTTAGAGGTCCAGCCAAGATTTCCGCCAGGGTCTGGGCAATCGAAGCGTTGGATGTTGCTCAGGGCCTATATCAGAAAACAGGAGCCATGATTGAGGCGGGTATTGGCGTTCTGGCCGTCTTTATGTTGCTCACTGCCATTGTGAATCGCAGCGGACTCTATTGGACATTCGCGGGCTGGCTCTTGCTGAATATGCGTATGGCCGCGGTATCGGCGGGTACTGATTTTGAGCTTTTTGGCCTGGCGCTGGATCCCTCGATATTGATCGTCTCGCGGCAATGGACGGTGTGCATATATTTCGCCATGACGATTGCGCTCTTCAGTATTCTGTTTAAAAGAGAGCTTGCGCAGATCCGGACTGGGCTGACGCTCACCACGTTGCAATTTGCCGCGGTTTTCAGCATCGTAGCTTGTCCGTTTCTCTCATTCGAAAATGTGTTGGTTGGGCTCTGGCTTGGAACGACATCGGGTGTATTTATTATTCTCTTTTATCTGTACAAAATTGTTCGACGAACCAGGTCGCGGACTGCATTGTGGTACTCGGCATCTATCGTAGTTGCTTTGGTTGCAAGCATGAACGAGGTCATCGCCGCTGCGACGGGACAACGAAATCTATTGGGTGGATTGAATAGCGTTACCGCAGCAATCGCATCGGCGCTGCTTGCATCAGCGGCGGTTGCTGAACACATGCGCTCGGATCGACTTGAAAAAAATGAAGCCCAGCGCACACTCAAAGCTGCTTACCAAGACTCACCCATAGGGCTTTTTACCGTGACTGATGGGGATCGGATCATTAAAGCCAATCCAGCCTTTTGGGTCATGGTCGATGGCAATGGTCCCGCCAAAGCGACCCATCTTTCCCAAATAGTTGATACCAGTGTGCGCGATCACATTGCTGCCATACAGGTCGCCAGATCGCGGACGTCCATTGAGCTGCAGGCGAAAGGGCACGAAAATAGTTCAGGTGTTGCTCACTGGTTTTCCATCAGGGCTTCCTCAGTTGATGGCGCAATAGTCGAAGGCTCGTTGCAAGACATTACGGATAAGGTGCGGGCAACTGAACGCTTGGAGTTTCTTGCCAATCACGATCCCTTGACGGAATGCCTGAATTTGCGGGGTCTTGCGCGGAAATTTGATCGACTTTCCCAGCATGCAACTGCTCTCGCATATTTTGATCTAGACCGGTTCAAGCTAATCAACGATCTTTATGGTCATACTGCTGGTGATAATGTTTTGAAGCAGGTGTGTGAGCGCTTAAAAACGCCATTGTTGGCCGAGGATTTACTCGCGCGAGTAGGTGGTGATGAGTTTGTGATCGCATTCCCAAAGGCAACGGTCAGCCAGGCGGCCGAGCGGTGCAGAGCGATCGTGGATTTGATTTCGGCGGAGCCTTACCAGATAGACAGTCAGAGTTTTGCGCTGAGCGTATCTGGTGGACTAGTGGGAACCGAACGATTTGCGCAAGCGCCTCTGAAGGATATTGTCTCGGCAGCCGATACGCTGTGTCGCATGGCCAAAAAACGCGCGAACGAACGACTGATTGTGATGGAGTCGGACGACAAATTCTTTCAGTATCACAAGGAGGAGCTGGATCTGATCGCATCCCTGGAGCGAGGCGAGACCCCCAAGGGGCTCTTCCTGGTCATGCAGCCCGAGATTTCGTTGACTGATCCATTTGGGTCGCTGAATTTTGAAATTTTGTTGCGTTTGCGCAAGCCGGACGGGCAGGTGATTCCAGCCGGAGTCATCATTGAAGCGGCGGAGGCCCATGGAAAAACTGCCATCATTGACCGCTGGGTTGTAACCACCGCCATCGCTTGGCTGGAGGTCAATGTGGACTCACTGCGCAACACGCAGTTCGTGGGCGTCAATCTCTCGGGAGGGTCACTGAATGATGAAACGTTTACCGAAGAATTGTTCAGCCTGTTCGAGCAGCACCCGGTCGCCTTGTCTATGATCTGCATCGAAATTACGGAAACCGTTGCCCTGACCGACATGCGAAACATGCAGCGGTTTATTGACCGTGTTCGTTCCATGGGCGCGAAGGTTGGACTGGACGACTTTGGCGCGGGGTACTCGTCTTTTGGCTACCTGAAGGGCCTGTCAGTGGATGCCCTTAAATTAGACGGATCGCTGGTCAGGGATGCACCGAACAATCCTGCTGGAATGGCCATCATTCTCGCCATAGCAAGCCTTGTGAACAACCTCGGGATGAAGTCGATTGGTGAGTTTGCTGAGAACCTCGATACCATCAAGGCGCTGGCCTCCGCCGGGGTTGACTACGCGCAAGGTTATGGGATCAGCAAGCCGGTGTTACCTGAACGCATTTTGGCGGCCCGTTCAAGCGCAGACTTTATTGAAGACCCGGAAGTCCTGACCTTTGTCCAGCAACTGCAACAGCAAAATGACAACCCCATGCCGGTCTTTGATATACCCCCGGAAAATACTCTGCATTGACACAATAGGGGGTTTTTGATTCACGCAGCGAGGCTGAATGGAGTGGAGGCCCAATGACCTGCGGCTCTAGGGGTGCGTCGGCGTTCAGGCAAGTAAGTCACAACCGACCCGGTATCTGGGCAATCCCACTCGTGAATCAGACTGTGGGCCGAAGAGAGGTCGATGTCAGGGTGGCTCGTTTCAAAGACAAACTTATACAGCGGATGCTGGCAGGCCCCCCACAACGATCGGGCAGCAGTCGGTGAAAAACACATGACGCGGTGAGGTATGCCGCCTGCGTGCGCCATAGGGTAAAACTCACCTGGCTGGTCCACATCATTAAAGAGCAGGCTGTCATAAATTCGGTCCACTGGCCGTCGCCCCGCAGCCATCATCCAGTCAACATCTTGCATCACGCAATACTGATGCAGCGCTTTGAACAGCGCGCTGCGCACGACTGATGCGCCAGGGCTACCCTTGACGCAGAGGCGGGTTGTCTCGACCATGCGGCTCCCTCCGAAACGCTGCGGCAATTTCAGCGACGCCTGCAAGGGTATGACGTTCGATACATTGGCATGGGTCCGAAGCGTCCCCAGCAAACTCCCATCCAGTTTTGATTTCGCCACAAACACCTCACAACCCCGCTCAAAATCTGCAGGTTCTGGCTGTTGCAGCTTGGTTGCCAGCGTTGGAAGGTGCTTTCCATAGGTCGCCGAACGGAGGCTCGCCACCTCCATCAAATTCTGCCGGGAGGCAATCTCCACCCGAAAGGGCAAACTCTCGGACACCATGGTCATCTGATCTGTGTTGTTCAAAGCATTCACGGTGCACCTCCCAAATTGATAGAGGGGTTCAGTCTAGATGGCACGAACAAAAAACAAACAGTTGAATAGCGTGACTTTTTCACGCTTTATCCAGCCTTATGGGTGGCCCGATTAAGTCGGAACATGCGAAATCGGCGGTTTGTCCTGGCTGACGTACTGCTCAGCTGGTCAGTTGGTCCTTAAAGGCTGCAGCAGCACCACCAAAGCCCCGGCACCACCGTGTACCGGTCGGGCTTGCACAAACGCCACCACTTCTGATTTTTGCACCAGCCAGCGGTGGACCTTGTCCTTGAGAACCGGTGCTTTTCCCACCGAGCCCAGGCCCTTGCCATGCACCACGCGCACGCAGCGAATGCCGTGCTTGTGGGCGTCACGAATGAAGTCGCTCAGGGTTTCGCGGGCTTCGTCGCTGCGCAGGCCGTGCAGGTCAATCTGTCGCTGGATGGACCATTTGCCACGGCGCAGATTCTGGGCGACATCCGGGCCGACTCCGGGCCGGCGAAAGCTCAGGTGTTCGTCGGTTTCCAGCAGGTTGCTGACATCCATCTCGTCACTCAGGGCTTCGCGCAGCGCGGCAGCCTCATCTGCCAGATGTTGTTTGGGAGTGGGTTCTGGTGGAGCGGGTTTGAGATCGGCAATGCGGGTGTCCGGCAGGCGTTTGACCACGCCCACGGCGGCTTGAAACAGGTTGCGTGACGCGGCCAACCGTTTGGTCTCCAGTGCGCGCAGGGCTGCGGCCTGAACTTCGCGCTCGGCTTGTGCCGCAATTTCCTGTCGAACCTGTTTGAGGCCCGCCAGCGTGTCCACCTTGATGGATTTGACGCGGGTCACAGCAAGCCCTTCTCGGCCATGGACAAGGCCTGCCCCGGCCCCACGATGATGTGGTCCAGAACCCGCACATCAATCAGCGCAAGCGCCGCTTTCAGGGTTTGCGTGAGGGCTTCATCTGCCCGCGAGGGCTCTACCGTGCCGCTGGGGTGGTTGTGGGCCAGCACCACCGCTGCAGCCTGGTGGTGCAGGGCGCGCAGCACCACTTCGCGGGGGTAGACACTGGTTTGCGTCAGGGTGCCGCGAAACAGTTCTTCCATTGCCAAAAGCCGGTTTTGTACATCCAGAAAAATCACCGCAAATACTTCATGGCCACGGGCTGCCAGATGGAGTTTCAGGTAGTGCTTGATGGTGTCGGGGTCGGCAAACACCGTACGCTCTTTGAGCTGCTGGGCCATGGCGCGGCGGGCCAGCTCCAGCACCGCGACAATCTCGGCGCGTTTGGCAGGCCCCAGGCCTTTGACGCGCTTCAAATCATCAGCTGTGGCATGCAATAGGCCAGAAATACCGTCGAAGCCCTCGTCCTGATTGCCAGAGACGCTATCATTTTTGAGTTGCAACAACTCGTCGGCCATCTGCAACACACCCTTGCCCTGAATGCCGGTGCGCAACAGGATGGCCAGCAACTCGACGTCACTGAGTGCACCCGCGCCTCTGGCGAGCAGCTTTTCGCGGGGGCGGGAATCGGCTGGAAGGTCTTTAAGCGGCATGGGCGATACGGGAATCAAGGATATTCAAATATTCAGCAACGATGGCAGATTCGACAGAATACGCCGCCGACGGGGTCGAACTGCCAATGCGAACTGACGGTTGTGTCACTTGCATACGACCAATGATATGGGGGGCTAGGATTCGCGCTCGATAGCGGCTTCCAGCAACACGTTTAGCCTGAGCAATTGCCTGAAAATTTGAACCATGTTTTCAGCGAGCGCTGGCGAGCTGAGCTCTTTCAGGGTCAGCTTTTTAGATACAAAGAAGGTTTTCAACTTGATCCACTCGATGTCAGGATGATCGCTCTCAAAGCCTCGGGGGCAAATTCGACCTTTCATCAAAGGATCAAATCCCGAAGGGAATATTTCTTGAAACGCCTTATCGGCAAAGAGCTTTTTAAAGGGTTTTGAATCTGCCGCGATAGACTGCCTTACGCGTCTGGTTTGGGTTGAGCTCGCCATATAAAGGCCACCGGCGACAACGACACCGTTCCACTGCGGGTCGTTGGGTAGCAAGCCAAAGAACAAGAGCGGATTTTTTTCGAACCGGGACATCGACGGACGCGTTGCAATGTACGAGACCCAATCCTTGAAATGAGCGCCGTCTAAACCGACTCTATTGGCTGACTTTTTAATGCGGCCGATGCCCTTTGTTGGAAAATGATAGCCATTCGATTCAATCGCCAACGCATCCTTCAAGGTTTCAGCCAAGGCAAGCAAAGGCAGACGAATGCACTGTTGGTAGCTAGCATCATTCTCTTCAAGCCATGCAGCATCGTCTTGCTGTCCCGCTAACTTTAAAAATTGAAGAGATTTTTCAGAGAAAGTCACTGGGGAATGATCTTTTTTCATTTTTTTGAGCTTGGCTGTCTATTCTGAGCTTGCCGCAATACGGATAGGCAGGTTGAGCGTAGCTCAGTTTTAGTCCCCGTATCTGGCCCGTTCTGACAACCTCAACTTTGTTGCGCCTTTGTGGCCTCAATCTGCGCAGAAACTCTGTCAAATCCCGCATGGGCATTGGTGTTTTTGCTATTATTTTTGATATCGCCCAACTGTTCAGCCAATTGCAAAACGCCGCTAAGCGGCGCGAATCGAGCCAGTAGTGCCCGGCAGGCAGATGTCACGGATCAATCAGCACCTGGCCCACTCCGGATAAAAAGTGGCTGTAATCGACTCAAACGGCGTAGTCAACTTACGCATAAGCCAACCACTATGTTTTCGCAATAAGGTAACGATGAGCTGGGTGAGGGTGCCCCTGAACATTTCTTTCATGGCTAGCAAACGGTTTTGCACATCTAGAAAAATGACGGCAAACACGGTGCGCTCTTGCTGCTGCTGAGCCATGGCGCGGCGCGCCAGCTCCAGTACCGCCACAATCTCCGCGCGCTTGGCCGGGCTCAGCCCTTTAACCCGCTTCAAATCATCGGCGCTAGCGTTCAGTAACCCTGAAATACCGCCAAAGCCCCCGTCCACACTGCGCAAGCTGCTATCATTTTTGAGTTCCAGAAGCTCGTCGGCCATCTGCAACACGCCTTTGCCGGCAATGCCGGTGCGCAGCAAAATGGCCAATAGCTCGGCATCGCTAAGCGCATCGGGGCCGCGCGCGAGCAGTTTTTCGCGCGGGCGGGCATCGGCTGGGAGGTCGTTGAGGGGCATGTGCTCACGGGTTCTGCAGTAAGAATTGCGCCATTGCGTGGTACGCCGGAAGGGATTGCGGGTCGATGCCCATGTTGCCTGCAATGTGGTGGGATGCGTAGCGCGCGATGACCATTTCGGCTTTAGGATCAATGTAGATCGCCTGCCCATGGATGCCACGCGCCATGTAGGCTCCATGCGGGTTGTGCGACACCCACCACATATTGCCGTAGCTCCAGCCCGGCAGGGTCACGTATCCGCCCGTTTTGAATTTTTCAGGGCTCGCTCCGCGCTGGATGTCTTCCACCACCGCGGTGGGCACAACCTGCTGCCCACACGCCCAGCCACCATTTCGCATCATCTCGCCGAAGCGGGCCAGATCGCGCAGGCAGGTGTTCAGACCACCGCCAGCAAACTCGGTGCCTTCGCTGTCAACCAGGATCGTGGCATCTTGCTCGCAACCCAAACGGCTCCAGATCCGTTCGGAAAGCAGGTCAGTCAAAGACTGCCCAGTGACTCTGCGCAGCACCCAGCCCAAGACATCGGTGTTGATGGTCTTGTAGGTGAAGCCCTCGCCATGTTGCCCCAGCTTTTCTACGGTCTGCAAAAAGGCGTAATAACTTTCTGGGCCGGCATACCCCGGAGGCCTGGGTAGCAGACCACCCGCGCGACTGTAGTTCCATATCTCCGCCAGCGGGTCGGTGTAAGTCTCTCGGTACTGCAAGCCGGTCAGCATGTCCTGCACCTGCCGAACGGTAGCGTCTCCGAACGCACTGGCCTTAAGTTCTGGTACGTAATGGCTCACCAGTGCCTCGTCGTCCAGCATGCCCTCGTGTACCGCCATCTGGGCCAACAAGCCGAAAAACGACTTGGTCACGGAAAAAGCGATGTGCCGGGCATCCGGTTGAAGTGCGCCTCGGCAGCGCTCATACACGATGCGCCCCTTGTGCAGCACCACGATGCCATCGGTGTAATTGGCCGCCAGGGAATCTTCCCAGCCCACGCTCTGGCTCGACCCGATCGGATTAAAGCGCACGGAATCGAAGTCTGTGCGGTCATTGCGCGGCAGCGGTGCCACAGGTGCTGATCCGCGTGAAATGGTCTTAGTCGGCGCCAACTCACCCATGTGCGAAAACGCCCAGCGCAGCTGTGGAAACTGAAAGTGGTCGCCATCTGCAAAGCGCACCAGTTTGTCAGCGGGGGGCGGAGACCCTTGCATCCACCCTAATCGTTCAGGGTCAGTCTCCGCGTCGGTGCCGGGTGTTGTGGGGGTGGTGAGTGTGTCGATGTTGGTGCGCATGGGGGGTCCAAAGGCTGGATGAGAACGCTTTCTACATAAGCGGTCAGTTTATCGGGACTTTCACCAAGCAGCCCGGCACCAGATTGACAACGGGTAGTCAATCCGGCATATTTCGACAACCAATTGTCAAAATATGCCACGTACCTTTGCTGACCTTGATCCCTTATCCCGCTTGAGTCTGTTGGTGTTTCGTGCGCAGCGCGCGCTAAACCTGGAGGGCGATCAACTGACCGCTGCCAGGGGCCTGACCAGCGCCAAATGGAAAGTGTTGGGCGCTGTGGATCTGTCTAAGCAACCGATGTCGGCGGCAGCGATTGGGCGCGCCATGGGGCTCACCCGGCAAGCCGCCCTCAAGCAGACAGACCAACTGCTGGCCATGGGTTTGCTGGCCCAACAGGTCAACCCCAATGACGCGCGGGCACCGGTTTACAGCTTGAGCCCGGCCGGGCAACTGGCCTATGACCGCATTAGCGCTGCCTGGCGGGAGCGCAGCGCCTCTTTGTGCAGCGGCATTGCGCCGGATGCGTTAGATGCCGCAAGCCAGGTGCTGACCACTTTGCTGGGGCAGATGGACTCCGACACTTCGCGCACCCTCGTACCTAAATGAAGCCGTCCCCACCACCCTCTAGTCACCCAAGGAAAGTCCTGTGAAAAAAATAGTCCACCCCGTCGCCGGCACCATCGCCATGCTGTGTATTGGCAGCTTCTGGTTGTCCACCCTGGTCTCTGAACTTTTCTTGTCGCAAGAAGCTGTTCTGCTGGTCAAGCACAGCATATTGCAAGCCATGTGGATCATGATTCCGGCCATGGCAGCCACCGGTGGATCCGGCTTTGCACTCTCGGGGGAGCGAAAGGGCAATTTGCTGGGCAGCAAGAAAAAGCGGATGCAGTTCATCGCCGCCAACGGCTTGCTGGTCTTGTTGCCCTGCGCCTTTTACCTGCATGGCAAGGCCGCAGCGGGCGAAATGGATACGGCCTTTTATGTTTTGCAGGTTGTGGAACTGGTGGCAGGCGCTGCCAACTTCAGCCTGATGGCGATGAACTTTCGTGACGGATTGAAGCTGTCTGGGCGGCTGCGGCGCAAGGCTTAACGAGTCGTTGGATCCTCAATTGACGAGTTTCGCAAGCGCATTGAAATAGTCGTTGCCCCTGGCCTCTGCAAACAGGTCAAGACAGAGCATGAAGGCCGACTGCAAGACCAAACCGGCACCGATGCCGGTAGCAACATCCGACTTTTGCAGGAACACGATTAGCAGCAGGCCCGCAACCAGCAGCGCCATTTCAATGACTTTGTAGACGCTGAAGTTCTTCATCACCACATTCATGCGTTGCACCTCTGCTGCCTTGAACTGCGTTGGTGCGGTGTTGAACTGTTGAGTCAGGTTTTCAAGTTGTGTATCGGTGCGGAAAAACACGGTCGATCCAACCACCAGCTGAATCAACGCTACCGCCACCAAGGGGAAGGCCATTGATTTCAGACGGTGGCCATTCATCCAGAGCCAGGCGGCAACACCCATCGCGATCAGGCCGACCAGCATGAACAACAGGCTTTCCTGCTTTTCTGCCGTGAAGTAGATTGTCATTTCTTTAAGCACGGTGAATTCCTGTATGGGCTATTGACCCGCAGCGGCTGCAATGCCGGGCTTGAATCGATAGATGTAGTACGGTGCCTTGCTTTGCATGTGTGCTTTGCTTTGCAGCATTTGGTCCGGAATGGCGCTGTCGGCAATATAGAGATAGCCATCTGGCCCAAAGCTCAAGGCATCAGCCCAGCGGATGCGCACGTCATCGCGAATCAAGGTCACCAGTTTGCCGTCGGGCGACATGCGCATCACTCCACCATGCTCGACGTCAGTGATCAGAATATTGCCTTGATCATCGGTAGATAAACCATCGTTTAGCGGCTTGGTTCCAATGGCTTTGACGGATTGCGCCGCGGTGACAGATTTTTGGGCGGTATTGATGGCATCCACGGGCACTGAGTACAGCGTGTCATGGGTCATGGCCGCATAAAACAACTGCTTGCCGTCCCTGGACAAAGCAATGCCGTCGACACCCGGCTTCATCGCTAAGATGCCGCCGAAAAAAACCATGTCTTTGGTCGGGTTGCGCACAATCCAGTCTTGCGGCATCACGCTGGCGTGGCCTGTCAGTGCGCGCCACGATTCTTTGGTCCGGGTGTTTACCACCACCAGACCTGGCTGCTTGCGCCAGAAGCTCACATCAGCGATATAGACAAACTCGCCTTGCGCGTCTACGTTCAAGTCTTGCAAGAAAGAGCCTATGGGCGCCACATCCTTGGGAAAAACATAGTCAAAGGTAGTCTTTCCCGTGGCCAGATCAAAAGCCATCATGCGTGTTTTGCCGGTGCCGTGTTGGCCATGGTCGAGTGTCCACAGACGACCTTGCGCGTCAATTTTTAAGCCCATGACGGCATCAAACAGCTCACCCTGCGCTTCCTGGGACGGAAAGGGGCGGATAGCACCATTGCGCCATTCCAGCAGCTTGTTGCCTGTAGGTCGCGACTCGGGATGCACGGTAAAGAACACGCGGCCATCGGCAGCTACCGCGAGATTGCCAATGTTTTCGGGGTATTTCAGCACCGTTTCCAGCTGGCCGGCTGCGATTAGGGGCGTGGTTGAGAGGTCGGGGTAGGGCTTTCCACCGCCGTAGCGGGCATACAGGATGGCAACAAGTGCAAGCAGTGTGATGACCAGCGTGGCAGCCGTGAACTTGAGGTATTTCATGGTGGTACAGAATGTTGGCGTTGTGCTGAGTGACGATCAGGCAGCTGTGGGTTTAGACATTTGTTTCACCATGGCAGTGACGATATTTCGCGGCGTGAATCGCACGCTTTGTGCCATGACCCAGTTCATGAACCCAGGCACAAACACGCGTTGGCCGCGCTGCATGGCGCGGTATCCCGCGGCGGCGACTTCTTCTGACGCTGGCAACTTCTTGCCCTTGACCAAGGCCGAAGCATGCATGTCCGCCTTATCTTGAAAACCCGAGGCCGTAGGGCCGGGGCACAGCGCTGTGACGGTTACGCCGGTGCCTGCCAACTCGGCGGCAATAGCCTCGGAAAAACTCAAAACGAAAGCCTTGGTGGCGTAATACACCGCCATATAGGGGCCGGGCTGAAAGGCCGCAGTCGAGGCGGTGTTGAGAATCTTGCCTTTGGTGGCGATCAAATCCGGCATAAACATTTTGGTCAGCGCCACCACGGTATTCATGTTGAGCTGCATCATCGCCAACTCCGGGGCCAGCGCTGAGTCTTTGAATTCGCCAAAGGTGCCGTAGCCAGCGTTGTTAACCAGCGCGTGGATGGTGATGTTGCGCGCCTTGATGTCGGCATGCAATTTTGCGGGGCCGTCGTTGGTTTCCAGGTCGGCACCAATCACGGTGGCGCTGATCTTGTAGCGTTTTTGCAAGTCGTCGGCCAGGGCTTGCATCTTGGCAATACCGCGTGCGGCAAGCACCAGGTTGTAGCCGTCTTTTGCAAAGTTCTCGGCCAGGGCTTTGCCGATGCCGGAAGAGGCGCCTGTGATAAGGGCTGCTTTGTGGGTGGTTTGGTTCATGTTCGTACTTTTACTGGTTTAATCCTATGGACGGATTGGTTTTAAAAAATGGCACCGAAGTGCCGTCTGGTATTTGCCGTTGCGCCCCTATGTGCAGGACACTTCGGCTTGCTCAACCAGCTTGCGCAGATCGGCCAGGGCCGAATCCAGCGTCAGGCTGTAAAAATTTTCGCGGGATACCCGCTCCAACGTAATCAAATCGGCCTGCATTAACACCTTGAGGTGGTGCGAGATGGCCGGCCGCGACAGGGGCATGCGTTCTGCAATCTGGCTCACGTTCAAGCGCTCGTCCTGCGCCAGCAGCATCACAATGTCCTGGCGGTATTTGTCGCCCAGGGCATTGAAGACTGGTGCACATGCGCGGAAGCTCAGCACAACGTCTTCGAGGGTGATTTCAGCAGCCTTCATTTGCACTTTATTAGTCGATATGTTTAATCATAAAAACGTATTGTATGGGGCTTTTAAGAAAATGGGCAAAAGACTTTGTCCAAAAAGCTGAATAAATTTAGCTTTTGGCTCACATTGCTCACATTGCTCACTTCACACACGTGCACTTTTACTACCTTTAGGGTCAATTTATTGGCCATTGCGCCTTCCGGTTCTGGTCGATTCCAAGTGCAACAGTCTCTGGAAAAAACCCAAGCAGCGCGACCAACTTTCGCTGAAGCCAACCAAAATATTTTCGCAATAAGGTAACGATGAGCTGCGTCAGGGTGCCGCGAAACAGTTCTTCCATTGCCAAAAGCCGGTTTTGTACATCCAGAAAAATCACGGCAAATACTTCATGGCCACGGGCTGCCAGATGGAGTTTCAGGTAGTGCTTGATGGTGTCGGGGTCGGCAAACTTCGTGCGTTCCTGCAACTGCTGCGCCATCGCCCGGCGCGCCAGTTCCAGCACCGCTACCAGCTCGGCCCGCTTGGCCGGGCCCAGTCACTTGACGCGCTTCAAATCGTCGGCCATCTGAAGCACGCCCTTGCCCTTGATGCCTGTGCGCAGCAGTAGCGCCAACAGCTCGGCATCGCTCAGGGCCCCCGCACCGCGTGCCAGCAGCTTTTCACGCGGGCGCGCGTCTGGAGGCAAGTCTTTAAGGGGCATGATGGGAGGGTTAAGGAGCGCAGATACGCAGGCCGGGTGCCCGGGTTTCTACAATAGAGGCCAGTTTATAGGGACTTTTATGATCTCAGCGCTTCCCCGTGTTCAGCCCGGCTCCTTTTTGACCCTGCATTACCGCCTGAGCGGGCCGGCAGGTGACGTGATCAACACCTTCGATGGCAAACCCGCCACGCTGACTCTGGGCACCGGAGAGTTGTCGCCCACGGTGGAGGAATACCTTGTGGGCCTGGAGGAGGGTGCACGTGCCACTTTTGAGTTGCCCGCAGGCGCCGCCTTTGGTGAGCGCAATCCCGCCATGCAGCAGTGGCTGGACCGCAAGGTGCTGACCCGCATGGGTGACGCCAGCGAACAATATGCCATTGGCGATGTAGTGCAGTTCCCTACCCCAGATGACAAAGGACAGTTCGCTGGCGTGGTACTCCAGTTGCGCGACGACAAGGCCGTCCTGTTCGACTTCAACCATCCGCTGGCAGGTCAGCCCGTGACGTTTGAAGTGCAACTGATTGGTGTCCTATGAACCCCCCACAGGAAATTTTGCTGGCCGAGCCGCGTGGTTTTTGCGCCGGCGTGGACCGCGCCATTGAGATCGTAGAGCGCGCTATCAGCAAATTTGGAGCGCCCATCTATGTGCGCCATGAAATTGTGCACAACACCTATGTGGTGAACGACCTCAAAGCCAAGGGTGCTATCTTTATAGAAGCACTCGACGCAGTACCGGCGGGGGCTACACTGGTTTTTTCTGCCCATGGTGTGCCCAAGTCGGTGGAGCGGGAGGCTGAGGCGCGCGGCTTCAATGTGTTTGATGCCACCTGCCCGCTGGTCACCAAAGTGCATGTGGAAGTCGCCAAGCTGCACAAAGAGGGCTACGAGTTCATCATGATCGGCCACAAGGGGCATCCGGAGGTGGAAGGCACCATGGGCCAGCTGGAAAGCGGCATTCATCTGGTGGAAGACGTGGCCGACGTTGCCCGCATCCATCCAAGCCAGACCGACAAACTCGCCCTGGTGACACAGACCACGTTGAGCGTGGACGATGCCGCGGACATCGCCGCCGCCGTGAAGGCGCGTTTTCCGAATGTGCGCGCACCCAAACAGCAAGACATTTGCTATGCCACGCAAAACCGCCAGGATGCCATCAAGATCATGTCGCCGCAGGTGGACATCATGATCGTGGTGGGCAGCCCCACCAGTTCCAACAGCAATCGGCTGGCCGAACTGGCGCGCAAACTGGGCGTCACCAGCTACATGGTGGACAGTGCCAACGAACTGCAGACCGAGTGGTTTGAAGGCAAGAGCCGGGTCGGGCTGACGGCCGGGGCTTCCGCTCCCGAAATACTGGTGCGCCAGGTGATTGATCGCATCCGTGCGCTGGGTGCCATTTCGGTGCGCAAGATGGACGGTATTGAGGAAACGGTCAAGTTCCCACTGCCCAAAGGTCTGAAACTGGACGTGTGAGTGCAGCCGGTTTTGCTATCATTTGGATAGCTGCCTGCGCACTAATAGCGAGGGCTAGAGCCCTATTTTATTTATAAACATTGAGATTGACATGCTTGACATTACCCTGCTGCGCAAAGACCTGAATTCGGTCGTCGCCCGTCTGGAGACCCGCAAACAGCCCCAAGCCTTTCTGGACGTCGACACGTTCATATTGCTGGAATCCGAGCGCAAGACCATACAGATACGCACCGAGGAGCTGCAGGCCAAACGCAATGCATCGAGCAAGCTGATTGGACAACTCAAGTCCAAGGGCGAATCCACCGACGCGGTGATGGCCGAAGTGGGCGCCATCAAAGGCGAACTCGACGCATCCGCTCAGCGGCTGGATACCATTCAGTCCGAACTGCACACCCTGTTGTTGGCCGTTCCCAACCTGCCGCACGAAAGCGTTCCGTGCGGTGTGGACGAGTCGGGAAACCTTGAAGTGCGCCGCTGGGGTACACCGCGAACGCTGGACTTTGAAGCCAAAGACCATGTGGACGTTGGCACGCCGCTGGGTCTGGATTTTGAGATGGGTGTCAAACTCTCAGGATCACGTTTTACGGTGATGAAGGGGCCTGTAGCGCGCATGCACCGCGCCCTCAGCCAGTTCATGCTGGATGTACAAACGCAGGAGCACGGGTACACCGAGTGTTATGTGCCCTACGCTGTCAATGGCGAATCACTCAGAGGCACCGGCCAGTTGCCCAAGTTTGAGGGCGATTTGTTTGCCGCCAAAAAAGGCGGGCAAGAGGGCGAAGCCCAGCCTGACAACACCGCGCTGTACTTGATACCCACCAGCGAAGTGCCGTTAACTAACTTTGTGCGGGATGAGGTCGTTGCCGAGGCCGACCTGCCCATCAAGCTGACTGCGCATACTCCGTGTTTCCGATCGGAGGCGGGTAGCGCCGGGCGCGACACGCGTGGCCTGATTCGCCAACACCAGTTTGACAAGGTGGAGATGGTGCAAATCGTGCACCCTGACAAAAGCTATGAAGTGCTGGAAGAGATGACGGGTCATGCCGAAGCCATCCTGCAGAAGCTGGGCTTGCCTTACCGCGTGATGAGTCTGTGTACGGGTGACATGGGTTTTGGCGCTACCAAGACGTATGACCTGGAGGTCTGGCTGCCTGCGCAAAACACTTTTCGGGAAATTAGCTCAGTCTCCAATTGCGAAGCCTTTCAGTCGCGCCGCCTTCAGGCCCGATTCAAGAATGCGCAAGGCAAGAATGAGTTAGTGCATACGCTCAATGGCTCCGGCCTGGCCGTTGGCCGCACGCTGGTGGCCGTGCTGGAAAACTACCAGAATGCGGATGGCAGCGTCACCGTGCCAGAGGCGCTGCGTCCGTATCTGGGTGGCTTGGTGCAGATGGTTGCGGTGGCGAAGTAAGCGCGGCTGAGGCCTGATAGAATCACGGCTCGATTCTGGAGAAGTGGCAGAGTGGCCGAATGTACCTGACTCGAAATCAGGCGTACCGTAAGGTACCGTGGGTTCGAATCCCACCTTCTCCTCCATGAATAAAGGCCCCGTAGCTACTAATTTGGTAGCACGGGGCTTTTTCTATGGCGTTCCCCGTCGCATTAACAATTTGTCAC
>JBBRYR010000030.1:0-40173 GCA_038237415.1 Burkholderiales bacterium
CTACCGCATGAACGATGACCGCTCGGTGCGCTGCTACTCGCTGCTGGCAGAGCACCTGAGCAACGGCGTGGACAACACCGCCCAGGTCAGGGAAGCCTGGTTGCCCCTGAGAGAAGCGGACGAAGCCTGTGCCAGCGCCGCCGAACAATTGGTGAAGGACCACACCACGTCCAAGCAGATGGTGTGGCAACGTGCCCGCCTGGGCATGGAAAACGACCGCCTGCGCGTGGTGACCCAGGCGGTGGGCATCGTGAGCCCCATGTCCGTCAGAACCGTCAGCGAGATTTACCTCAATCCTGGCAAATACCTCAACGACAAACTCACCGCACTGCAACCCAAAACCCGCGAACTGGTTTCTCTGGCCCTGATTCGCCAGGCCTATCTGGAGCCTTCCGAGGCCGCTATGGAAGTGGACAAGCTGCGCTGGAAAGCGCAGCTAACCCAGGAAGAGCGCAGCTGGATCTGGGGCGTTATTGGCAAACGTGCCGCACAAAAGCTGTCAGGCGATGCGCCCGGTTACTTTGCCAATGGACAGTCCCAGTACATGCACGACGACCATCTCGCCTGGATGGCCCGCGCCGCACTGCGCGCCGGACGCTGGACGCAGGTACAGGAAGCCATTGCGGCCATGAGCGACGCGCAACGCGCTGACGCCGCCTGGACCTACTGGCGGGCCCGCGCCCTGCTGGCACAAACATCCCCCGAAGGCGCACGGGCGCTGGCGTTGCAGCTGCTGGGGAGTATTGCCAGCGTGCGCGGTTTTTATGAACAACTGGCGCTGGAAGAACTGGGACAACGCATCAATGCACCCCAAAAGCCGGAGGCGCTGACGCCCGCCGAAAAAGAGGGCGCCCGCCAGAACCCGGGCCTGACCCGCGCCCTGTATGCCATTCGCATCGGCCTGCGCGCAGAAGGGGTGCGCGAATGGAACTACAGCACCAACCTGCATGTGCGCGGCGGCATGGACGACCGTAACCTGCTGGCCGCCGCCGAGCTGGCGTGTCAGATGGAAGTGTGGGACCGCTGCATCAACACCAGCGACCGCACCAAGGGCGTGATGGATTTCGAACAGCGCTTCCCCATGCCGCACAAGGCTGCGGTGATTGCACGCGCCAAACAAATCGGGCTGGACCCCGCCTATGTGTACGGCCTGATCCGCCAGGAAAGCCGCTTCATCACGGATGCGCGGTCGGGTGTGGGCGCCTCCGGATTGATGCAGGTGATGCCCGCCACCGCGAAATGGACCGCGAAAAAAATCGGCCTGACGGATTTCCAGCCCCACCAGATCACGGACCGGGACACCAATATTTCCATCGGAACCGGCTACCTGAAGCTGGTGCTCGACAGCTTTGAAGGCTCCATGCCGATGGCGGCAGCCGCCTACAACGCAGGCCCCGGCCGCCCGCGGGCATGGCGTGGACAAACCGGCGCGCCAGTCCTGGAGGCCGCCATCTGGGCGGAGAACGTACCGTTCAATGAGACCCGTGACTACGTCAAGAAGGTGCTGTCCAACACCACCAACTATGCGGCCCTGATTACCGGACAGCCGCAGTCCCTCAAAGCCCGCCTCGGCATGATTGGGCCACGCGATGCCACAGCACCGCCCGCAACAGGCGAAGACTTGCCTTGACGCACGCCCCCCCAGCCGTCCAACATCTTAGAAAAAATTCATGCTACAACTTTTTATCGGCAATAAAAACTATTCGTCGTGGTCCATGCGCCCCTGGGTGCTGCTCACACAAGCGGGCATTCCCTTTGAAGAGGTCATGGTGCGCTTTGACTCGTTTGACACCGGCTCACAATTCAAGAAAACGCTGCAGGGTCTGACGCCCACCGGAAAGGTACCCCTGTTGATGGACGGGGACCTGGCCGTTTGGGACACCCTGGCCATAGCGGAATATGTGGCCGAATATGCAGCCGAGCAGTTTCCCGAGAAACACCTGTGGCCTGCAGACCGCGCCGCCCGGGCCCGAGCCCGCAGCATTTGCGCCGAAAT
This sequence comes from Burkholderiales bacterium, assembly GCA_038237415.1. Taxonomy (GTDB): domain Bacteria; phylum Pseudomonadota; class Gammaproteobacteria; order Burkholderiales; family Burkholderiaceae_C; genus Allorhodoferax. The sequence continues at coordinate 1,997 of JBBRYR010000030.1, forward strand.
GCACGCAGGTTTCACCGCCTTGCGTGGCAACTGCCCCATGAACATCGAAGCGCACCTGCCCGACACGGGCGCGCTGATCTGGCGCGACAAACCCGCCGTACGCGCGGACGTGCAGCGTTTGGTGGACATGTGGACCGCCTTGCTGCAGGAGCACGGCGGCCCCATGCTGTTTGGTGCATTCAGCGTGGCGGACGCCTACTACGCCCCAGTGTGCATGCGCATCAAGACCTACGCCCTGCCGGTGCCCGACGCCATTGCCGCCTACATCGAACGCGTATGCGCCCTGCCCGGCGTGCAAGCCTGGATTACGGATGCCTTGGCGGAAAAGGATTTTCTGGACTTTGAAGAACCCTACCGTCTCAAGCCCTAGCCTCATGCAAACCTACCTGGTTGGCGGTGCCGTGCGGGATGCCCTGATGGGGCTGCCCATCCAGGACCGCGATTGGGTGGTGGTGGGCGCCACGCCCCAAGCCCTGCTGGACCAGGGTTTTTTGGCGGTGGGCCGGGACTTTCCCGTCTTTCTGCACCCCCAAACCAAAGAGGAATACGCACTGGCCCGCACCGAGCGCAAGACTGCGCCCGGATACCATGGCTTTGCAGTGCATGCCAGCCCTGATGTGACGCTGGAAGACGACCTGGCCCGGCGCGACCTCACTATCAATTCCATAGCTGTCCACGCAGATTCCACGGGGGCTGCAGACCGAAATGGCACTTTTAATGCCACACAGTGGCAAGCACCCGGTGCATTGACCGACCCCTATGGTGGCCGGCAGGACATCGCCAACAAGGTGCTGCGCCACGTCACCGCCGCCTTTCGCGAAGACCCGGTGCGCATTCTTCGGCTGGCCCGCTTTGCGGCCCGGTTCACCGACTTTCACGTCGCCCCCGACACCCTGGAGCTGATGCGCGATATGGTGGCCTGCGGCGAGGTAGATCACCTGGTGGCCGAGCGGGTGTGGCAGGAGCTGGCCCGTGGCCTGATGGAAGCACAGCCCTCCCGCATGTTTGCCGTACTGCGCGACTGCGGCGCACTGGCGCGGCTGTTACCCGAACTCGACCGCCTGTGGGGCGTGCCGCAAAGCGCGGAGCACCACCCCGAGATCGACACGGGCGTGCATGTCATGCTGGTACTGGACATGGCGGCGAGGCTGCAGGCCTCGCTTCCCGTGCGATTCGCCTGCCTGACCCACGATCTCGGCAAGGGCACCACACCGCCCGACCTACTGCCGCGCCACATCGGCCACGAAGAGCGCAGCGTGCGCCTGCTCAAAACGCTGTGCCAGCGCCTGCGGGTGCCGGTGGAATGCCATGAACTGGCGCAGGTGGTGGCGCGCGAGCACGGCAACATCCACCGGTCCGCCACACTCGATGCTGCGGCCATCGTTCGCCTGCTGGAGCGCTGCGATGCGTTTCGCAAGCCCGCGCGGTTTGCCGACATTCTGCTGGCCTGTGAATGCGACGCCCGGGGCCGCAAAGGCTTGCAGGACATGCCCTACCCTCCAGCGCAGCGGCTGGCCCGTGCCCTGTTGCACGCGCAATCGGTTGCTACTGATTTGATAGCTGCTCACGCAATAGCTACGGGGGCTAGCGGGCCAAAGATCGGTGAAATGATCCAGAAAGCCCGAACGGCAGCTATCGCAAGCGGTCTGTAAACAAAGCACCGTACTATTGCTTCAGCCGCCCTCCCCGTTCTGACCATGTACATCCACATCCCCACCGTTATTACCGCGTTAATCATGGGATACGGCTTGCTGGCGCTTCAGATGTCAATCGCCGGCAGGGTACAGGAGGCACCCGAGTTGACCATCTGGAATGGGGGCAACTGGGCCTTTCTGGCGGCTTTCCTGGTGCTGGCGACCCGGGCCTACATTCCCCTGTGGATCTCGGTTATCGGTGGCAACGGACTCATCTGTCTGGCCCTGGCGCTGTACAGCCATGCCATCTACCAATTTCTGCATGGGCACGGTGCACCCCGGGCCTTGTGGATTCTGCTGGTACTCGAATGCGTGGGGATTGCCCTGCTGTTTTCCTTGCCGCTGAACCAGCGCACCAGTATCTATTCCTTCATGAACATCTCGATGCTGCTGCCTGGCCTATGGCAAATTGCGCGTTACGGGTGGTTTCGGGAGCGCTCCCTGAGAATAGTGGCCCTGGCACTGGCCGGTGGCGGGCTGGCACTGGGGTATCGGGGAGTCAATGCCTGGCTGGTGCCGTCCGATTACACCGACCTGATGCAGTCCAGTCTGGGGCAGGCATTCACTTTCCTGGGCGCCTTCATCGCCATGCTGGGGTCGGGTTTCGGGTTCATTCTGGCCGCACTGGAACGCAGTGTGAAGCACCACCACACTCTGGCCACGATTGACGGATTGACGGGGTGCATCAACCGCTCCGCTGCAGACGCGCTCCTGTCCAACGCCTTGCTGCGTGCGCAGCGCGGGGGCGAGTCGGTGAGCCTGGTCATGATGGATCTGGACCATTTCAAAAACGTAAACGACCGGTTTGGGCATCGCACAGGCGATGAGGTGCTGCGACGATTTGCGCAGGTTGCACGAACGCGGCTGCGTGCCTCGGATGTGCTGGCGCGCATGGGAGGCGAAGAGTTTGCCTTGATTCTGCCGGCAACGGACGTGCTGGGCGCCGTGCACGTCGCCGAATCGGTGCGGGCAGCCATAGAAGCCCTGGCCATCAGCGACCTGGGCGCCGGCATTGTCTATGTCACCCTGTCTGCTGGCGCGGCGTGTGCGCCCAGTGGCAGCACGCTCACGGGTGACCAGCTCTACCAGCTGGCCGACGACGCCCTTTACCGGGCCAAGGCCGCCGGGCGCAACCGCGTTGAGGTGGCCGCTGAACTGGCCCCGGACGACTAGAGTCCGCGCGCACTGCCGGACGGCACCCTGCGCCCGGGCACACTTGGTATGCTCTCGCCATGGCCCACTTGCTGATTGTTGAAGACGATGAATTGCTGCGCGACGGTCTGTGCGCACAACTGGTCCATGCGGGCCATAGTGTCTGCAGTGCCAGCGACGGCGCGCAGGCCCAGACACTGCTGGAAACCACCCGGGTCGATGGCGTCATCCTGGACTTGGGCTTGCCCCTGGTCGATGGCATCAGCGTGCTGCGCTGGATTCGCCAGCGCCTCACGGCCCTGCCCGTGCTGGTACTGACCGCCCGTGACGGTGTGGAAGACAGGGTGCAAGGCCTCAACGCGGGCGCCGACGACTACCTCACCAAACCCTTCAGCATGGCCGAGTTGCTGGCGCGCCTGCAAGCCATGCTGCGCCGCTCGCGCCTGCCGGCATTCGGTGGCTCGCTGGAGGTGGAAAGCAGTGGCGCCAGGCGCCTGCGCGTAGACCCGGTTTTGCCCCTGGCGTGGCTGGACGATGAGCCCATGGACCTGACCCAGCGCGAATGGTCCCTGCTGTCCCTACTGGTCACCAACATGGGGCAGGTTGTGGGTCGCGAAGATGTGCTGGCGGTATGGCAAACCCAGCCGCTGGACGGCACCACCAGCGGCTCGAACGCACTGGAAGTCTATGTGCACCGCCTGCGCCGCAAGTTGCAGGACTCCGGCCTGAATATTCGCAATGTGCGCGGCTTGGGCTACATGCTGGAGATGGACGCGGCATGACCGTGGCCGCCTCTTTTTCTCTGAGGCGGCAGCTTCTGGTCTGGTTGTTGGTACCCCAACTGGTGCTGTGGCTGGTCGGGGGGGCACTGGCCTTTCGCGTGGCGCTGACCTATGCCGAAAAGACCATTGACCAGTCGCTCACACAATCGGTGCGCTCATTGGCACGCCAGGTCAAACCGTTTGGCTCGGGCCTGCTGGTGGACTTTCCACGTGCCGCCCAGGACATCATTGAGGAAGACCCCAACGACCGCGTGTCTTACATGGTGTCTTCGCCACCGGGCAGCTTTCTGTTGGGTAACGGCCGCCTCCCCAATCCGCCGGCCGATCTGGTGATTCCCCAGAACGAACCAGTGCTGTACAACGTGCAGCTGGATGGCAAGGCCATGCGTACGGCCTCGATCGATCTGAGTTTTGGTGAGGGCCTAACGCAGCAGCGCATGCGCGTGCAAGTGGCCAAGAGCCTGGCGGTACAACAACGCATTGCCCGCGAACTAGTGCAAGACATGCTGTTCCCGCTGCTGCTGCTGGGCGCCGTGCTCAGCTTTTTAGTCTACGCAGGCATACGCCGTGGGCTCGTTCCGCTGCAGCGGCTCGAAGCCCAGCTCGCCCACCGCACCGCGGCATCGCTCTCGCCCATTGAAATGACCCAGGCACCACAGGAAGTGCACTCCCTGGCAAACGCCGTCAACCATTTGCTGACCACCTTGCGGCGCAGCCTCAGCCAGGAAAAACGGTTTTTGAACGATGCGGCCCACCAGTTGCGCACACCGCTGGCCGGCCTGATCAGCCAGACCGAACTGGCGATGCAGGAAACCGACCCGCAGGCGCTGCAACAGCGCCTGGTCAAAGTTCACACGGGCGCGCAGCGCAGTGCACACCTGGTGCACCAGCTGCTTTCGCTGGCCCGCACCGAGACAGAGGTCGCACTACTGCCCGTCGACGCCGCGGCGCTGGCACGCGAGGTGGCGCGGGAGTGGACGCCTCGTGCGCTGGCGGCGGGAGTGGATCTGGGCTATGAAGGTGAAGAAACATTGACCGTGCCGGCCGACAAACTGCTGTTGCGCGAGGCGCTGAGCAACCTCATCGACAATGCCCTGCGCTATGCCGGGCGGGGCAGCACCGTGACCTTGCGCACACGGGGGCAAGACGGCCTGTGCACCATCGAGGTGGAAGACAGCGGACCGGGGCTGAACGAAGCCGAACTAAAGCGGGTGTTCGAACGCTTCTGGCGCGCCAGCGAGCTGCCGGGCGGCTGCGGACTGGGCCTGGCCATCGTGGCCGAAATCGCACAGCGCCATGGTGGCACGGCTACCGCCCGCCACGCCCGCCCGAACGGGCTGATCATCCACCTGGAACTGCCACTTCCGACTTAAGCAAGCGGCAGGTCAATGCGTTTCCCTGTGGTTTTGTCAAACCAGTTGTTGTGGCGGCTACTCACGGTCATGCCCACGTCGGCACCAATGTCCAGCCTGGTGTTCGCCGGGGCGCGCACCGTGATGAGGCCGACGGCGGTTTTGACCACCACATAGGTGTCCGCACCCGTAGGCTCCACCAGCACCACTTCACCGCGCCAGCCGGCCTCGTCGGCCAGGTGGATGTGCTCGGGCCGCTGGCCCAGAATCACCTCGCGGCCTGCGGGAGTCGGCAGGTCCAGGCTACCGCCTGAAAATACAAACTGGCCCTGCTCGTCCGCACCTCCTACGTGTCCTTCGATGAAGTTCATCATGGGGGATCCGATGAAGCCGGCCACGTAGGTGTTGACCGGGGTGCGGTAAATCTCGTCGGGTGTGCCGATCTGCTGCAGGATGCCGTCCTTCATCACGGCAATGCGGCTGCCCAGGGTCATGGCCTCGATCTGGTCGTGGGTGACATACACGCTGGTAATACCCGACACATGGTGCAGGCGTTTGATCTCGGCGCGCATTTCCACGCGCAGCTTGGCATCCAGGTTGGAGAGCGGCTCGTCAAACAGAAAGAGTTGTGGATCCCGCGCCAGGGCGCGACCCATGGCCACGCGCTGGCGCTGGCCGCCAGAAAGCTGCGCGGGGCGGCGGTCCAGCAGGTTCTCGATCTGCAGCATGGCGGCCACTTCGTGGATGCGCTTGGTGCGCACATCCTTGGGCACCTTGCGCATTTCCAGCGCGAAGCCAATGTTGTCGGCCACGGTCATGGTGGGGTACAGCGCATAGCTCTGGAACACCATGGCAATGTCGCGTTGCGCCGGGGCCATACCAATGACGTTTTTGCCGTTGATCAGCAACTCGCCTTCGGTGGGGTCTTCCAGGCCGGCAATGATATTGAGCAGGGTGGACTTGCCGCAGCCCGAGGGGCCGACCAGGATCAGGAATTCGCCGGGGGCGACGTCGATGTCGATGCGTTTGAGAACCTCGACGGCCTTGTCACCCTTGCCAAAGACCTTGCGAATGCCTGCGATATGAAGAGAAGCTGCCATTTTATTTTTATCCTTTCACAGCACCGGCTGTAAGACCTTTGACGAAATATTGACCGGCCAGCACATAGACCAGCATGGTGGGCAAACCGGCAATCACTGCCGCAGCCATGTCCACGTTGTAGCTCTTGACGCTGCTCGACGTGTTGGCCATGTTGTTGAGGCCGACCGTAATGGGCTTGCTGTCAGCGCCACTGAACGCGACGCCAAACAGGAAGTCGTTCCAGATATTGGTGAACTGCCAGATCAGCGTCACCATCATGATGGGCGTGGACATGGGAATGACAATGCGGAAAAAGATGCGCCAGAAACCGGCACCATCGATGCGTGCGGCATTCACCAGTTCGCGCGGAATAGCCGTGTAGTAGTTTCTGAAAAACAGCGTGGTGCCCGCCATGCCCGCCAGGCAGTGCACCAGTACCAAACCTGCTACCGAACTGGACAAGCCTAGAAAGCCGAGCACCTGGCTCATGGGCAGTAGCACCACCTGGAAGGGCATGAACACGCCGAACAGGATGAATCCAAACAGCACGTCACTGCCCTTGAATCTCCACATGCTCAGCACGTAGCCATTGACGGCGCCCCAGGCGGTGGAAATGAGAACCGCAGGTACAGCCATGCTCACCGAATTCCAGAAGTAGGGGCGCAGGCCGCGGCAATCCACACCGGTACAGGCCGTAGACCATGCCAGCTTCCATGACTCGAAATTGATGGCGGTCGGCAGGCTCAGCAGGTTGCCCGCACGAATCTGGTCCGCATCCTTGAGAGATGTGGCCAGCATGACATACAGCGGCGCCAGAAAGAACAGGGCAGCGAACAGCAAAACGGCGTAGACCGCGATGCGAGGGAGGTGTTTAGCGATCATGGCTTATCTGTCGTGCGGTTTGGCACGCAGCTCGCTGTAAAGGTAGGGGACGACGATGGCTGCAACCGTGGCCAGCATCATGGTGGCGCTGGCAGCACCCAGGCCAATCTGGCCGCGGGTGAAGCTCATCACAAACATGAACGTGGCGGGAACGTCGGTTGCATAGCCTGGTCCACCAGCGGTGAGCGCCATGACCAGGTCAAAGCTTTTGATGGACAGGTGCGACAACACCAGAATGGTGGAGAACACCACCGGGCGCAGGATGGGCAAAATGATGCGCCAGTAAATGAGGGGCAGCGAAGCGCCGTCAATTTGCGCCGCCTTGATGATGCTGTCATCAATGCCGCGCAACCCGGCCAGAAACAAGGCCATGGCAAACCCTGCGGACTGCCAGATGCCGGCGATCACCACGCAGTAGATAGCCGTTTCGGACTGCACCAGCCAGTCAAAGTGAAAGCTCGCCCAACCCAGGTCATGCATCAATTTTTCCAGCCCGAGGCTGGGGTTCAATATCCACTTCCATGCGGTTCCTGTGACGATAAACGACAGCGCCATGGGGTACAGGTAAACGGTTCGCAGCACACCTTCGAAGCGGATCTTCTGGTCCAGAAATATCGCCAGCCCCATGCCCAGCAGCATCGAGCCCCCCACATAGAGCACGCTGAAGATGCCGAGATTTTTGAGGGCGATATACCAGCGATCCATTTCCCAGAGGCGCATGTATTGATCCAGCCCCACGAACTCATCGTAATTGGGGAGCATGCGCGACCCGGTCAGGGACAGCACGCCATTCCAGATCATGAAGCCATAGATGAACGCGAATCCGAGGACGAAGCCCGGCGCAATCACCAGTTTTGGCAAAAGTTTTTCAAATGATTTCATGGTTTATCCCCAGAGACGTGGCGCCTGGCCACAAAGGGAACCTGTCTGCAGACCCCACCCCCGAAGGGATGGAGTCATTTCAATGGCGGAATTGCCAGTAACAATTACTTGGTCGCAGCAGCCTTGGCGATGCTTTTCATGCCAGCGGCAACCGAGATCTTGTCATCGTTCCAGAACTGACTGACCGCATCCTTGATGGCACCTTCAGCCGCAGGACTGACGGCCATGCCGTGGGCAATGGAGGGCACGAGGCCACCGACTTTGGCGGTGGACACGAAGTCCTTGGCAGACAGCTTGGCGCAATCATCAAACTTGGCCATGTCCATATTCAGGCGAACCGGGATGGAGCCTTTGTTCAGGTTGAAGATTTCCTGGAACTCGGTACCCATGATGGCAGCTGCCAGATCAGCCTGCGCCTTTTGAGCGGTAGCGTCCTTGAGCTTGAACATGGCAAACGAGTCCACATTGAAGGTGTAGGCGTTGGCGGTGCCAGGTGCAGCAGCGCAGATGTAGTCTTTGCCCGGCACCTTGCCCGCGGCGGTGAACTCGCCCTTGGCCCAGTCACCCATGAACTGGAAAGCGGCCTTTTCCTGAATCACCATGGCGGTTGCCAGGTTCCAGTCGCGCCCAGGAGATGCAGGGTCGGTATAGCCCTTGATCTTGCGGAAGGTTTCAAGCGACTTCTTCATGGTGTCGCTGGTCAGGGCCTTCTGGTCGAGCTTCATCAGTGCGTCGTTGTAAAACTTGGCACCGCCCACGCCCAACACCACGTCTTCGAACGTGGTGAAGTCCTGCCAGTTCTGCCCACCATGTGCCACGGGAATCAGTCCGGCCTTCTTGACTTTTTCAGCCGCAGCAAAAAATTCGTCCCACGTCTTGGGCGTAGTCGTCACGCCAGCCTTCTTCAGGACCGCCGCGTTAGCCCACATCCAGTTCACGCGGTGCACGTTCACGGGCGCCGCGACGTAATTGCCTTTGTATTTCATGACATCCGCCACCACCTTGGGCAGCAGGCTGTCCCACTTCTCGGCTTGGGCTGTGGCGTCAAGGTTGGCCAAAACGCCTTCCGAAGCCCACTCCTGAATGGCAGGTCCCTTGATTTGGGCCGCAGCGGGGGGATTACCCGCCACCACACGGCTCTTGAGCACAGTCATGGCGTTGTCGCCACCACCGCCAGCCACGGCAAAGTCTTTCCAGGTGTGCCCTTTGCTTTGCATGATTTTCTTGAGCTCGCCGACGGACTTGGCTTCGCCACCGGATGTCCACCAATGCAGTACTTCCACTTCGCCGGCAAACGCCGCAGTACCCGCCACCACCAATGCCACTGCCGTGGCGAGTTTCGAAAGCTTCAACATGATGTCTCCAAAAGAGTTTTTTCGCCGACCAATGCAGCCGACGGCGTTATTGAATCCGGGCCAGCACCGTGTTGGCTCGAATTCATTAATTATTCATTAATCTTTCATGAAGACCACTGGGGCTTTCCCTAGGTTTCCAGGGCTGCGATGTGATTTATCTCAAGTCTTGCGCGTTTAGCAAGGATGCAGCGGCCGCTCCGGGATCGACCGGCTCCCACCGACCACTCTGACCCGATGCAAACAACGCATCCAACGCATGCATGTTGCTGATGGCGTCTTCAACGCCGTATGGCAAGGCCATGCGGCCACGAATGACTTGCGAAAAGGCATCGCACTGCAACGTGTATTGGTCACTGCGCGCCAATACTTCTTGATCCCCTTCCCCGCCCAGTGTTTTGCCATCGTCCATGTGGATCGCTGTTTCTTCCCCTTGTGGTGCATTGAACGGGATCATGATTTCCAGTCGCTTCTGGGTACCTACCAGATGGAGGCGCTGGTAGGGTGTTGATTGGGTCGACACCGTAAAGTCCAGGCGACGCCCCGAGCCGAAGTCCATCAGCGCACTGCTGGTCCGGTCAGCCTTGAAATCCGGATCACGGTCCAGCAAGGCGATAGCCCGCGTCGGCTCGGCTTCAAAGAAAAAGCGTCCGGCAACGACGGCATAGCACCCAATGTCGTACAGCGCCCCGCCCCCGCATTCCGCACGGTTGCGTATGTTGCTTGCATCGCGATTGAAGTACGAGAAAAACACCTGTATGGCGCGCAGATCGCCCAAGGCACCGCTGCGCACCAACTCACGCGCGCGCAGCCACTGGGGGTGAAAGCGCACCATGAAGCCTTCCATGATGTGCACCTTGTCTGCCACTTCACGCAGCTGCGCAGCCTCGGAAGCCGTCAGCGCCACCGGCTTTTCGCACAGAACGTGTTTGCCTGCACGCGCTGCAGCCAGCGTCCAGGGCACGTGCAAATCGTTGGGCAGCGGGTTGTAGATGGCCTCGATACTCGGATCGGCAATCAGTGCCTCATAGGAGCCGTAGGCTTTTGGGATGCCCAGTTTTTGGGCGGCGGCATGGGCCTGATCCATGGACCGGGACGCAATGGCAGCCACCTCGGCAAAGAGGCTGCGCTGCATGGCGGGAATAACCTTCTCCATGCCGATGTTCGCGGTACTCAAAACACCCCATTGCACTTTTTTCATCATCTTTCTCCTGAAGCGGCTTGCGCAGACAGGCGCAAAAAACGGTTTCGTAATAGCCAAGTGGCTAAAGCCACCAGCGGTAGCACCACAAACGCCCAGAGCTTGCCTTGAAAGGCCGAAAAAATCAGAAACCGCAGTTGGTGACCACCATCGGTAAATGCGGTGATAAGCCCCAAACCCTCGGACTTGAAGGAGGGAGTCTGGTGCGCCAGATCGGTGATCAGCGGCGCCATGCTGGACGATATAAGCAAAAAGGTGATGACGACCGGAATACCCGCCAGCACGGAACGAAACACGTTGCCGCGCAGCATCAGAACGGAGATGGACATCACCGATATCAGGTTGGGCAAATCCCCCAAAGGCAACACCTGATTACCGGGCAGCACCAGCGCGACCATGATGGCCAACGCCATGAGAATGAGTCCGGTCACCACCACCGATTTGTGGTGCATGAGAAAGCCGGTATCGATAGCCACGATCAGGTTTTTACGATGTGGGAAATGGCGGGTCACCTGATCGCGAAGTGCGGTGGTGATAGGTACCATAGCCTCACCAATCAGGCCCGCGCTACGTGGCAACAAAAACATGACGGCGGCAATGTGCACGCCCAATTCAAGCGTTTCTTTGGTGCCATAGCCAGCCGCAATGGCCAAAACCAGCCCCATCAGCAAGCCGATCACCATGGGCTCACTCAAGATTTCCAGCCAGCCGATTGTGCTGTCGTCGGCTTTGGCTTTCCCAAGCTGCTCGGGGTTGTAGTCAATGTCTTTGAGCACCGGCATGCGGTCCAGAAGCCAATCGACACAGGCGGTGTAGGGCGCAATGCCGTTGACCGAAATAGGTGATGCCGAAATCCCCACCATACCCATCTCGCGCTCGACATCGGGGGCCGTCCACTCGACGAGTTTGAAACAATACACCGCCAGCATGGTGGTCGCCAGCAGGCCGACCCAGATGCTGCCTGACAGCGTCATAACCAGTGCGCCCAGCAATGCGAAATGCCAGTAGTTCCAGACGTCAATATAGATAGTGCGCGTCCAGCCCATGGCCAGCATCAGCAGGTTGACTGCCAGAATAACCGGAATCGAAATGGCCGCAAGCGGCGATGCCCACGTTATGGCGGCCAAGGGTGGCCAACCCACATCCAGCACCAGAAAATTCAACCCTCGCAAGGTGGAGAGCTGCTGAACGGCCGGGCTGATGTTGGCGACAAAGAAATTGAACGCAATAAACACCCCGGCAAAGCCTGCGGCCAGCGTCACTGCGCTCAACAAAGCACGCCGCAGGGGCACGCGAACCGCCAAGGCAATGGCCAGCATGATGATCGGCAGCATGACGTAGGCCTTGTAGCTGAAGAACTCGGCCAATAGGTGGGTCAATTCGCTCATGCCGTAGCGCTCCATACGCGCGATTGGTTCTGGCCAAAGGGATGGCTCATCAGATGTAGGAGTTCAAAAGATTTTCCAGGTGTTCCTGGCGGCCGGACACCGGTAAGGTGTCGGTGTTGTGCGCGATGACGTGCGCCGCGACGGCGTCCAGCGACATTTTTCCGTCCAGCATGCTCTGGCCCAGTGGCGTCTTCCATCCGGCGTAGCGTTTCTCCTGAATCTGCTCCAGCTTGCCATCAGTGATCATCTTCTCGGCAATCAACAAGGCGCGTGCCGATACATCCATGCCGCCAATATGGCCATGGAACATGTCTTCAGGGTCAATGGACTGGCGGCGCACCTTGGCATCAAAGTTGATACCGCCGGTGGTGAAGCCACCACCCTTGAGGATGAGGTACATGGCCAGAGCCGTCTCGGGGATGTTATTGGGGAACTGGTCGGTGTCCCAGGCGCACTGCATGTCACCGCGATTCATGTCGATAGAGCCGAAGATGCCCAGGTCAACCGCCGTCGCAATTTCGTGCTCGAAGCTGTGCCCCGCCAAAGTGGCGTGGTTCGCTTCGATGTTGACCTTGATTTCCTTTTCCAGGCCATAGCGGGTCAGGAAGCCATAGACCGTGGCAGTGTCAAAATCATACTGGTGTTTGCTGGGTTCGCGTGGCTTTGGCTCCAGCAGGATGGTGCCCTTGAAGCCAATCTTGTGCTTGTATTCCACGACCATGTTCAGGAAACGGCCCATCTGGTCCAGCTCATGGCCCACGCGGGTATTGAGCAGGGTCTCGTAACCTTCACGACCACCCCACAGCACATAGTTTTCGCCGCCGAGTTTGAGTGTGGCGTCCATCGCCTCTTTCACCTGCAATGCGCCCAACGCAAAAATTTCGGGGTTGGGGTTGGTTGCCGCACCCGACATGAACCGGCGGTGGCTAAACAGGTTGGCCGTACCCCATAGCAGCTTCATGCCCGTCTCGGCTTGCTTGGCCGCCAACACATCCACCATCGCATGCAGATTGCTCACACTTTCACGCGGCGTCAATCCTTCAGGCGCCACATCACGGTCGTGGAAACAGTAATACGGCGCACCGAGCTTGGCAAAGAATTCAAATGCCACGTCGGCCTTGGCTTTGGCGGCCGCCATGGGATCAGCCATGTGTTGCCAAGGGCGCTGAAACGTGTCGCCGCCAAACGGATCCGAGCCATTCCAGCAGAAGCTATGCCAGTAACACACGGCAAAGCGCAAGTGGTCTTCCATGCGCTTGCCCATCACCATGCGATCTTTGTCGTACCACTTAAAAGCCAAAGGATTTTGGGACTCTGCACCCTCATAGGTAATGGGGGCAACACTATTGAAATACGAGGTCATGTCTTTTCCTTGAAAGGTTGAATATCAAACAATGGGGGCCCTGGCAGCGGAGGGCCTAGCCGGCGTACAGATCGCGAAAGCGCGAATAGCGGGGTTTGAGTAAACGGGTTTCACCCGCGTCAGGGTGGTACACCCGATCAACGGGTGGCGCAGTGCAGACCGCATTGATGTCCCCGCCGTCCGCCAGCCACGCAAGCCGGGCGGCGCCCAATGCCCCCCCGGCAGCGGAACCGGTGTGCGTGACGATATCGATCTCGAGGCTGGACGCCAGCTGTTGCGCCCAGAACTGGCTGCGCGCACCACCACCCACCAACGAAAGCCGGTCAACAACGCTTCCGGCTTCACGCAATGCGGCCAGACCATCATGCAAGCCGAAAGTCACGCCTTCCATCACGCTGTAGGCCAGCGCCGAGGCATCTGTATCGTGGCTGAGTCCATGAAGACTGCCACGCAGCGTTGCGCTGTTGTGCGGTGTCCGCTCGCCACTGAGGTAGGGCAGGAAAACAGGAGCCTGTGCACGTGCCTCCGGGCCAAGCGCGCTGGCGCGGGCTTCCAGCACCGCTTCAGACGAGGCGCCCAGCAACCGTGTGGCCCACTGCAAACAGCTCGCGGCCGAGAGCATGACCGACATCTGATGCCAGCGGTTTGGCACCGCGTGGCAAAAGGCATGTGTGGCGCTGGCAGCATTGGGCTGGTAGGTGGGCGTGACCACGAACACCACGCCACTAGTGCCGAGCGAAATAAACCCCTGACCGGCATCAACTGCGCCCATGCCCACCGCGCTTGCTGCGTTGTCACCCCCTCCCCCAGCGACCGGAATACCCGCCTGCAAGCCCAGAGTCTTTGCGACATCTGCGCTGAGCAGCCCCCCCGCCTCACTGCCTTCGACCAGACGGGGCATGTGCGCCTGCGTCAGTCCCGTCAGCGCCAGTACGGCATCGGACCAGCATCGTTTCTCCACATCAAGCCACATGGTGCCGCTGGCATCTGACATGTCGGTAACGAACTCACCCGTGAGTAGAAACCGGACATAGTCTTTTGGCAAAAGCACTTTTGCAACGCGCCCGAAAACGGTAGGCTCGTGTTCGGCCAGCCAGCGCAATTTGGGTGCGGTGAAGCCTGGCATGGCCAGGCTCCCTGCAAGGCGCGGCAGCGACGGAAGTTCGGCCATCATGGCAAGGCACTCTGCGTCGGCACGGGTGTCATTCCAAAGAATGGCCGGGCGCAGTACCTGGTGATTCTCGTCAAGCAACACTGCGCCGTGCATCTGGCCCGACAAACCAATGGCTTGTACCGCGCCATAGGCGACAGGGTGGCCCGCGCGCAATTGGCCCAAGGCATTCACAGTAGCTATCCACCAACTGGAAGGCTGCTGTTCACTGTGTCCAGGCTCAGGGCGGAAAATCTCCAGCGGATGGCTCGCCTGGGCTATCTGCCGATGGTTTCTGTCCAACAGCAACACCTTGACCTCCGAGGTCCCAACATCAATTCCAAGGTACATGTTTGACTCAAATTTCAGTAAGTGGAGGCATGGGCGTCCCGACATCCATGCCCAATGACATTTCACGCTGTGCCAGCGGATGGAGTGGATACAGGGGTCGCACATGCTGGTGCAGCACCAGCGCCGCAGCACCCACTGCGGATGCCAACAAACCATAGCGCGCCAACCGGATGACGGGCGGTTCCATGCCGGCCGCTGCCGCGTAGTTATGCAAGGTCTCCCGTGCAAAGGTCGCGAGCTCTGGCCGGCGCACACAGGACCCGCCACCCAATACGATCACCCCCGGATCAAAGGTTGTCCAGAGGTTCTGGACCAGAAGGCCCAAATACCGCCCCGCCCGCGAGACATTGCCACTGAATTCAAGCTCCCGGTGCAGGGCGGCGGAACCCACAAAAGTTTCTGCGCACCCGCGTCGGCCACAGGAGCACAGTTCGCCAAAAACCTGCAATATGGTGTGCCCAATTTCGCCCGCCATCCCGTGGCTACCCGTAAAGAGCCGATCATTCAACACGATTCCGGCACCCACACCGACGTCGCAGGTCACAAAAATCAGGGTCTCGCGAATTTCTTCCTGGGCAAATTCATACTCACTTAACGCACCGGTATCGGCTTCGTTCTGTACGTGTAGAGGCACAGATGGCAAACCCTCTGCCTGCAGCGCCTGGGTCAGCATAGGAACAAAGTCGACATTGCGCCATCCCAAATTGGGAGCAAATCGAACGACTCCAGTCGCCTGGTCAAAAGCACCAGGCAGACCGGCGCCAATGCCAGTCAACAGCACTCCGCCCGCGTCCAGCTCGCCATAGGCAACGCGCGCCAAATGCGAAGCCTGCGCACAGACCCGCTCAGGGCGCTTGCTCTCCAATGGCTCTTCCAGACTGCACAAGACCTCACCAGTGAGTGAAACACTCACCACCCGCAAGCAATCAACGGCAAGCTCCATGCCAATCAGACCGCGTCTGCGCCCGTCCAGTTGAACAGGGGTCGAAGGCCTGCCCAGACCCGAATTCGAAGCAATTGCGTCCTCGCAGAGCCAGCCCTCTGCGATCAACTCGCGCACCAGCAGGCTAACGGTTGATTTGGTCAGGCCGCTGCGAAGTGCCAACTGCGCGCGAGACAAGCCCGGCCGTGACCGCACCAGCCGCAGCAGCACACTGCGGTTGATATGCTTAACGAGCTGTTGATCGCCTGTGGTCTTCATTGCTCCGGCTCACTTCAGGCAGAGTGCCGTTCTGCCTGCAACTTGCCTGCAGGTTGCTTGCCCAAAATGATCATGCCCAAAACTTCGTCTTCGGTCACATCCTGGGTGCGGTAGGTGCCCACCAGCTTTCCGTTCTTCATCACCGCCAGGCGGTCGCTCAACGCAAACACGTCGTGCATGTCGTGGCTGATCAGGAAAATCCCTACGCCTTCCGCCTTCAGTTGCTGAATCAGCTTCGCAACCATGGCGGTTTCTTCTGGCCCGAGTGCGGCCGTTGGCTCATCCATGATCAGAATCTGGGCGTTGAAATAAATGGCGCGGGAAATGGCGACCACTTGACGCTGGCCGCCAGACAGCCGCCGAACGGGCGTGTGGTAGTTCTTGAAGTTCTTGTTCAGACGCTGAAACACTTTGCGTGCATCCGCATCCATTCGGTGATCGTCCAGGGTATTCCACCGGGTGAGCAGTTCACGTCCGAGAAACAGGTTGGCGACTGAATCCAGGTTGTCGGCCAGTGCCAGCGTCTGGTAGATCGACTCGATACCCAGGTTTTGGGCGTCCGCAGGCGTGCGTACGCTGACCTTTTCACCATTGATCAGCACGTCGCCACTGTCGATGGGATAAGCGCCGGCCAGCATTTTCATCAATGTGGACTTTCCAGCACCGTTGTGGCCGAGGACCGCCACCACTTCGCCTGGATAGAGGTTGATGCTGACGTCCTCAACGGCATGCACGCCACCAAATGCCTTCTTGATATTGCGCAGCCCCACCAGACATTTGGTCGGATCGGCCTTGCGCCTGGGAGCCACGGATTCTGCGATAGGGGTTTGGTTACTCACAGCACATCTCCTGTCCATTTGCGGTAGGCCACGTCGAACACAACCGCAGCAATCAAAACCTGGCCGATGATGATGTAGCGCACACCAATCGACACATCCAGCAACAGCATGCCGCTGTCAATGCATTGCATGATCAGCGCGCCGAGCACTGACCCCAGAATGGTTCCGCTGCCGCCAGCCAGCGCCGTGCCACCAATGACGGTAGCTGCAATAACCAGCAACTCCAGGCTGTTGCCCAGCGAATTCGTTCCAGCATTCAGACGCGAAATCGCCACAATGGCCGCGATGGTCGTGAGCACCGCCAACAACAGGAACAGCAGCATGGTGACCTTGCGAACCGGTATACCCACCAGAGCCGCCGCATCGGGATTACCGCCCATCGCAAAAATATAGCGACCAAACCGTGTGCGGTGCACCAGGAACGACATGAAAAGGGCCACAGCACCCCAGATCAATACAGGAATTGGAATGCCTTGCGCGTCTTCCTTGTTGGGGATGTGATACGCGTTCATGACCGCCACAAAACCCATCACGATGACCATCGGGATCAAGGCCAGAACGGCATCAATCCCGAGCGGATTGGTTGGAACGTCATAGGCCTTTTTGGCGCGACGTTTGCTTGCCATGGAAAAAACAATGGCAACACAAATCAGGGCACCAAGGACCCAGCTGGCAGTCGTACCAATACCGCCGTTAAAGCCGCCGCCGAGTTTCAGGAAGAATGGGTCATTCAAGGGCTGCGTCTTGCCGTCTGCCACCATGTAGGCGGCACCGCGAAACGACATCAGGCCACCCAGCGTCACCACGAACGAAGGTACGCCCACAAAAGCAGTCAATGCACCCTGGTACATCGCCACCGCAATCGAGGCAGCCAAACCGGCCAAACAGGCCGCTGGCCATGACCAGTTGGAGGTGTACATGAGAAACGCGATCAGCACACCCACAAAACCCATGACGGACCCGACGGACAGGTCAATGTGTCGGGCCACAATGATCAGCACCATGACGGTCGCCAGGATGCCCACCACCGCAGTTTGCTGCGCAATGTTGTACAGATTCTCGGCAGACAGGAAGATCCCATCTGACATCACGTTGAAGACCACTGTGATCACCAGCAAGACTCCGGCCATCAGCACCATACGCCAATCGACCGCTGAATGCTTCAAGTTCTGCAATGCTTGATTCATCGACTTCTCCTATCTACAAACGAAACCGCGGGCATGAAGCCCGCGGCACTCTTCAGGCTAGAGAGTTGAAAATTTGCTTATTTACAGACAGTGACAGAAGGATCAGTCACACCTTTGCAGAGTTCTGCTTTCTTGATGTGGCCAGCGGCCAGCACGACATCCAGGTTGGCGCGTGTCACAGGGATTGGCTTCAGGAAGATGGACTTCAAAGTCATCTTCTTTTCCCCGCCGGCCCAATCCGCAGCACCCGTCACTGGCTTGCCTGCGCCCAATTCCACCGCAGCCTTGGCTGCAGCGGTGCCGAGATCGGCCGAGTTTTTCCAGACCGACACGGTTTGCGTACCCACCGCCACGCGATTCAGCGCTCCGAGGTCTCCATCCTGGCCAGACACCGGAATACCTTGCAGACCCTTGGCCGTCAAAGCGGCGACGACACCGCCAGCCATGCCGTCGTTCTGGGCGATAACGGCGTCAACCTTGTTGCCATTCTTGGTCAGAATCTGCTCCATGTTTTTCTGGGCATTCTGTGGGTTCCACCCTGCGGTGAACTCCTCGCCAACGATCTTGACATCGCCCTTCTTGATGGAGTCGGCCAGAACTTCGCCTTGACCTTCGCGCAGGAAGTTGGCGTTTGCATCCCCTGGATCACCCTTGATGATGGCGAAGTTGCCCTTTGGCTTGACAGCCAGAATGGCACGGGCAGTCATACGGCCGACTTCCTTGTTGTCAAAAGTGATGTATGTCACGCCAGGCGCTTCGAACAGGCGGTCATAGGCAATCACTGGAATCTTCAACTGGTTGGCCTTGTTGACCGCAGGCAGGATGGCATCTTTGTCGCGACCCAGAATAATCAGAACCTTGGCACCCTTGGCAATCAGGCCATCGATGTCGCTCAATTGCTTCTCTGTCGAAGCGCCAGCGTCAGACATGATGTACTTGGCGCCGTGTTTGGCGAGCTCTGTCTTGATTGCCGCCTCATCCGTCTTCCAGCGCTCTTCCTGGAATGCGTCGTAGCTGACACCGACTGTCAATTGCGCAAAAGCAGAAATCGCGCTCAGGCCCAGGGCCAAAGCAGTCAGTTGGTATTTCAGTTTCATGTGTGTCTCCAGTTATTTTGCCAATAGGTGGCGGTAGTACGTGCGATATCGACTCGAGGCCATCTGGTTCAAACAATAGTGCGAGCGATGCACAAATTATGTAAAACAAATCCGGATCTACTATCAGGACTTACCCTTAAGGGGCCCCGACGGTGCGGATCAACGGGTCATCGCTTGAACTTCAAAGCCAATACTTCGTCTGCCACGCACCGGCCTTGCACTTGCCCGCCCTCGACTGCGAAGCGGTAGTGGATGCCTGCATACAGACGGGAAAGTGCGGCCTCGTTTGCCGCGGCTTTGAAACTCTTGAAGCTGCGCGGCCCCCATCCCCTGTCATTGTGGGTGTTGTCCACGAAGGCCGTGCTGGCGCCGAACAGCTGATCCAGCACGGTTGCGGCCGCACTCGATTGCACCGAGTGTCCCGATGGGTACTCCGGAAATGGCGGCGTGTGCATCAGCGTAGGCACCCAGTTGCTGTCCATCACCAGTTGCACATACGTCACCGGACGCAACACGTTGAACTTGTATTTGGTATCCCAACCCGCAACGAAAGCATCCGACATGGCCATGTTCAATCGAGCGAAGGTTTCCGCAGCGAGCGCCAGATTGGCCTTGCGCTGCTTGAGCAGATCGTTGGCTATGAACGCCCAGTGACCGGCGGGCGTGGGGGTTTTGCCCGGGTCGTCCGCCCAGTACAAAGCAAACTGGCGCTGCTCTTGCGTGGCCATATTGCTGACCCGATAGACCTCATCGGCAGATTGGTAGAAGGCCGAGGTGGTCTGCTCGGAGTACGCTAGCGGCGCAGGCGCGGGGCAGTCACCAGCAGCCTTCAGGACAAAAGGCCGCACCTCGCCCCACCAAGGCAACAGAGGGGCCGCAAATGCCGGAGGCGTGGCGGACCATTTACCCGCCCCGCTGGGTGGCACGTAATTGGCCCGGCTGCGCCGAAGCGGACCCCAGGCTTCGTGGCCGCCGTCAGTTCGGGCCCAGGTCATCACGGCCATCGCCATGAGCTTGCCAAAGGTTTCGGATCGGTTGGTGATGTCTGGAGTGACCGTGTTCGGATCAAAGTCCTGTCCGTATTTCAGGGGCAGGCTGCGTTCCAGCAAATCGATGCGGGCTTTATTCTCGGCGCTCGCGCTGCTGAACATCATGCGGGTCATGGTGGCCATGGCGGCATTGGCCACGGTCGGCCAGTGCAAGGCCTCATTGGGCTGGGCCCATGGCAGAGAATTCAACTCGTTGAGCTGTCCCGCCAAGCTGATGTTTTGCGGCATGCCTGGCACGACGGATTCGTACAAGGTGAGCCCCAGATACCCCAGTGCCCGCGCTGCCACGGGGGGGCTGAATCCGGGTGTCTGCTGCGTCAACAGCAGCGCCAGACTAAACCACTCAGTTGCCACTGCCGCACTATAGGCGCTTGGCTGCGGAGCCGAGATGATGTCCGGCGAAATGGGTGGTGCGGGCGTCTGGGCGTGCGCCGTCAGCGTCGATAACAATGCCGCTAAACCCAACGCAAGGAACGCGTTTCTCATGGTGCCTTCCACGGGCCAATGCCCCGCTCTTTGTCCATGACATAGAACCCGTCTGCCGCCACCGGCTGCCAGGGGCTCCACTCCCCGTGTGGCCACTGAACACGCAGCTTGACCAGCCTGGCTTCAGTGAGCGCGCCCAAACCAAAATGCATCCACCCAAGGTGGCCACTGGCATGCCCGCCACCCACGGTCAACTCCTGGCGAATCACCCGATGGGAAGGTTCACCCAGATCCACTTCAACCCAGGAACCTACTGCATCGCGGTTGCCGTTGGCTTGCACCAGACGCACCTGCAACCAGTGGCCCAGGGGCAAAGGCTCTTTGGCCGTGCCTGCGCCCAGGTTACGCCAAAGCTGCGCCTTGTCCCAGCGATTGACCACCAGCATGTCAAGCAGACCGTCGCCATTGAGGTCGACCATCATGCCTCCGCGGCCCCGTTTGAAGCTCGCCACCCCAGCTTGCTGGCCAGCCTCAAAAAAGTGGCCGTCGGTCTGCTGCAGCAAGAGGTTGTTGGGGTCCAACGTGGCGAAATCGGGCATGGTGGAAACATTGCCCTTCACCACAAACAGGTCAGCCAGCCCATCGTTATTCACATCGGAAAACTGAGCGTGCCACGCTGTACTGGGGTGAATGTCGCCCCCCACATAGGGACGGTGAGCGGTGATACCGCGGCGAAATGCCTCATCGGAATAGGTGGGTTGCCTGGCCCCGGAAGCCACCTTCTGCAACTTGTTGTCCGCCATGCTGGTCAAAAACACGGAGGGAAAGCCCTCACCATCAAGGTCATGGCTGGCAATGCCCATACCCCATATCTGAAGCGGCTTCCAGCCTTCTGCGGGGGTGTACAAAGCAGGGGCTTGTCCTAGAGCGACATGCCACAACTGCTCCTGACCGTTCTTGTAGTACTCGCGATCATTGCTGATACGCAAGGAAGCCTCGCCGCTGCGGTTCCAGTCTGAAAACAGCATGGACAGTGCGCAATGACTCGGCACCAACGGTATAGGTGGCGCATATCCCGAGCCCGATGCAGCCGGGCGGAACAAAAGGCCCGGCGTGCAACTGCCCCAGGGAAAGTCCGGGCGCGATCGGTCGTAGTAGGTGCCAAAGGCCAGGGTCGGCCAGGACTGACCCCGCTCCCAGGTGGCTGAAAAAGCGGTATGCCAGGCGTTGCTGGTGTGCACCGCCCACGCGTCGTTGGCACGTTCAAACTTGCAGCTGCCAAGTCCCCTGAAAACCTGCACCTCGCCAACACGCAGCACGACCAGGTCGGTGATACCGTCACCGTCAATGTCGATCGGGTAGGCTCCTATGGCGTTGGTCACCTCCAGGCCCGACCGCTCTTCCTGCAGCTTGATGGGCCCGCCACGGGTACTGTGATTGCGGTAAAACTTGGCTTTATTGACCCCGGCGGTTACATAAACACTGGGCAAACCGTTGCCGGCGCAGTCAAATGTTGCCACACCTCCACCCACCATGTACTCGTCTTCTCCCTCAAAGCGGCTTTGCAAGCCGGCGGCCTCGGTTTCCTCGATAAAGCGCGGAATCGGCGGAATGGGCGCCACCGAAGGCTGCTGGGCGCGCGCGGCGTCCATCGCCATGACAAGACCCAGGCACACCAGGACGCACTGGCGAAAGGAATGCAGCTTATTGTGGGTCACGGAATGCACCTTGTTACGTGTTCACATCAGCCCAAAACCAGGGCCAGCGCCGCGTAATCCCCCACTCGCTCGCCAAGGCCGGCAGGCACCAACTCCAGCCCATCTGTCAGGGCGGGCAACTTGCCTGTGATGTGGGATCGCAGCCGCGGCAGAAGGTAGTCGCGGTGGTGCCAAAAAACGCTGCCACCCAAGCTGATGCGCTGCAAATCGAGTGTAGCCACCATGTTGTAGATGGTGCGCCCCATGACCCGGCACAAGTCATCAATTATGGCGATAGCCCTCGTGTCACCTGCGTGAGCAGCTATAAAAAGCGTAGCAGAATCGCTGTAACCGTCTGCACTGAATCGTCGGGCAATGGCGTTTCCGGCCACCAGGCTTTCCACGTCTCCCACATTGCCACAGCCGCACAACGCGTCCGTGTTGTCACTCACAAAGGTGTGACCGGCGTGCCCGGCGTTGCCGTTCTTGCCGCGCAAAATGCGGCCATCGACACACAGCCCCATGCCAATACCGGTACTCCAGGTCAGGTAGGCACAGTTGTCCACGCCTTGCAAGGCGCCCCAGCGCCGCTCGGCTTCCAGCGCGCCTACGCCATCGTTTTCCACCCGAACATTGGGGAAGGCCGCGCGCAGCGGCGCCTCCAGCAGGGCGGTAGTCCAGTCATTGGGCAGCCCGCGCGCCTTGCCAGCCAGCCCACCACAAATATTGGGCGCAGCCAATTCAACCAGGCCATCCCGCATGACAAACGGGCCGCAAGAGGCCACGCCCACCGCAGAGATGTCTGCCACCGCAACGCCAGCGGCGGCACAACTTTGACCCACAAGGCGAATGATTTGCAGGGCCAGGGCATCGTTGTCACCCCGGGTAGCGGTGGGTTCGGCCACCTTGCCGCGCACACCGTGTTCATCCGCCACGGTGACGGCCACTTTGGTGCCGCCAATGTCGACACAGGCAACAG
The DNA here is from genome assembly GCA_038237415.1 of Burkholderiales bacterium. Classification (GTDB taxonomy): domain Bacteria; phylum Pseudomonadota; class Gammaproteobacteria; order Burkholderiales; family Burkholderiaceae_C; genus Allorhodoferax. The sequence continues at coordinate 25,101 of JBBRYR010000030.1, forward strand.
GCGCTGCGCCCACAGGCAACTGAACAGGAATTTCTGAATAGATAGGGTTCATGAGGGGCTCAATGGGTTTATTGGCGACCATAGTCGTCTTGCAGGCGCACGATATCGTCTTCGCCCAGGTAACTGCCAAACTGGACTTCCACAATCTCCACCGGGTCCGTTGTCACATTGGCGAGCCGGTGCACCTGCCCAACGGCAATGTCGCAGTGTCCGCCAGTGGGCAAATCAAAGGTGCGTTCGTCGAGCGTGACGCGTGCCACGCCCTGCACCACCACCCAGTGCTCGGCGCGCTGGTGGTGTTTTTGCAGGCTGATCTGCTGACCGGGCAACACGCCAATGCGCTTGATCTTGTTGCCGGCCACCTCGGATACCGTCTCGTACCAACCCCATGGGCGCTGGGTGCGTTCAACGGTCTCCGTCCGGATGGTGGTCTGCATGGCTGGCTCGCTGTGGTGTCGGTGAATAAGGGCGAGATACTACCGCGCAAGTCATGGCTTGCGTTACCACAACGTTACCAAAACGCCACGGCCGCGTCAGCGCAAGTGCGACTGCGTCCAGCGCACGATGTCGGCTGCGCCCATGGCGCCAGGCTGACGTGCCACCTCGCGCCCGTTGACGAACAGCGCCAAGGTGGGAATGCTGCGAATGTTGAAACGCGCACCCAGTGCCTGTGCCTCTTCGGTGTTGACCTTGGCCACGCGCACTGCCGGCTCAAGCTGGGCGGTAGCCTGCTCCAGCGCGGGAGCCATCTGGCGGCACGGGCCGCACCACGGGGCCCAAAAGTCCACCAGCACCGGGATCTGGTTGCGACCAATGTGCTTTTCAAACGCCGCTTCGTCCAGTGCCACGGTGTGGGCTGTGAAAAGCGGCTTGTGGCAACTGCCGCAGTCGGGCGCACGGGATTGGTCGGCCACCTTGACGCGGTTGGTCTGGTGGCAATGGGGGCAAACAATGTGCAGTGAATCGGTCATGGGAGGTCCTCTTTGCATACCCATATAGGTATAAATTTCCTTGCTTCAAGACCGTTCACAAACGGTGGGTCTTGTCACCACGGGCAAAACCCATGGCATTCCAGTGCGCGCCTTTGGTCAGACCAATGACCTTGAAAAACTCACCCATTTCGTGCTCCAGAATGAGTTTTTGCGCAGCTACTCGCTCGGGCAGTGACGCATCCTGCATGGCCTCGACCATGCCGCAGTTCATCAAAAAATGCGCCTGGTTGGTGTAGCCCAGCACCTCCAGCCCCGCGTCCTGGGCGGCCAGCGCAATGCCGGTGAAATTGACATGGGCCGTGATGTCCTTGCTGCCCACATCTGCCAGTGGGTCGCCGTCGGCCTGGTGGGCGCGGTGGCACATGACAGTACCCATGTGGCGCTGCTCATGGTAGTACTCCCCTTCAGGAAAACCATAGTCCAGCAAAAACACCGCCCCGGCCTGCAGGCGGTCCGCCAGGGTGCGCACAAAGGCCTCGCCCTGGGGGTGAATCTCGGTGAGGTAGTCGTGCTCGCCGGGCACTTCCATCGGCGGGCGCAGGTCGGTGGGGTGGTCTTGCCAGGCAAAGCCATCCCCTTGGGTGACCACACCGCGTTCAAACCACGCCCCCCCGACTCGGGCCAGTAGCTTCACCGGCATGGCGTCCAGCACTTCGTTGCCCACCACCACGCCCTGCATGGCTGCCGGGAGTTCGTCCACCCATCGAACAATGTCCGCATACGCCTGAAGAGTGGTCTGCTGGCGCGCGCGCAGGGGCAAGGACAAATCCACAATCGTGTAGCGGCGCAGCGTCACGCCCATGGCAGCCAGAGCGTCCAGCAGTTGCAGTGCCAATGCGCCTGTTCCGGCACCAAACTCCCACACCTCGTCTGTGCCCGTTGCCTGCAAAGCCTGCGCCAGCTGGCGCGCGAGCGCCTGGCCAAACAGCGGCGTCATCTCGGGAGCTGTCACAAAGTCACTACCCGCACCGACCACTGCGCCATCACTGCCCCGCAAACCCTGAGGAAGGCTGCCGAAAACCGTAGCGCCGCGGGTGTAGTAACCCAAACCGGGGGCATACAGAGCCAAGGCCATGAAGGTATCAAAACCGATCCAGCCGCCGCTGTCTGCCATATGCCGCTCGATATGGGCCGCCAGAGAGCCTGGAGCCGGGCTACCGGGCGAGGGGGTCGTTAAACTCGGAGGTGTTGTCATCACAAGGTGAATTGTCTCCCAATGTCTGCTCCCTCCCCTGCTGCAACGGTTGGCGCTGCTACAACCGTCCCCACCGTTCTGATTACCGGCGCGGCCAAACGGCTGGGCCGCGAGATTGCCCTGGCACTGGCTGCCAGTGGCTGGCGCGTGGCCGTGCACTACCGCGACTCACTGGAAGACGCTACAAAAACAATAGCTGACTGCGCAAGACTGACGGGGGGTGCAGCCGCTTTTCGATGTAATTTGGGAAATGAAACTGCTGTGCGCAAGCTGCTCCCCACGGTGATTGCCGAGATGGGGCATGTCGATGCGGTGGTGAACAGCGCTTCGACTTTTGAGCACGACAACGCGGCAAGCTTCAGCTTTGCCGCGATGGAGAAACACATGCGCAGCAACGCGGGCGCGGCAATCTTGCTGTCCCAAGCCCTGCACACCCACATCGCCGAGCGCAACCAGGCAACCGGCGATGCAGCACAGGCGGTAGGCGGCGTCGTGGTCAACCTGCTGGACCAGAAACTCTGGAACCAGAACCCCGATTTTTTCAGCTACACCCTGTCCAAGGCAGCGCTGGAAGCCGCCAACACCATGCTGGCGCTGGCGCTGAGTCCGCAAATCCGCGTGGTCGGCGTGGCCCCGGGGCTGACCCTGACCAGCCACCTGCTCAACGACGACAAGTTTGCCGCCCTGCACAAGCTGTCGCCGCTGGGGCGTTCCTCCACCCCGCAGGACGTGGCTTCCACTGTGTTGTTTGCGCTGCAAAACCAGTCCATCACCGGCACCACCCTGCTGGTGGATGGTGGCCAGCACCTGATGCGCTTTGAGCGCGATTTTTCCCTGATGTGAGACTAATTTGACCATGCAAAACACGATGGGAACCCAGATTCTGACCCTGACCGGCCTGCGCTTTGACGCCAACCTGGGAATTCTGGAGTCCGAAAAGCTCGCGCCACAGCCGATCCAGGTGGATGCAGAACTGCGCCTGGGCACGCAACCCCTGCTACCCCATGACGACGACATCCACCATGTGCTGGATTACCGCAAGGTGCGCCAGATCATCATCAACGAATGCACGGCCGAGCACGTTAACCTGCTGGAAAGCCTGATTGGCAAACTGGCCCACCGGCTGATGCAGCTGCCCGGCGTGCTGGGCGTGCGGGTCAAGATTGCCAAGCTGGAAATTTTTGAAGACTGCGAAGTGGCCATTCGTGTTGAAACCGGCCAGTGGTGACCCCACATTGGACCCCAAGGAACTTACTATGAATGCCGTCTGGATTGACAACGAAATCGCGCCCGTCGCGTCCCTGGAGTCGCTGGCGTCCCAAGGGCCTGCAGCCAAATCCGCTGCGCAGCGTGCCGACTACGAGACCCACAAGCTCGAAAAACGCCTGTGTCGCCAGGTGGGACAGGCCATCATCGACTTCAACATGATCGAAGCCGGCGACCGGGTCATGGTGTGCATGTCGGGCGGCAAAGACAGCTACGGCATGCTCGACATCCTGATCAAGATGAAGCAGCGGGCGCCCGTCCCCTTCGAACTGGTAGCGGTGAATCTGGACCAGAAGCAGCCCGGTTTTCCCGACCACATCCTGCCTGAATATTTGCAGAAAATGGGGGTGGAGTTTCACATCGAAACGCAGGACACGTACTCCATCGTCAAGCGCAACATTCCCGAAGGAAAGACCATGTGCAGCCTGTGCAGCCGTCTGCGACGGGGCATTTTGTACAGCGTGGCGCGCCAGCTCAAGTGCAACAAACTGGCGCTGGGCCACCACCGCGACGACATGCTGCAAACCTTCTTTTTGAACATGTTTTTCGCGGGTAAGCTCAAAGGTATGCCGCCCAAGCTGACCAGTGATAACGGCGAGTTCATCGTGATCCGGCCGTTGGCCTACGTGGCCGAGAAAGACCTGATTCGCTGGGCCGAGCACCGCCAGTTCCCCATCATTCCCTGCAGCCTGTGCGGCAGCCAGGAAAACCTGCAGCGCGTGCAAGCGAGCAAGATGCTCAAAGAATGGGAGAAGCACTACCCCGGCCGTGCGGAGACCATGTTCACTGCGCTGCAAAACGTGGTGCCATCGCACCTGATGGACGGCAAGCTGCACAACTTTAAAGGCCTGAAAACTACCGGGATACCGGATGAGAACGGCGACAAAGCCTTTGACGCGGAATCGTTCACGCCGCCCAAACTATCGGGCCTCCCGGGCCTGCAGGTGGTGACCGCATGAACCCGCTGCGCCGCCCACATTGGCTGGGGGTTGCGCTGGTTATGGCGACCGCCCTGCTTCTGGGTGGCTGCGCCATGACCCGCATGATCGACAGCGAGGTGCAAAGCTACCTCGGTGCGGCGGGCGCGCAGACTGGCGCCACCTACCGGTTCGAGCGCCTGCCCTCGCAGCAGAGCGGTCAGGCCTCGCAGGAGGCACTGGAGGCGATTACCGAGCGCGTACTGGGCCAGCACGACCTGACCCGCAACGACAGTCAGGCGCGCTACAGCGTCCAGATCAGCGTGGATGTCGTTCAATACCAACGGGAACCACGGTACCCACGCGTGTTTGGAGAGGTTTTTGTCGGCGCGGACGGCCGGTTGCGGCACCGGGCACCCATGATGGTCATGGTAATGGAGCCCCCCTGGTACCGGCACACGGTGCACCTGCTGATGCGCGATGTCGCCACCGGTCAAATGGCCTATGAAACCCACGCAGCGCATGAAGGACCCTGGTCGGACACGGGCAATTTGCTGCCGGCCATTCTGGAGGCTGCCCTGCGCAATTACCCCCAGGCTTCGCCGCAACTGCATACCGTTGTTGTGGAACTGCCACCGCCGGCTGATACCGAAGGCCGCTGATGGGAGCCACCCGCATCATTGCCATTCGCCATGGCGAGACGGCCTGGAATGTGGAGGCCCGCTTGCAGGGGCATCTGGATATTGACCTGAACGCGCACGGACGCTGGCAGGCGCAACGGCTGGCACAGGCCCTGGCAGACGAAGATATCGCTGCCATTTACTCCAGTGACCTGTCGCGGGCCCGGGCCACGGCGCAGGCCATTGCCAATACGGCCAATACGGCCAGTACGGCCAGTACGGCCAGCAACCCATCGGACAATGCACCAACCCGTGAAGTTCGCTTGCATACCGGCTTGCGGGAACGCTGCTTTGGCCAGTTTGAGGGCCAGACCTACACCCAGCTGGCGGCCGACTGGCCCGAAGAATCGCGCCGCTGGCGCCAGCGCGACCCGAGCTTTGCGCCAGAGGGCGGCGAGACCCTGATCCAGTTGCGTGACCGGGTCGCCCACACCCTGAACACCCTGGCCAGCCAGCATCTGGGCGAGCAAATCGTACTGGTGGCCCACGGCGGCGTGCTGGATGCGCTCTACCGCCTGGCCACCCACGTGGACACGGCAGCCCCCCGCAGCTGGGAGCTGGGTAACGCCGCCATCAACCGCCTGCTGTGGACGCCGGATGCGCTCACACTGGTGGGATGGTCTGACACCCGGCACCTGGACGATGCCGTGCTGGACGAAACCAGCACCTGAAATACCGCGAACCCGCTGCGTCTAAGGGTTCACCCGCAATTCACAAAGCGCCTGCTCGCTGAAAATAGGCGGTATGAGCAAAGTCATTGTTTTCGCCACCCCCGTCTTCCTGTTGTTGATCGCCCTGGAGTTCGTGTGGGGCCGCAGGCGCGCCAGGAACGGCACCGGGCACGACAGCTACCGCCTGAACGATGCCATCAACAGCATCAGCCTGGGGATACTCAGCCAGCTTGGCGGGGTGCTGACCAAGCTGCTGACCGTGGGCATCTACACCGCTGTGTTTGGCGCCGTGGCTATTTACCCGCACCTGGAGTTCTGGAGTACCTGGTATGGCGTGCTGCTGGCGCTGGTGTTTTACGACTTTTGCTACTACTGGCTGCACCGCGCAGGGCATGTGGTGGCGCTGTTCTGGGCGGCGCACGTGGTGCACCACCAGAGCCAGCACTACAACCTGTCCACCGCGCTGCGCCAGACCTCCAGCGGAGCGTTCTTCGGCTGGGTCTTCTACCTGCCCATGGCCATTGCCGGCGTGCCACCGCTGGTTTTTGGCATCGTGGCACTGATTGACCTGCTCTACCAGTTCTGGGTGCACACCGAACAGATCGGCAAGCTGGGCTGGTTTGACCGCGTTTTTTGCTCCCCCAGCAACCACCGGGTGCACCACGCCGTCAACGACCAATACCTCGACAAGAACTACGGCGGCATTCTGGTGCTGTGGGATCGCCTGTTTGGCAGCTTTCAGGTGGAGACCGAGCCCTGCGTTTACGGCACGCGCGGGCAGCTCAACAGCTGGGACCCGCTGTGGGCCAACTTCGAGGTCTACTCGGCACTGGCCCGGGATGCCTGGCACACCCGCAGCTGGGGTGACAAAGTGCGCATCTGGTTCAAGCCACCGGGCTGGCAACCGGCAGACCTGGCACAGGTCAACCCCAAACCCGCATTCACGCTGGCGTCAGTCACCACCTTCAACCCACCCATGACCCCTGCACAGCAATGGTTCGCAGGCCTGCAGTTCCTGCTGATGCTGGGGGCCGTCGCCTCCTTCCTGTGGGTGGCAGACTCGCTGTCCGTGCGTGATGCCGCCATCTGGGTGGCGGCCATTTCCAGCGGCGTGTGGGCTACGGGGCGTTTCATGCAGGCGCAGTTGTCCCTGCTGGAGGTGCTGGCGGTGGAGAGCGCCGCGCTGGCCACGCTGGGTGCCCTGGGGTTGTTCGACGGTCTCACAGCCCAGTACATCTACTACCTGTTCAAACCGCTGACCCTGGTTATTGCTATTACTTTTGTAGCTGCTCGCGCAATATCCACGGGGGCTACAGGCCAATTTAATGCGCTATTGATCGTTGCGCTGGTGTTTTCGCTGGGCGGCGATGTGTTTCTGATGTTGCCGGGTGACGTTCCCCTTTGGGGGCTGCCGACCTTCATCCTGGGGCTGGGCTCGTTTCTGGTGGCTCACCTGTTTTACATCGCCCTTTTCCGCCAGGGGCAGGCGTGGTTTCCCAGTCGCCGTGCGCTGGCTATCGTGCTGCTCGTTGGCGCAACCATGTATGCCATTGTCTGGAGCGGCCTGGGTGACCCGGTCCTGAAGATTGCGGTGGCGGCCTATGTGACGGTCATCTCGCTCATGGCAGCACAGGCCATTGGCCGCGCCGTCACGCTGGGCGACAATGCGTCGCGCTGGGTGGCGGTGGGCGCCTGCGTCTTCATGGTCAGCGACTCGCTGATTGCCATCAACAAGTTTGTTCAGCCCGTGCCGCTGTCCTCACTCTGGATATTGGCCACCTACTACGCGGCGCAGATGCTGATCGTGCACAACAGCCGCAAGGACTGAGGTGCGTCGGTAACGTCGCACGTTGCAACGACGTTAGAGGTCGGACGTCGAGCAGAAGCGGGGATTCTTTGAGGCACTTTGACCGACGTTTATGGCAGCTTGCAGTCCTTCTATGGCGATCAATGGCTTGATCAATGCATCCATCGCCTGCCAAGCGGGTTAGGGCGCCTCCCAAGCAATCGGCGTGCTGTGGGACAATCTGGCCAACTACGGGGATCAGTCCGTGGCGTGTCAGCCCGGTTTTTTCAGGCCGTTTTTTTTGATGAATCAGGAAGCCAAAATATGACAATTGCTTCCAAAGATGGCGACGGGTGGCGCTCTAAAAAGCGCATTGTGCTGCTGGTGCTCACGGCGCTGCTTGCCGGTGTAGTAGCTTATCTGGCATTGCGGTCGCCAGTCACCCCCACCATCTCGGGGACCAAGGTTTCGATCGCGGTGCCCATGCAGATCAACAGCGCCCTGATGCTGGTTGCTTCCGGAAACGATCTTTTCCTGAAGGCGGGCGTGAATGTCGTAAGCCAACCATTCGATCTGGGAAAAGATGCTTTGAAGTCCGTTCTCGACGGCAAGGCGGATTTGGCGGTAGTCGCGGATACCCCGACCATGTTCGCGCTTCTTGGTGGCGCTGACATTGCCATGCTGGGCAGTATTTCGCAGAGCCGTCGCGCCCTGGCAATCGTTGCCCATAGTGACCGTGGTATCAAGACAATTCAGGATCTCAAGGGCAAATCCATTGGCGTGACCCTGGGCACCAACATGACCTACTTTCTGGACGCCATGCTGCAAATCCATGGCGTTGCGAGCGAAGCGGTGACACAGACCGACCTGCGAACAGATGCCGGAATCAGCGCTTTCAAGGAGGGGCGGATTGACGCGGTCGTGGTGTTTCAACCTTTTCTGGCCAAGCTGGAAGCGGAAATGGGCAATCGAATCAAGGTCTTTTATGGTGAAGATGTCTATGCGTTCCGTTTCCTGCTGATGGGCAAGCCGTCGTACATTGACAGCCATCCACAAGAGGTCCGAGGCGTCTTGCGCGCACTGATTTCGGCCAATCAGGCAATCCGCGCCAATCCGGTTAAAGCGCGCCGTTTGGTGGGCGATGCGCTCAAGATTGATGACGCCACCATGGCTCGCCTGTTCGAACCCGAAGACTACGAGGTCACGCTCGACGAGGCGATGCTGCTGGCGCTGGATGATCAAACACGTTGGGCGATGAAAAAAGGGCTTGTCGAGTCCAGGCCGATGCCGAACTACCTGAATTTCATGAAATACCAAGACCTCGAAGCGGTGTTGCCGACTGCGGTAACGGTCGTGCACTAGGAGCTGCCTTGAAGATTCGCTCGCAGATCAACGGGTTGCTGGTGCTGGCGGCCCTGATTATTCCCGCCGCCGTTGGCATGACGCTGCTATCGGCGCGCGCTGTGGAGGAGGCAAGCAGTGATATCAACGCCGCCGAGGATTTGATCCATAGCGCGACGCAGCTCAGTCATGTGGCGGTCCAAACCGCCTTGTTTCACGAGGCACGAAGCCAGGAGCAGTGGTCACGCAAGATTGCCAGTGTCAGCGGTGAAATTGACCGCATGCGCATCACCACTCCACTTGAGAAGGCGAATCTCGATCAGCTTCGAAAGAAGATTGCGTTGATGCAAATCATCTATCCGCGGTTGACCGGTCAGCCTCGCGCGACCACGGGTGGGGCCGCCACCCCCCCGCCAGATATTGAGGCGGCCGCGCAGACGCGCTCCGTCGCGTCGCTCTTGGTGGTGATTCAGGAAGTCATCGATATTGAGAATGAACTGATCCGTGGCAATCGGCAGGAGGCAAGAGCCGCCTTGCGCGCGATGCAAGTGTCGATAGGCGTCGTCATTTTGGCAATGGGTGCACTCGCCGTCTTTGCCTGGCTACTGGTCAGTCGGCGTATCCTGCGCCCTTTACGCCTTTTTGAGCAAGGTACAACGCAGCTGGCGCAAGGCAACTACGCGCACCGTCTGAAGCTGCATCAGCTTGATGAAATCGGCGATTTGGCGCGAGCGTTCAACTCCATGATTGTGCGCATTGAGACGTCGACGGCTGAACTTGAAAAACGCAGTGACGATCTTGCCGACGCAGTGATCGCCAGGACCACTGAACTATCTCAAGCCAAAGAGGTTGCCGAAGCGCTCTCGCATTACGCCCGAAGTTTGATTGAAGCCAATCTGGACCCGTTGGTTACCATCAGCGCAAACGGCACGATCACTGACGTGAACGAAGCCTCTGTGCAGGCAACGGGCGTGCCGCGTGAGCAGCTCATCGGCACGGACTTCTCAGACTATTTCACTGAACCCGACAGGGCGCGCAGCGGCTACAAAAAAGTCTTCTTGGAGGGAATGGTGCGCGACTACCCCCTTGCGATCCGTCACTCGGCGGGCGGCATCATGGACGTGCTCTATAACGCAGCTGTTTACCGGGACGACAAGGGTAAGGTTCTGGGCGTGTTCGCCTCAGCCCGCGATATCACCGAGCGCAAACACCTCGATCAGCTGCTGCATGAGAAAAATGCCGAGCTGGAGCGCGCCACGGCTGTGGCAGAAAAGGCAAACCTCGGGAAGTCAGCGTTCCTCGCCAGCATGAGTCATGAGTTGCGCACGCCACTCAACGCGATCCTCGGCTTTGCCCAACTTATCGAATCTGGCTCACCATCACCAACGCTGACTCAGAAACGAAGCCTCGAGCAGATCCTGCGCGCGGGATGGTACTTGCTGGAACTGATCGACGAGATTCTCGATCTGGCGCAGATCGATTCGGGCAGAATCATGCTGTCGATGGAGCCTGTCTCGCTTCTCGAAGTGATCAGCGACTGTCTCGCCATGGTTGGTCCGCAGGCGGACAAAGGCGGTATCGCCCTAACGTGTGCACCGGTTGAGTCGGCCTATTTCATCGAGGCCGATCGAACCCGGACGAAACAGGTCCTGATAAACCTGCTTTCCAACGCACTCAAGTACAACCGGCCGGGTGGCGCGGTCTTCGTCGCCTGCACTGTGGTGGCCCCGGATTCGATTCGCATCAACATTCAGGACTCCGGCTTTGGAATGACTTCAGAACAGCTGGCACAGCTTTTCCAGCCTTTTAATCGGCTGGGCAGGGAGTCCGGCCCTGTGGAAGGCACGGGCATCGGCCTGGTCGTGACCAAGCGGCTGATCGAACTGATGGGAGGCGCGATTGGCGTAAACAGCACCTTCGGAGAGGGGAGCGCGTTCTGGATTGAATTCAAGTTGACGACCGCGCCTCAGTTTGAGATGCAGGAAACCGGGAATAAGGTGCCGGAGCCGCGCCCAGTGTCGGATGGAACGCCGAAGCGCACGCTGCTCTATGTGGAAGACAACCCGGCTAACCTGGAACTGATCGAGCAACTCGTTGCACGTCGCTCCGACCTGCGCATGTTGAGCGCGGCGGACGGAAATCTTGGCATTGAGTTTGCACGCGCCCATCAGCCCGACGTTATTTTGATGGACATTAACCTGCCAGGCATCAGCGGGCTCGAAGCCATGAAAATCCTGCGCGCCGACCCTTTGACTGCGCATATTCCAATCATCGCAGTCAGTGCCAACGCGCTACCGCGTGACATCAAGATGTGCCTTGCGCTTGGCTTTTTCGACTACCTGACCAAACCCATCATGCTCAACGAGTTCATGCGCACCCTCGACTTGGCACTGAAAATATCCGAATCGAATTGAACCCTGCGGCCGTCGTCACAGCGGACGCCGGAAAACAGTGGACAAAGATGCCGCACCCTGGTACCTCCCCTCTTCCACCTGCCCCGCTTGCGCGGCAAGTGTGCCCATGGTGGGCGCACGAGCAAGGGCAAGCAACCCGCTGTATCGCGGGTTGTTCGCATCGATGCCCGACGCAAACTGGGATTACGATTTTCCGAAACGCCGTCGCGCCAGGATAAGACCAAGCCCCGATATGGCGAGCAGAGCAAGGGGTGACGGTTCAGGCACGTGACGCGTGCCGCCCTCAAGAGTCAGGGCCAAGGTGAAGTCACCAAATCCGTAGGTGGCTCCGCTGTCATTCGAAAATCCACCGTTGATGAGATAGGGCGACGACTGATTAATGGGGCCATCCGCGAACCAGTTCCAGTCGGCATTTGCAGTACCGATGGTGTCGTTGACGATGGAAATCCAGAAGCGGCCGCTGCCGAGAGTGATGTCGCTGCCCAGGTCGGCCCAGTAATCATTGACGGACGTCCACCCCGGAAAGACGGTGCGATTGGCTCCACCGACGTTGATCGATGCCATGAGTGCGCCTGGGGGGCTGAAGGGGTTATTGGGGTCTACGCTGACGTCGCCATAAAAGTTGATGGTGAAACTGTCCGCTGCAATGGGATTGGGCAACATTCGGTTGGACAGGCCGTTCGAATACCAACCCTGCCAGGAAACGCGGTTGATGTACTCGCCAGTGTTCAACGAGAAGTTTTCGATGGCGCGCCCGGTCGTACCCGTGTCCGAAATCCCGAAATATGCCAGCCTGTTTGGCGTCTGCGACAGCAGCACGTCAGCATATGCCGTTGGGGAAAGAAGGGCGACGAGAGCTGTCAGTGTGGCAAATATGTGTGGCATGGCGTGCTCCTGCAGAAGGGGTTTTTCAAATTTACAAGCAGTATTCGCTATGAAAATTTAACGTCCACTCACTCTTCGAGAACGGACAGGAAATAGCTGCTGCTTCAGCCGCGACAGCGGCACTAGCGGCGTAATCGGCTTTCAGCGCAATCATGCAAAGCATGTTCTGCGCCAAAAATTACGAGCATTGATTTATATGTATTTTTTCTTCTGAACGCTTATGGATGCCGGTGTCTGTAAGAATATCCGGCGGTAATCTTGATGCACTGAGTAGCCGAAGACCATCCTGAAAGAACGGACATTCCCGCAGGTGGCGGTCTGAGTTCCAAGAATTTTCCGCCTTGCCATTGACCTCGGCGGTGACAGTTGCCAGCATTCGCAAATTCAGCAAATTCAGCCAGTAGGAGGCTGATCACCGGAATAGTCGGATGCTGATTGGCTGGTCATATCCAGTCCGGCATGGCATCCAATGCATTCACTTCGTGGACGAAATGGCGCCTGTGCGTCCTTTGGCGGCCATCCGAAACCTGCTGTATGTCGAGTGCAGCCAGCTATAGCCCGCGCACCCGCAGTGCCGCCTTGAGCCTGCGCACCTCGTGCTGCAGGTCCAGAATCAGCGCAGCGGCCTCCAGCCCCACGCCAAAGTCGCGCTGCAAGCGGCTTGCCTCCAGTGCATGCTGCAGGTCCGCGCTGTAGAAGCGCCAATCCGCGGGTGATGCGGTCGGAGACTCAAGGTCCACGATGCCGGCCTCTACCAGTTGGGCCACCCAGTCCAGATCGGCCCCACAGGCATGCGCCAGCTCGTGCGCAGCGATCGGGTTCTCGCGGCTGATCGCCGTGGCGGTGATGACAGTCATCGTTGTGTAAAGGGTCATGATTTCGCGCCTTCCACGCCCAGATGGCGCCTTGGATTGAACGGTGCAGCCTGCGCCAACTGTTCATAGGCCTTGCGGGCGGCCTCGGTGTCGGCGGGCGGCAATGCAATGTCCAGCAACAGGTACAAATGGCCGGGCGGCTTGCCTGGCAGACCGCGCTCTTTGAGGCGCAGTTTCAGGCCGCTGCGCGCATTCGGCGGCACGGTCACCTCCACCACACTGCCAGCGGGCGTGGGCACCTGCACCTGCGCTCCCAAAGCCGCCTCGGTGGGCGTGACGGGCAGCGTCATGTAAATGTCGTTCCCCTCCACGCGGTAGAGTTTGTGCGGGGCAATGCGCACCTCCAGATACAAATCGCCCGCCGCCTCGCCGCCCTGCCCCGGCATGCCGTGACCAGTGAGCCGGATGAATTGGCCCGGGTGCACGCCGGGCGGGATCTTCACGCTGAGAGTGCGATTGACGAACGCGGGCTGGCCCTGCGCGTCAGTCTCCATCGCACGGAGCACAATCTCGCGCTCGGCACCCTTGAGGGCGTCTTCAATCGATATCTCGATAGCGGCATGGTGGTCTTCGCCGCGCGCGCGGTAACTGCGACGCGCGGAACCCCGTTGTTCGCCCTTGCCGAACACCGAAGAAAAGAATTCACTGAAGTCGGCATGGTCCGCCGGCCCCTGGCCCGGACCGCGGTGGAACTCAAAGCCTTCGTCCCAGCCCGGTGGCGGTTGAAAGCCATCACCCGCGCCGCCCGCATGGCCGCCACGGGCCACGCGGTCCGCCAGCGCATCGTAGGCCGCACGCTTTTCCTTGTCGCCCAGGACATCCTTGGCTTCGTTGATGTCGCGCATGCGCACCTGGGCGTCCGCTTCCTTACTGACGTCGGGGTGGTATTTGCGCGCCAGCTTGCGGTAGGCTTTGCGGACCTCATCCTCGGACGCCGTGCGTTCAATACCGAGCGCCCTGTAATAGTCTTTGAATTCCATCGCGCCAGTATGCGCGCCATTTCGCTGAAAATGTCTGATGGAAATCAAGCCCACGAACGACCACCCTATATGCCAGAACCACTGATACCGCTACTGGAGGATGAAATCGAGTTCACCGCCATCCGTGCCCAGGGCGCGGGCGGTCAGAACGTGAACAAGGTGTCCAGCGCCATTCATCTTCGCTACTCCATCCCCGACTCATCGCTTCCCGAGGCGATCAAGGAGCGCCTGCTGGCGCTGAGCGATCAGCGCATCACGGCAGATGGAATCGTCGTCATCAAGGCGCAAACCACCCGCAGCCAGGAGCAAAACAAGTCCGATGCCATTGAGCGCCTGCAGGCTTTGGTGGACAGCGTGGCAGTGCTGCCCAAACGCCGCAAACCCACCAAGCCAACCCGTAGCTCCCAGCGCAAGCGGCTGGATACCAAGGCGACGCGGGGAGATGTCAAAAAGCTGCGCGGGCGGGTGTCGGGCGGGGAGTGAATGCGCAACGGTCGTTACAAGGCTGCACAAAGGGCAGCATTGCGGTGTCTGACCATCGGTGGACCTTGCTGATTTCTTGTCAAATTTGTAGCCCCGGGCGTATGGCCCCGTGGGCCGAAGCCTTGGTGGCATCGGTCGCGGCCTGATAATTCGACCCATGAACACAATCCTCGCAACCCTCCTCGCCCTTAGCGCTGCGTTTGCCCATGCCGCTGACCGCCCGACGCCCCCTGCGCCCAACTTGACGACCATCGCCAGTCTGGACGTGCCCCGCTACATGGGCACGTGGTACGAGATTGCCAAGTATCCGAACAGTTTTCAGAAAAAATGCGTGGCCGACACGCGGGCTGACTACAGCGTGCAGCCCGATGGCAAGGTACAGGTTGTCAACCGTTGCCGTCAGGCGGACGGCGAGATGAAGGTGGCGGTTGGCGCTGCACGGCAGGTGGGTGACACGCATTCGCCCAAGCTGGAGGTGCGTTTTGCGCCGGCCTGGCTATCGTTCATTCCGGCGGTTTGGGGTGACTACTGGGTGATCGACCTGGACCCGGCGTACCAGTTGGTGGCCGTGAGCGAACCCACGCGCGA
>JBBRYR010000031.1:0-40062 GCA_038237415.1 Burkholderiales bacterium
GTCCAGAGGCCCGAGAGGCCGTCAAAAATCTTTTTGCCGTGGCTGTCGGTCAGGTAGGCACCTTGGGCGCTGACGATCATGCGCGAACCATTGGTGGCCGATGCCTTGAAGTTGCGGTTGCCGGTGTACGGCATCCAGTGCGATTCGAGCCAGGCAGCATCCTTGGGGAACGCGTCGGTGCTGGTCACGGGGTGCGAAGTGGGGGTGTCGTTGCGCTTCATGCGGTTCTCCAAAGATGAGTTGGCTATTGTGGGCGGCTCTGTTACTCTTATATAGCTACAAATATCACTATTCAGTTGCCAGTTTATGAAAGTAAAAAGCCGCGCCGTGCTGGGCCAGATCAGCGACATGGACTTGCGCCTGCTGCGCGTGTTCCGCGCGGTGGTGGACTGCGGCGGCATGGCCGCGGCCGAGCTGGAACTCAACATTGGCACCTCCACGGTGAGCCGCCACATCAAGGACCTGGAAACCCGTTTGGGCCTTACCTTGTGCCGGCGGGGCCGTGCGGGTTTTTCGCTCACGCCGGAGGGTGAAAAAATCTATGCACAAACGACGCAGTTGCTGGCGGCCACCGATGCCTTT
This sequence comes from Burkholderiales bacterium, assembly GCA_038237415.1. GTDB lineage: Bacteria > Pseudomonadota > Gammaproteobacteria > Burkholderiales > Burkholderiaceae_C > Allorhodoferax. The sequence goes on from JBBRYR010000031.1 coordinate 583, forward strand.
CGCAGCGGCGTTGATGAAATACACCAACGCATGGGCGGGCAACTCAACGTTGCGGTATTCGATAAAACCGCCAGCAACCCGGCTTCGCATATTGCGCAAGCCATCGCTCTTTTTACGCGCCTGGCTCCCGATGTGGCGCTGAACCTGCATGTGGGCACACTGACGGCGATTGAGCGCGGCGTGCTGGACGGTGTCTACCAGATTGGCATCATTCCCGGTCACCGCAGTTCGGACCTTCTGGAATACACCGCACTGTTTGACGAGGCCATGAATCTGTATTGCGGTCAGGACCACCCGCTGTTTGCCCCAGGCCAGGCGCCGCTGGACTGGGATGGCCTGGGCGCGCACCGGTTTGCGGGCCTGGGCTACCACTCACCCAATATGGAGATCACCCAGCATATGCGCTTGACACGGGCCGCCACCGGGTTTGACCAGGAGTCCATCGCCACGCTGATTCTGTCGGGCCAGTTCCTCGGCTTTTTGCCGGATCACTACGCCGAAAGCTTCGTGCGTTCGGGGCAGATGCGGACCGTTCAGCCTGCGTTGTTTCACTACGAATGCCGGTTCTTTGCCATTTCCCGTCGCACGCCCCAGCCAGCCCGGGCGACCCGGGCGTTTCAGGAATGCCTTGTGCAAACGCACAGTCGCACAGGAGCGGGAACGGTCACCTCAGCCAGTCAAAGCGGTGCTACCATCTCGCAGGTTTAGTCAACCACTCTGCAGCGGTAGCGTGTCACATCTTTTGCGCGCCTGCTCCACGCACCGGAATCGCAATGACGACAGACATCGAGAATCTGAAGTTTCCTGACCATGTGAATTGCCGTATTTTGGTATGCGATGACTCGACGGCAGACGCCACGTTTACCAAGGACTTGCTGGAGTCGATAGGCTACACCGGCGTCATAGCCCTGATGGATCCCCGGCAAGTCATGCCGACGCTCGAGCAGGGTGCATACGACCTCTTGCTGTTGGACCTGAATATGCCGCACATGAGTGGGCTGGAGGTCATATGTCAGGTGCGAAAGCGCTTTTCACCCGCCGAGCTGCCCATTCTCGTCATCACTGCCACGCAGGCCAGCGAGACCCGCAATGCCGCCCTTGCCGCAGGCGCCAACGATTACCTGAACAAACCGATTGATGCCGTAGAAACGGCACTTCGGGCCAGAAACCTGCTCTCCATTCGCACCAGTTACGCAGCCAATCAGGCCATCAACCAGAATCTCACCCAGCAGGTCAAGGTACGGACGGCCAAGCTCGACACCCTGATCGAAAACGGCTTGTTGATGGCGGCCACTCACGACGTTTCCCGGCTGTTCCACCATGCGCTCTTTGAAGGGCAGCGCTTGCTCAATTGCGATGCCGGAACGCTCTATTTGCTCACCGGCCACCAGACTTTGCGGTTCACCATGAGAACGCGCGGCGATGCGTTGCCGAGCTTTGAACTTCCCTTGATTGATCCGGTCGGCGGCGGTACCAACGACCACTACATCGCGGTCCACGCGGTGACGCACCGGACCTCGGTGCTGATTGACGACGTCTACCAGGAAACCCGGTTCGACGTTTCTGGAACCAAGCGGTTTGATGCCGAAACGCATTACCGAACGGTCTCCATGCTGACCGTTCCCATGGCTGCGCGTGGGGGCGGGGTGGTGGGTGTTTTGCAGTTCATCAACTGCAAGGACCCCGAAACCGGCGCAATCATTCCCTTTTCTCCTGATCTGGTGGGTCTGGTGGAAGCACTGGCGGCACAGGCTGCTGTGACCTATGAGAACCTGCGCTTGATCGACGAACGCAAGGCGTTCATGGAGAGCCTGATCCACACCATCGCGACCGCGATCGATGCCAAAAGCCCTTACACCGGGCGGCACTCCGAGCGCGTGCCGGAATTGGCCTTGATGCTGGCGAAAGCGGCGTGCGTCACAACGCAGGGTCCCTTGGCTGATTTCAGTTTCAAGTCGGATGACGAGTGGCACGAGTTTCGGGTCGGTGCATGGCTGCATGACTGCGGCAAGATCACTACGCCGGAATATGTAATCGACAAGGCAACCAAGCTGGAGACGATTTACAACCGGATTCATGAGATACGGACGCGGTTTGAAGTCCTGCTTCGGGATGCAGAGATCGAGCGGCTGAAGGCGCTGGCCCGCTCTGACGATGCCCAGGCGGCCACCGCGAACGCAGATTTCTCGCGTCGCAAGGCCCGGTTGCTGGACGACTTTGCCTTCATCGCGCAGTGCAATATCGGTGCCGAGTCCATGAGCGAAGCGCAGATGGCGCGGGTGCGGCAGATTGGTCAGACGCCCTGGCTGCGCAATTTTGATGACCAACTCGGTTTGTCGAATGAAGAAATGTTCCTGCGTTCCAGAGAGCCTGCTGCGCAGGTTCCCGCGCTTGAGCGGCTTCTGGACGACAAGCCTCACCACTTGATTGCACGTGGCGCGGCCGATGTGTTGAACGAGAGTTTTGGCTTCAAGGTGGAAGTCCCCGAGCATTTGTACAACCTGGGTGAAATCTACAACCTGTTGGTTCGGCGTGGCACGCTCACCGCCGAAGACCGTTTCAAGATCAACGAGCACATGATTCACGGCATCATGATGCTGGAGCGCATGCCTTTTCCGGATTCGCTCAAGCGGGTGCCCGAATATGCGGGTACGCACCACGAGACCCTCAATGGCACCGGCTATCCTCGGCGTTTGTCTGCGGCGCAGCTCTCGGTACCCGCCCGCATCATGGCGATTGCGGATATTTTCGAGGCACTCACGGCAGCGGACCGGCCTTACAAGCAACCCAAGAAATTCTCCGAATCATTGGGCATTCTCCACGCGATGAAGGTCAATGGCCAGATTGACGCAGACTTGTTTGACCTGTTTTTGACCTCGGGCGTGTATTTGCAGTACGCCGAAAAGTTCATGCTGCCCGAGCAGATAGATGCCATTGACATCCGCGTCTATTTGGGCCCTGTTGCGGCCTGATTTTCATGCGGACCGAGCGGCTTAGGCGGACTGCGGGACTTCTCGTTCCGGTGCTCATGGTGGCCTTGGTCGCCTTCGCCTATCTGTGGGATCCACTGGTGGTGCAGACCGCTCGCCATGCCGTGTTTGACCAGTTTCAACGTTGGCAGCCGCGCGTCTACCAGCCCGCACCAGTTCGAATTGTCGACATTGATGATGAGAGCCTGCGGCGTTTGGGGCAATGGCCGTGGCCTCGCACGCGGATTGCAGAGCTGACCACGGCGCTTCAAAAAAACCAGGCCACCGCCATCGCATTTGACATGGTGTTCGCCGAACCCGATCGCACCTCACCGGCCGCCATGCTGGCATTGTGGCAACCCCCTGCCGACATCGCCCGTGAAATCAGCGGTCTGCCCGACCATGACGCCGTGTTGGCTGGTGTGGTGGCGAACGGGCGGGTTGTGCTGGGCTTTGCGTTGGACCGGCAGGGGCGCGAGCCGACGGAACCACCGCGGGCCAAGGCGCGTTTTGTCACGCTCAATGCGCCGGCACTGCCCTTTGTCTCGGCGTTCACCGGCAGCGTGACCGCGCTTCCTGCGCTGGAGGCAGCCGCGGATGGCTATGGCGCGCTGAGTTTTGTGCCGGATGCCGATGGCGTGATCCGTCGGGTGCCGTTGCTCGTGCGGCAGGGAGACACGCTGCTACCGGCCTTGTCCACGGAAGCATTGCGCGTGGCGCAGGGGGCACAAAACATCACCACGGTGGCCACCGGGAGCCACGGGCTGGAGGCCTTGCGCATTGGCTCGCTCGTGGTTCCAGCCACCCCGCAAGGCGAGCTCTGGGTCCACTATTCCAGGCCCGCTCCAGAGCGGTATATCCCGGCCTGGAAAGTGCTGGCCGGTGCGGTGCCGGCTTCAGAACTGGCTGGCCATATCGTGCTGGTGGGCGCATCTGCGCAGGGGTTGATGGACTTGCGTTTCAACGCGCTGGGCACGGTGATTCCAGGGGTTGAAATCCATGCGCAGGCACTTGAGCAGGTGTTGACGGGCGGGGGCCTTCAACGCCCGGCCTGGGCCGAAATGGGCGAGTTGACGGGAATAATTTTCGGTGGGCTGCTTGTTGGCGCGGTGGCCCTGCGGGGACGGGCACTGCAGTCCGCGACGCTGACCATTTTGCTTCTTGCATGGGTCTGCGGGGTCGCATGGAGCGCGTTCTCCTCAAACGGCCTGCTGCTGGATCCGGTTCTGCCCGGCATGGCGCTGATTCTGAGCTTTGTCATGACGAGCGTTGTGCACCACGTGCGGGCAGAGCAGCGTCAGAGGTGGGTGAAGCAGGCGTTTTCACGCTATGTTTCTCCCAACCTGGTGAACCACCTGATGGCGCATCCCGATGCACTGCAATTGGGGGGACGGCGCCAGCACTGCAGCTTTGTCTTCACCGACCTGGAAGGCTTCACGCACCTGATGGAGGACTTGGACCCCAGCCAGGCGGTGGCACTGCTCAACGGTTATCTTGAGGGCATGATTGCCATTGCCTTCGCACACCAGGGCACGCTGGACCGCATTGTGGGTGACAGCCTGGCGATTGTGTTTTCTGCCCCGCTTCCGCAGCCCGACCATCCCCGGCGTGCGTTGCAATGTGCACTGGAAATGCAGCGTTTCGCCCAGCAATACGCCGGTGACGTTCATGCCAGGGGCATTGCTTTTGGTCAGACCCGCATGGGTGTGCACACGGGCGAGGTGATCGTGGGCAACTTTGGTGGAGCCACCATGTTTGATTACCGCGCCCTGGGCGACGCAGTCAACACGGCGTCCCGGCTGGAAGGTGCGAATCGGCATCTGGGCACCCGGATATGCATGTCGGCCGCCGTGTTGAGTGCGTGCCCAGGAGCATCCGCCCGTCCGATTGGCAGACTCGTGCTCAAGGGTAAATTGCACCCGTTGATGGTGTTTGAACCCCTGGATCCTGCGACGGCACCGTCCGATGGAGCCTACCAAGCCGCATACACGGACGCCTATGCATTGATGCAGCACGGTGCGCCGCAGGCGGCGCAGGCCTTCGAAGTACTGGTGGGCCAGCGCCCAACCGACAGCTTGGCGGCCATGCACCTCGCCCGTCTACGGGAGGGCCAGACCGGTGACCTGGTGGTGCTGGATCAGAAGTAGCCGGTTAACGGACGGTGATTTCAACCCGCCGGTTACGCGGCTCGTCGGTGTTATCCGGGGTGGCCACCAGCAGGTTCTTCTCGCCGTGGGATTCAATCGCTACTTTGTCGGCGGTAAGGTTGAGGCCTGTCAGGAGGGCGCCCACCTGGCGGGCACGCTCCATACCGAGCTGTTCGTTCACGTCGCTGTCTCCCATCGTGTCAGTATGTCCGGTGATCGATATATCCGGGGCCTCGCGCGCTCCAATTTCAGCCCTGACGCGCGCCAGTTCAGCCTCTGACTCCGGTGTGAGATTGGCCCCGCCAGCCTGGAAATACAACAAAAAACGGGCCGGTTTGGGGGGGCTGGCAGTCAAAGCCGCACCAAAATCCTTCTGAATTTGTTCGCTCGTGGCGTCAAATGAGGTGCCTGCATCTGCCGCGACAAAGGTCGCTTCCTGTGCCCGCTCCAGCAGCGTGCTTCCTTTGCTTCCGGTCACACTCACTTTGCCGACCGTACCATCATCGTTGCCCAGCAAGACGACATAGGACTGCGGAACGGCACACCCTGTCAAAGCCAGCACGGCTGCGATCTCTGCTACACGGCGCATGGTGGGGGCGCTCATTCCTGATCCTGCGGGTCGACCTTGGCCAGAAACCGGGTGCCACGCACGCCGATCAGTCCAGTAGGCGTTTTGATCGAAACGGCTTCTGGTTTGAGGCGGGCGATAACGCCGGACACATAGTAGAGCGAGCCTTTGAAGACATTGAGGTTCAGTTTGAGGTCGCCTTTGCCGGGCGCGTAAGCATAGCTGTCGAGCGCCAGCTCGGTATCCGGCCCTATGGACAGCTGCGTGTTGTCCTTCAGGGTCACACCCATGCTGCCGGGGTTACCCGTTTTCAATACGTGGCCCCGCATGAGTGGCATACCGGGCTCTGCTGGAACCTGCTCGCTGCCCATGACCAGACTGGCGTTGGCCTGTGTGGTCTTCACGTAACCAATGACACTGTCCTGTGCCATGGCCGAGCAAACCGTGAAGCACAGCGCCCCCGCAAGCAGGTGTAATGGATGGGTTGGTGACACGGGACTCCCTTTATCTGCGGCCCCCGGTCAGATGCCAGACGAACCCGCCAAAAGAGTATAGGACCCGTCAGCCGATTTGCACGGGAATTTCGCCTGAAACGGGGTGGTAACTTCAGGTGCCGTAGAAAGTGAAAGCCATTTCCGGCTTCTTGCCACTGATCAGTTCGGCCAGCGCCTTGCCAGAACCCGCACCATGTGTCCAGCCCAGTGTGCCGTGGCCGGCATTGACCCACAGGCCGCCCACGCGGGTTTTGCCGATGTAGGGAATGTTGGTCGGTGTTGCGGGTCGCAGACCGGTCCAGTAGTTGGGCGTGCCCCCTTGCGCCGCGTTGCGGGTGTCGCAAACGCCGGGCAAAACCTGTTCGATGCGGTTGGAGAGCATCTGGCAGCGCGCGCGCGCCAGAGAAGAGTCCAGCGTCAGGTCGTAGTTGCCGACTTCAATGGTTCCCGCCACGCGTAGCTGGTCTCCCAGGCGGCTGATGGCGATTTTCTTTTCATCGTCAATCGTGGAAACCATGGGCGCCCGCTCAGGACGCAATATCTTGAAGGTGGCGCTATAGCCCTTGCCGGGGTAAATGGGCAGGTCAACGCCTACGGTGCGCAGCAGCGGCGCAGTGTAGGAACCACAGGCGACCACCACCTGGTCGGCATGGAGTTGTTGCGCTTTTCCTGGGCTATTTTGGCTGCTAGCCCCCGTGGATACTGCGCGAACAGCTACTGATTTGATAGCGCCATTGGCCACATCGAGACGTTCAATGGCGTGGCTGTACAGAAATTGCACGCCCCGCTCGGCGCAGCGCTGGGCCAGTTCCTGCGTAAACACCCGGGCATCCCCCGACTCGTCGCTCGGGGTGAAAGTGCCGCCCACGATACTGTCCGAAAAAGAGCGCAGGGCCGGCTCAATGCGCAGCAGTTCGTCTTTGCTGACGATCTGGCGGGCCACGCCGTATTTGCGCATGAGTGCGGCGGCATCGCCAGCGGTATCAAAGGATTTCTGGTCGGTGTAGTAGTGGGCAATACCGCGTTCCAGGCGCTGGTAGTCGATGCCGGTGCGGGCCACCACTTCCTTGAGCGCGGCATGGCTGTAGGCGCCCAGAGCGACCAGCTGCTGCACGTTACGCTCAAAGGCCGTGTCGTTGCAGTTGGCCAGGAATTGCAGTCCCCAGCGGTATTGCTGCCAGCCCTCGCCCAGCGGAAACTGGGGGCGAAACAACAGGGGCGCCTCTTTGCTGAACATCCATTTGAGTGCCTTCAGCGGCGCATCGCGGTTGGCCCACGGTTCGCAGTAGCTGACCGATATTTGCGCCGCATTGGCAAAGCTGGTTTCCAGCGCCGCGTCGGGCTGGCGGTCGACCACCGTGACGTCATGCCCGCGTTCCGCCAGATGCCATGCCGTGCTGATGCCAATGATGCCTGCGCCCAAAACAATAATTTTCATGAGCCGAGTGTGGTGGAAACCGGCGCCAAATAAAAGCAGGATTACATAGTTTGCGAAAACATTAGGTAAACTAATAGAAATGCGAGCCTTTCGAACGTTTGATAGCGACGCCCTGGAGTGCCTTGCGGCCATTGTGGAAGAGGGCGGCTTCGAGCGTGCCGCTGTGCGCCTGTCGGTCACCCAGTCCGCGGTTTCGCAGCGCCTGCGTGCGCTCGAAGCCCAGGTGGGCACCGTCCTGCTGGTGCGCAGTCGCCCCGTCAAGCCCACCTCGGCCGGACGCCTGCTCATCAAACACGCCATGCAGATGCGCCTGCTGCGCGCCGACCTGGACACCGACCTGCGGGACCTGACGCCGGGCGTTGGTGCCATGGGCGAGGAAGACCGCATCTCCATCGCCGTGAACGCCGACAGCATTGCCACCTGGGTGCTGCCCGCGCTGAGTCCATTGGTTAGTGAAGGCTTACCCCTGGAAATAATCACGGATGACCAGGACTTTACCCACGAGTGGTTGCGTGAGGGCTTGGTACTGGGCTGCGTCACCACACTCAAACAGGCCTTGCGCGGGTGCAAGGTGCTGCCGTTGGGGGCCATGCCGTACGTGGCGGTGGCCAGCGCATCGTATGCCGCCGACCATTGCCCACAGGGGCTGAACAAACACAACTTCCGCGAGATTCCTTTCATTGCGTTCAACCGCAAAGACGATCTGCAGGCTGAGTTCGTGAGCCGCGCCAGTGGGTTGCGGCGTGTGACCTTGAGTCAGCGGTTTGTACCCAGTTCCGAGGGGCAGGTGCGCGCAGTGCTGGCCGGCTGGGGCGCCAGCGTCGTGCCCGAGTTGCAGGTGCGCAGCCTGCTGGACAGCGGTGTGCTGGTCAATCTGGCCCCGAACGTGAGCTTGCCGGTGGACCTCTACTGGCATTGCTGGAACCTGAACTCTGCGGTCATAGACCGGCTCACAGCGGCGTTGGCAGGCGCCGCAGCGTTGGCGCTAAAAACTGCGCGGTCATGAACTGGCCGTCCTATCTATTTATTGACGGAAGGGGCTAAAATAGCACCATGAAATCCAGCAATGTCGTCAAAATCTCTTTTAAAGAGCAAATGCTCCAAGCCCGCGAGGACGCCATCATCCGGGTTGTCAACAGCTTGTTGGCCGAAAAAGGCTTTGAAGCCATGACGGTGGACGAGGTAGCCGCTAGCGTTGGTATTGCCAAAGCCAGCCTGTACAAGCATTTTTCCAGCAAGGAAGACCTGGCCGCCGCCGCCATGGTGGGAGTCATGCGCCGGGCACAGGGCTACCTGTCGAGCTTGCCTGCGCAGGCGCCACCGCTGGAAAACCTGCGTGCGGTGGTCCGCTGGACGATGGAATTGAAGCTGGCGGGCGAAATGCCTTCGCTGCCCAGCCAGAATTCCACGCTGCGTGCCACGCTGATGGGTAACAAGAATTACATGGACGGACTGATGGACGTCAGTGACCGTCTGGGTGCCTGGATTGAGGCGGCCCAAGCGCAGGGCGCCATCAACCCCGCTCTACCCGCCATTGCCGTGCTCTACACCCTGTACGCCCGGGCCTGCGACCCGGTGCTGGAATTCCTGAGTATGGGCGGTTTGCATGACGACGCCCAAATCGTGGACCTGGTGATGTCTACCTGCTTTGAGGGGCTGAACGCGCGTTAGCGCTTCAGCGAACCAGCAGAACCGGCACTTTGCAGTGTGCCAACACCTGCGTTGCTGCGGAGCCCATCACCAGGTTGGCCACCGCACCGTGTCCGTGTGAACCCATGACCAGCATGTCGAATTTGCCGTCGGTCGCAATCTTGGCGATGGTGGCACCGGCAGGGCCGATCTTCCAGCTGCTTTTGGCATCAACGCCATGGCGAAGCAGGAATTTGGCGATGGGAGCCAGCACTTTTTCACTTTCGTCAGCGTAATACTGGTCCACGATTTCCTTGCCCACCGCTGCGCGCGCGCGGGGCGGCAGAGCCGGCTGCACGGTCAGCAGCGTGTACTCGTTGCCCGGGTTGAACAGACTCTCATGGGTGATCAGGTAGGCCAGCATTTTCTTGCTGTACGGGCTGCCGTCGACGGCCAGAAGAATTTTCATGGTGCACTCCTCGATGTGTGGTGGCAGTGTAACGAAGCACGCAGGCTGCGAATTGAGCTATATCAAAAAACGCGGGGCCAACGGACCGGCGGTGCATACTTTGAGCGGTTCAATCGGAACCCCTTTTCAACAGGCCCCGCCATGTCCCTGCAAAATCCCGTCGCGAACCCGTTGCGCGCCCGAACGCTGTGTCTGATGCTCGCGCTGGCCGGGCTGCTCACACCCCTCTTGCCGGTAGCCGCCTCGGAGGCGCCGCCCTTGATGCTGGCCAAGGTGTACCACGCGGGTGTTGCGCTGTCCGACTACTGGGTCAGTGAAAAATACGATGGCGTGCGTGGGTACTGGGATGGTGAACAACTGCTGACGCGGGGCGGCGAACGCATTGCCGTGCCCGCCTGGTTTACCGCGGGCTGGCCCCGGGTTGCGATGGATGGCGAGTTGTGGGCCGGGCGTGCGCAGTTTGCCCGAGCCGTCTCTACCGTGCGCATGCAGGTTCCCGACGACGCGGCGTGGCGCGCCATGCGTTTCATGGTGTTCGACCTGCCTGCACAGGGTGGAGATTTCACCGCTCGCCTGGCGGTCTTGAACACGCAGGTCAGCCGGATCAACCAGCCGTGGGTGCTGGCTGTTTCCCAGACCAAGGTCGCCAGCCACGGCGCTTTGCAGAGCCTGCTCGGCACCACCGTGAAGGCCGGTGGCGAAGGTCTGGCCCTGCACCGCGGGGCCTCGCTGTACACCGCGCAGCGCAATGGCGATCTCCTGAAATTCAAAACCCACGAGGACAGCGAAGCACGTGTGGTCGGGCACATCGCTGGCAAAGGCAAATATGCGGGCCAGCTGGGTGCCTTGCTGGTCGAACTGCCTGCTGCGCAGGGGCAACCCGCGCGGCGCTTCAAGCTGGGTACGGGTTTCACGGATGCGCAGCGGCAAGATCCGCCAGCCCTTGGATCGGTGGTGACCTACCGGTTCAGGGGTCTGACGGACGGAGGTATTCCACGCTTTGCCAGCTTCATGCGCGTGGCCGCCGACCAGGTTCCCACGCAAATTGCTATCAAATAAATAGCTGCATGCGCATATTCCACGGGGGCTAGAGGCCTATTTCAATCAACATGTCGGGCTGAAAGCTGACTTGTTCGTTTTTGCGCGCATAGCCCAGCGGGTTGGCCACCACGCGGCACCCGTTGTGCCGGTAATCGCTGGGGGCGTGCAGATGGCCGTGAAGCCAGAGTTGGGCCTGTGGCAGCCAGTCGTCCAGGGCGTTGCAAAAACCAGCCGTGCCGGGCACCAGTCCATAGCGGGGGTCGGCGCTGCGCAGGCTGGGCGCGAAGTGGGTCACCACCACGGTGGGTCCGTCAAAAGGCACGGCCAGCGCGTCGCGCAGCCAGTCCTGACACACCAGTGCCTGTGCCCGCACCTGTTCGGCCAGAAACGGTTCCTGGTTGCGGGTGGTGAGGGTTTTGCGCAGGTAGTAGTTGGCCGCGCGAAAAGCCTTGTCGCGGGCTTTGAGCTGTTGTGCCAGTGTGCTGGCGTCTGAGAGGGCGTCAAAGTCGGTCCACAGGGTGGTGCCCACCAAGCGCACGCCATCCAGGACGATGGTCTCCCGCTCCAGCCAGAGGATGCCCAGCCGCTCACAGGTCGCACGCAGGCGGGCATGGGCCTCATCGAAGTCCATGCCATCGTATTCATGGTTGCCCGGCACGAAGAGCACGGGTGTAGGCCAGCCGGCTTTCGGGGAAAACCGGCCGAGACCAAAATCGGCGTCGGTGAGCTGCGAGCCGGTCTGGTAGGAGCCCACGTCGCCCGCCAGCACCAGCAGGTCGGCACCCGGCAGGGGCTGTGCCACCCAGTGGGGATGCGCCTCCAGGTGGAGGTCGGACAGCAGTTGAATCTTCATGTGCCGAACGCTTGGGCGGCCAGGGCGGCAATCTGTGAGCGCAGCCACACATGCGCGCTGGCATCGTCATGGCGCACATGCCACAGGGCGTCCACCCGGATCGGTGGGGCTGCAAACGGCAACTCGCGCAGCACCAGCTGGCTGGCGAAGCCCGTTACCGCAATGAAGTGGCGCGGCAGCACCGTCAGCAGGTCGGAATGCGTGACCACTTTGCCGGCGGTGAAGAACTGGTTGACGGTTAACACCACGCGACGGGTACGCCCCAGGGACGCGAGTGCGCCATCAATAAAGCCAAAGGGGCGGCCCGAAAAGCTCACCAGCATGTGGCGGGCTTCACAGTAGCGGTCCAGGGTCAAGGGGCCGCTGGCCAGAGGATGTCCTTTGCGCATGGCGCAAACGTAATCACCCGCAAACAAGCGTTGGTGCAAATACGAAACCGCTTCGCCCGTTTGGGCGCGCGCCGTCAGATCGGCCAGAACGGCAGGGAAATTGCCAATCGCCAGGTCCGCGTGTCCTTCGTCCAGCAAGCGGCGCGGGTCGCGCGTGGTGAGTGGAACCACGTGCAGGGAGACGTCGGGCGCCTGGGCGGTGATTGCCCCGACCAGTCCGGGCATCAGTTCGGCGGCGGTGGCATCGGCCATGGTCAGCACAAAGGTGGTGTTGGCACTGGCGGGCTCAAAGCGGCTGGGCGCCAGGGAGGCCTGCAACTGTTGCAGCGCCGCGCGCACGGGGGGCCACAACTCCCGGGCCCGCGCGGTGGGCTCGAGGGCGCGTCCGTTGCGAACCAGTAAATCGTCGCCCAGTGTCTCGCGCAGGCGCCGCAGCGCATTGCTCACCGCCGGTTGGGTCAGCGACAGCTGGTGGGCCGCGCGGGTCAGGCTGCGCTCGGACATGATCACATCGAAGACCTTGAGCAGGTTCAGATCCAGCGTACGAAGTGAAACGGGAGGCATACGCCATCATAAACGGGGTGAATGGGTGGCATCACCAACATAAAGTTGAATCGTATTGGTAAAAACCCTAGTATTGTACGCATGTATAGCCGCAATCCATCCTCCATCAACCTGTCCAGGGAGCTTGCCATGACACGTTTTGCCCCGTCATACTTCGCTCGGTCCGATGCTGCAGCCCAGCGCGCCGGCAGCACTGCGGTCAAGCGGCCTGCTTTGTCCGACTTTGACAGCGCCAAGCCTTTGGCCGGCATGTTGCTGGCGGCGGTCGTGGCGGCGTTGATGGTGGTGGCGGATCAGTTGATCGAAACGTGGGCCGATGGCCACCTGCTGGTGGTTTGGGTCGGACTGTGGACGGTGACGTTTGCCGCACTGGCTTTGCTGGCGCCTCCTTTGCGCCAACTGAGCAACTCGGTCGCCGTAGCGCTGGCGCGCTGGTCCCGCGTCCGTGCAGAGCAACGCGCGCAGGAAGCCATGTGGCAGCTGGCCCAGCGCGATTCCCGCATCATGGGTGACATTCAGATGGCCGTACTGCGTAGCGAGCGCGAAGACTGAATCCTTTTCGTTCAACAATAAAAAAGCCACCTTGACGGTGGCTTTTTTATTGGGGCGAAGGGGAGCGAGCCCCCCCCACATTAAGCGGTCAGCCGGGCTTCGAGCCGAACTTTGGTTTCTGCCAGTTCTTGCGGCAAGTGGTACGCCAGCTGGTTGAACAACTCGGTGTGCAGGACAAACTCCTGCTTCCACGCGTCTTTGTCCAGGCTGGTCACGCTGTTGAACTGGGCCTTGCTGAAGTCCAGGCCCGTCCAGGTGATTTCTTCATAGGCAGGGCTCACGCCAAAGCCGTTCTCGCTGCCCTTGGCGGTGCCTTCCAGACGGTCGATCATCCACTTGAGCACACGCATGTTCTCGCCGTAGCCGGGCCAGACGAACTTGCCGTCGTCCCCCTTGCGGAACCAGTTCACGCAGAAGATTTTGGGCAGGGTATGCCCCATGTTCTCCAGCTTGTGCTCCATGTCCAGCCAGTGCTGGAAGTAGTCGCTCATGTTGTAGCCGCAGAAGGGCAGCATGGCAAACGGATCACGGCGCACCACGCCCATCTGGCCCACGGCTGCTGCGGTAGTCTCGGAACCCATGGTGGCGGCCATATAGACGCCCTCCATCCAGTTGCGCGCCTCCGTTACCAGCGGCACGGTGGTGGAACGACGGCCACCAAAAATGAATGCGTCGATGGCTACGCCACTGGCGTCGTCCCACTGGGGGTCGAGTGCGGGGTTGTTACCAGCAGCCACAGTGAAGCGGGAGTTGGGGTGCGCGGCCTTGGCACCGGTTTCCTTGGCAATGGCCGGAGTCCAGTCCTTGCCTTGCCAGTCGATCAGGTGTTCGGGCACGCCGCCACCGTCTTTTTCCATGCCTTCCCACCATACGTCGCCGTCATCGGTGAGGGCCACGTTGGTGAAGATGACGTTCTTGTCCAGCGAGCGCATGCAGTTGGGGTTGGTGTGCATGTTGGTGCCCGGGGCCACACCGAAGTAGCCGGCTTCGGGGTTGATGGCGTACATCTTGCCGTCAGCGTGCGGCTTGATCCAGGCAATGTCGTCACCAATGGTGGTGACTTTCCAGCCGGCGAAGCCTTCTGGTGGCACCAGCATCGAGAAGTTGGTCTTGCCACAGGCGCTGGGGAACGCCGCTGCCACGTGGTACTTTTTACCCTGGGGGTTGGTTACGCCCAGAATCAGCATGTGCTCAGCCAGCCAGCCCTGGTCGCGGCCCATGTTGGACGCAATACGCAGGGCAAAACATTTCTTGCCCAGCAGGGCGTTGCCGCCGTAGCCGGAGCCATACGACCAGATTTCGCGGGTTTCGGGGTAATGCACGATGTACTTGGTCTTGCTGCAAGGCCATTTCACATCGGCCTGGCCTTCCGCCAGCGGTGCTCCCACGGTGTGCACGCAGGGTACAAAGGCGCCGTCTAAGCCCAGCACGTCAAACACGGCTTTGCCCATGCGGGTCATGATTTTCTGGTTGACGGCCACATAGGCGCTGTCGCTCAGTTCGATACCGATGTGGGCAATGTGCGAGCCCAGCGGGCCCATGGAAAACGGCACCACATACATGGTGCGGCCTTTCATGCAGCCATCAAAAAGAGCTTTTTCGCCATTCTTGCCGCTTTGCAGCAATGTGCGCATCTCGGCGGGAGCCATCCAGTTGTTGGTGGGGCCAGCGTTTTCTTTTTTCTCGCTGCAGATGTAGGTGCGGTCTTCCACTCGGGCCACGTCGCTGGGGTCGGAGCAGGCCAGGAAGCTGTTGGGGCGTTTTGCGGCGTTGAGCTTTTTGAAAGTTCCGGCATCGACCAGCTGCTGGCACAGGCGCTGGTATTCTTCATCCGAGCCATCGCACCAGTAAATGGTGTCGGGCTTGGTCAGGGCCGCCATGTCGGCGACCCACGCAATCAGCTTGGGATTTTTGACATAGCTGGGGGTATTGAGATTCAATCCCTGCATGACGGGTGAGTTCATAAAATAGCTCCTAGTTTGAAAATCGTCTTTTCAAAATGAAAGCGGGGCTTTGACTTTGAGAAAACGGTTTCCACCAAACCTTGCGGATGCTGCAACATGAACTTGCCTCAACGACAATGCGGACAGGATGGCCATTTTATGAACTCGTACCGAAGTTACCAACGAATTACCCTCGAAAGTTATGCAAAACATGCATAGGTTTATGCAGTCAAGAAGGCGTTGGCTGCGGTGGGGCGTGTTGTCTGCCTGGACGTTGCCCTGGTTGGTGCCGCCAGCTGTTGTTGCGCAGCCGGGCCCTGCGAGCGCCGTCAAGATTCTGGCGGCAAGCGATTTGAAGTTTGCACTGACTCGCATTGCAGGCCAATACCAAAAGGAAACTGGCCAGACCATTGACGTCAGCTATGGTTCATCTGGCAACATGGCGCGTCAAATTCAACAGGGGCTGCCGGCTGATATTTTCATGTCTGCCGATGAGGATCTGGTGCTGCAGTTGGCCAGGGCGGGAGTGACGCGCGCCAGCGATACGGGCGTTTTGTATGCCCTCGGGCGGCTCGCTCTTTACATTGCCCCGGGCGCGTCGATCGAGCCGGACGTTCAGTTGGTGGGACTGCGCCGGGACTGGGATCAAGTCCACAAATTTTCCATCGCCAACCCTGACCATGCGCCTTATGGCAGGGCTGCGCGAGAGGCGCTGCAAACCCTGAACCTCTGGAGCCTGGTTCAACCCCGACTGGTGCTCGGTGACAACATCGCCCAAGCCACGCAGTTTGTGGGAACTGGCGCTGCCCAGGCGGGCATTACCGCCTTGTCGCTGGTGATGGCGCCTGAGCTGAAGGGGCAGGGCCACTATGTCGCCTTGCCTGCGCATTTGCACAAACCCTTGCGCCAGCGCATGGTCTTGCTCCAATCCGCCAGGACGCCCGCCATTGCCTTCTATGCGTACCTGCAGCAGCCGGTCGCCCGCGCGGTGCTGGCCGAGTACGGATTTGTTCCGCCCCCATAATCGCCCTATGGATTGGCAAGCTGCACGCGTATCACTTTGGCTGGCCACGCTAACGGCCCTCTTATTGTTGCCGGTTGGGGTGGTGCTTGCGCGTTGGCTGGCGCTGACTCCCAGCCGGTGGCGGCCGCTGGCCGAAGCGTTGCTGATGCTGCCCCTGCTGCTGCCGCCGACCGTCATCGGGTTCTACCTGCTGCTGACCCTGGGCCAGGCCTCGCCGCTGGGAGCCTGGCTGGTCCAGCATGCCAATTTGCGCCTGGTATTCAGTTTCGAAGGGCTGCTGCTGGCCAGTGTGCTGGTTAACCTGCCTTTCATGGTTCAACCCATTCAGCGTGCGTTTACCGCCATACCCCACACCCTGCGCGAGGCGGCCTGGGTGTCGGGTCTGAGTCGATGGCGCACGTTCCTGAAGATTGAGTTACCACTGGCATGGCCGGGCCTCGTAGCTGGCGCCGCCCTCACGCTGGCCCACACGCTGGGTGAATTTGGCGTGGTGCTGATGGTCGGAGGAAGCATTCCCGGGGAGACGCGAACGCTGAGCATCGCCCTTTATGACCGTGTGCAGGCTTTTGACCTTGCCGGTGCCCACACCATGGCGCTGGCGCTGGTGGGACTTTCATTGCTGGCGCTGGCGCTGGTGTTTGCTACCGACCGCCGCACAACAGTCACGCACTAGCCCGCCGACGCCAGCGCCATGCCCGCCCTCCAGGTTCAACTTCACAATAGCGGAGCGATTCCACTCGATGCCACTTTCGACTGCCAACCGGGTGAGCTCGTCGCGCTCGTGGGCCCGTCGGGCAGCGGTAAAACCTCGGTCTTGCGTGCGGTTGCCGGCCTGTTGAAGGGCGCCCACGTGCGCGGGTCCGTGCGGGTGGGCCAGGACGCATGGTTTGACAGCGATCGCGCCATAGACTGGTCACCCCAGGCTCGGCGAGCGGGCCTGGTGTTTCAGAGCTACGCCCTGTTTCCGCACTTGAATGCTATGGAAAACGTAGCTATTGGCGCAGCATCCACGCGGGCTGGAAGCCAATACAACGCGCAAATCAAGGCGCTGTTCGAACGATTGGGGCTGGCCGGTCTTGAGCGGCGCCTGCCAGCCCAGCTCTCGGGGGGCCAGCAGCAGCGCGTCGCACTGGCGCGCGCGTTGATGCGAATTCAAATGCCGCAGCGCACAGGCCAAAACACCGTAACAAAGGGCGTGGCCGGACACGGTGTCCTGCTGCTCGATGAGCCCTTTTCTGCGGTGGATGCACCCACGCGCCAAACCCTTTACCGTGAACTGGCTGCCTTGCGCCAGCACGTATCGACCCCCATGGTGCTGGTAACCCACGACCTGCTGGAAGCCCGTCGACTGGCCGACCGGGTGGTGATTCTCGACGCGGGGACCACGCTGCAGAGTGGCACGCCCGCCAAGGTTTTTTCCCAGCCGCGCAACGCCCGCGTGGCCCAGTTGGTGGGCATTCAAAACCTGTTCAAGGGGCGCTTCCACCAGACGCAGACCGGTTGGGGCGCCCTGCATTGGTCAGGCCATCCGGCAGACCCGCAAGCGCAAACCCTGCTACTCCACACAGTTGACAAAAGCCGTATTGATGATGGGGCCGAGGTGGGATGGGTGTTGGCCGGAGAATCCATGGAAGTGATGCCGTGGCCAACAGCCGTTGCGGCCTCGGGAAATGTGCCAGTGGCAGAGCCGGTCAATATGCTGGACTGCAATTTGCGGGAGGTACTGGAGCTCGGCGAAACAAGCTTGTGTACGCTGGTACCAAACAACCTGCCGACCGAGCGTCTCACGCTGACGCTGTCGACCGCGCACCTGCGCGCCATGGGTGTTGGCTCTGGCTCCCGGCTGGCGGTGCGTTTTGCACCGCAGGCCATTCACATCATGCCCTTGCGAACCTGATGCGGGCGCTTTCGGGGTAACCCTCAGGCCATTGATACGGCGATAAACGCCAGAAGAAACATCAGTACGCCGCCGACGATGGGCAGCACGATTGGGATCATGGGCAAAACTGCCTCAACCGCATCAACTTCGTGGTCGGGAGTGTGGGGGGTGGGTGCGGACATGAAGAGCTTTCTGGTAATGACTTGGATTATTGAGACTGATTTTACCTACAAGCCCGCCTAAACCAGTTGGGCGTCAAACCCTGCCTTGCGCAATACGCCCAGAACGTCTTCCACATGGGCGTGCCCGCGGGTCTGAATGACCAGTTCAATCTCCACATTCTGGGCGGAGAGCGCCGAGAAAGCGCGCTGGTGGTGCACTTCGTCGATGTTGGCTCCCGCTTCCGCAACCGTGGCCGTAATCTGCGCCAGCGAACCGGGAATGTCGCGGGCACCCACCCGAATGCGCGCCAGACGCCCCGCCCGCACCATGCCGCGTCCGATGATGGCGGCCAGTAGCAGGGGATCGATATTGCCGCCGCACAGCACCAGGCCGACGCGCTTGCCCCGAAAGCGCTCCGGGTATTTCAGCAAAGCCGCCAGGCCAACGGCACCCGCGCCTTCCACCAACGTTTTCTCCACTTCCAGCAGCATCACCAGAGCCTGCTCGATATCACCTTCGTCCACCAGCACCATGTCGTCCACCCTGCGGCGGATGATGTCCAGCGGAATATGCCCGGGGGTACCCACGGCTATGCCTTCGGCGATGGTGCTGGCACCTTGCGCAAGGTGGGTGCCTTTGACTGCGTTGAACATCGCCGGAAAGCGCACGGTCTGCACACCCACCACCTCGATGGCGGGATTGAGCGCCTTGGCCACGGTGGCCATGCCGGCAATCAGGCCCCCGCCGCCCACTGCTACGATCAGCGTGTCCAGATCAGGCACTTCTTGCAGCATTTCCAGGGCGACCGTGCCCTGCCCGGCCACAATGGCAGCATCGTCATAGGGATGAACAAACGTGAGCTGCCGTTGATCCGCGATGGCCAGGGCATGGCTGCGGGCTTCGTCCAGCGTGTCGCCATGCAGAATGATCTCGGCACCAAAGCCCCGTGTCCGCTCCACTTTCACGCCGGGCGTGAAGCGCGGCATGACGATGACCGCATGCAGCCCCAGGCGCTGGGCGTGATAAGCCACTCCTTGCGCATGGTTGCCCGCACTCATGGCAATCACGCCGCGCGCCGATTGCTCGGGGGTCAACTGGGCCAGTTTGTTGCAGGCACCACGCTCCTTGAACGAGGCGGTGAATTGCAGATTTTCAAACTTCAGGAAGACGTGTGCCCCCGTGATGTCGGAGAGCGTCTTGGATGCCACAAAGGGTGTTTGCAGCAGGTGCCCGTGCAGCCGTTGTGCGGCCAGGACGATGTCGTTGTATTCAACCATGGCGCCATTGTCATCCGGTTTGGGGTAAATCTTTCCCCCTAATGCTTCCATCTTCCGCCAGTCTGCGGTATGGTGAATGTGTCACACAACCGTGCTGGAGGCGTTGGATGGCCAAGCGTTCGTTGTTGCAGCCCCTTGATGGGCACCTGATCCCTTCGCCCGGTCTGCTGGAAGCGCCGGTGCTGGACTTGATGTGTTCACACTTCGTGCTCACCCTGGCTGCGCGCCAGGGCGCCAGCCTGAACGTGCGCCGTGATTTCAATGGCATTGTGGGTCTGGCCGGGCGGCACCTCGTGTGGCCGGTATCGGTTTTGGCCCGCTTGCGTGAGTTTTTGGCGCGCCGCTGCGCTGGCAATGAACTATGGCGCGGGCACGACGCGCTGGATGCCACGGGTTTTCTGGCGCGCTACGGCGTCTGGCGTGGCCCGTATGATGAAGCCACACTGTATTTTTTCCTCGACGAGTACGCCAAGGACCAGCCCAAGGACCTGATCTCGGTCCTGTCCGCCACGGGTGACTGGCTTAGCCACGCTTTGAAGCGGCAATCCACGCTGGTCGAGAAAAACATCAACGCGCTGGCGGGCCTGCTGCAGCTCAACAAGGCCGAGCGCGCCTTGTTGCTGTACGGCACGCTGGCCCGCTACCAGCGCGACATGCGCAGCATTCTGGTTGAGTTCAAGGTCAACAACGCCCCCGAAGCCTACGCGGCCATTGCCGAGGTGGCGGGCGTCAACCCCGAGCAAGTGGCCGAGGCGTTGCGCGCCGGCTCCCGGCTGGAGCGCATCGGCCTGGTCGAAAACCTGATATCCGAGCACAACATTACCGATCTGGCTGACCTGATGAAAGTCAGCGAAAAGCTTCCCCCCGTATTGATGCGCCAGTACCGCGACCAGGCCGAGTTGATGGCGGTGTTCACCCGGCTGTCGACGAAAAGCACCCTCGCGCTGGACGACTTCGCTTTTGTTGCCGAAGACGCCCAGGTGCTGTGCACCCTGATGGCCCATGCCGTGGCGCGCAAGGAAGTGGGAATCAATGTGCTGCTGTACGGCCCGCCGGGCACCGGTAAGACCGAGCTGGCCAAGGTGGTGGCGCAAACCGCGGGCCTGGAGCTGTTTGAAGTGGAGTACGCCGACCGCGATGGCAACTCCCTGAGCGGTCGGGACCGGTACCGGTCGCTGCAAATCGCTCAGGTGTTCCTCAAGGGCAGCGCCCAGGCGGCGCTTTTGTTTGACGAGGTGGAAGACGTGTTTCCCCCGCTGTCCAGCGAAGCGGCGCACTGGATGGCCCGTGCGGACGCCGCCGCTGCGCCACCCAACAGCAGTGTGAGCGGCAAGGCATGGGTCAACCAGGTACTGGAGTCCAACGTGGTGCCGACCATCTGGGTGACTAACCGCATTGAGCAGATCGACCCGGCCTTTCGCCGCCGCTTTGCCTACCACCTGGAGCTGAAATCGCCGCCGCCCGGCGCGCGCGAAGAACTGGTACGCAAGACTTTGGCGGGCGTGCCGGTGTCAGACGCGTTCGTGGCGCGGCTGACCCGCCGCAAAGGACTGACCCCGGCGCAAATACGCACCGCGGTGCGTTTTGCGGGGCTGGCCTCTCTCAAACCCGAGAACGAAGGGCTGGAAGGCCTGATCGAGCGACAGCTCAAAAACGCCGACCTGGCTTTGGGTAACCGGGCACTGGACGGTGTACGCCAGCAGGCCGTCACCCGCTACGATCCGGCGCTGTTGAATGTAGCCAGCCGCTTCGAGATCCCCCGCATCGTGCAGGCGCTGCAGTCGCGTGGCCATGGAACCCTGTGTTTTTATGGCCCTCCGGGCACCGGAAAAACCGCTTTGGCCGAACATATCGCCACAACCCTGAGCCAGCCCCTCATCGTGCGCCAGGCCAGTGATCTGATGAGCAAGTACATCGGTGAGACCGAGCAGAACATGGCCGCCATGTTCCGGGAGGCCGAGACCGAGAACGCCGTGTTGCTGCTGGACGAGGTCGACAGCTTTTTGCAGGACCGCCGAAGTGCCCAGCGCAGTTACGAAGTGACCGAGGTGAATGAAATGCTGCAGGGCATGGAGCGTTTTCACGGTATTTTCATCTGCACCACCAACCTGATGGATCGCATTGACCAGGCGGCCTTGCGCCGGTTCACCTTCAAGATTCAGTTTAAACCGCTGACCCGGGCACAGCGGGAAGCCTTGTTTGTCACCGAGGCCTGCGCCGGCGAGATGTCTGGCCTGCAATCAGACCTGAAAACCCGGTTGGCCGCGCTGGATCAGCTCTGTCTGGGTGACTTTGCCGCCGTCAAACGTCAGGCACTCATACTGGATGCCACCTTGGAGGCGGACGAATTTCTGGCCCAGCTGGAGGCGGAGCACCGCATCAAACCGGAGGTACGGGAAGCCCGCGGCATGGGATTTTTGCAGTAAGCCAGCCTATCCACGGCTAAATCAATTCGTTTTATTTATGACCTCTGTCAACCGCCGGGATGCGCCGGCCGTCATATAGCCCAGCAGATGCCCGAAAGCGCCAGCTCGTTGGAAAAGAGACTGAACGGCTTTGAAAGTATCTATTTCTTTCATTTTGACCAGTTGATATGCACAAAGAAACGATAAAAGTCCCTGAAAAAGGCACCTACAAAGGCCAATTGTTTGATTATTGGGCCGACGAGTTCCGCCATACCAATGCAGACCACTCGGCCTACATTGCGCTCAATTTCGCAGGGGTTCTGGATGCTTGTCGCACCAAACTGCATGCGCTGGTCCAGTACCACCGCAAGCATGTGGCCGACAAAACCGGGGGTGATCGCCATAGCCGTGCCCTTGCGCGCTTGCAAAACACCATGAGTGGTGCAGCCATGTCATACGAGAGCTGCTTCCAGCGCCACTAATCAGTCGATGGACACCACGCGCAGCACTTCCTGCGCGTAGGCTTCCAGTTTTTTGGCGCCAATTCCGCTGATACCTTGCAGGTCATCCAGGGTTTGCGGGGCCCGTTTGGCAATTGCAGCCAACGTTGCGTCATGAAAAATCACGTATGCCGGTAAGTTGTGCTCCCTCGCTACGTCGGCGCGCCAGGCTTTCAAAGCGGAGTAGCGTTCCAGACCCGCTCCATCCAGCGCGATCGGGGCTTTGACCACCGCAGATCCAGCCCCGGAGCGCCGCTTTCGATCCGCAGGCGCCGACACTGACTCGCGCAACTGCACCACCACCTCACCCTTGAGAACCGCCCGGGACTGCTCCGTAAGCTGCAGGGTGTTGTAGGCCTGTGCATCCACGGCAACGGCTTCAATGGCAATGAGCTGGCGCAACACGCCGCGCAGCTGCAGTTCGGTAAAACTGGCGCCAATGCCGAAGGTGCTCAGGGCCTGGTGGCCATGTTGGGTCACTTTTTCGGTGGTCTTGCCGCGCAGGATATCCATGACATGCCCGGCCCCAAACGACATGCCGCTGGACTGCTGAATGCGGTAAATGGTGCTGAGCAACTTGCGCGCGGCATCGGTGCCGTCCCACACCGCCGGGGGATTCAAACAGTTGTCACAATTGCCACAGGGCTGGCTGGATTCGCCGAAATAGGCCAGCAAGCGAACGCGGCGGCAGTCCGTGGCTTCGGCCAGGCCCAGCAGTGCGTCGAGCTTGCCGCGCAGGGCCTGTTTGAATTCTTCCCCCGCCGGGCTTTCGTCAATCATGCGGCGCTGGTTCACCACGTCCTGCAGCCCATACCCCATCCAGGCATTCGCAGGCAGGCCGTCACGCCCGGCGCGCCCGGTTTCCTGGTAATAGCCTTCAATGTTCTTGGGCATGTCCAGGTGGGCCACAAAACGCACATCCGGCTTGTCGATGCCCATACCAAAGGCGATGGTCGCCACCATGACGACACCTTCTTCGCGCAAAAAACGGTCCTGGTGGGTCTGGCGCAGCTTGCTGTCCAGCCCGGCGTGGTAGGGCAGGGCATTGATGCCCGCCTCCACCAGCGTCTGGGCGATCGACTCCACCTTTTTGCGCGACTGGCAGTAAACAATACCGGCATCGCCTTCGTGCTCGCGTGCGATGAACCGCAGCAGCTGCTGGGTGCCATCCGTCTTTTCGACGATGGTGTAACGGATGTTGGGGCGATCAAAGCTGCTGACAAAGGCCCGTGCATCCTGCAGCTGCAGGCGCTCCAGAATGTCTTCGCGCGTCAGGTCGTCGGCCGTGGCCGTCAACGCCATGCGGGGCACGCCGGCATAGCGCTCGTGCAGCACAGTCAGCGCGCGGTATTCAGGCCGGAAGTCGTGGCCCCACTGGCTCACGCAGTGGGCCTCGTCAATGGCAAACAAGCTCAGCTTGTGGCGGTCATACAAAGAGTCGAGCAGGGCCAGAAACCGGGGCGTCGTGATGCGCTCCGGCGCGGCGTACAAGAGCGTGATCTCGCCGCGCAGCATGCGCTGCTCGACCTGATAAGCCTCTTCGCTGCTCAGGGTGGAGTTGAGGAAGGCCGCACTCACCCCCGCCTCGTGCAGGGCACCCACCTGGTCGTGCATCAGCGCAATCAGCGGCGAGATGACGATGGTCAGGCCCAGCCCCTCGCGCTCCCGGGCAATGGCCGGAATCTGGTAGCACAGCGACTTGCCGCCCCCCGTGGGCATGAGCACCAGCGCGTCCCCCCCGTTGGCGACATGTTCCACGATGGCCTGCTGCGGGCCCCGGAATTGCGCGTAGCCAAACACTTCTTCCAAAATGGAGTGGCAGGTCTGGCTGGAGATGGATGAATCGTTTGCTATCAAAACAGTAGCTGGTTGCGCAGTTTTTACGGGGGCTGAAGGCCAAAATGACGCTAAACGAGCTCACGCCCGTTCACGGCAGGCCTCTATTGTCGGGCAAGTTGCCGCCGGTCCTGGCGCGACCGGGCGAAAGCGGTGGCGAACGCCGATCGGTGGAGTGCATTAAAATAATGGCTTCCCAAGGAGCGCTGCAGCGGCCAGGACCTGTTTTTCAGCCGGTTCCAAAGGCCACCAGGCTTGGGTTTGTCAACTGCGCTCACTTGTTCAAACTACAAGGTGAGCCGCTTCCATGAATCCCGTTTCTTCTGCTGTTTCCTCTGCCGCCCGTTACACCCGCGGACAGGCATTGCCGGGCATTCTGGCCCAACGCATTGCCATTCTGGATGGCGCCATGGGCACCATGATTCAGCGCTTCAAGCTGGGCGAAGCGCAGTATCGTGGCGCGGGTTATACCGGGCCCCTCAGCCAGGGCGATCGTTTCACGCATTTTCACCGCGACATCAAAGGCAATAACGAGCTCCTCAGCCTCACGCGTCCCGATGTCATCACCGACATCCATGAAGCCTATTTGGCGGCTGGTGCCGACCTGATCGAGACCAACACCTTTGGTGCCACCACGGTAGCCCAGGCCGATTACGACATGGCCGACCTGGCCATCGAGATGAACCTGGCATCCGCCAAACTGGCCCGCGCCGCTTGCGACAAGTTCTCCACCCCCGACAAACCGCGCCTGGTCGCCGGTGCCTTGGGCCCCACGCCCAAAACCGCCAGCATCAGCCCGGATGTGAACGACCCCGGCGCCCGCAACGTCACCTTTGAAGAGTTGCGCGCCGCCTATTACGACCAGACCAAGGCCCTGGTCGAAGGTGGCAGCGACGTGCTGCTGGTGGAAACCATTTTTGACACCCTCAACGCCAAAGCCGCCTTGTTTGCCATTGACGAGTACTTTGAGGCCTCGGGCGAGCGCCTGCCTCTGATCATCAGCGGCACCGTGACCGATGCGTCCGGGCGCATTCTGAGCGGCCAGACCGTCACGGCGTTTTGGCACAGCGTGCGCCACGCACAGCCCTTGGCCATTGGACTGAATTGCGCGCTGGGTGCGGCCCTGATGCGCCCCTACATTCAGGAGCTGGCCCGCGTGGCGCCGGACACCTTTATTAGCTGCTACCCCAACGCAGGCCTGCCCAACCCCATGAGCGACACAGGGTTTGACGAAACGCCCGATGTGACTGCGCGCCTGGTGCGCGAGTTTGCCGCCGAGGGACTGGTCAACATCGTGGGTGGCTGCTGCGGCACCACGCCCGACCACATTGGTGCCATCGGCCAGGCCGTAGCTCCGCTGGCCGCGCGCTCGCTGCAGCGCAATTTCTTCTACAAAGAAGCCGCCTGATGGCTGCTGACCCAGTGAACCTTATGTCTACTCAAAATGTTGCTCCCATGATGCTGTCCGGTCTGGAGCCGGTCATCGTCGACGCCCAATCCTTGTTCGTCAACATTGGTGAGCGCACCAACGTCACGGGCTCCAAAGCCTTTGCCCGCATGATCCTGAATGGTGACTTTGAGCAGGCTTTGGCCGTCGCCCGCCAGCAGGTGGAAAACGGCGCGCAAATCATCGACATCAACATGGACGAGGCCATGCTCGACAGCCAGGCCGCCATGGTGCGATTCCTGAACCTGATTGCCAGCGAGCCCGATATTTCGCGCGTGCCGGTGATGATTGATTCGAGCAAATGGAGCGTCATCGAGGCCGGTCTGCGCTGCGTGCAGGGCAAGGGCATCGTCAACTCCATCAGCATGAAAGAGGGCGTGGAGCAGTTCAAGCAGCAAGCCAAGCTGGTGCGCCGCTATGGCGCTGCCGCAGTGGTGATGGCGTTTGATGAAAAAGGCCAGGCCGACACCTACGCCCGCAAGACCGAAATTTGCGAGCGCGCCTACCGCATCCTGGTGGACGAGGTGGGCTTCCCCGCAGAAGACATCATCTTCGACCCCAACATCTTCGCTATTGCCACCGGCATTGACGAGCACAACAACTACGCGGTCGATTTCATCGAAGCCACGCGCTGGATCAAGGCCCATCTGCCAGGGGCCAAGGTCTCTGGCGGCGTCAGCAATGTGAGCTTTTCCTTCCGCGGCAACGACCCGGTGCGCGAAGCCATTCACACGGTATTTTTGTACCACGCCATCAAAGCCGGCATGGACATGGGTATCGTCAACGCGGGCATGGTGGGCGTGTACGACGCGCTGGAGCCCGAACTGCGCGAGCGGGTCGAGGACGTGGTGCTGAACCGCCGACCGGACGCCGGCGAGCGTTTGGTCGAGATTGCCGACACCGCCAAGAGCGGCGCCAAAGACGACAGCAAGAAGCTGGAATGGCGCGGCACGGTTGATGCTCCCGCATCCGTGGGCCAGCGCCTGAGCCACGCCATGGTGCACGGCATCACCGATTTTATTGTCGAAGACACCGAAGAGGCCTACCAGGCGGTGTTGGCCACGGGTGGCCGTCCTCTGCATGTGATCGAAGGCCCGCTCATGGACGGCATGAACATCGTGGGCGACCTGTTTGGTCAGGGCAAGATGTTTTTGCCCCAGGTGGTGAAAAGCGCGCGCGTGATGAAGCAGGCCGTGGCGCATTTGATTCCCTATATTGAAGAAGAAAAACGCCTGGATGAAGCCGCGGGGCGCGATGTGCGCACCAAAGGCAAGATCGTGATTGCCACCGTCAAGGGCGACGTGCACGATATCGGCAAGAACATCGTCACCGTGGTCCTGCAGTGCAACAACTTTGACGTCGTCAACATGGGCGTCATGGTGCCCTGCCACGAGATTCTGGCGCGTGCCAAGGTCGAGGGCGCCGACATCATCGGCCTCTCCGGTCTGATCACCCCCAGTCTGGAAGAAATGCAGTACGTGGCGGGTGAGATGCAGAAGGACGACTACTTTCGCATCAAGAAAATTCCCTTGCTCATTGGCGGCGCCACTACCTCGCGCGTGCACACCGCCGTGCGCATTTCCCCGCACTACGAAGGCCCGGTGGTCTATGTGCCGGACGCCTCGCGCAGCGTCAGCGTGGCACAAAGCCTGTTGAGTGATCAGGCGGCCGCCTACATTGGTGAGCTCAATGCCGATTACGCGCGCGTGCGCCACCAGCATGCCAACAAAAAGCAGACGCCCATCTGGCCGCTGGTGCAGGCCCGCGCCAACAAGACCGTGGTGGACTGGAGCCACTACGCGCCACCGGTACCCAAATTCATTGGCCGACGGGTGTTCAAGAATTTTGACCTGAGCGAGTTGGCCAAGTTCATCGACTGGGGCCCGTTCTTCCAGACCTGGGATCTGGCAGGGCCGTTCCCGGCCATTCTCAAAGACGAGGTGGTCGGAGAAGAGGCGGTGCGCGTCTATGCCGATGGCCAGCGCATGCTCAAGCGGCTGATCGAAGGCCGCTGGCTTACCGCCAATGCGGTGGTGGCGCTGTACCCGGCCAACACGGTGAATGATGACGACATTGCGTTCTACACCGACGAGACCCGCACCGAGCGCGCCATGACCTGGTATGGCCTGCGCCAGCAAACGCAAAAGCAGGTGATTGACGGCGTCATGATGCCCAACCGCTGCCTGGCCGACTTTGTGGCGCCGCATGGCGTGGCGAAGGACTATGCCGGCATGTTTGCCGTAACGGCCGGCATTGGCGCGGAGAAGAAGGAAAAGTACTTTCTGGACGACCACGACGACTACTCGTCCATCATGCTCAAGGCGCTGGCCGACCGCCTTGCCGAAGCCTTTGCCGAGGCGCTGCACCACCGCGTGCGCACGGACCTGTGGGGCTATGCGCCGCAGGAGGCCCTGGAGACCGGGGACCTGATTGCCGAAAAATACCAGGGCATTCGCCCGGCACCCGGCTACCCGGCCTGCCCGGACCACAGCGTCAAGAAAGACATGTTTGCCCTGCTGCGCTGCGACGAAATCGGCATGGGCGTAACCGAAAGCCTGGCCATGACGCCCGCCGCCAGTGTGAGCGGCTTCTACATTGGCCACCCCGATAGCACCTATTTCAATGTAGGAAAGATCGGTGATGACCAGGTGCAGGACCTGGCGAAACGGCGCAACCTGAACCAGACGGAGTTGCAGCGCTTGCTGGCGCCGAATCTCTAAACGAAAGCCGGAAGAAGCGGGTATTTGCCCGTGTATTTGAGAAGCTTCGCCGCTGGCCCATAATGAGAAACTGCTGCAAGCACCGAGCAGGAATGCCGCTTCTGGGACATTTACGGCACCCAATAATTACGCAATGGAGTTCAGATGAACACAAAGATGCTGCGCAAGCAAAACGGTTTTACCCTGATTGAGCTGGTTCTGGTTATTGTCATTCTCGGCATATTGGCCGCTATCGCATTGCCCAAATTTGTCGCTTTGCAGGCGGACGCCAGAATGGCGAAGATGAACGGCGCACTTGCCTCTATTAAAGCTGCTGCAGTTCTCGCACATTCCGTTCAGCTGACGCAACAATTGGCTGCGGCTAGTTCTGTGACTATGGACGGAAACCTTGTTGTGATGGCAAACGGTTACCCCACGACTGCACTGGCCTCGATCGGCTACGCCGCGGGGTTGGCCACAACAGCCGGCGTCGCATTGCCAGACTATGTGCCGGTTGCAACGTCTGCCACCGTTTTCACGGTGACGCCGGATGCAACACATGCGGCTTGCGCCATTACCTACACGACTACGGCTGTGGTGGGTGCTGTCCCGACCTACAGCAATGCCG
The DNA here is from genome assembly GCA_038237415.1 of Burkholderiales bacterium. GTDB lineage: Bacteria > Pseudomonadota > Gammaproteobacteria > Burkholderiales > Burkholderiaceae_C > Allorhodoferax. The sequence continues at coordinate 29,496 of JBBRYR010000031.1, forward strand.
CTGTGACGACCGCAAATTGCTCTTGAACGTTGCGCTCAAAAGCGAAGTAGTTGTTGCGCCACGGGAGTGGCCTTGTCGTAATAATTGATATCAGGCAATAGGAGCCCGACATGAACATGGCAGCTGCAGCGCCCACGGCGCCGGACGCGCCGCGACCGGCCCCAGGCCGCCCCGAGAAACTGCGCTTGGGCGACGTGCTGGTGCAGCAACGCTTGATCTCCCAGGAGCAACTGCAGCAAACGCTGGAACTGCAGCGCACCACCGGCAAAAAAGTGGGCCGTTTGCTGATTGAGACCGGCATCATCACGGAAGAGTTGCTGGCCAACGGCCTGGCGCGCCAGTTGCGTATTCCGTTTGTCAACCTCAAGACCTTTCCATTCCGCGCCGAGGTCGTCAAGCTGTTGCCCGAATCGGCGGCTAGACGCTTTCGGGCGCTGGTTCTGGAGGACAAGGGCGATACGTTGTTGGTGGCGCTGGGCGATCCTCTGGATCTGTTCGCCTTTGACGAACTCACCCGCATCCTCAAACGCAATATCGGCATCGCTGCGGTGCCCGAGAGCCAGCTGGCCCTGGCATTTGACCGCTTGTACCGCCGTACTGAAGAGATCAGCGGCCTGGCCCGTGCACTGGAAAAAGACCTCGGCGACACTGTCGATTTTGGCGAACTCACCGCCTCTGCCGGCATTGAAGGTGCACCGGTGGTGCGTCTGCTGCAATCGTTGTTTGAAGATGCGATGCAGGTGGGCGCGTCAGACGTGCATATCGAGCCGCAAGAGACGGGTCTGCAGGTGCGTGTGCGGGTGGACGGCGTGCTGCAAACCCAAACCCAGGCCGACAAGCGAATTGGTGCCGCACTGGCCCAGCGCCTGAAGCTCATGGCGGGACTCGATATTTCCGAGAAACGCCTGCCGCAGGACGGCCGCTTCAGCGTGCGCCTGAAGGATCACACCATTGATGTGCGCCTGTCGACGCTGCCCACGGCCTATGGCGAATCTGCGGTCATGCGTCTGCTCAATCAAGGTGCCGGCATGCGCCGCCTGGACAGCATTGGCATGCCGGCCGACATGCTGGCGCGGTTTCGGGAGATTTTGGGCCGCAGTGCGGGCATGGTGCTGGTCACTGGGCCCACCGGCTCCGGCAAGACCACCACGCTGTACGCCGCGCTGGCTGAAATCAATGCCACCGAGCTGAAGGTCATCACCGTTGAAGACCCTATTGAATACCGCCTGCCGGGCCTCACCCAGGTGCAGGTGAATGACAAGATCGATCTGACATTTGCGCGGGTGCTGCGCTCGGTGTTGCGCCAGGATCCGGATGTGGTTTTGATTGGTGAAATGCGTGACGCTGAAACAGCCGAGATCGGTATGCGTGCAGCCATCACCGGTCACCTGGTGCTGTCCACGCTGCACACCCGCGATGCCATGAGCACGCCGTTTCGCTTGCTGGACATGGGTGTGCCGCCCTTCATGGTGTCCACGTCGCTGCAGGCGGTTATTGCTCAGCGTCTGGTGCGGCTGAATTGCGTGGAGTGTGCCGAGCCGCATGCGCCTTCACCGCAAGAAGAGTCCTGGTTGCAGTCTTTGCTGGAAACCGGTGAAACGGTGATCCCCAAGCGCGGGCGCGGATGCTCGTCCTGCAATGGAACCGGTTATTCGGGTCGTCAGGGCGTGTATGAGTTGCTGGAGATGGATGCGGTCCTGACGCAGGCCGCCTCGCACTCTGACCCTGCTGCCTTCATGCGCGCCGCGCGTGACCGCATGAAGGGCCACACCATGGCCTACCACGCGCTGGAGTTGGTGCGCCAAGGGCGCACGTCGATGGCCGAGGCGCTGCGCGTCGGTTTTGACATCGAAGACTCTGACGCGCAGGACTAACCCGCCATGGCAATCTACGACTGGCGCGGGCGCAACAACCGCGGCGAGGTGGTTCAGGGTCAGCTCGATGCCATGACCGAAGGCGGGGTTGCCGACCAGTTGTTGTCCATCGGCGTGGCGCCCGTGCACATTGCGCTGGCCAAAGTGACCACGGACACGCAAACGGAGGGCTGGCTTGCACGGCTGACCCGCAAACCCATCGTCGACGAAGATCTGATGGTTTTTTCACGCCAGATGTACACCCTGAACAAAGCCGGTGTGCCTATCTTGCGGGCCTTTGCCGGTTTGCAGGCATCGGCCACCAAGCCCGCCATGGTGGAGATGCTCAAAGACGTTCGTTCCAGCCTGGACCAGGGGCGTGAGCTTTCGGCTGGGCTGGCGCGCCACTCCGAGTTGTTTGGCGCGTTTTATATTTCAATGATCCGGGTGGGCGAGATGACCGGCCGCTTGACCGAGGTGTTTTTGCGCCTGACCGAGCACATGGAGTTTGAGCGTGATGTGCGTGAGCGCATCAAGCAGGCCATGCGCTACCCCATCTTTGTGATGATTGCCATGGCGGTTGCGGTCGTCATTCTCAATATCTTCGTCATTCCCGTCTTTGCCAAAGTGTTTGCCGGCTTCAATGCCCAGTTGCCTCTGATTACCCGCGGTTTGTTGGCGTTTTCCAGCTGGATGCTGGCCTGGTGGCCCTTGCTGGTGGCGTTGGCATTTGTCTCGGTGGTGTTGATTCGCGGCTATTTGCGCACACCGGAAGGCCGCTACCGGTGGGACTCCCGCAAGCTGAAGCTGCCCATTGTGGGCGAAATCATTCTCAAGGCGACCCTGGCCCGCTTTGCACGCAGCTTTGCGCTCTCCAGTCAAAGCGGGGTACCGCTGGTGCAGGCACTCACGGTGGTGTCGCAGACGGTGGACAACACCTATATTGGCAGCCGCATTGAGCAAATGCGCGACGGTATCGAACGCGGGGAGAGCATTTCGCGCTGCGCGGCAGCCACAGGCGTGTTTACGCCGGTGGTGCTGCAAATGATCTCAGTGGGAGAGGAAACCGGGGAGCTCGACTCTCTCTTGTTTGAGATTGCCGAGATGTACGAACGCGACACCGACTACAGCATCAAGGGTCTGTCGGCGGCCATCGAGCCCATCTTGCTGGCCGTCATTGCCGTGCTGGTTTTGTTGCTGGCGTTGGGTGTTTTCCTGCCCTTGTGGAACATGGGACAGGCGGCCATGGGCAGGAGTGGTTAGCGCCAACGACGAGATTTGCAGCCAATATGTGAACTAATTCATACGTTTAGCGCGTAAAGTTCACGCACAACGCGATGTCATAGGACTAAAATTTCTGAACAGTATTTTAAATAGTGTGCCGTTGGAGCTTGGTGTACCCGCCAGTCGCGGTAAATCCTGATGTTTAAAGGTAAATGAAATGAAACAAGTACAACGTGGTTTTACGCTGATTGAGTTGGTCATGGTCATCGTCATCTTGGGTGTGCTCGCCGCTGTGGCGATTCCGAAGTTTGTGGATTTGAAGAGCGATGCGCAGCAGGCTTCCGTCCAAGGCGTGGCTGGAGCGGCTGCGTCGGCATCGGCTATCAATTACGCGGGCTGTGCTATTGCGACTGCAGCCAGTTCGCCGACAAAATGCAAGACTGTAAATACCTGTGACTCCATTAAGCAGGCAATGAGCGGTGGCGCTTGGCCTACGGGTTACACGGCAGCATCCACTACGACTGAACTGGCCGCAGCGGCTGCTTCGAATGGATTGACTAAGACCTGTGCCCTGACGCTCGCGGGTTACACCGCGTCCCCAGCCGTGACCTTCGACGTGATTGGCGCGGGCAACCCTTGATTGCCTTGATGGTGGGTTAGTGCGCGGCGCTCTTGGTTGACGCCTCGCAGCCGGTGCCTATCAAAGTTGTTTCCGAAGCGCGAGGGTTTCAATCAGAAGCCCTCGCTTTTTTTTTACTGGAGCGTGCAGCGGTCATGAATACGCGACGTAGGGTTAGTTACTAACAAAAGTGGCTGTTGGCCCACGTATTGATTGCGTAAGCAGCTATCAAAATCATAGCGTATAGTGCCTCCATCCATGCCAATCGTTGAACCCTCTCGCTGCGCTGACCGCCCACGGCGAAACCGCCTGCGGGGTCAGCGCGGCTTCACGCTGATCGAACTGATCATGGTGATTGTTCTGATGGGTGTACTGGCGGTCGTGGCTGCGCCGCGCATCTTCAACAGCAGCGACTTCAACGCACGGGGCTTTCATGACGAAACGCTGGCGTATCTGCGTTACGCCCAAAAAACAGCTATCGCCCAGCGCCGCACTGTGTGCGTGACCTTTGGCTCCAACGCAGTCACGCTATCCATTGCGTCCGCCCCGGCAACGTTTGATTGCGCTGCGGCTGGAACCCTCAAGGGCCCGAAAGGCGACACCCCGGTAATCGTCACGGCGAAGTCAGGCGTGGCGTACGCATCGACCCCGACATCATTCAATTTTGACGGCCTGGGCCAGCCCATCACCATTGCAGGCGCTGCCGTGGCCAAGCAAACAATCCAGGTTGCGGGTGCCGCGCAAGCCATCACGGTGGAAACGGCCACGGGCTATGTCCATGAATAGACAGCGCCACCGGGGGTTCACCCTGATTGAGGTCATCATCTTCATCGTGGTGGTGGGTGCGGGGCTTGCGGGTATTCTTTCGGTCACCAATACCGTCGTCAAATCCAGCGCGGACCCGATGGTGCGCAAACAGGCCATTGCCATTGCAGAGTCCTTACTGGAAGAAATTTTGCTCAAGGAATACGCCAAGCCTAGCGGCAGCACGGTGCTCGGCTTTGCCGCTGGCGGGAGCCGCAAGGACTACGATTGCGTGGATGACTACAACACCTACGTGACGACCACCGGCGTCACGGATGCACTGGGATCGGCGGTTGCAGGTTTAACCAGCTACAACATTTCGCCAGCCGTCACGGTCGCTGCCAGCACGGACCTGACTGGGGTAGCTGCCAAAAAAGTGACTGTTTCCGTGACCAGCCCTGGCGGCACGATCGTTCTCTCTGGTTATCGGGGCAACTACTAGCCATGCAAACCATGAACCGCCAGCGTGGCTTTACCCTTATTGAGATGGTGATGGTCATCGTCATCCTCGGGGCGATTGGCGGCATGGTGGCGGTTTTCATGCGCGGGCCTATTGATGCCTACATTGCCAGTGCCCGGCGCGCGGCGCTCACCGATGTAGCTGACACTACCGTGCGCCGAATGGGCCGCGATATTCGCAAGGCACTACCCAACAGCATTCGCACACCCAATAGCCAGTGCCTGGAATTCATGCCCACCAAAACCGGTGGGCGTTATCGAGCGGATGACACCGCTGCGGGGCTGAACTTCAGTGCGGCGGATGCCAGCTTCAACATGCTGGGCAGCAATATGGCGCTGCCAGCTGCTCAGCGAATTGTCGCGGGCGATGTGGTCGTGGTCTATAACCTCGGCATTACGGGGGCCGACGCCTACAACCAGGACAACACCTCTGCGGTTACGGACGCATCAGTCGAATCGGCTGCGCCGATCGAAACTACTATCGCCATCAACAGCAAACTGTTTCCTCTGGCCTCAGGCAGCAACCGTTTTCATGTGCTGCCAGCCAATGAGATCGCTGTGGCCTATGTGTGCAGTGGCGGCGATCTGCACCGCACAGCATCGACGAGCTTTCCCATAACGAGCTGCCTTGCAACCGGGCCCGTTCTGGCACGCAATACAACATGCAATTTTGACTACACCGGCTCCGATTTGCAGCGCAACGCTCTGGTGCGCATGGTGCTACAAATGACGGAGAGCAGCGAAACCGTCACGTTGCAGCATGAAGTGCATGTGAATAACACGCCATGAAGAAACCGCGCGCCCGCCAACAAGGCTTTGCTGCCATCGTCGCTGTCTTTCTGGTGGTAGTGCTGGCCGCCCTGGGGGCGTTCATGGTGACGTTCTCCAACACGCAGCAGCTGACTTCCGCGCAGGATGTGCAGGGTTCACGCGCGTATTGGGCGGCACGGGCCGGGTTGGAGTGGGGAGTTTCCAGTGCCATAGCTGCATCGGCCTGCCCGGCTTCGCCAACCACTTTGACGATTGATGGCTTCTCGGTTGTCATCACCTGCACGGTGCAGGCGTATTCGGAAAATAGCGCATCTCCCAAAATCTTTCAGTTCACTTCGATAGCCAGCTCTGGCGGTACAGTTGGCAGCGTAGGGTATATCGAACGCAGTCTTTCTGCGTCCATGGAGAAATAGCGAATGAGTTGTTTCAAAGCCAACTGCGAATCCATAACTTTCAGGTTCTTGTTGCAACTGTTTTTTCAAGCGGTAGTGATATGCATGAGCGTTGTGGGTGGTGCTGGTGCATTCGCGGCAACCTATATCAATTCGTCGACAACCTATAGCTGGATCGACCCTACGGGGCATTCCCGAGTGGGATACAACACGAGCCCATACAAGTTCTCCACAGTTTGTGCTGGCAGTGCGTTGCCTGTACTGGATGACACCATTAGTGACGTGATTCCTATTGGATGGAACTTTCTCTACGGAGCAACGAGCTACAACTCGCTACGGATAGAGTCCAACGGTCGCATTCAATTCAACAATGCCAATTGTGGCGCAGGAACGCAGAGTGTGGGCCCGCCGCAAACTTACACGTATTTGTATCCGAACGGTTCAATGAACAACACCATGAAAGCTTTTGGTGTTGATCTTGACCCCACAAACAAGCAAGATCCGGGTGCATCGTCCTACCCGACAAGCTGTGCAACCTTTGCAACTTGCTATGTTTCTTACGGGCAACAAGGCACTGCGCCAAACCGGCAATTCATTGTGAGTTGGGTTAACGTACCGGAGTGGCTCTCAACTTCCAGTACGAACGGGTCATTTACGTTCCAGATCATCCTTAACGAAGACGGCACCTTTATCTACCAATACAAAAGCATTGTTCACGGGGGAACCGGAAAAGCCCAGATTGGTTGGCAACTCACGACGTCCGACTACGACGTGCTGACGTTTGGTGCCGCCACAGAGCCTGGAGCCCCTGCGGCCATTCTGTTTTATGTGCCCTCGGTGCCTCCGCTGGCGGAATATCGGTTTGAGCAGGGTGCCTGGTCCTCGTCGGGTGCCGGTCAGGTTACTGATTCGGGGACCAAGCTATTGCACGGGACGGCATTGGGTGCGGCCCAAGAAACCGCCGCTGGCAAGGTGTGCAGGGGCGCATTTATCCCTGCAAATACGAGTGCAAGGGTTGACGCAATCCAGACTGGATTGAGATTCTCTGACGCAGGCATCAACATGACAGGTCAGGGCACGGCCATGCTCTGGTTCAATTCGAATGCTGCTTGGAACACAGGGCCCGCAGCGCAATTGCTGGATGCCACATTGACCAACGGAAACTGGTTCTATCTGACAAAGACTTCGACGGGCACACTGTACTTTCAGGTCACGGATAGTGCCGGTGTTACCAGGTCGGTGGAAACTGCGGCCCAAGGCTTTGCCGCCAATACCTGGGTACACATTGCGATTTCGTGGAATTTCAATGCCTTGCCCGCTGCGAATAGTGACCATTTGCAAATTTTTGTGAATGGGGGCGCTCCAACAATCAGCGCTTTTTCATCAGCAGGCAATCTGGCAGCGCTGGACTACGTTTATGCGGGTGACAACCCATCCGGCTTTACTGGCACCAAGGGCACGTTGAACTCGGCTAACGGTACGATTGACGAGCTGCGTTTTTACAACTCAGAGCTGCTGCAAGGACAGGTGCTGGCGGCCACCACCGTTGCAAATGCGTGCAACACCTTCACCATCGACCACCTGGAGCTGCAGCCCACCGTCTGGGCCGGCATTTCTTGTGCGCCCAGCACCATGACGCTGGTGGCATGTGCCAATGCAGCATGCACTACCAAATACACGCAAGGATTGACGGCCACGCTGTCTTCCACGGGTGCGGTCGTCGTCTGGGATCCCACGTCAGGGGGGGCAGCGATCACGATCGGAAATGGGCAATCCAGCGCAAGCAAGTCGTTTTACGCAGCGGTTGGCACGGCCACCTTGGGTTCGGCAGGTACGGGCGTGCCGGTGGCCATTCCCAACCCAACCAAATGTATTGTTGGCGGCGTCAGTGGCTCCTGTAACTGGACGTCGGCCAACGGCGGCCTCCTGTTGACGGTACCCAGTTCGGGCGTCATCACCGGTGGCAAACCCCTCGCGGTCGCGGTACAGGCCGTACAGTCCTCGGGGTCAACGCCGGGCGCAGCCTGCGTACCGGTGAAAAACCTCGGCTCCACGGGCCTCAAAGTCTGGAGCACTCCTGTCACCCCCGTCAGCTTCCCTGCAACATCCACTTCTGCGTTGGTCACGGTTGGCGGTGCGCCGCAAGTTGCCAATGCATCCGCTGGAGCTTATGCAACGACCCCGCAAGCTTTGCCTGGTTCCGACAACGTGACTGGCTTGAACTTTGATGCCACTGCAACCACGGCGCTGTGGCTCAAGCACATGGACACCGGACAGTTCACGCTCAAGGCAACCCTCGATGTGCCCGCAACCAGCACGACGGCCGCTCTTTCGCTGGCTGGCACGGCTGGCGTGACGGCGGTTCCCGTGGGATTTGGAGTCGCTGCCAATGCGGTCAAGGCTTCTGTTGCAACGCAAACGAATTGCGTCAGTTTTCCGTCGGCCGCATGCGACGCCTCAGCCGGTGGTGATGCGAGGGTGGCCTCGGCTGGAGGGGCCTTTTCCAATACAGTCACGGCTGCGCTGTGGACAGTGGATGGCGATGCCGATCTGACTGACAACCCGGTGGCACCCAGTTACGCGGGTGCGGTGACTCTCAGCCCCGCCTTGGTAGGGCCCGTTGGCGGGAGCGCTGGGTCCTTGGCGACAGTCACGACGACCTTGGCCGCAGGGACCAGCACCAATGCTGCGCAGAGTTGGACGCAAGCAGGAGCGCTGAGAATTTCGGCCACTGCCAGTTACTTTGCGCAAACCGTCGCGGGTCAAAGTGCGGTTCTGGGGCGTTTTTCTCCCAAAAATTTCACGACGACCGTCACCATGCAAGGCTGCGGTACGTTCACCTACTCGGGGCAGCCCATTGCAATCGTGACTGTCAAGGCCATGGATGGTGCGGGCGTTTCCGCAGTCACGCCGAACTACAAAGGGGACTTCGCTCGACTGGTTACCCTGACCGATGCCAGTGCGTCCGCTGCCGGTGCATTGACGAACGGTACCATTGCTGCTGCGTCATTTGTTGTTGGCAGCGCCACTGGCGCGCCCACTTTTACATTTACCAGCAAACAGACCGCGCCGGTCACTTTGACACTGCGTGCGGGTGACGGCGAAACAGGCTCAACCGGGTTTGCCGAGGGCACAGCGGCAATACGCAGTGGCCGAATTCGTCTGGCAAATGCCTACGGATCGGAAATGCTAGCGTTGCCGTTGCTGACCAGTATTGAGTATTACGACTCCGCGCCCACTTCCGGCTGGAGAACGGGTGTCGATACCTGCACCGGGCTGACCGCTGGCAACTTTGCGTTCGTTTTTCCAATCAGTGCAAAAAACAATCTGGCAGCTTGCGAAACTGCAATTTCGGTTGCGGGCTCGAATCCGGTGCCGACGGTCACGCTTTCAAAGCCGGGCGCCGGTAATGCCGGTTGGGCCGACCTCACACTCAACCTGGGTGCCACCGCCACGGGTAGCGCATGCACGACCGTCAATGCCGGCACAGGCTATTCAGGTGTGGCCACGACCGCCAATGCACCCTGGCTCCAATACAACTGGACCGGTACAGTGGGTAACCCATCTGCCCGAGCCACCTTTGGCGTGTACAAAAGCCCTCTGATTTACCGCCGTGAAAACTACTAAGCGCTTGAATCACGCGGAATTGTCGGACAATGCGCGAAAGGCCGTTGATCGGTGTCATGATTGCGCCAGTAGCTATTAAAATGAGAGCAGACAATTCTCCCGTCACCCCATCCATGATTGAAGCAAGCACCACCACTGGCCTCACCCTGTCGCGAGCGCACGGCTAAGCATGCGTTGGCCCTGGAAACGCAAGGCGTCGCAAGACCAGCTCATCGTGTCCTGGTCGGGGAAGACATTCGCGTTTGTACGCGCGCGCGTCAATTCGGACGGACTCTTTGAAGTGCGGCAGATGGGCGTGGAGCGCCAGGGCGCCGATAGCATTGACGATTTCGTGCGCCGCCTGCAGGCTTTGGGCCTCAAGGGATACGACGCATGCGTCATGCTGCGTCCTGAGCAGTACCAGTTGCTGCAGATTGACGCACCACCGGTTGCGCCGGAAGAGTTGCGCTCCGCTGCGCGCTACCAGATTCGCGAAATGGTGGATACCCACCTGGACGACCTGACGCTCGATGTGATGCGTGTGGGCGACGGCCAGCAAAAGGGTACACCCCATTTGTTTGTTGTGACCGCGGCGACTGCGGTGGTGCGTGAGGTGCTTGATCTGGGCAAGTCCATGGACTGGCCGATCACCGTCATCGACATTCAGGAGACGGCCCAGCGCAATCTGCAGAGCGTTTTGGCGCGCCGTGATGGCCGTCTGGAGCGCGCCGACGCCGCCCTGGTTATTGCGGACGACCGCCAGGCGGTTCTGACCATCAGCGCCAATGAAGAGTTGTTTTACACCCGAAGGCTGGAGCTGCCCGAGGGCTTCATGGGCA
>JBBRYR010000032.1:0-38795 GCA_038237415.1 Burkholderiales bacterium
CTTCCACCCGTGCTACGGACCTCCACGCCATGCTGGTAGGCCACCGTGAACAACTTTGTAGCGGCGTTCATGAGCGAATGATGCTTCCTGTCATAGCAAAATGGCACACGAACTAACCGAACCGACTATTTGCCGCTTCGCGCTTTAGCAGCAGCGGCCACAGTCAGCGCAGCCACTACATCACACACAGTTTTGCGGTCCGCGGTGGGCAAGGTCAGGTAGCTGGTCCACATGGCACGGTCTTGCATATTCGGCATGGACAGATCCGTATCGCCGTCCTGCCCCTTGGGGGCCGTCACCAAACTGCCGTAGCGCAATTCGTCCGCACTGACGTGCAGCCATTCAGCCAGCACCCGCAGCTTGTCTTGCATGGGAATGGATTTGCCCAAGAGCCAGTTACGGGCGGTATGCGGCGTGATGCTTTTACCCCAGTAACGCAGATTGAACTCATTGGCCACCAGCGTGGGCGACGGCCTGACGCCCACGCCTTTGAGTGCCAGCCGCAAGCGATCAGCAAACTGCGCGGCTTCAATGGGCTGGGATGCATTTGACATGCATCACAAAGTAGATTCTTCGCCCTTGTCGATACAGCCAAGAAATCACTTTTATTGTAAAAGTAGATTACATTTATTGATGGATCTCAATCGCAACAGCACGCGTTTGTGGCATTCGTTGGAAAACCTGCTTGGATGGCGATCAGGTCACAAAAATAACAAGACCATCGCAATACGGATACCTAGGGAGTTTCATGAAAATTTATCAACCCATCTTTGGGATGTGCCTGACCGCGTTTTTGACAGCTTGTGGCGGGGGAGGTGGCGGGGGAACTACAGCGCCGGCGGCGGCAGTCGCATCAACGCAAACATTTCAGAGCGGAACGGCAATTGTGAATTTGTTCACGTCAACCAGTACTTTGCCATTTTCAGTGAGCGGTACGATAAACGGAGCGACCGTTACAGGCACCGGAACAGTCACCCATGGAAGCGTATCTGGCGCCACGTTCCGTACGATTACAGGCTTTCAAAAATCATCTACTGTTTCGATGAATTTAACGGTCAACGGCACAACGGTTCCCGTCACTAGCACCAGCATTTCGTATGTAGACACAAACTACGTGCCGCTTGGTTCATCGGGTAGCGAGTATGAGGTGGTCACAGGCGCTGTGACCATCCCTACAACTGCATTGGTTAACGATACGGGTACTGCATACACAGCAAACCGCTATACGTCGAGCTCAATGAATACCTTGCTTGGTACTGATACGGTTACATATGTATTGCTTCCTGACACGGCTACTACTGCGTTCTTGAAAGTTACCCACACCCTTAAGAACACAGGTGGCACGGTGACATCGCAAAACACAGCCACATTAAAAATAGCACCAGCAGGGGCGATCACGCGGATTAGCGAAACCGGCATTGACGTGGTTAGCAGCACGAACCTATTGATTACCTACTAAGCAATCAAGCGCCAACTACAAAGACCGTAAAGCGCCGACCTGGCCCCCCCGCAAACGCGGTGGCCAGCGCGCATGCGCCGCCACCGCTTCTTTATTGGTATGTAGTGAAAAGTGCGTGGGTAGGCAAACACCAGAACACAGTCGCTATTAAATTCATAGCTACTTGCGCATAGCCTGCAAGGGCTACATGTGTATTCGACTCGTTTTTCTAACCGCGCCAAACCAACCTGTCCCCTGCTCGCTCTTGGGGTTTGGGCCGACAACCGATTTGCGGTAACCGTATGAGGGCGTCGGCCCAAACCCCAAGGGCAGGCCACACGACACCCCCTCAGTCTTGGCCCGCGCGGTCAATTGAGTGCAGCAAGGTCAGACAACGCAATCATCAAAAAATGCGCATCGATTGGAGATGACTCAAACCCGACTTTTTCATAAAAGGCCTTCGCCTCATCCGTCAATGCGTGAACGACCATGCCGCGGATCCCGATGGCACTGGCCGCCTGGATCACGCGCAAGCCTGCATCGCGAACGAGCGACCGCCCGAAACCTTTGCCGTGCAATGTGAGATCAACCGCCAATCGACCCAAGACAACGACAGGAATCGGGTCTGGCATATTCCGGCGAAACCGACCCGTGGCACCCTGACTGGTGACTGCACCAGATGCCAACACGTAGTAGGCGACAACACGCGCCCCGTCGCAAACCACGAAAGTCCGCGAGGCACCTTGAATCTGGTTTTTCAGGCTACGTTGTTTTAGCCACTGATCCAAGCTGTCCTCTCCACATGAAAAACCAACTGTCAGGTGATGCTCCGTCAGCGGCATCGGCACCGTCAACTTCATGGATTGTCCCAAGGCGGCGGTGTCAACATGGTCTTGCGCAGGCGCTCATTCGGATTGGGCGGCATATCCAATCGGGCGAGGAACTGGTCGTATGCCACCGGATCTACCGCCATGAGCACTTGATCGAGCAGTACGTTTTCTGCAGCAAGACGGGCAGAGTCCAGAATGAAGTCTGTACGATTTTTTCCACGCGACTTCGCTGCGCGATCAATGAGATCGCGGACTTCTGGTTTGATTCGAATGTTGAGCGTTTCGCGTTTTGCTTCAGTGGCTGTACGCATGGTGAATTTCCTTTCGGGTGCAGCGATTCTAACAAGTCGTAATGACATTGTCATTAAGCAACAATCCGCCCACTGCTCGCTCTTGGGGTTTGGGCCGACAACCGATTTGCGGTAACCGTATGAGTGCGTCGGCCCAAACCCCAAGAGCAGGCTACGCGACACGCAACCCGACCACCCCATCCACCGATAATCTATCCCTTTCCATTGGAACGGGTCCGTCCGGCCCTCACGCACCATGCGCACATTCACGCTCAGCGACTTCGACTTCGAACTCCCCGAAGCCCTTATTGCCCAACACCCCGCCCCCGAGCGCAGCAGCTCTCGCCTGCTCGATGGCACCGACATAAACACAGCGCCCATTGACCGCATCTTTCGCGACCTGCCCGGACTACTGAAAGCGGGCGACCTTCTGGTGTTCAACGACACCAAAGTGCTGAACGCCCGCCTGTTTGGCGAAAAAGCCACCGGCGGCAAGGTGGAGCTGCTGGTGGAGCGCGTGCTGGGCGGCAACCAGGTGGCCGCGCATATGCGGGTCAGCAAAAAGCCCGAAGTGGGCGCCACTTTGAGGCTGGTGTGCGCCGCAGGCCACGCCGATGGCCTGAGCGCCACCATGCTGGGCCGCTGGCCGGATGCCGACGGCCCCTTGTTTCGCTTTGTGCTCAGCAACGATGCCGGTGACGACCCCTTCACCCTGATGGAAACCCACGGCCACGTACCGCTGCCGCCCTACATCACCCACACCGACTCCGCCGAGGACGCGCAGCGCTACCAGACCGTGTTTGCGAAAAACCCCGGTGCGGTGGCGGCCCCTACCGCCGCGCTGCATTTTGACGAGGCGCTGTTGGCGCAGCTGGACGCCATGGGCGTGCAGCGGGCACATGTGACGCTGCATGTGGGCGCCGGAACCTTTCAGCCCGTCAAGACCGAAAACCTGGCCGAGCACCAGATGCACAGCGAGTGGTACGACGTGCCAGCAACCACCCAGCAGGCGATTGCCGACTGCCGTGCCCGCGGTGGCCGCATCATTGCCGTGGGCACCACCACCGTGCGCACGTTGGAGAGCTGGGCACACAGTGGAGTGGCTACGGGTGACACGCGCATCTTCATCACCCCTGGTTTTGAGTTCAAGCTGATCGACCTGCTGGTGACCAACTTTCACCTGCCCAAATCGAGCCTGATGATGCTGGTAAGCGCCTTTGCGGGCTACGAACCCATCAAGGCTTTGTACCAGGCCGCCATTGCGCGTAAATACCGTTTCTTCAGCTACGGCGACGCCATGTTGCTGGCGCGCCAACCTTAGAACCCCCATGCTGCAATTCGACCTCCTCAAAACCGACCCCGCCCGCGAAGGCTACGACGGAACCCACGCCCGCCGCGGCACCCTGACGCTGAACCATGGCGTGGTGCAAACCCCCATCTTCATGCCCGTGGGCACCTACGGCACCGTCAAGGGCGTGATGCCGCGCAGCCTGGAAGAAATGGGCGCGCAAATCATTTTGGGCAACACCTTCCATTTGTGGATGCGCCCGGGGCAAGACGTCATGGCCAGCTTTGGCGGCCTGCATGCATTCGAGAAGTGGAACAAACCCATCCTCACCGATTCGGGCGGCTTCCAGGTGTGGTCGCTGGGCGAGATGCGAAAAATATCGGAAGAAGGCGTCAAGTTCGCCAGCCCCGTGAATGGCGACAAGCTGTTTCTCACGCCCGAGATCAGCATGCAGATTCAGACCGTGCTCAACAGCGACATCGTGATGCAGTTTGACGAGTGCACGCCCTACGACATCAAGGGCCACATCACCACCGAACGCGAAGCGCGCAACTCGATGGAGCTGAGCCTGCGCTGGGCCAAGCGCTGCCAGACCGAGTTTGCCAATTTAGAAAACCAGAACGCGCTGTTTGGCATCGTGCAGGGCGGCATGTTCGAGAACCTGCGCCAGGAGTCGCTGGACCACCTGGTGGAGATGGACTTCCCCGGCTACGCCGTGGGCGGCGTGAGCGTGGGCGAGCCCAAGGACGAGATGCTGCGCATCATGGCGCACACCCCGCACAAGCTGCCTGCCCACAAGCCGCGCTACCTGATGGGCGTGGGCACGCCTGAAGACCTGGTGCAGGGCGTGGCCGAAGGGGTCGACATGTTTGATTGCGTGATGCCAACCCGCAATGCGCGCAACGGCACCATCTTCACCCGCCATGGCGACCTGAAACTGCGCAACGCCCGCCACAAGATCGACCCGCAGCCGCTGGACCCCAGCTGCACCTGCCACGCCTGCGCGGGCACACCGGGCGTGTCATGGGACCAGGGCGGACGCGAAGGCTTCAGCCGTGCCTACCTGCACCACCTGGACCGCTGCGGCGAAATGCTGGGCCCCATGCTGGCCACCATCCACAACCTGCACTACTACCTGAACCTGATGCGCGAGGTGCGCGAGGCGCTGGATGCAGGCACCTTTGGCGCGTTTCGGACGCAGTTCAAAGCAGAAAGAGCCCGGGGCATTTAGCCTGTTACCCCGCCCCATCGGCTATTTGCATCATGTGGGGAAACGAAGTAGCATGCCCCCCACACAGGGGGTTGAATGAACCGTCCACAAGAGGAGTTACTGGCTTGCGCTGTTGACGCGCTCTTGTCCAACATTTGCGTACTGGACGGCGCAGGCAATATTGTTGCGGTCAATCAAGCGTGGCGTGACTTTGCATCGCGCAATAGCGCGGCCGTCAGCGACGGCTTCGTTGGCAAAAACTACCTGACCCTGTGCGACGCGGTGGTCGGCGACGACGCCGTCGTGGCGGCCGCAGTAGCTGCCGGAATTCGCGCAGTGCTGCGTGGCGACATCCATGAATTCGCGCACAACTACCCTTGTCACAGCCCCAACGAACAGCGTTGGTTCAGCGTAAGGGTCACCAAATTTCAGGGAGATGACCCCCACGTAGCGATGTCGCACGTCAACATCACCGACCTGATGCTGGCGTCTGCCTTGAAGGACGCCCAGCAGCAGAAATTGCTGCGGTTGCAAAAACTCTACGCAGCCATTGCCGAAGCGGACCAGCTCATTTACCAGTCCAGCGATCTGCCCTGGTTGTTCACGGAAATTTGCCGCATTGCCGTGGATCTGGGAGGCTTGACGATGGCGTGGGTGGGTGAACCCAACCTGAAGACGGAACGCATTGTTCCGGTAGCCAGCTACGGAACCGGTCGGTCTTTTCTGGAAGATCTTTTTGTCTCCACGCGGGCGGATGTGCCGGAGGGGTGCGGCCCGACGGGAATTGCGTTTCGGGAAAATCGGACCACGATCAACCAGAACTTCCAAATCGACGCCAACATCCAGCCATGGCGTGGGCGCAGCACGCCTTTCCATTGGCAATCGCTTGCCACGTTTCCGGTGCGACGCGCTGGAGCCGTCGTTGCCCTGCTGGTGGTATATAGCACCGAGGTCAACACCTTCGACCAGGAGGAGGTCATCCTGCTGGAAAGGTTGAGTTCCAACCTGAGCCAGGCCGCTGATGCCATTGCGATTGCCCAGCAGAAGCAGATCCTGGAGCAGCAGCTCAAGCAATCTGAAGAAACCTACCGCACCTTGTTTGAGACCATAAGCCAAGGCGTCGTGTTTCAGGACAAAGCGGGAAAGATCATCGCAGCCAATCCGGCGGCCGAGCGCATTCTGGGTCTGTCCTTGGCGCAGATGCAGGGCCGTAGTTCGATGGACCCGCGCTGGGGCACGATGCGGCCTGACGGATCGCCCTTCCCGGGCGAAGTCCACCCATCCACCCTTGCGCTCCAGTCGGGGCAGCCCGTCTACGGCGTGGTGATGGGCCTATCCAAACCCAAGGCAGCAGACGTCGTATGGATCAACATCCATGCAACGCCCATCCTCGCAAAGGGCACGGGCGCGGTGGAATATGTTTACACGGTGTTTGACGACATCACCGAGACCGTGCGTCTTCAACGCGAACTGGAAAACCAGGCCAACCGCGACTTTTTGACGGACGTTGCCAGCCGCCGCTATTTCTTCACCCTGGGCAGCCAGGAGTTGGCCCGTGCCGAACGCTATGCCAGCGATGTGTCCATGCTGATGCTCGATATTGACCGATTCAAAGAGGTCAACGATACCTACGGTCACGCCGCAGGGGACCAGGTGCTCAAGAGCGTGGCCCAACTGTGCAAAGAGGCGCTGCGCGAGGTGGATGTCCTGGGCCGCATTGGCGGCGAGGAGTTTGCTATTTTGTTGCCGCAGACGTCCGGCGAGGTCGCGCTGGAAGTGGCCGAACGCATTCGCCAGGCCGTGAAGGACACCGCCATCCACATCAGCACGCGGGCCGACGCGACCCCGGTCCACGTTACCGTGTCCATCGGGGTGTCGACCATAGGGACTGCGGGCATTACCCTCGACGCCCTGCTGCAGACGGCGGACACTGCCCTGTACCAAGCCAAAAAGGCAGGTAAAGACAGGGTCTGCTGTTCTTTTGACAGCGCGGCTTACGCGGTGAAAACCGTCAGCACCCCGGTGTAGCCATACAGGTGGTGGTGCGCTATTTCGCCAGCGGCGAAAAACCCGACCAGTGGTACATCCCCCAAAGCGCGCCGCAGCAATTGCAGCTCGGCACTGGGCCCGCCAAAGTGGGGGCCGCCGCGGCCGGTGCAGCTCACATACACCGCGCCGGCAATGCGCCGCGCCGGGTGCGGAGCCGATTCCAGCTCCGAGGCCTGCAGCGCGTGCGCGGTTTCCAGTGCCTGCTCCTGTGGCTCCAGCTCCTCACGGATTTCCGCACAAATGCGGGTCAAGTCCGCGCGGGCGGCCTGCAGGCTG
The DNA here is from genome assembly GCA_038237415.1 of Burkholderiales bacterium. Taxonomy (GTDB): domain Bacteria; phylum Pseudomonadota; class Gammaproteobacteria; order Burkholderiales; family Burkholderiaceae_C; genus Allorhodoferax. The sequence goes on from JBBRYR010000032.1 coordinate 7,382, forward strand.
CGCTGGCAAAAAACCAGTTGCGCACCCACCTCCACCCGGTCGGCCACCGCCACGCCCCGGCGGGCGGGATCGAGTCCTATGATGTGGCGCACGACGACATCGTCACCAAAATTGCCGGTGTGCCGGATGGCGGTACTCAGGGTCGTTGGCGCGTCCTCATCCTGAGGCCGCACCAGTCCCACCAGGGTGGATCGCACCGCTTCCAGTGCTTCCTGCGGCTTGTCCAGTGACACCGACAGGTCTCCCAGCATCACATCCAGAGCGGGCTCGCCATCCAGCGCGATCACCAGATTGTGGTCCGCCTCGGTCACCACCCGCACTTTGGAAACCGGCATGCAGCCCTGGGTCACTCGGGACACCAGGCCGATACCCGGGCCAAACGCCACCCCACTCATGCCGCCACTAAAAACCCCGCTGGCCGCTCCGTGGCCGCGGATATTGCCGTCGCCACCTACCGCAAACTGGAGTGCCTGGGTGCGGCTACTCGAAAGCCCGCCAAACAGGTAACCGGAATCGGTCCGGGTCGCCATTTCGTCTATGAGCTCCCCCAGATCGGCCGTTTCCGGATCGGCGTGCACCAGCGCCGTGTGGGCTTCAAAACCCAGCCCCAAAGGCGCTACGCCAGAGAAAACACGGTACTGGTCGGTCGGCAACTCCAGCAACATGAGGGCCATGGCGGGCTCGTCCCAATACTCCACGTTGTTGGACACAATGCCCACGCCCACCGTGCCAGACCAGTCCGTCACCAACGGCAATTCCGCCTGCAAGTGTTCAAGAATGTCCGGTGCGGCTCCCGCGTAATGATCAGTCATGTAGAGCAGCGCCAGTGTGGGCGATTGCGCGTAGCCATGCAGCGCCATCTGCGCGCGCAGCTGCGCCAGGACCAGTGAAGCAGCCATCTGCCACTGCGGATGGGTGGCGTGCGCGTAGGGAAACAGCTTCATAACCGCACCATCGACTGCATTACATCGCCCACCTATCGGCTGCGCGGAGCGGCTTTGCGGGCAGCGGGCCTGGTGGCGCGCTTGACTGCACCGGTTGCCGCTTTTTTACCCGCTGCTTTGGCGGACTTGATGGCCTCTTTGGCCATGCCGGTTGCCATGTGTCGGGTAGCATCTACCGCCGTCTTGGTGGTAGCCTCTTTGAAAGCACCCGCCGCGATCTGCTGGAATTGCTGGGTCAAAGCACCCCACAAATGCAGGGGGTCCACTATGGCGCCCACGCCAGCGGCCGCCTTGCCCACGGCGGCACCCGCACTGGTGGTTCCGGAGGCCACGTCGGACACCGTCTTGGCAGCAGACGCGGCCCTGTCGGTCACGCTCTGCACACCGGAGTAAATGGAGTCAGCCGCCTTGAGTTTCAGGGCGTTCGCTACATCACCAATGTTGAAGTTCATGCCCTTGAGCGTGGCCAGGGTCATTTTTTGTACCTCCAGTGCCTGGATGGTGGCACCCAGGGCACGGGAATTTTGCTCCAGCCAGAAGTGCACCGCCTTGAGCTCGTCAATGCGCTTTTCCAGCTCGTCCACATTCAGCGTGGGGGCGACCCAATTGCCCAGATTGGGCATCTGCGGAATGTTGGTGGTTGCGCCCTTGGCCAGATTTTGCAAAAAATCAAAGCCAGGAACATATTTGCCAAAACCGGTGGTGTCTGCGTCACTCATTTTTTCGCTCCAATGGAGGTTGTCAACTCTGAACGATTAACAGCTTACTCCAATGTGGCGAGACTGGCGAACACGGATTAATGGTTGTGTTCGCCCATGCCCATACCAGCCGCGCCCGCCGGTGCAGCGGTGGCCACAGGCACCTTGATTTCGGTCTTGGTCTCTATGCCTTTGGCGTCCTTGAAAATGAGGGTCAGTGGAATAGTGGTGTCTTTCTTGAGGTCGGTTTTCAGGTCCATGAGCATGACGTGGTAGCCCCCGGGTTTGAGTTCAACGGCTTTGCCCGCGGGCAAGTCCAGGCCACCTTGCACGGCGCGCATTTTCATGACGTCGCCGTCCATTTTCATTTCGTGGACTTCGACCACACCGGCTACGGGGCTGGCAACCGACACGAGCTTGCCACCTTCTTTGGCGGTCAGTTTCATAAAGGCCCCAGTGGCCTTTTGGCCCTGTACGGTAGCCCGTGCCCAGGCATCTTTCACGTCGACCGTCTGGGCAGACAAAGCGCCTGCGGACAGGGCGAGGATGGCTGCAATGGTTTTAAGTTTCATGGTGTTTCCTTGGTTAAAAACTATCTCAGTGCGCGTGTTCGCCAGCGGCGTGAATATCCAGCACGTCCAGTAGCGCAGCCGGGGACTTCAAGCCCTTGGTGGAGTTGCCGGATGCGGGCACATCAACCCAGGCGTTCACGGCTTTTTCACAGCTTTGCACTACCTTGAACCAGAGTGGTCCCGCCCTGTCGGGCGTGGTGCCGCGCAGCACAAACTCGTCGTAGTAATCGGCTGGCAAAGCGTTCGCGGGGCCGTTGGCGGTCCAGACTATTTCCAGCACGCCTTCGGCATAAGTCTTGCCATGGCTGGTATACGGTTCGGCCAGTTTGCCCACCGTGGTTATTACGGTCCAACCCGCTTTGGGCATGGGCTGGGCACCTGTGAAGCCTGCGGGAATGGTGACCGCCATGCCGGTGGTGGACGCGCCATCACAGCCGTGGCCCACGCGCAAGGTGGCGCGGTAGCTGGCGCCCGCCGCAGCGGCACCATCCTGTAAAACCACATGAGCAAAAGAGGCTCCAGCCCCCATGGATACTGCGTAAGCAGCTATGAATTGAATAGCAAAAATGTGTTTCATGATTTCCTGAAAAGCAACGACAGATTCGGCTCCCGGCACCCGTGAAACGGGCGACAGACGCAACAGAATCAAAAACGACGAAAGGTCAGGAAAATGCAGGAGGCCCGCGTGCGGGCAGTGGCGCAGCGGTGCGCGCAGCAATGTGCGCGCCGGGAATGCCTTGCAAGGCATAAGAGAGGGGAAGGTAGGGCGCAGCCACCGTGTTGAATGCGGGCGGCGGCGGTGCAGCCATGGGCGCGCACAGCGGGCAGTCCATGGCCTTGCTGCCCAACTCGCTGGTGCTGCCGTCATCGGCCTTGACCAGCACCTTCATGGCGCCGGACCCCGAGCAAACCAGCAAAATGTCTTGCGGTTTGACGATGGGCGAGGCCACGGCAACACCCAGCGACAGCACAAACCACGCCAGCACGAGGCGGGACAGGAATGTGAAATGGCGCAGGGTTCGCATGGCCGGATTATGCGCGATGCAGTTAGCATTGACCCATGCAAAGCCTGTTTCACTTCGCTTTTAACGTCACCGACCTGGATGCGGCGCGCCGTTTTTACGGCGGCACATTGGGCTGCACCGAGGGCCGCAGCACGGATACCTGGGTCGATTTCGACTTTTTCGGTCACCAGATCTCGCTGCACCTGGGTACTCCATTCAAGACGGAGAACACCGGCCATGTCGGCGAGCACCTGGTGCCCATGCCCCACTTTGGCCTGGTGCTGGCGCTGCCCGACTGGCAGGCGCTGGCGGCGCGGCTGGAGGCGGCAGATATCGCTTTCATTCTCCGACCCCAGCTGCGATTTGAGGGACAGCCAGGTGAGCAATGGACTATGTTTTTTTGCGACCCGTCGGGTAATCCGATCGAGATCAAGGGATTCCGGTCGCTGAACACGATTTACGCAGCCTGAGGCGGACTGAACGGCGCCCGACACCACGACGACCCCATGATGAATTACACGTTCTTGTCGGCCACCATTTTGCTGGTCCTGATTACCGACCCGGTCGGCAATATTCCGATATTTGCCAATGCACTGAAGCACGTGGCGCCCGAGCGGCGGCCACGGGTCATCCTGCGCGAAATCCTGATTGCCTTCTTCCTGCTCCTGACCTTCATGTTTGTGGGGGAGAGCTTTTTGCGGGTGATGAACCTGAGCGAGCTGGCCCTGCAGATTGGCGGGGGGGTCATCCTGTTTCTGATCGCGTTGCGCATGGTGTTTCCGCCGCCGCAAACCGTCGAAACCGAAACATGGGAAGAGCCCTTGATCGTGCCCCTGGCGGTACCCGCCATTGCCGGGCCGTCCGCGTTGGCTACGGTGTTGCTGTTGGTATCCCAGCAACCCGAGCGCCGCATGGAGTGGATCGGCGCGCTGTGCGTCACCATGCTGATCAGCGCCGTGGTGCTGGTGTCCGCCGAGCGCATTCAGCGCATCATCGGCACCCGCCTGGTCACCGCGGTTGAGCGGCTGATGGGACTGGTGCTGGTGTCGGTATCGATTGAAATGATGCTGCGCGGCTTCAAGACCTTTGCGCTGCAACTGACGCGCGGCTAGGCTTTCCCGGAGGAGCCGGGCACCACTTCCTGCTCAATGGCGCCAAAAATGCTGTGGCCATCGGGGCCTTTCATCTCGATGCGGATGGTGTCGCCATACTGCATGAATTCGGTGCTGGGCTGGCCATCCTGAATAGTCTCCATGGCCCGCTTCTCGGCGATGCAGCTGTAGCCCTTGTGCCACTCGGTACGGGCTTTGGCGCCAGACCCTTTTGTCACACCCTTGTTGCTGACCGTACCGGAACCAATAATGGAGCCCGCCCGCACATTGCGCGTTTTGCACAGGTGGGCGATCAGCTGGCCAAAGTGAAACGTCATGTCCGGCCCGGCATCGCACATACCCACCTTGCGGCCATTCCAGGTGCTTTGCAGTGGCAGGTGCACGCGCCCTTTGATCCAGGCGTCCCCCAGTTCATCCGGGGTCACCGCCACCGGACTGAAGGCGGTCGCGGGTTTGCTTTGGACGAACCCAAAGCCTTTGGCCAATTCAGCAGGAATCAGCTTGCGCAGGCTCACGTCGTTTGCCAGCATGACCAGGCGAATGCCGTCCAGGGCACGGTCGGCCGGGCAGCCCATGGGAATGTCACCGGTCACAACGGCCACTTCGGCCTCAAAATCAATGCCAAATTCCACGCTGGCGCACACCACCGGGTCGCAGGGTCCCATCAGGTCATCACTGCCGCCCTGGTACATCAGCGGGTCGGTATAAAAACTCTCGGGCACCTCGGCACCCCGGGCCTGGCACACCAGCTCCACATGGTTGAGGTAGGCCGAGCCGTCGACCCACTGATAGGCGCGTGGCAGTGGCGCCATGCATTGCTGGGGATCGAACGGGAAGGCGTGGCGGGCGCGCCCATTGTTCAGGGTGTCGTACAGATCCTGCAACTGGGGCGACAGGTAGTTCCAGTCGTCCAGCACCTGTTGCAGACGGCTGGCAATGTTGGAGGCGTAATGGGCCTGGCTCAGGTCGCGGGAGACGACGACCAGCTGACCGTCGCGGGAGCCGTCTTTGTAAGTTGCGAGTTTCATGGCGGAATTGTCGCTCTGATTTAAACTGGAACTGTTGCACCGGGATTGACTCCCACCGCCCATGCCACTCCAGCCCCCCTCCCCAACCCCACCTCGGCCGCCCGGGACACACCGCCACCCCTTGCGGATGCTGACCCTGCTGACGGCAGCCGTGTTGCTGGCGCACTGGGCACTGCTGCACGGTGCTCCACTGGCCGTCGCTGCGTTCGAGAACCCGGACTCGGCAGCCGCCCTGCCCTTCATCACCCGCACGATCACCGTGCCAGCGCCTGTAGTCGAGGAGATCAAACCCAGGAAGGACCCGGCCCCAGCCACGCGGCCACGGGTGGCTGCCAAGGTATTGCCGCTGCCGCCTGCGGCACCGCCACAGGAGGCAATTTCCGAATCAAATGGGCCTCTAGCCCCCGTTGATGTTGCGCAAGCAGCTATTGAAACCATAGCAAGTAACCCAGAGCCCGACCCAACACCCAAGCCACCTGCGGCCCAAGCAGCGCGCAACTACGCCTTTCCGGCATCCGCCCGCCTGAAGTACGACATCAAGGGGGAGGTCAAAGGCTTCCCCTACTTTGCCTACGGTGAGTTGCTGTGGCGGCAGGATGGCAAAACCTATGACGCCCGGATGGAGATCAGCCACTTCCTGCTGGGGTCGCGGGTGCAAACGAGTACGGGCCAACTCACACCCCATGGCCTGGAGCCGATCCGTTTCGGCGACAAGGTTCGCAGCGAAGTGGCTGCCCACTTTGATCACATCCAAAACAAGGTGAGTTTCAGCGCCAACACGCCAGACGCACCCTTGTTGCCGGGCGCGCAGGATCACTTGAGCGTTTTCATGCAGCTGGCGTCGATGCTGGGCGGTGCGCCGGGAAGCTTCCCGAAAGATACGAAACTGCCCTTTCAGGCCATTGGGCCCCGGTCGTCCGAATCGTGGGTTTTTCTTGTCGGCGAGCTGGAAAACCTGTCCTTGCCCGGCGGGGAAATCAAGGCACTCAAGCTGTCGCGCCCCGCCACTGGCGAGTTTGATCCCAGGGTAGAGGTCTGGCTGGCCCCGGATGTGGGCTACCTGCCGGTGCGCATCCGGTTGACCCAGGGCAATGGCGATTTTGTCGAGCAGCAGTGGAGTGCCACCCAGAAACCCTAACGCATCCCTTGAATTAGCACCAGCCGCAACCAAGTGACCCACAAGCCCTATCATTCAGTACCATGCACACGCTCTACGATTCAGAAACCTATTCCGTGACCCACATGCTCGCCAACGCCGAGTTGGACGGTAAAACGGCCGTGGGTGCGCACAAGACCGTGCAGTACCCGGGCGGCGTACCGTTGATGGCGCGCCATGGTTTCGAAATCGTCGACAAGCGCTCGGGCAAAGAGGTGTACCTTGATGGTTCGTGGGCCGAATTGTTTCAGCAGCACATCATGGCGTGGCAGGTCAACACCCCCACCCAGGAAGAAGTTGAAGACACGCTGGAGCAATACGCCGAACTGGCGCAGAACCCGGTGTTGGTCCACTAAGACTCCGCCGTCTTGCGGGCACTGGGTGCCGCTATCTTGACTTTCGTCAAAGACAGCTGCTCGTCCCACGCGCATGATGACTCCAGAAACACCAAGGAGTCGTCACCATGAACAAACAACAAGCCGCACCCTACCAACATCAACTGCTGGATTTGCGCGCAGCATTGCTCTCACAGATTGCCGAGCAGCGCGGCGGAGTGGTCAGCCGTGCAGACGTGGCCGCAGAGCATTTTGGCCGCCCGGAAGACTCCAGCGCCCAGCTGGCAACCGAGCGTGAACTGGAATTTGCGATGGGCGAGCGCGAAACAGCAGAGTTGGGTGCCATTGACGCTGCGTTGGCCCGCATTGAAGCAGGTACTTACGGAGATTGCACCGATTGCGGCGTGCATATATCTGCCCCGCGCCTGCATGCCACGCCCGAGGCACCCCGCTGCATTCCCTGCCAGGAGAAGGTCGAGCAGCACAGTGCCGCCTGACCGTTTTTTTGATTTCCAACTCCTATTTTTATAAGGTCTGCAATGAGTACTTTTCACGCCGTCGTCTGGATGGACCATTCCGAAGCCCATGTGGTGATGTTTGACCGCGAACACATGGAAGCCCAGCGCATCAAGTCCCGCAGCCACCACAAACACCAAGGCAAGGCCGAAGACAGCGCTCCGTTCTTCGCGGAAGTGGCCAAGGCGCTGGTCGGCACCCACGAAGTTCTGCTCACCGGCCCCGGCTTGGCGCGCAACCAGTTTCGTGACTGGTGCACCAGCCACCAGACCGCGGTTGCGGCCTGCATTGTGGACTCTGTCACCGCCGACCACCCGACGGATGGCCAACTGGTCGCGTTGGCGCGCCAGTATTTCAAGAAATTTGACAATATGGCGGCCGACCCGTCCATGGCCTGAGTTCAGCAGACTAATCCATGAAGGGGCGACGATTGGGGGTGCCTATGCTGCGACAATTGGAGCACCATGAGCAAGACCTACGTACTCACCCTTTCGTGCCCTGACCGCCTCGGGCTGGTTCACGCCGTATCCGGCTTCCTGCTGGAGCGAAACGGTAATATTGAAGAAGCTGCGCAGTACAACGACCCGGATACGGGTCTGTTTTTTATGCGCGTGCAGTTCACCTGCGTGCGGCTGACCCATGAGGACCTGCGCGCCCAACTCGGTTTTTTTGCCAAACCGTTCTCCATGCAATGGCGTTTGCATGCCACAGCGCTGCCCATGCGCACCGTGTTGATGGTGAGCAAGGAAGGCCATTGCCTCAACGACCTGTTGTTCCGGTGGAAGAGCGGGCTGTTGCCGATCGACATTCGCGCCATCATCTCCAACCACCGCGAGTTCTACCAGCTGGCGGCCAGCTACAACGTGCCGTTCCACCATATCCCGGTCAGCAAGGATGCCAAGGAACAAGCCGAAGCACGGCAGTTTGAGATCATCGAATCCGAAGGCGCGGAACTGGTGGTGCTTGCCCGCTACATGCAGATTTTGAGCGACAACTTTTGCCGCAAACTGGCCGGCAAGGCCATCAATATCCACCACTCATTCCTGCCCAGCTTCAAGGGTGCCAAGCCCTACTACCAGGCACATGACCGGGGCGTGAAACTGATTGGGGCTACCGCCCACTACGTGACGGCTGACCTGGACGAAGGCCCAATCATTGAGCAGGATGTAGCCCGTGTGGACCACAGCAAAACGGTTGAAGATCTGACAACCCAGGGCCGCGACACCGAAAGCCAGGTGCTGGCCCGGGCTGTCAAGTGGCACAGCGAGCACCGCGTGCTGCTCAACGGCCACAAGACCGTCATTTTCAAGTAGGCAGTTCGTTGCTGTTGGCCATCTGCTCACCCAGACGGATGGACCGGGCTTCCGCCCACGCGGCATTGAATGCCATTGACCCCTTGGGGAACAACATGACCACGGTAGAGCCGAGCAAAAAGCGGCCCATCTCTTCACCCTGACGCAAGCTCACGGCGCCGTTGCTGTAGGCCTTCTCCCAGATTTTCCCCGGACGCGGCGGGTTCACGACGCCGTGCCATACCGTCGCCATGCTGCCCACAATGGTGGCACCCACCAGGGTCAGCACAAAGGGGCCATGGGCTGACTCGAATACGCACACCACCCGCTCGTTACGGGCAAACAAGCCCGGCACACCACGCGCCGTGGTCGGATTCACCGAAAACAGGTCGCCGGGCACGTAAATCATGCGCGTCAACCGACCGTCGCACGGCATGTGGATACGGTGGTAGTCCTTGGGGCTCAGGTACAGGGTGGCAAAGTGGCCATCCTGAAACTGCGCCGCCAGCGCGGCATCGCCACCTACCAGCGCTGTGGTGGAGTAATGGTGGCCTTTGGCCTGAAAAATCTGGTCACGCTCAATCCGGCCGAACTGGCTGATGGCCCCATCCACCGGGCAAATGAAGTCCGCTGGTACCAGGGGCCGCGCCCCATCTTTTAAAGCGCGGGTGAAGAAGTCGTTGAACGTGGCGTAGCTGGCAATGTCAGGATTGGCCGCTTCGGCCATGTTGACCTGGTAGCGCTGCACAAACCATTTGATCAGCGCCGTGGTCCAGCGGCCCCCGCGGGCGCTGGCCACTTTGCCGGCAAAAGCCGTCAATGCCTGTTTGGGAATTAGGTACTGCGGCAGTACCGCTAGGGTGTCAGACAAGGCATTTCCCGGTAGATTGTGAAGAGGTTGAAGGGGCGGCCGATTATAGTGAGCCCATGACCGCTGCCCGCATTCCTCCCATCCAGTGCCTGTTGACCTTTGAGGCCCTGGCCCGCTTGCGCAGCGTCACACAGGCCTCTGAGGAGCTGTGCGTCACGCCCAGCGCCGTGAGCCACCGCGTCAAGCAGCTGGAGCAGATTATCGGCACCAAGCTGTTTGGTCGCGCTGATTTTTCGCTCACCACGGAGGGCAGCGAATACCTGGCCCATGTGCGCCAGGGCCTGGCCATCCTGCAAAAATTCCCCAGTTCGGCCGCAGCACCGGGCAAGCGCAAACTGCGGCTTGCCGTCACCCCCACCTTTGCACGCTCCATTCTGATTCCGCGGCTGCGCCAGTTCACGGATGCGTACCCCGAGATTGATCTCACGTTGCAGGTATCCATTCCCTTGCTGGACGTGGTGGCCGAAGATGCCGACTTGGTTGTTCGCTTTGGTGCCGGGCGCTACGCCGACATGGAGCACATCTGCCTGTCCAAGGACGAGGTGACACCGCTGGCCTCACCTGCCTTTGTACGTGAACGGGGTCCGTTTGAAGTACCGCAGGACCTGGAAAGCGTGCCCTTGCTGCGCAGCCCGCTGGAGCCGTGGCGCACCTGGTTTGCGGCCAATGCGCTGGACTGGCCGGAACCCATTGACGGTTCGCAGTTCAACGACATCGGCCTGATGTGCGACTGTGCAGCAGCCGGCATGGGTGTGGCGCTGGTTCGCCTCAAGCTGGGAGCCCCCTGGCTGGAGAATGGATCGCTCGTTCGCCTGGGCACCAACGAACTGTTTGGGCGCAGCATACCCAGCCCACACGCCCATTACCTGTGCTGGCGCACCGGCATGATGGACCGCTGGGAAGTCGCCGCGTTTGCCGACTGGCTGAAAAAAGCGGTGATCTGAACCGGGAAATTTCACAAGGGCGAATAAGTTTCTTCACGCCACGACAGCGCCGTTTGCCGTAAAGTGATGGCATGAATGCAATAACCACTTCTTCAGAAGCCTCCTTGCTACAAAAAACAGAGCTGCAGGCGCAGGTAATACGGGGGCTAGAGGCCCATTTGCCGAAACATGCGCTACTCTGGAACACCGAGGACACCACTCCCTACGAATGCGATGGTCTGACCGCCTACCGCGAGCGGCCACTGGTGGTGGTTTTGCCCGAGACCGAAGCGCAGGTGGCGGCCGTGTTGCGCACCTGCCATGCCCTGGGCGTGCCGGTGGTGGCGCGCGGTGCCGGCACCGGCTTGTCGGGCGGCGCCATGCCGCACAAGATGGGCGTGACGCTGTCCCTGGCACGATTCAACAAGATTGTGAAGATCGACAAACGCAGCCGCACGGCGGTGGTGCAGTGCGGCGTACGCAATCTGGCCATCAGCGAGGCGGCGTCGCCCTATGGGTTGTACTACGCACCCGACCCCTCCAGCCAGATCGCCTGCACCATTGGCGGCAATGTGGCCGAAAACTCGGGTGGCGTGCACTGCCTGAAATACGGGCTGACACTGCACAACGTGCTGAAGGTGCGTGGCCTGACCATCGAAGGCGAAGAGATTACGTTTGGATCGGACGCGCTGGACAACCCCGGCTACGACCTGCTCAGCATCGTGGTGGGCAGTGAAGGCATGCTGGCCGTCACACTGGAAGTCACCGTCAAACTCATCCCCAAACCCATGTTGGCGCGCTGCATCATGGCCAGCTTTGACGACATGCGCAAAGCCGGCGACGCGGTGGCCGCAGTCATTGCCGAGGGCATCATCCCCGCCGGCCTGGAAATGATGGACAAGCCCATGACCGCGGCAGTGGAAGACTTTGTGCACGCGGGCTACGACCTGACGGCCGAGGCCATTTTGCTGTGCGAGAGTGATGGCACACCGGAAGAGGTGGAAGAAGAAATTGGCCGCATGAGCGACGTGCTGCGCCGCTATGGCGCCACCGCCATCGCCGTGAGCCAGAACGAGGCCGAGCGGCTGCGCTTCTGGAGCGGCCGCAAGAACGCCTTCCCCGCCAGCGGGCGCATCAGCCCCGACTACATGTGCATGGACAGCACCATTCCCCGCAAGCGCCTGGCCGACATTCTGCTGGCGATTCAGGAGATGGAGAAAAAATACCAGCTGCGCTGCGCCAATGTGTTTCATGCGGGTGATGGCAACCTGCATCCGCTGATTCTGTTTGATGCGAACGACCCCGACCAGATGCACCGCTGCGAGCTGTTTGGCGCAGACATTCTGGAAACCAGTGTGGCGATGGGTGGTACCGTAACCGGCGAGCATGGTGTGGGCGTGGAGAAGCTCAACAGCATGTGCGTGCAGTTTTCAGCCGAAGAAAACGCGCAGATGTTTGGTATCAAGCGCGCGTTTGATACCAAAGAGTTGCTCAACCCCGGCAAGGTGATTCCCACCCTGCACCGCTGTGCCGAGTACGGCAAGATGCTGGTACGCGGGGGCAAAATCAACCACCCGGACCTGCCCCGGTTTTAACCCGCCATGAACGGCCTGCGCGGCTTGGCCTGGCTGCTGGGTTTGCAGTCGCTCGGTGAGTTGCTGGCGCGCGGCCTGGCCCTCCCTTTTCCTGGCCCGGTCGTCGGCATGGTGTTGCTGCTGCTGGCTTTGCGGTGGCCTCTGGTGCGCGAGCCGGTAGCCGCCTGTGCCGACTTTTTGCTGGGCCATCTGTCCTTGCTGTTTGTTCCGGTGGGTGTGGGCGTGATGACACACCTGGCGCTGGTGAGCCAGTACGGCGGGCGCATGCTGCTGGTGATTGTGTTGTCCACCTGGATCGGACTGGCCGTCACCGCACTGGTCTTGTTCAAGCTCCGCCCTTCCCCGAAAGCGGACGATGCCCCGCTTCGTTGAACTCTGGGTCTACCTTTCCGCCACGCCCCTGTTTGGCCTGACGGCCACACTCGCGGTCTATGTCTTGGCCCAGGCGTTTTACGCGCGCGTCCACCAGGCACCGTGGGCCAACCCGGTGCTCTGGAGTGTGGTGCTGATAGCCAGCGCGCTGCTGCTTACCGGTGTGCCCTACCCTACCTATTTCTCCGGTGCGCAGTTCATCCACTTCCTGCTGGGCCCGGCCGTGGTTGCACTGGGCTGGCCCCTTTGGCAGCGCCGCGCGGAACTACGCCAACGCTGGGGGCGCCTGCTGATCGCCTCTCTGGCTGGAGGCGCTGCGGCCAGCGGTTCCGCTTTGGCGCTGGGCTGGGCCTTCGATTTGCCCGCTGATGTGGTGTTGTCGCTGGCGCCCAAGTCGGTCACCGCCCCCGTGGCCATGGGCATTGCCGAAAAGATTGGGGGCATACCGGCGCTCTCAGCGGTATTTGCCGTCATCACCGGTCTGGTCGGTGCGCTGAGCGGCAAGTACCTCTTTGGAGTCCTGGGCATTCCGATGGACACCGCCGGTTGGACCGCGCGGGGCTTTGCCCTCGGCACGGCCGCCCATGGCATCGGCGCAGCAAGAGCCATGCAAGTCAACGCCGATGCGGGCGCCTACGCCGGTCTGGCACTGGGCCTGCAGGTCGTGCTGGCCTCGGTGCTCATGCCCTTGATCTTCCGGTGGTTCTGATCAGCTGGGGACGAGGATGTGGTCCAGCGCAGCGGCGAGTTGGGCGACGGTTCTGTCGACGTTGTGCAGCTTTTCCAGTCCGAACAAGCCGACCCGGAAGGTCATGAAGTCGGCAGGCTCGTCGCACATCAGCGGCACGCCAGCGGCCGTTTGCAGGCCTTGGCCCAAAAACTTCTTGCTGGACTGAACGCCCGGGTCTTCGGTGTAGCTCACCACCACGCCCGGCGCCTGGAAACCCTGGGCCGCTACGCTGCGGATGCCCTTGCTTTCAAACAGTGCCCGCACCTTGCTGCCCAACTCCATCTGCTCGGCGCGCACTTTTTCGAAACCGTAGTTGCGGGTCTCCTGCATGACTTCGCGCAGGCGTGTCAGGGCATCGGTAGGCATGGTGGCGTGGTAGGCGTGGCCGCCAGCCTCGTAGCTCTCCATGATCTGCAGCCACTTCTTCAGGTCGCAGGCAAAGCTGGTGCTGGTGGTGGAGTCAATAGCGGTGCGGGCGCGCTCGCTCAGCATCACCATCGCACAGCAGGGTGAGCCGCTCCAGCCTTTTTGCGGCGCGCTCACCAACACGTCCACACCCGTGGCTTCCATATCGACCCACATGGCACCGGATGCAATGCAGTCCAGCACCAGCAGGCCACCTACGGAATGCACGGCGTCCGCTACGGCGCGCAGGTAGTCGTCCGGCAAAATCATTCCCGCAGCGGTTTCCACGTGGGGCGCAAACACCACCGCAGGCCTTTCGTGCAGGATGGTGGCAACCACATCTTCAACCTGGCAGGGCACCCAAGGCGCCTGCTTTTCAGAACCCACGCGCCGCGCCTTGAGCACGGTGGAATGCGCCGGAATGCGGCCCATGTCAAAGATCTGTGTCCAGCGGTAGCTGAACCAGCCGTTGCGAATGACCAGCACGTTTTTGTCGGTCGCAAATTGGCGGGCTACCGCCTCCATGCCGAAGGTGCCGCTGCCGGGCACCAGAATGGCAGATTGGGCGTGGTACACCTCTTTGAGAATGCTGGAGATGTCCTTCATCACGCCCTGAAAGCGCTGGGACATGTGGTTCAGGGCTCGGTCGGTGTACACCACCGAAAATTCGAGCAGCCCATCGGGGTCAATTTGGGGCAATAGGCCGGGCATCGTCGTCTCCTGTTGTTATGGATGTTCAAAACAAGGAAGGCAGCTTAGCATGCACCACCAACCTTGATGACGGGCTTTCCCATCGGTTATTTGCGGGGAACTTGCAGCCGGAAATTCGCCAGCGCCCTGGCCAGGTCTTCGTACTCTTCACAGGATTTGCTGCCGCAGATTTTCTCCAGCTGTACCAGATGCTTCTGCGCCTCTTCAGGCTGGTTGTCCATCAGATACGCTTCGCCAATGTACTCGTGGGCACCCTTGTGATTGGGGTTCAGCTTGAGGGCCATCTGGTAGCTCTCGAACGCTTTGGGCAGATTGGGCTGGGCCTGCTTCCGGTAGCTGTAGCCCAGCAAGTTATAGGCATCTGCGTTGCGTGGCTCGTCCCGCACCATCTGGTTCAGCAGGCCGATGGCCTTTGTCCAATCTTTCGCATCCACTGCAGCGCGCGCGGCGACCAGGGGGGAGGCCGCAGGGCGAGCCGGCTCAAACACGATCGTGTCGGCCGCGAATACGCTGAACGCTGCGCATATCAACCCGGCCAATACAGACTTTTTCATTGGGAACTCCTTGTTCGGAAATGCTCTTGCCTGGCAAGCATACCCAGGTGTCACAGGTGGGCATGGCTCAAGACAAAAAACCCCTATTTCTTCGGAACCCGACGGATCAACCCTTCTTGTGTGACGCAGGCGACCAGCCGCCCGTCGCGGCTGAAGATGCTGCCGTGGTTCAAACCACGCGCATGCCCGGCGACCGGGCTTTCGCACACGTACAGCAGCCAGTCGTCTATCCGGAAGTCATCGTAAAACCACATGGCATGGTCCAGGCTGGCAGTCACCATGTCCGGCTGGTAGTAGCTTGCGGCATGCGGGCGCAGGGACGTGCCCAGCAAGCCAAAGTCCGAAGCGTAGGCGAGCAGACACTTGTGCAGCGCCTGGTTGCCCGCTACCGGGCCGGCTGCACGAAACCAGATGTGCTGGCTGGGCGCGGACTTGCCGGGGTTGAGGTGGTCCACCGGGTCCACCGGGCGGATTTCGATGGCAAGGTCCGGGGTAACACGAGCTGCTGGCTGCGACGGAATCAACTCGGGAACCGGGCGCGAACTCCTGACAGCCAAGGCCAGCGACTCGGGTGACGGCACGTCGGGCATGACCGCCTGGTGCTCAAACCCCTGCTCATCGGCCTGGAAGGAGGCCGACAAGATGAGAATGGCCTTCTCCCCCTGCGAGGCGACGACGCGGCGCACGCTGAAGGTGTTGCCGTCGCGGATTCGGTCCACGTGGTAATGAATGGGGGCGAGCGGGTCGCCGCCGCGGATGAAATAGGCGTGCAGGGAGTGCGCATCGCGCTGCTCACAGGTATTGCCCGCAGCCACCAATGCCTGACCCAGAATATGCCCGCCAAACAGATTGCGAAATCCCAGGTCCAGGCTTTGCCCGATGAAATGATCGGACGTGACGCTTTCGAGCGTGAACAGGCCCAGCAGCTGCTCCAGCGCAGCCGGTGTGTGGGTCGTTGAATCGGTGCGGGCCTCGGCGTGTTTCTGCATGGGTATTTCAGTCTTTGGAAGCGCTCTATTGTCGGTCACTCTCAAACACCAGCGACGCCGCGCCCAGGTCTTCCAGCGCAGTACCGACCGACTTGAAAACGGTGCGCTCACTAGGTGTCTGGCGTCCGCCCACCGTGCCGCGGCACAAGTCTGCCAATGTACCGAGCACATCGGTTTTCGAGATAGCACCACGGGACAAGGGGCCGAGCAGGTCGCCGCTTTTTTGCAGTGCTTCATCGGTATCCACAAACAGTCTGGCGCCTGCGAAGCAGGCATCGTCGGCCTCGCGCATGGTGGGCGTGAAGCTGCCGATCAGGTCCAGATGGCTGCCTGCCTGCAGCCAGCTTCCCTGAATAACGGGCTCCGTGGCCAAGGTGGCGCAACTGATGATGTCGGCCTGTGCTACCGCCTCGGCCAGGTGGCTGGCCACGCTGGCAGATATGCCCGCAGCGCGCCATTGCGCCACCAGCGCTGCCGCCTGCGCCGGCTTACGGGCCCACACCTGAACCGTTTCAATGGGCAACACCTGGCGATAGGCGTGCGGAATGAGGGCCGCAACGCGCCCTGCGCCCACCACCAGCAGGCGCTTGGCATCGGTTCGCGCAAGCCGGGAGGCGGCCAGGGCAGACGCTGCGGCCGTGCGGCGCGAGGTCATTTCATTGCCATCCATCTGGGCCAGTGGTTGACCGGTGCGCGCATCAAACAGCACATACGTCGCAAACAAGCCCGGCAAACCCCGGGCGGAATTGCCAGGAAAGATGTTGACCGTTTTGATTCCCAGGTAGCCATCGGGGCGCCATGCCGGCATGATCAACACCGTACCCTGACTGCCATCCGGGGCCGTCAGGGTGTGGGTGTGGCGCAGCGGCACTTCGCAACCTTCCACAAACATGCGGCGAAGCGCGTCGATCAGTCGGTCAAAGGGCAAGGCAGCCCGGGTATTGGCGGTGTTGAAAATTTTCATGGTCGCGCCAGGCTTCACCAGGTGTCGATGCTGAAACGCCCGGCCCCATCGACCGTGGCGCTCACCCGTCCAGCCTCCAGCCCCCGCACCAGCCAGGCACGCGTGTGGGCCGGGTCAATCACGGCATCGATCTCCAGCGTGGCGGCCATGTTCATGGCGCTGCCGTTTTCATACTGGCGCGCCACCAGTTGGTCATACAACGCCTCGCGCTGTGGCCCTTCGGGCAAGGCCTCCAGCTCCTTGCGAAAGCCCAGGCGCACGGCACCTTCCAACCCCATGGCGCCAAATTCACCGGTCGGCCAGGCCACCGTGAACAGCGGGGAATGAAAACCGCCCGCCGTCATGGCCATGGCACCCAGGCCGTAGCCTTTGCGCAGCACCACGCTCAAAAAGGGCACGCGCAAATGGGCCGCCGCAATGAACAGGCGACTCACATGTCGCACCTGGGCCGTGGCCTCGGTGTCCGGGCCCACCATGAACCCCGGGGTGTCCACCAGGCTCACCAGGGGCAGGCCGTGGGCGTTGCACAGTTGCATAAAGCGCGCCGCCTTGTCCGCTGCATCGGCGTCGATGGCACCGCCCAAGTGCATCGGGTTGTTGGCCAGCAGGCCGACCGGGCGGCCTTCAATGCGTGCCAGCGCGGTGTGAATGCCCTTGCCAAAACCGGTGCGCAGTTCCAGCAGCGAGCCCACATCGGCCATTCCCTGCATGGCCACGCGGGAGTCATACACACGCAACCGGTTCTCCGGCACCACGTCGCGCAGCGCATTGGCCGGGGGTGGAGTGAAGTCGGCCGCCTGGCCCTGGAAAAATGACAGGTAATGCTTTGCGGCAGCGACCGCCTGCGCTTCGTCGTCCACCAGAATGTCGATCACGCCATTGCCGTGCTGCACGCTGGACGGGCCAATCTGTTCGGGCTTGAAAACACCCAGGCCGCCGCCCTCCACCATAGCCGGGCCACCCATGCCGATGTTGCTGGCGCGGGTGGCAATGATCACATCGCTGCACCCCAGCAGCGCGGCGTTGCCGGCAAAGCAGCGCCCCGCCACAATGCCCACCACCGGCACCTGGCCGTTGAGCCGCGCATAGCTGGCAAAGGTGGCTACATGGAGCCCCGCCACGATGGGCATGTCCACATCCCCTGGCCTGCCACCGCCGCCTTCGGCGAACAGCACCACGGGCAATTTGTTTTGCAGGGCAATACCGAGCAGGCGATCGGTCTTCTGGTGGTTGCGCATGCCTTGCGTGCCCGCCAGCACGGTGGCGTCGTAGGACATGACCGCGACCTGGGCACCGTTGATGCAACCCAGCCCGGTGACCATGCCATCGGCCGGCGTGTTCTGAATCAGGTCCGCCTCGGTGCGGCGGCTGCGCTGGGCAGCGACGGCCAAAGCGCCGTATTCAATAAAGGTGGCGGCATCGCACAGGTCGGCAATGTTTTCGCGGGCGGTGCGCAGGCCCAGCGCACGGCGCTTGGCTACTGCCTCAGGGCGACTGGCATCCTGAGTGAAGGCTTCGCGCTGCTGCAGGCGCTGCAGGTCGGCGCGCAGAGGGTTGGCGATTTCTGCTACATCCGCTGGCACTTCAGAATTTTGTACCATTTCGGCCTCCAGCCCCCGTGGATGCTGCGTAAGCCGCTCCGAAATACATAGCAAATCACCTTGGTGCACCATGTCGCCCGCAGCAAACAGCAGCTCGGTAATGCGCCCAGCGGCTTCGGCACGCACCTCGTGCTCCATCTTCATGGCTTCCAGAATCACGACGACATCACCGGCGTCAACCGTTGCGCCGGGGGCTATCAGCCATTGAACAATCTGGGCCTGCAGGGGGGATCGAATGGGGTGCATGCGGGCATTGTGCGGCAGGGTGGGCACACCCGGCGTCAAGCCGGTGACAGAACGGCAGGAATTCCAAATTACGGGACAATGCCGGTATGCAACATGTTTCCCTGATTGAACTCACCCGCGGTGGCACGCTGGAGAACCAGCATTTTGGATCGGTGGCCGTGGTCAACACGGCTGGCCAGTTGGTCGCTCAGACCGGTAATCCGGACTGGCTGACCTTCACCCGCTCCACGCTCAAGGCACTGCAGGCCCTGCCGTTTATGGAAGCCCATGGACCGCAGCACTTTGGTTTCACGACCGCCCAGGTCGCCATGCTCTGCGCCAGCCACAACGGTGAAGACATGCACGCAACGCAGGCGGGCGACATGCTGGGCAAGGCCGGCTTGGGCACCCGCGCCCTGCGTTGTGGTTGCCATGTGCCACTGCGATTCACCTTCTTTGAACAATCCGCACCGCCAGGAGCCGTGTTTGACGAACTGCACAACAACTGCAGTGGCAAACATGCGGGTTTTTTGGCCCACTGCGTGCAGCACGGCTTGCCGCTGGAAGACTACATTGCACCCGCACACCCGTTGCAACAAGCCATTCGCCGCGATGTAGCCCGCGCCGTTGGCATGGATGCGGATGCCATGCCGATGGGCATTGACGGCTGCTCGGCGCCCAACTACGCCATGCCCCTTGCGCGCCTTGCCTATGGCTACGCACGCTTGGCCAGTGGCTCACGCGACCGCGAATTTGGCAACAGCTTTGCCCAATTGAGCGAAGCGATGACCAGCCATCCGGAATTGGTCAGTGGCACGGGCCGCAACGACCTGGCGTTCATGCAGGCGGGTGGCGGTGACTGGGTCAGCAAAGTCGGCGCAGATGGCGTGCAGGTGGTGGGCAGCAAAAGCCGCGGCGAGGCCTTTGCCATCAAGATCATTGATGCCAACAAACCCGCCTTGTTTGCCGCCAGCGTTGCCGTCATGGACCAGCTGGGCTGGCTGAACGGCGCGCAGCGCGACGCACTGGAACCTTGGCGCGCCCAGCCTTTGATCAACGCACGCGGTGTGCAGGTGGGCGAACGCCTGCCTGTTTTTACATTGCGGACGCACTGAGTGTTTTTGCCTTTTTAGCGATTCACCATGAACAACAAAATCAGTCTCATCGGCGCCCCTACCGACATTGGCGCGGGCATGCGCGGCGCCAGCATGGGGCCCGAAGCCCTGCGAGTGGCCAACATTGCCAGCGTGCTCAGCAGCCATGGACTCGAAGTGCTGGACCGGGGCAATGTGGCAGGCCCTGCCAACCCCTGGCTGCCCCCGGTGAATGGCTACCGGCATCTGGCAGAAGTGGCCGCATGGAACCAGGCGGTGCATGACGCCATGTATGCCGAGCTGACGGCCGGGCGCCTGCCCATCTTGCTGGGCGGCGATCACTGCCTGGGCATCGGGTCGATCAGCGCCGTGGCCCGCCACTGCCGTGACACCGGCAAGAAACTGCGCATTTTGTGGCTGGATGCGCATGCCGACTTCAACACCAGTGCCCTCACCCCCAGCGGCAACATCCACGGCATGCCGGTGGCGTGCCTGTGCGGTTTTGGCCCGCGCGAGCTGACGGAGATCGGTGACCAAGTGCCCGCCATTCAAGCCAAGTGGATTCGCCAGATCGGCATTCGCAGCGTGGACGAAGGCGAAAAGCGCTTTGTGCACGAGCAGGATCTGGAAGTGTTCGACATGCGCTACATCGACGAGATGGGCATGCGCGCCGCCATGGAGTTGGCGCTGGCGCTGGTGGATGCCAACACCCATCTGCATGTGAGCTTTGATGTCGATTTTCTGGACCCCGACATTGCCCCCGGCGTGGGCACCACGGTGCGCGGCGGACCCAACTACCGGGAGGCGCAGCTGTGCATGGAGATGATTGCCGACACCGGCCGCCTGGCCTCGCTGGACGTGATGGAACTGAACCCCGCGCTGGACGAGCGCAACCGCACAGCCGAAGTGGCAGTGGACCTGATTGAGTCGCTGTTTGGCAAGAGCACGCTGATGCGCAAATAATTTTTAGATCCCTTACAGAACCTTTGGAACCTTTGGAACTTTTGATATGAAAACCCTCGGCACCCCCCTGTCCCCCAACGCTACCAAAGTCATGCTGCTGGGCAGCGGCGAACTGGGCAAAGAAGTCCTGATTGCGCTGCAGCGCCTGGGCGTGGAAACCATTGCGGTGGACCGCTACGAAAACGCGCCCGGCCAGCAAGTGGCCCACCACGCGCGCACCATCACCATGAGCGACCCGGCGCAACTCAAGGCGCTGATCGAGGCGGAGAAACCCGACCTGGTGGTGCCCGAGATTGAAGCCATCGCCACCCCCATGCTCGAAGAACTGGAAGCCGCTGGCACCGTGCGCGTCATCCCCACCGCCCGCGCCGCGCGCCTGACCATGGACCGCGAAGGCATCCGCCGCCTGGCCGCCGAGACACTGGGTTTGCCCACCAGCCCCTATAAGTTTTGCGACTCATTGGCGGAACTGCAAGCGGCAATCGATGGCTTGGAAGGCAAGCCGGGCATTGGCTATCCCTGCATCGTCAAGCCAGTAATGAGCAGCTCGGGCAAAGGCCAGAGCAAGATCAGCGGCCCGGCCGACGTGCAAAAAGCGTGGGACTACGCCATGGCCGGTGGCCGCGTGAGCCATGGCCGCATCATCGTTGAAGGCTTTATTGACTTTGACTACGAAATCACCCTGCTCACCGTGCGCGCGAAAGTAGCTAGCGGCTCGATCGAAACCCAATTCTGCGAACCCATTGGCCATATTCAGGTCAACGGTGACTATGTGGAAAGCTGGCAACCGCACCCCATGCACCCCGCAGCCTTGCTGCGCGCACAGGAAATTTCCAAAGCCGTGACCGACAACCTTGGCATGGGCCTGGACGGCCAATCCACAGGCCTGGGCCTGTTTGGTGTGGAGCTGTTCGTCAAGGGCGACCAGGTGTGGTTCAGCGAAGTGAGCCCACGCCCGCACGACACCGGTATGGTGACGATGTGCACGCAAGTGCAAAGCGAGTTTGAGTTGCACGCCCGCGCGATTTTGGGACTGCCGGTGAACACTGCATTGCGCAGCCCCGGCGCCAGTGCCGTGATCTATGGCGGCGTGGACGCACAAGGCATTGTGTTTGACGGCGTGGCTGACGCCCTGCAAGTGCCCAACTCCGACATCCGCCTGTTTGGCAAGCCCGAAAGCTTCGTCAAACGCCGCATGGGCGTGGCGCTGGCGTTTGATGCCGATGTGGAAGTGGCGCGCACCAACGCCAAGCTGGCGGCGTCCAGGGTGAAGCCACGCGTGGCATAGACAAGTGGGTGACAGTGCTGAACATCCTGATCCGCTAAGGTCCAAATTCCAACCACTCAGGAACTCCACCCCATGTCTCCACTACAAGCACTGCTCGGGTTTGCCGCATGGACACTGCTCCTTATTGCAGCCGTTTTTCTTTATCGGGGGCTGAAATTCGTCACTGGTACGCCCATCAATCACTGGCCGCGGGGAGCCAAACCAGCCGACGACGCAGCAATGGTCAAGCGCATAGAGGACGCACATGCCAATTGCCTGGAGAACCTTCCGGTGTTCGCCGTGATCGTGCTCGCTGCAGCGGCCATGGGTCGACTGGATGCCATTGCCCTGCTGGCGCCCTGGGTGCTGTACGCCCGCGTTGGGCAAACCGCGGTTCATTTGCTGGGCGTGGGACAGCTCCATGTGCTGGTGCGCGCCAGCTTCTGGAGCGTTCAGCTGGTACTGTTCTTCTGGATGCTGCTGAAACTGCTGGCCTGACTACGTCAAGACAGCGGAATAGCCCGCGTCTCGCCCTGGCGCATCAGCCAGACGGACTCCTGCGGCAAACCGCGCGCACGCAGGGCAATGGCCAGATCACGCGGCGGGTGGTCAAACGCCTCTTGCGTGAGCGTGAAAGTGCCCCAATGCACGCCCATGGCCTGTTTGGCTTCCACGTCCAGCATCAGCTGCACCGCGTCGGCCGGGTTGACGTGCATGTTTTTCATGAAGTCACGCGGCAAATAGGCGCCTATGGGCAGCGCCAGAAAGTCCACCGCGCCCAGGCGTGCGCGAATGGCTTTGAAATCGGCGCTGTATCCGGTATCGCCGGGGAACAAAAACCGCCAGGGCTCAGCCTCTTCGCGGTTCCATTCCAGCATATAGCCACCCCATAGCGATGCATTGGTGTCCCAGGGCGTGCGCCGGCTCCAGTGCTGCGATGGCGTGAAGTGCAGTTGCAGCCCATCGTTGATCGGCGCCTGGTCCCACCAGTCGAGCTCGGTCACGTGGGCAATGTTGCGGGTATCGAACCAGGGCTTCAGGCCAAGGGGTACAAAGAATCGCGGCTGATGACCCGCGGCCATCAGCCGCCCAATCGTGTCATCGCACAAATGGTCATAGTGATTGTGGGAGATCAGCACCACGTCGATGGGCGGCAGCTCCTCGGGTGCCAGCGGAGCCGGTACCCGGCGCGGTGCGCCAAAGCGGCCATAGGGCCCGGCAAAGCCTGCCAGCGTGGGGTCCAGTAGTATGTTCAAGCCACCGACTTGCAGCAGCATGGACACATGACCCAGCCAGGTCATCACCGGGGCCGTTTGCCGCTGCGCGAGGCGCGTGTGGTCTACCGGTGTCACCCACTCACGGGCAAATGCCGCGTAGCCTCCGGCTGGCTCGGCCAAGGGTTTGAAGTCGCCGCGCAACGAGCGCCAGACCATCTCGTACCAGGGAAAATCTCCAATGACAACACGGGTGTCACTGTTACCGAAGCCCCCCTCCCGATGGTGCGCAGGTTTTAGATTCAAAAAGTTTCCCAATCGTCATCGCCGCCTCGGCCCGCAGGCTTGGTTGCCGCGGCCTTGGGGGCTGCCAGCTTGGGTGCGGGTGCCCCCACTCTTGGCGCAATACGCTGGGGCGCAGCGACTTTTTTTGCCATCGTTTTGAGCACCGGGGGCTGCGTCCGAACGGGTGCCTGAAAGCTGGGCCGCGCGCGTTGACCTTGCTGTGCACCCTGACCATCAACTGCGGTAAACACAGCCACCGTTTGCACCAGCTCTTGCGCCTGCGAATTCAAACTGCTGGCAGCGGCTGCCATCTGCTCTACCAGAGCCGCATTCTGCTGAGTGGCCTGGTCCATCTGCGTGACGGCTTCTCCCACCTCAGCCACGCCGGCAGCCTGTTCACTGGTAGCTGCACTGATTTCACCCATGATGTCGGTGACGCGGCGAATGCTGCTCACCACCTCGGTCATCGTGGTGCCCGCCTGGCCCACCAGCACGGTGCCCTGCTCCACCCGCTCGACGCTGGCGCCGATGAGGCTCTTGATTTCCTTGGCCGCTTCGGCGGAGCGCCCGGCCAGTGATCGCACCTCGGATGCCACCACCGCAAAACCCCGGCCCTGCTCACCCGCACGGGCGGCTTCGACCGCTGCGTTCAGTGCAAGAATATTGGTCTGAAAAGCAATGCCGTCAATAACGCTGATGATGTCTGAAATCTTGCGCGACGACTCATTGATGCCCTGCATGGTCTGCACCACCTGGGCCACCACATCGCCACCCTTGGCGGCTACCGCGCTGGCGCTCATGGCCAGCTGGTTGGCTTGACGCGCACTCTCCGCCGATTGCCTGACCGTGGTGGTCAGCGCCGTCATGTTGCTGGCGGTGCGCTGCAGGTTGCTGGCCGTCTGCTCGGTACGGTTACTCAAATCCTGGTTGCCGCTGGCAATTTCGGAGCAAGCTACCTCAATGCCCGAAGCGCCCGTGCGCACAGTCGACACAGCCAATTCCATGCGACTCAAGGTGGACTTCAATGCATTACCGCCCTCGGTCGCGGTGACCACACCGGCCACATTGAGTGAGATACCGTCCGCCCGGTTGACGCTGGCCACCAACTGCCCCAGCTCATCGCCTTGTTGTGCCGCACGATTCATGTTGATTGCCAGCACCACCTCCACGCCAGCCTGAATAACCACATACACCGCATGCAGAACAATGACCATGAAATCGGCCTGTGTGGTGCAATAAAAGCCCCAACCGGCCGCCTGCATGCGGTCGAAAGCAAAATGGTGCACCGCGATCAGCGCGGCTCCAAATACGATGATCTTCCAGTCCAGGTACACCAGCAGAAAAGCCAGCACCACGAATACCCCGAAGTGAAGCTCCAGCATGCCCCGCGCCAATTGAATTTGCAGCGCAACGAACGCCACCAGCACAAAGGTCAACACATAGCGGCTGACCTGACTGCCACTGCCCGCCGAGTACCCCACCCCCGCCAGAACCAGCAACGCCGCAGCAGCGCCTAACGCCAAGCCTGAATCAACAAACTGCAATCCCAAAATAACGCTGGCAATGGCACTCAAGCCAATGGCTACCAGCAGCACCCGGTCGCCGAGTAGGGCGCGCGCAGCCGCTCCGTTGGTGATTTTTTGTTCTGACATAACTACTCCGAATAACACGGTTATTTTTGCAACATGGCAGGAAAAGTTTACCCCCGAACGGGGGCTGCAGGGTACGTGAATTCCCCTAGTGAAGGCGGCCGCCCTCCAGGCGGAATACCGCCACGGCTTCAGCCAGGCGATGGGCTTGCTCGCGCAGACTTTCGGCTGCGGCGGCAGACTGCTCAACCAGCGCCGCGTTTTGCTGCGTCATCTGATCCAGCTGACTGACCGCCGTGTTGACTTCACTGATGCCTTCCGACTGCTCCGCTGCGGCCGACGAAATCTCGCCAACGATGTCCCCAACGCGTTGAACCGAGCCCACGATTTCGTCCATCGTGGCACCCGCATTTTATACCAGCGTGGCACCAGACGTAATTTTGTCCACCGAAGTGGTAATCAGCGTCTTGATCTCTTTGGCCGCTTCGGCACTGCGCTGGGCCAGACTGCGCACTTCACTGGCCACCACGGCAAAACCCCGCCCCTGCTCACCGGCGCGCGCCGCTTCCACGGCGGCATTGAGCGCCAGAATGTTGGTTTGAAAGGCGATGCCATCAATCACGCTGATGATGTCTGCAATCTTGCGCGAGCTGTGGTTGATGTCGTCCATGGTGGCAACGACTTGTCCGACCACCGTGCCGCCACGCGCTGCGACTTCTGCTGCCGACGCCGCCAGCTGATTGGCCTGGCGAGCGGAGTCTGCAGACTGTCGCACGGTAGCGGTCAGCAGCTCCATGCTGGACGCCGTACGCTGAAGGTTGCTTGCCGTCTGTTCGGTGCGCACGCTCAGATCCTGGTTGCCACTGGCAATCTCGGAACTGGCGGTACTGATGCTGTCCGCAGACGCCCGCACCTGTGACAGGGCGCCCAGGTAACGCTGGCGCATGCCTTCGACCTCTTGTACCAAAGCGCCAATCTCATCACGCCCTGCGGACTGGAAGGAATGGGTCAAGTCACCGTCGGCAACCGCCTTGACCACGGTCGTCAACTCGCTCAAAGGCTGGCTAACCGTGCGCCGGACCACCAGGAAGATAGCGGCTCCCAGCAACAGCACCGCCACAGCCATGAGGCCCCAGATGACGGCCATATTGGTCCAGTGCTGCCGGAGTGACTCGGATCGGGAGACCTCCGCCACCACCCACCAGTTGCCAGCATTTACCTTGCGCATCACCGCCCATTTTCCGGACGATGCGGGGTCCAGCAAGGACGTGGCATTGTCAACGTAGCCATCCGTCGATGCGGCCATGGCGCTCAGGAAATCAACCGCCTGCGGAAAGGCCTCGGTCACCTTCTTGCCTTGGGCGGTGGGATGGACCACAAACACCGCATCGGCAACCGCCGCGCGCGGGTCAAGCACATAGACGCGGCCGGTTTCAAAGAAACGGGTGTCGGCGACCTGCTTGTCCAGCGCCACCTGAAAAAGGGAAATGTCATTGCCGACGAACAGAATGCCGACAATCTTTCCATCCGCGTTCTTGATGGGCTCGTAATGGGTCATGTAGGGTTTGCCAAACAGCACGGCACGCCCGGTGTAGGGCTGCCCGGCCAGCATGAGCTTGTAGGCCGGGTGGGCGTGATCCAGCACAGTGCCCATGGCACGCTGGCCATCCTGTTTCAACAAGGATGTCGTGACGCGCAGAAAATCATCGCCTTTTTTGACAAAAATCGTTCCTACGCCGCCGGTGTTCCGGGTGAATTCATCCACCGGACCAAACTGGTTGTTGACCGCAACGCCATAGCTCTTGAGCTCGCCGCTCGCCTCATCCAGCGACATGGTGGCTTCATACGCCTGCTGCAGGGTCTTGAACGACCGCTTGATCAGCTCGCGTGCCGTGGCGTCCGTCGCGTCCACCGCGTTGGTAATGCCTTGCACCTTTTCGGCCACTGAGTCCTGAACCTGCTGGCGTGCCGTGCGGCCGGACACCACGCTGATGCCAATGGCCAGCAGCAAAAGCACCGCCGCGATGATGCCAATCGACAACAAAGCCAGTTTGCTTGCAACCGACTGGCTTGGGGTGGGGTTCTCTTGCATGGTGCAGGCCTTTGAATCAACAGTTACTGGTGCAGCCGCCAACCGGTTGGAGACAGGCGCTGTTCCTATCAAGAGAGCTTAGCATTGCGCGACGGCGGCAGATATCGGGAAAAGCGGGGGGTTTTGGGCTGAATACTGCCAGCTGAACACTCCAGCCGGACGGACGACCCCGTGTCGCTTAGGGGCTAGTGACTGTGCAGGGTGCCCGATACGATTTGCGTTTCACCACCACCAGCCGGATCACCGGTCATGAGGAGACACCCATGCAATCATTGCGATTCATCAAACCCCTGCTGTGCGCGGCGGCTTTCACGGCGGCCACCGCCTGTGGTGCCGCCGAGACCGTCAAGATCGGCTTCATCGACGTACTCTCCGGCCCTTTCGCGCTGACGGGGCAAAGCTCACTGAAGCAACTGCGTGAAGTGGTTTTGCAGCTCAATGACAAGAGCGCCGCCACGGATCCGAAGTTTGAAATTGTTCCGTTCGACAACAAGGGCTCACCACAGGAGAGTGTTTCGGCCCTGAAATCGGCCTCTGACCGGGACATTCACTTCATCACCCAGGGTGGCGGCTCGGGTGTCGCACTCGCGCTGGTAGAGGCACTCAACAAGCTGGGTGACCGGGAGCCGGACAAAGCCACCGTGTTTCTCAACTACGCAGCGATGGATCCGTCCCTGACCAACGACCGCTGCAGCTTCTGGCATTTTCGTTTTTACCCGTCCAGCGAAATGAAGATTGAAGCGCTGACCACCTACCTGAAGGACAAACCCAACGTCAAGAAGGTGTACCTGCTGAACCAGGACTACACCCATGGCAAACAGGTGTCCAAGGCGGCGAAGGAATATTTGGCACGCAAGCGTCCTGACGTGCAAATTGTTGGTGATGATTTTGTGCCAATCGCCCAGATCCGCGACTTTGCTCCCTATGTCGCGAAGATCGCCGCATCAGGCGCTGACACGGTGATCACCTCGAACTGGGGCAGCGATCTGACGCTGTTGTTCAAATCCGCACGCGACTTCGGCCTGAACATCAACTTCTACACCATGAATGCCAACAACCCCGGAACACCCGCCCAGATGGGATCCTGGGGCGCTGACAAGGTGGGAGTGATCTGGAACTGGGGCCACAACGCGCCCACACCCGAACTGGAAAAAATCTACGTCGGTTACAAGAAAAAGTACAACGAAGACTTCATCTTTGCTGCGCACTGGAACACCATGAACATGCTGCTGGAGGCGATGCGCAAGGCCAAGTCCACCAATCCCAAGCAGGTGGCATTCGCACTGGAAGGCATGAACTACAAGAGCCCGATCGGCGATGTACAAATGCGCAAGACCGATCACCAGTTGCTGGCGCCTTTGTTTCTCGGCGTCTGGGCCAAGCAGGGCACCAAGGGCGTGAAATACGACGCCGAAAACACGGGCTATGGCTTCCGTTCGGAAGTTGTCTGGGATTCTTACATCAGCTCCCAACCCACTTCGTGCCAGATGAAGCGGCCCTCGTAACGTACTCGTAACGTTCCCTTAGCGCCTACGACCGCGCCAATCAGGTTGCGGTTGATGTCGATGTTGCCCGCATGCGAACACGCGTGGGCGGACACCTTTTATGGCCGAGTGTCGCGCAGGGGACTTTTCAAATTGCCGCGCAAAGCCTATAAAGCGGGACGCAGCAATGCGAACCCCAAAAAAAACCAGGAGACAACGTCATGCGTATTTCAACGCGCCCGATCGCGCCCGTCTTTTTGCTTTCCGCGAGCTTCGCGGTATTCACCGCCCTGAGTCCGCTGGTTGCCCAAGCGGATTCGCCCCCATCGGGCGTGCGGGTGAAGTTCGAAACCGGCGACCTGGCCGGCAGCCCTTTCCCCAGCGACCGCTACACGCAGCGCGACTGGGGCAACCGCAGCTATCGCCGCGTGAGCATGCCCACGCCCGACTGCGCCGTGCGGGTGAGCGACTGCGAAGACATCGCGGTCATCAACGGCCTCGACGGGTTTTCCACCCAGCCGCGCATTACCGTGCCGTTCACGGGCGCTATCGACGTGAACAGCGTGACGAGCGACACGGTGTACCTGCTGAACCTGGGCGACGTGCTGACGGCGCGCGGCTTCGGGCAAAAAGTAGGCATCAACCAGCGCCTGTGGGACCCGGCGACGAACACGCTGGTGTTCGAGCCCGATGAACTGCTGGCCGAGCATTCACGCTATGTGCTGATCGTCACCAGCGGCGTGCGCGATGCCCGCGGCAAGCCGATCAAGCGCGCGCATCTGGATGACGACGACAGCGACGAGGGCGCGCGCAGCCTGCGCAGCCAGGGCAGCGACGAATACCGCCGCGAGCTGCGCGATGCGTCGCGCCTGCATCGGGGTGCGGGCCGCGTTACGGCCGCCACGGTGTTCACCACGCAAACGGCCACCAGCGACCTGGCCAATATCATGCGACAGATCAAGGCCAGCACCCCTGCAGCCGCCAGCTTCATGGTCGGCACCGCGGGCGGCGCTGCAGTGCGTGCGGTATTTCCACTGGCCGGCCTGCAAGGCGTTCAGTTCAATCGCCAGACCGGCACGGCGCCCGCTTTCACACCCGGCTTTTTGCCGACGCCGGCGCTGAACCTCGTGCCCGGCGCGGTCGCGCAACTCGCCTATGGCAAGTTCAGCTCGCCCGGTTACCTGACGGCCGGCCAGTTCATTCCCGCCACGCCCACGCTCAGCGGCAGCCCACGTGCCCAGGGCAGCAACGACATCATCTTCCAGCTCTTCGTGCCAGCGGGCATCAAGCCCGCGGGCGGCTGGCCGGTGGCGATTTTCGGCCACGGGTTCACCGACAGCATGTATGGTGCGCCGTGGACCGTCGGCTCGGTATTTGCCTCGCAAGGCATCGCCACGCTGGCGATCAATGTGGTGGGCCACGGTGGCGGCGCGTTGGGCACGCTCAATGTGCTGCGCGCGGGTAACTTGCCGGTCAGCATCCCGGCCGGCGGTCGCGGTTTTGACCAGGACGGCAATGGCACCATCGACAGCACCGAGGGCGTGAACGCCGCGGCACCGCGCACCATCATCGGCAGCCGCGACGGCCTGCGCCAGACCGTGATCGACCTGATGCAGCTGGTACGCCAGGTGGAGGTGGGCATCGACATCGACGGTGACGGCACGCCCGACCTGAACGCGCAGCGCATCTATTACGCGGGCCAGTCGTTCGGCGGCATCTACGGCACCAAGCTGCTGGGGATAGAGCCCAACATCAAGGCCGGCGTGCCGAACGTCCCCGGCGGCTCAATTGCCGAAGTGGCGCGGCTGGGCGCGTTCCGCTTCCTGACGGCTGCCGCCCTGGCGACACGTCAGCCACAGTTGCTGAACCTGCCGCCCACACCGGGCGTGCCAGTTCCGTTCAATCTGAACTTCAATGAAAACATGCCGCTGCGCGACCTGCCGCTGGTTGTCAACAACGTGCCGGGGGCCACCGCCATTGCGCAGTTCCTCGACCGCTCCGAGTGGGTGCAGCAAAGCGGCAACCCGGTGTCTTACGCACCGCTGATCCGCAAGTCGCCTCTACCGGGCAGCGCGGCGAAGCCGGTGATCGTGCAGTTCGCCAAGGGCGACTTTACGGTGCCCAATCCGACTACCAGCGCTATCCTGCGGGCCGGTGCGCTGCAAGACCGTGCCACGTTTTTCCGCAATGACCTGGCCTTTGTCGCAAGCCCCGGCGTACCGAAGAACCCGCACACCTTCCTGACGAATATCGGGATAGCTGCCTCGGCACCTTACGCCATCGCCGCCCAGCAGCAGATCGCCGCGTTCTTTGCCAGCAACGGCGCGCTCACCATCGACCCCGATGGTGCGGGCCCATTCTTTGAAACGCCGGTCGTGCTGCCGCTGCCAGAAAGTTTGAGCTACATTCCCTGACCGGGGGGCAGCTTGAGATCCCGCCACTGCGGTAGCCCGTAGATAACTCAATGCGGCGCTGCAAGCAGCGCCGCGTTACCCCCGGCTGCCGTGGTGTTCACCGTCACCGTCTGTTCCGCACAGAAGCGGTAGAGGTAGTGGGGTCCACCGGCTTTGGGGCCGGTCCCTGACAGACCTTCTCCGCCAAAAGGCTGCACACCCACCACGGCACCAATCATGTTGCGGTTGATGTAGATGTTGCCCACATGCGCGGCCGTAGCCAGAGCCTGGGCTCTGGAATCGATGCGGGTCTGGATGCCCAGGGTGAGGCCGTAGCCCAGCGCGTTGATCTGGACAATCACCTCGGCAGGGTCACCACTCCAGCGCACGATTTGCAGCACCGGGCCGAAGATCTCGGCCTTCACGTCGGCAATGC
>JBBRYR010000033.1:0-38283 GCA_038237415.1 Burkholderiales bacterium
TCCAATGGGGGCGATGCCATCGTGGCGGACGCCAGCATCAAGACGGTCAAGGACTTCAAGGGCAAGAAGGTGGGTTTCAATCCGCTGTCGCCTTCCGACTTTTTGCTCTCATATGCCCTCAAGACCAGTGGCCTGACCGACAAGGACATCACGGCCGTCAGCATGACTCCGGAAGCCGTGCCGGCCGCCATGGCCTCGGGCCAGATGCCCATTGGCGTGACCTACGAGCCCAGTCTTTCCCAGATTCTGGGCCAGGGCGGCGGCAAGAAGTTCAAGGTGGTGTACTCCTCCAAGAATGCCCCGGGCCTGATTGCGGACGTGATGGTGTTTGACGACAAGGTCATCAAGGCCAAGCCCACCGAGATCGCCGGAATCATCAAGGCCTATCTGGACGGCCTGGCCTACATGAAGGCCAAGCCCGATGAGTCTGCCAAGATCATTGGCAAGTTCATGGGCGTGACACCCAAAGAAGTGAAAGAGCAACTCTCCGGTGTGTACAACATCCCGCTGGCCGAGATGCCCAAGGCCTTTGTGAAAGCCAAGGAAACCACTTCCTACTACGCCAGCGGCGAGATCATTTCCCAGCTGCTCAAGGCAAAGGGTCAGATCACGACGATCCCGGCAACCGAAGCCACCTTTGACGCGCAATTCGTGACCGCGTTGACCAAGAAGTAATCCAACCGACTCGGCGACTGCAGCGGCCACGGGGCAGGTGCCCCTGGCTTTGCAGCGCCAGTTCTTCATTAGAGGGCCGCATGATGGCGCAAATCTTTCGTTACCCCGACGGTATGTGGCCCAACGTGGCGGCCATCAGTTTTACAGTGCTTGGCTACGCGGGCGGTGTGGCCCTGCTCGGTGCGTCGCACTGGGCACTGAATGCGTTGGGATTTGTGTTGGTGGCGCAAACCCTGATCTGGTCGGCCTACTTTATCCATGAGTTTGCGCACTACGCGATCTTCAAGACCCCGGCGGCTAATGAGCGCTGGGGAACGCTGATGAGCTGGATCAATGGCAGCTGTTACGCCCGCTTCGCGGACTTGCGCCGAAAGCACATGCGCCACCATGTGGAACGCGCAGATGTGATCACGTTTGATGTGCGCGCCTATCTGCTGGCCGCACCGGCCTGGGTTCGCAGCACGGTGCTGGCGCTGGAGTGGGCCTACATTCCCGCTGTGGAATTTCTGATGCGTGCTTTTGTGGTGGTGCTGCCATTTCGCGATGACCGAAAGAGCGCTGCCAGAGGCCGGGTGCTGGGCATTGCAGCGGTTCGCCTGACGGCGTGGGCTGCACTGGGCTGGTGGTCGCCCAAGGCGCTGCTGTTGTACTTTGGTGCCTATCTGGTTTTTGTCACGGCCTTGCGTTTTGCGGATTGCTTCCAGCACACCTACGATGCGTATCCGATCCTGGACGAAACACCGATTCCTGCAGACAAAGTGCGCGACCGCGCCTATGAGCAAGCCAATACCTACAGCGACATCTTCAGCCTCGATAGCCCGCTGCTCAACCTGATCCTGCTTAATTTTGGTTACCACAATGCGCACCATGAGCGGCCTACGGCACCTTGGCATCGTTTGCCGGCCTTCCATCGCGAGCTCTACCCTGAAGCCTATGCGCAGGTGATCACGGTGCGGGAGTTGCTGCGCAGCTTTCACATCAACCGGGTCAAACGCGTGTTGTCCGGTGATTACGGTGCGGTCCAGCCATTGGGGGTGAACGGGCGCGCCGATGGTTTTGTCGGCGCCGTGGGCGTGTCGTTTCTCACGGCGGTGTAAGTTGAAATCCAGCTACGCCTTGCACGGCAAAACCGTGGTGATCACCGGCGCGGGCGGCGGCATTGGCAGTGCGCTGGCGCAGGCGTTCGCACAGCAGGGCGCACGCCTGATGTTGCTGGACCGCGACGCCGCACCTCTGCAGCGTCTGGCCGATGCGCTGGCATCGCATGCCGACGTTGGCACAGCGGTATGTGACTTGGGTGATGACGCGCAGGTGGCCGCACTGGCCGCCCATTTGCAGGGGCGGTGGGGCGCGGTGGATGTGTTGATCAACAACGCCGGTGCGGAGTACCCGACGCCGCTGGACAGCAGTGCCCCCGATGCCACGGCGCGCTGGGCCAGCCTGCTCGACAACAATGTGGTCAGCATGGTGCGCCTGACGCGTGCGTTGTTGCCGCTGATGCGGTTCGGCTCCAGCATCGTCAACCAGTCTTCCATCTGGGGCAAGACCGGTGTTGGCGACTTCTCGGCTTATGTGGCCAGCAAACACGCGGTGATCGGGCTCACGCGATCGCTGGCATTTGAACTGGCTGGGCGCGGCATTCGCGTCAATGCCGTGTGCCCGGGCTGGATTCGCACCGACGCGGCCATGCGCTCGCTGGCCAGCATGGCGCAGCAGCAAGGGCGCAGTGAGGCCGAGATTGAGCGGGAGGTGCTATCAAAACAGGCTTTGCCCAGCATGCTGGCGCCCGCGGATATTGCGGGCATTTACCTGTTTCTGGCCAGTGCGGACGCCGCGCCGCTGACCGGTCAAGCCATCGTGGTGAGCAACGGCGAGGTGATGAGCTGATGGCTGGCGCATGGGATTTGTCGCTGGCCGGACGTACCGCCCTGGTCACCGGTGCCAGTACCGGCATTGGCCGGGCCATTGCCCTGGCATTTGCACAGGCGGGTGCGACGGTCATCATCAACCATCTGGGCCGCGAGGGACCGGCGCGTGCGGTGGTGCAAGAGATTGAAGCCTTCGGCGCACGGGCGTGGGCGCTTGAGGCCGATGTGAGCCGGGCATCTGATGTAACCCGCATGGCCGAACAGATTCAGAGGGACTGTGGGCTGGTGGATGTGCTGGTCAACAACGCCGGAATCATCCAGGAAAAGCCGTTTCTGGAAACCACAGAAGACGATTGGGACCGGATGCTGTCGACCGATCTGAAATCGGTGTTTCTGACCTCCCGCGCCTTCCTGCCGGCCATGGTGGCACGCAAGGCGGGGGTCATCATCAACATCGCATCTGACCTGGCCTTGCTGGGGCGCGCGCAGTACGCGCCCTATTGCGCTGCTAAAGCCGGTGTGATCGGTCTCACCCGGTCCCTGGCGCGTGAGTTTGCGCCAGCGATCCGCGTCAACGCCATTGCGCCGGGGCCGGTGAACACCGCCATGGTGTCGCTGGATGCCATGAGCCCCGAGTGGATGGCCAAAGAGCTGGATATTCCGCAACACCGCGTTGCCGAGCCGCAGGAGATTGCGGCCACAGCGCTGTTTCTGGCGTCTGATTTATCGCGCTTCTATTGTGGGCAGGTGCTGGGCCCCAATGGTGGCTCGGTGATGCCTTGACTCGGTGCGAATTGAAATTTTCATGTCTGTATCGCCCACGCCTGTCCGATCACCTGCGCTGCCTTTGTTGGTGCTCCTGTTTTCCTCGTCCCTGTGGGGTCTGTCCTGGTGGCCCTTAAAGCAGTTTGTGGGCGTGGGGCTGGCAGGCCCGGTTTTATCCCTGTTGGTGTATGGACCGGTAGGCCTGGCCCTTTCCGTACTGCTCTGGCGTGAGCGAGCCGCGTGGCGGCCGCAAGCGGGTCTGCTGGTGGCGCTGGCGCTGGTGGGGGGATGGGCCAACACTTCGTTTGTCAACGCCCTGATGCTGGGCGATGTGGTGCGGGTGATGTTCCTGTTTTACCTCTCGCCGGTCTGGTCCGTACTGGGCGGCTGGTTGTTTTTGGGCGAGCGGGTGGGTGCGCGGCGCAAGGCGGCTGTGGCGGTGGCCGTTGCCGGCCTCTGGCTGGTGCTGGGCGGCACCCAGGCCCTGACCACCGCGCTGAGCGTCGCCGACCTGTTGGCGCTCTCCGCGGGACTGGCGTTTGCGGGCAACAACGTCATCGCGCGGGCCGGGCAGTCCATTCCGATCCGCTCCAAGACGGCTGCCGTTTTTCTGGGCTGTGGTGTGCTGTCGGCCGCCTGGGCGCTGGGCCAGGGTGCTGCGATTCCTGCCGTTTCTCTATTGGTCGCACTGGCGGTATTGGCCTACGGCTTTGGCTGGATGCTTCTGGCCACGGCCACCTGGCAATTTGGTGTCACCCACATGGAGAGCGGTCGCGCAGGCGTGGTCATGCTGGCGGAGCTGCTGGTGGCCGTGTTGACCGCCACCTGGTGGGGCGGTGGTCAACTGTCCGCCATGGAATGGGTAGGCGGTGCCCTGATTGCCTGCGCCGCCCTGATCGAGGCAACGGACACGGGCGCACCGCCGTCTTCAAACACTTTAATGAAGGAAGCACCATGAGTACCGTATGGATGAACGAATTGTCCTGGCTGGATTACCAGGCCCGCATGGCGACTGACAAGCCGCCTATCCTGCTGCCGGTGGGGGCGCTGGAGCAGCATGGTCCGCACCTGCCCTTGGGCACCGATGGCTTGCTGTCGGCAGCGGTGGCTGCTGATGCTGCAGCCCGCGTGGGCGGACTGGTGGCACCCACGCTGTCCTATGGTTACAAGTCACAACCCAAATGCGGTGGGGGTCAGCATTTTTGCGGCACCACCAGTGTGGACGCCGCCACGCTGATTGGCTCGGTGCGCGATGCAGTGCGCGAGTTTGCGCGCCACGGTGTCACCAAACTGGTGGTCGTGAACGGGCACTATGAAAACCAGTGGTTTTTGATTGAGGGTATTGACCTGGGTTTGCGCGATGCCGGCCCCGGCACGCAACTGGAAGTCATGCGTCTGGAATACTGGGATTTCATGACGCCCGAAACGCTGGCGGACGTATTTCCACAGGGCTTTCCCGGGTTCGCGCTGGAGCACGCAGCGGTGCTGGAGACTTCCATGATGCTGCACTACCACCCCTCGCTGGTGCGCCTGGACCTGATTCCCGACGATGGTCCGGCCGACTTCCCGCCTTACGACATGTACCCTACACGCACGGACTGGGTTCCGCCGTCCGGCGTGCTGTCTTCGGCCAGGGGTTCGGACGCCCACAAGGGTCGCCTGCTGGCGCAGGAAGTGTCTGTGCGCATTGCCCAGGCGATCACAAGTGGTTTTCGCACTCCATAAGTACTATTGAGAATTCCCAAATGCATAGCAACGTGGGGTGACGGAGCGGAGGATAGGGTGTTCTGCTGCGCTGCGTGTCCCCCGCCCTTCGGGCTCCTCCTTTACCTGCGCGAAGCAGAACACCCTATCCTCCAGTCTTGCGAAATATTTTGTGCTGCAACCATGAATACCCGTGCAACTCGCGCCAGTTCGGTCAAAGGGTTCGCCGTGATTCATAGAAATTTCAACAGCTTGTAATGGAAGGATCGTATGACCCAGGTTAAAAAATTGTGGCCGCTGTTAACGGCGACGCACCGCTATGACAAATCGATCTCCACGTTCAACCGCGGGCGCGGTGAACAGATGGAAGCGCCCATCCTGGCCTACCTGCTTGAAACTTCGAACGGCCGCATTCTGTATGACGTGGGCTGTGACCACGCCAAGATCAGCGACCCTGCGGCGCGTGCCCGCTACTACGATCCGGCTGTGTTCCCGCTGGGCGCGCCCGAGATGCACGAAGAGCAACACATTCCCCACCATCTGGCGCGCCTGGGGCTCACGGCTGCCGATGTGGATGTGATCTTTATTGGCCACCTGCATTTTGACCACGCGGGCGGCCTCAAGGAGTTGCGACGCTGTGGTTGTGGCGCTGAGATCCATGTGCAGCACGATGAAATGGAAGTCGCGCGCAGCGGTGCAGACGGAGCCGTGTTCGGCGATGACCTCATCGACGACGCGGGTGCGCCCCTGCAGTTTCGCCTGCAACACGGCGAATACACGCTGCTGCCCGGAGTGCAGGCGATTGCCACACCCGGGCACACGGTCGGTCATATGTCCATGTTGATCGAATTGCCCAAGGGTGCGCCCGTTTTGCTGGCGGGCGACGCTGCGGACCTGCAGGAGAACCTGGACGATGAAGTGGCACCCGGCACCCTGTGGCAGGGCCGCGAGCAGCAGGCAATAGACAGCATCCGCAAACTCAAGGCGTTGGCCTTGGAGACCGGTGCGCAGATCTGGCCGAACCATGACATGGCGTTCTATCGCTCCTTGCCACCTTTTCCGCTGGCCTGCGAATGAAGGCGGTGCCGGACCACTACCGAGGGCTTTGGGTTCGCAAACTTCTGGAGACCCCGACGCTGCGCGATGAAAGCACCTTTGTGTGCTGGATGCAGACCAGTGCCTGGCATGCCGATTTGCGCATTCCCGCGTCGGCCCGGCATGGCGGCGTGCCGACCTTGGAAATGCTGTCATCTCAGCAGGGGTTCTGCGGTGTGACCGAAGTGACGCAGGAAGCGCCAGGCGAGGTGTGTACCTGGCATCGCCAGATGGACTTTCAGCCACCCCGTGCGGAAGTCGACGCGGGTGTGATGGTGTTTGAAGCGCCAGAGCGCGTCGTTGAGACGGGCGTGCACGCGACGTATCTGGAAGTCTGGGAACGGTTGCCGGACTCTACGGGTCGAACCATCGTGCTGGGCGGCGTGGACAGCACGGGTGGCGATACCCGGGAGCGGGTGCTGGTGGCCGGGCGCTACCTGATGCATGTGCGTCCCCGGACCGTGGCTTGGCCGCAAGGACTGGAAGCGGGCCTGTCGTTGGCAGGCGTGGTCGCCCGCCATCCCGCTATGGCGCAGGAGCTGCTGGACTTTGAAATCTCGGTTGGCACATTGGATGCAGGTTGCTGGACGATTGAGCATTCGACCCTGCCGCAACGGGAGGGCCGCAGCCTGCCCTGTGTGCTGCAACGGGAAGGGGAATCGGGGGTGATCGCCGAGGGGTGTTTTTCCAGCACCGCGTGGCAGATCATCGAGTGGCCCTGCATGGATGCCACGCGATGAGCCCATTCGCACGGGAAAAGTGCGACCACACCACTTTGGTGCACTTTAACGCGAATTTTCTGGCATCGAACTTGCGTAATTCCATACAAGAGAGGGCGTCGTGCACCGCACATCGCTTGACTTGCTAGACCGCTAGGGTTCCGGGTGCCATCTTGTATGGCGCTGTCTGGTCCGAGAGCTGTCGGCCGCATTGGATGCGGCTCCACGGAGGGACAAAAGCCCGGGAGAAGATGGTGCGCTGCGCCGTCCTCTCTTGCTTTGGTCCTTTTACTTTTGGAGCCCGCCCATGTCAGACCCCACCTCGCCGCCCGCACGACCGGGCATCTGGCGCATAGCCGGCCAGCTGTCCCGTCGGCAGTACTGGATGTTTGCCGCTCTGGGCTTGTTCCTCCCTTTTGCCGGTTGGGCGCTTTTCTCCGCGTCGGGCTGGGTCGATCCCGTTTTCTTGCCGGGGCCGCTCAAGGTGTTCACTCGCCTGGTGTCCTGGCTGTTCGAGGATGACTTGATGGGCGATGCGGCCATCAGCATCTATCGGGTTGCCGCCGGGTTTGCACTGTCCGCGGTGCTGGCCTTGCCACTGGGCTTGTTGATCGGTTCATTCCGCCCGGTGGAAGCGCTGTTGGAGCCGCTGACCGATTTCATCCGTTACATGCCAGCCGTGGCGTTCATTCCGCTGGTGATGCTGTGGCTGGGTATTGGAGAAAGCGCCAAGATTTCCATCATTTTCATCGGCACGTTTTTCCAGATGGTGCTGATGGTGGCGGAAAACGTTCGCCTGGTTCCCATGGCGCAGATTGAAGCGGCACTCACCATGGGGGCCACCCGTTTCGAGATGATCCGCCTGGTGCTGGCGCAGTCGGCCCGCCCGGCCATTCTGGATACCTTGCGCATCACCATGGGGTGGGCCTGGACCTACCTGGTCGTGGCCGAACTGGTGGCTGCCAACTCCGGTCTGGGCTACGCCATTCTGAAGGCGCAGCGCTACCTCAAGACCGATACTATTTTTGGCGGAATCATCCTCATCGGGGTGATTGGTCTGTTGATGGATCAGGGCTTTCGCTGGTTACACCGGCGGCTGTATCCCTGGGCACAAGCGAGAGGTTAAATCATGTCCAAAGTCAGTATTCAAAATGTCGGCAAGGTGTTTGAGCGCGCGGCCAGTCCGGTGCCTGCACTCGACAACGTCAACCTCAGCATTGAAGACAACGAGTTCATTACGCTGGTCGGCGCATCCGGTTGCGGCAAGTCCACACTCCTGCGCATTTTGGCAGGGCTGGAGTACCGGACCAGCGGGGAGGTGTTGTGCGACGGCAAGAGCATCAACAGCCCGGGCGCAGACCGGGCCATGGTGTTCCAGCACTACAGCCTGTATCCCTGGCTCAGTGTGATTGACAACATCAAGTTCAGCCGGCAGCTCCAGATCAACCGCGAAAACCTGACCTCGTCCGATGTGGAGGCCGCCTCGGGCCGTGCCGACGCCTTGCTGAACCTGATCGGCCTGGGCAAGGTGCGCAACGCCTATCCCAACCAGCTGTCGGGCGGCATGCAGCAGCGCGTGGCGATTGCCCGTGCGCTGATGGGCCGTCCGTCGGTTCTGCTGATGGATGAGCCGTTTGGCGCGCTGGACTCGCAGACGCGTGAGGTCATGCACGACCTGATTCTGCACATCCACCGGGTCGAGAAAACCACCATCGTGTTTGTGACGCACGACGTGGAGGAGGCGGTTTACCTGGGTCAGCGCGTGGTGCTCATGCAGCCGCGTCCGGGGCGCATCCACAGCATTTTTCCGGTGCCCCTGCCTGCCCAGCGCACCCAGGACATGAAGTACTCAACACCTTTTCGCGAATTGCGCGCCGAGATTCTGGCGCGTATTCGTGAAAGCACCGGCATCACTACCGACCTGGACATGCTCGAAAAGCTCAATGTGCAGAGCACAGCGGTCTGAGCCGATTGCCACCTGCTTCATTCACTCATATAAGCGATACCGCCATGCAAACGTCTTTCGCCAATTTACCTCCCATGGCCCGTGCGGCCGTGCCCGAGACTTCGTCCACCTTCGCGCCAGACCGTGTGCTGTGGGAAGAAGCCTTGCCCGGTGGGTGCCACTGGTCGGGCATCCTGCGCCGCGGCAACACCCTGCGACTGACCGACCTGAGTGGCAGCGCCAATGTGGCGGCCCTGTTCTTCAATCAGGAAGAAAAGACCGAGCGTTACAACATGCCGGACACGCTCAAGGCACAGCACACCGCGTTCCTCACTACGGGCCATGTGTGCTACTCCGACATGGGTCGCGTGCTGTGCTCCATTCCGGAAGATACCTGTGGCTGGCATGACACCTTTTCCGGCGTGCTCGATGCCGAAGGCGTCCGGAAAAAATATGGCGAAGCGCGCTACCAGGAGCACCGCAACGGCATGTTCCGAAGCGCTCAGGATGGCTTGTTGGTGGAACTCAACAAGTGGGGTCTGGGCCGCCGTGATGTCGGTGCCAACGTCAACTTTTTCAGCAAGGTCACGGCCGACGCAGAAGGCAAACTGCAGTTCGACACCAGTCACCGCCAGCCCGGCCAGCATGTGGACCTGCGTTTCGAGATGAATGTGCTGGTGGTGCTGTCCGCAGCACCCCATCCGCTGGACCCTGCGCCGCTCTATGCCCCTGGGTCAGTGACCCTGACCGCCTGGCGCTCGGGCACTGCCGGTGCCAGCGATGTGTGCCGCCTGTCCTGCCCCGAAAACGACCGTGGCTTCATCAACACCGAACGCTGGTTTTTGTAAACCGGCGCGCCAATCCACGTTTGATTCTTTCGACTCCATTACCCAAGGAATTCACCATGTCTGCCATTACCCAGACCAGCGCGCTTGACCCGGCGCACGCCACCGTGGACGCCATCGTTCCAGCCGGTGAGCCGTGGATGCAGCGCCTGTCCAAAGGCCAGATTTTCCGCATCGTCGATCTGGAAGGAAACCAGGCCGTTGACACGCTATTTTTCAATGCGCACGACCCCGAAGAGCATTACAGCCTGACGCACACCATTCAGGCGCAAGGTGCTTTGTATCTTGGTTTGGGAACCACGCTGATGTCCAGCGAAGGCAAGCCCATGCTGACCGTCGTGGCCGATACCTGCGGGCGTCACGATACGTTGGGCGGGGCCTGCTCCTGCGAAAGCAATACCGTGCGGTATGCGCTGGAGAAGCGCACCATGCACAGTTGCCGCGACAACTTCATGGCGGCCATTGCCCATAACCCGTATGGCCTGCACAAACGCGACATAGCGTCCAACATCAATTTCTTCATGAATGTGCCGGTCACACCGCAAGGCGGCCTGACGTTCGAAGACGGTATTTCGGCCCCGGGAAAGTACGTCGAGATGCGCGCGGAGATGGATGTGATCGTGCTGATCTCCAACTGCCCGCAGCTCAACAACCCGTGCAACGCCTACAACCCGACGCCGGTGCGCTGCCTGGTCTGGGACCCGGCCTGAAAGTGCCCGAAGTGCCGGACGGCCGGCGCTTATTTCTTGAACGGCAGGACGACCTGCTCTTTGCACTGAGCTGACCATGTTCAAAAAAGTACTTGTTGCCAATCGCGGTGCGATTGCCTGCCGCATCATCCGCACCCTGCGCCAGATGGGTGTCGGGGCGGTCGCCATTTATTCGGATGCCGATGCCGAGTCGGCCCATGTCGCCATGGCGGATGAGGCGGTTTGTGTAGGCACGGCGGCCGTAGCGGGCAGCTACCTCGCCATGCACCGCATCATTGAGGCGGCGTTGGCTACCGGCGCGCAGGCCATTCACCCCGGTTATGGTTTTCTCTCGGAAAACGCACAGTTTGTGGAGGCCTGCGAGGCCGCCGGACTGGCCTTCATCGGGCCGACGCCCCAGCAAATGCGGGTATTCGGCCTGAAGCACACAGCGCGGGCATTGGCCACGGAGGCCGGAGTACCCCTGCTGCCCGGCACCGGCTTGCTGGCCGACCTCGATACCGCGCTGCTGCAGGCCGACCTCATCGGCTACCCGGTGATGCTCAAGAGCAGTGCAGGCGGAGGCGGGATCGGCATGCAGATGTGCCGCCATGCGGATGAGCTCAGCGCGGCCTTTGATTCCGTGCGCCGCCTGGCGCAGTCCAACTTCTCCGATGCGGGGGTTTTCCTGGAGCGCTACATCACCGATGCCCGCCATATCGAGGTGCAGATTTTTGGCGACGGCGCCGGCCAGGTGCTGGCGCTGGGTGAGCGCGATTGCTCGCTGCAGCGGCGCAACCAGAAGGTGGTGGAGGAAACACCCGCACCCAATCTGCGTGAAGAGGTTCGCCAGGCCTTGCTGGATACGGCGCGCACGCTTGCCAGCAAGGCGGCCTACCGCTCGGCGGGCACCGTAGAGTTCGTGGTGGATGCGACGACGCAGGAGTTCTTCTTTCTGGAAGTGAATGCCCGGCTGCAGGTGGAGCACGGCGTGACGGAGGCGGTTACCGGCGTGGATCTGGTGGAATGGATGGTGCGGCTCGCCGCGGGCGATATGCCGCCGCTGGATACTTTGACAATCGTGTCACGCGGCCACGCGGTACAGGCCCGTTTGTACGCCGAAGATCCGGCAAAGAACTTTCAGCCATCCACTGGTTTGCTGACGGAAGTACATTTCCCGTCCAACCTGCGGGTGGATACCTGGATTGAACGGGGTACCGAAGTGACTGCGCATTACGACCCCATGCTGGCCAAGCTGATTGCGCATGGTGACGACCGCGAGCAGGCCTTTCTGAAGCTGGAGCAGGCCCTGGTGGACACACGCATCGCCGGTCTGGAGTCCAATCTCGATTACCTGCGCTCCGTGATGCGCTTTGCACCTTTTGTGCAAGGGCAGCACACCACGCGCAGCCTGTTGACCTTTGTGGCGCCCAGTCATGCCATTGACGTGCTCAGCCCCGGCGTGCAAACCTCGGTACAAGACTGGCCGGGACGATTGGGATACTGGGCCGTGGGCGTTCCGCCGTCGGGCCCCATGGACAGTCTGGCGCTGCGCTTGGCCAACCGGCTGGTGGGTAACCGCGAGGGCGATGCCGCGCTCGAGATCACGGTGGCTGGGCCCACCCTGAGTTTTCGCAGTGCGATGACACTGGCCGTTGCCGGTGCGCCGATGGAGCTGACGCTCGATGGCGCCCCCGTTCCCCTGGCAAGCGCATTCACCGTTCAGCCCGGTCAGATGCTCCGCATAGGCCGTGTCACAGGCGCAGGCTGCCGCTCCTACCTGGCCGTTGCCGGCGGGGTGGACGTGCCCAGTTATCTGGGCAGCGCATCGACCTTTACCCTGGGTCAGTTTGGCGGCCATGGTGGGCGTGTACTGCGCGCGGGCGATGTACTGCATGTAGGCCAGACGGTGGACCTGCCGGCCATGGAGGCTGCGACGGCAGCCGGTCTGGTACCCATCTACCAGAGTCACTGGGATATTGGCGTCCTGATCGGGCCGCACGCCGCGCCTGATTTCTTTACGCCCTCCGATATCGCAATGTTTTTTGCGACGGACTGGCAGGTGCACTACAACTCCAGCCGCACCGGCGTGCGACTCATTGGCCCCAAGCCGACGTGGGCGCGGCGCGATGGAGGCGAGGCAGGTCTGCACCCTTCCAATATCCACGACAACGCCTATGCCATTGGCGCGATTGACTTCACGGGTGACATGCCGGTGATTCTGGGGCCGGATGGTCCCAGCCTCGGAGGTTTTGTCTGCCCAGCCACCGTGGTGCAGGCCGAGTTGTGGAAGCTCGGCCAGCTCTCGCCGGGTAACACCGTGCGGTTTGTTCCCCTGCGGCATGACGAGGCGGTGGCCATGGCGCAGGCCCAGCAGGCAGCGCTGGCCGCGCCGGTACGCGTTGAAGTCATTCAACCGGCTCTCGGCGTTGCCGTGAGCCAGCCGCAGGACGGCCCGGTGCTGCACCGTGTGGCCGCA
This sequence comes from Burkholderiales bacterium, assembly GCA_038237415.1. GTDB lineage: Bacteria > Pseudomonadota > Gammaproteobacteria > Burkholderiales > Burkholderiaceae_C > Allorhodoferax. The sequence goes on from JBBRYR010000033.1 coordinate 12,785, forward strand.
CAGGGCGAGGGTGTCGAGGTCGTGTTCCGCCGCGCGGGCGATGCCTATGTGTTGATTGAATTTGGCGAGCTCCAGCTTGATCTGACCCTGCGCTTTCTGGTGCACGCCCTGATGGTGCGTGTGCAGGCACTGCGCGATGAAGGCCACTTGGCAGGCGTGATTGATTTGACGCCCGGCATACGCTCTCTGCAAGTGCACTATGACCCCTTGACGCTGCCCTTGCCCCACCTGATGGACAGCTTGCTGCAGGCGCAAGCCGGGCTAAGCACGGCGCAGGATATCGAAGTGCCTAGCCGTACCGTGTGGTTGCCACTCTCGTGGGATGACCCCGCCACCAAACTGGCGATCGAGAAGTACATGCAATCGGTCAGCGCCGACGCACCCTGGTGTCCCAGCAACATTGAGTTCATACGCCGAATCAACGGCCTGCCCGATATCCAGGCGGTGTATGACATCGTGTTTGACGCCAGCTACATGGTGCTCGGCTTGGGCGACGTGTACCTGGGGGCACCCGTGGCCACACCGCTGGATCCGCGCCACCGACTTGTCACCACCAAATACAACCCGGCACGCACCTGGACCCCTGAAAACGCGGTGGGCATAGGTGGCGCCTACCTCTGTGTGTATGGCATGGAAGGCCCGGGCGGCTACCAGTTTGTCGGCCGCACCGCGCAGATGTGGAACCGCTGGCGCGAGACCCGTGAATTCACCAAGGGCAAGCCGTGGCTGCTGCAATTTTTTGACCAGATTCGCTTCTACCCCATGGGGGCAGAGGAGTTGCTGGAGTACCGCAAGGACTTCATCGCCGGGCGTGCGTCCTTGCGCATCGAAGAGGGTGTATTCCGCCTGTCGGATTACCAGCGCTTTCTCGATGACAACGCGGCTTCCATCCAGAGTTTCAAGCAGGGTCAGCAGGCGGCCTTTGAGGCGGAGCGTGAACGCTGGCGTATTGCTGGCGTCTCGGAGGCACCCGATGTCGGCGCCGACGACGATGCGGCAGCCCGCAACGCGGCGGCCGAGGCGTTTGACGGCGAGGTCATTGCGTCGCAGGTGTCGGGCGGCGTATGGGCCGTGCAGGTGACAGTGGGTGCCGAGGTGAAGGCCGGGCAGGCACTGCTGGTCATTGAATCCATGAAGATGGAAATTACGGTGCACGCCCACTGCGATGGCCGCATAGAGCAGTTGCTCTGTGTCGAAGGCCAGTCGGTGACTGCCGGGCAGCCGTTGGTACTGATGCGCTAAACCCAGATGAATCCCAAATGAAACAAGAATTGAACCAGGAGATAAGCATGCGACTTGATCTTTCCATTCCCGCCCTGCGGGCCCGTTACCTGGATGGCAGCCTGACACCTGCGCAACTGGTAGAGCTTCTTGATGCAGCAATGCAGCATGAAGATGCAGCACTGGACCACCATATCTGGATCCGCCGCCTCACGCTCAACGAGATGCGCGCCTATGCCGCTGCATTGGAAGGGCGCGACCCGGCGGCGCTGCCGCTGTATGGCATTCCGTTTGCTATCAAGGACAACATTGATCTGGCAGGTATTCCCACCACCGCGGCATGTCCGGAGTTTGCCTATACGCCGGAGGTCAGTGCCACCGTGGTGCAGCGCTTGATAGCCGCCGGCGCCATTCCGGTGGGCAAGGCCAACCTGGACCAGTTTGCCACGGGCCTGGTCGGCGTGCGCTCGCCCTATGGCGCGTGCCGCAACAGCATCAACCCAAAATACGTATCGGGTGGGTCTTCTGCCGGTTCGGCCGTCTCGGTCGCGATGGGGCTGGCGAGTTTTTCACTGGGCACCGATACCGCCGGTTCAGGCCGCGTGCCCGCCATGTTCAACAACCTGGTGGGCCTGAAGCCCACCTGCGGTCGCATCCCTACGACCGGGGTGGTGCCGGCGTGTCGTACGCTGGATGTGGTGTCGGTGTTTGCCTTGACTGCAGCCGATGCGGCCGCGGTGCTGGGTGCTGCGCAGGGCGAAGACCCGCAGGATGCGTATTCGCGCAACCTGGCGCCGCATGGGACTAACTTTGGCGCGGCAGGCGCATTCCGGTTTGGTGTTCCGCGCGAGGTGGATCTGGAGTTCCATGGCAACTCCGAGGGTCCGGCCCAGTTTGCGCAGGCCGTGGCGCACTTGTGCGCGCTGGGCGGGACGCCGGTGGAGGTCGACCTCACGCCATTCCGTGCGGTGGCGACCCTGCTCTACGAAGGTCCCTGGGTGGCCGAGCGTTATCAGGCTATTCGGGCCTTTATTGAGGCCAAGCCAGCAGCACTGCACCCGGTTACCCGCGCCATCACCGAAAAGGGCATTCACATCTCAGCGCCCGATACCTTTGCCGCGCTCTACCGGCTCAAGGACCTGGAGCGACAAACGCGCCAGGTCTGGGACACTATCGATTGCATGGTCACCCCCACTGCCAGCACGGTCTACACCATTGAAGCCGTAGAGGCCGATCCGATTCGCCTCAACTCCAATCTGGGCCACTACACCAACCATGTGAATTTGCTGGACCTGTCCGCCGTGGCCGTGCCCACTGGCTTTATGACCGCAGCCATGGACCACATGCCCTGGGGTGTGACCCTGGTGGCGCGTGCGGGTCAGGATCTGCCCTTGCTGTCGCTGGCCGCGCGTCTGCATGCCGTCACCGTGCCGACGGTGGGTGCCACATCCCACGCGCCCCACCGGTTGCCCAGCGCCACGCCGGATGCCACGCCATTCCCCTCGGGCCTGGTGCAGGTGGCGGTGTGTGGTGCGCATTTGAGCGGACTTCCGCTGAATGGCCAATTGACCCAGCGCGGTGCCCGGCTGGTGCGCTCGGTGCGCAGCGCGCCTTGCTACAAACTGTTCGCATTGCCCGGCGGGCCACCCAAGCGGCCCGGTATGGTGCGGGTGGACGGCGGCGGTACAGCTATCGAACTGGAGGTTTGGGAGTTGCCAGGCCGGGAGTTCGGCTCGTTTGTAGCGGGCATACCCGCACCCCTGGGCATTGGCATGGTTGCACTGGAAGACGGCACACAAGTGCAGGGCTTCGTTTGTGAAGCCTATGCAACAGCCGACGCGCAGGACATCAGCCACTTTGGTGGATGGCGCAGCTATTTGCGCAGCCTTGCCTGACTGGATGCCAGGCGTCTGCGTGGACTCGTATCCGCAGACGTTGGCTTAACCGTGCAGGGTGTCGCTGCGGGCAATGTCCAGCAGGTGGTTCACTTCTACGGCATGGTCGACGCAATTGCGTGCGTGCCAGCGCTTGATGACCCACATGAACCCGGCGACCACCACGCCAAAAATCGTGATAGCACCAAAGGCTGACAGGCCCATGCCAGTGGACAGGGCATAGAAGCCACCCAGGCCCAGGATGCATGCCTGCTCATTGAAATTCTGAACTGCAATGGAGCGTCCTGCGCCCATCAGGTTGTGGCCCCGGTGTTGCAGCAGGGCATTCATGGGCACCACCAGGAAACCGCCCAAGCCACCGAGCAGCACCAAAAACGGCGCAGCGACCCATACGTTGGAGATGAAATTCAGCAGAATCACCAGCACGCCCATGGCAATGCCCAGTGGCATCACATTGGTGGCCTGGTCCAGCCGCATGCGCATGGATGCGGCGACTGCACCAACGGCCGTGCCGATGGCAACTACCCCCACCAAGGCGGAGGCCTGCGTCACGCTGTAGCCCAAAGCCGCCGCCGCCCATGCCAGCACGATGTACCGCAAGTTGCCGCTGACGCCCCAAAACAGGGTCGTCGTGGCCAGAGAGATTTGACCCAGACGGTCGCGCCACAGCCGCAGGTTGCAGTGCCAGAAGTCAGGCAGCAAGGTGATCAGGTGTTTGGGCAGCGGGCGCATGGGCACTCCGGTCGCCGGAATACGGGTATTGAACCAGGCTGCCAGGATGTACACAAAAATCAGCACACTGATGGCCGCTTCCGGTGGGGTGTCAATACTGGTCGTGATGAAGGGAAAGTCGATCGACAAAAGTCGTGCCGACACTGCGTGGCTCACCAATTGTCCGCCCAGCAATACACCCAGGATGATCGAAGCGATGGTGAGGCCCTCAATCCAGCCATTGGCCTTGACCAGCTGGGAAGAGGGCAGCAGCTCGGTGAGGATGCCGTATTTTGCCGGCGAGTACGCTGCGGCTCCCAGGCCCACAATGGCGTACGACATGAGCGGGTGTGTGCCAAACAGCATCATCAGGCAGCCCACCACCTTGATGCCATTGCTGAACAGCATGACTTTGCCTTTGGGCATGGCGTCGGCAAAGGCCCCCACAAAGGGCGCAAGCACCACATAGAACAAAGCAAACATGGGCACCAGAGCCGCCTGTTGCCATTCGGGGGCACCACTGGTTCGCAACAATTGAACAGCCCCCACAAACAGGGCGTTGTCCGCCAGCGAGCTAAAAAACTGCGCTGACATGATGGTGTAAAAACCGCGTTTCATTCGTGAGGGGTGTGCGCATTAGTGTGGCTAATGCGTCGAATATTGTGGGGTGTCTCCAAACGTGCTGCGGTTATAGCATGCCGGGCAGTGTCAAAATCCGTCCAGCCCATTGATCCCACCTACCCGCCATGCCCCGTCCCATACTCGCCACCATCCATACCCAGGCCTTTCGCAACAATCTGGAGCTTACTCGCCGTGCTGCGCCGGATGCCCGGGTCTGGGCGGTAGTCAAGGCCAACGCCTATGGGCACGGAATCGAGCGGGTTTTTGAAGGCCTGCGGGGTGCCGACGGCTTTGCGCTGCTGGATCTGGCTGAGGCGCAGCGGGTGCGTGACCTGGGCTGGCGCGGGCCCATCATGTTGCTCGAAGGTGCGTTTGAGTTGCGTGACCTGGAACTGTGTTCCCGCCTGGATTTGTGGCACACCGTGCACTGCGACGCCCAGATCGACATGCTGGCGGCGCACAAGACCAATGTGCCGCACCGCATATTCTTGAAGATGAATTCGGGCATGAACCGTCTGGGCTTTGCCCCGGACCGTTACCGGTCCGCCTGGGCCCGACTCAACGCATTGCCGCAGGTGGACGAAATCTCGCTGATGACCCACTTCAGCGATGCCGATGGCCCCAAAGGGGTGGCGGCGCAAATGGCGGTCTTTGCGGCGGTGACCCGTGATCTGCCGGGTGAGCGCACCCTGAGCAACAGTGCGGCCACGTTGCGGTTCCCTGTCGACCCTGCGCTGGCCGCGCAGCACCCCGAGGCCCTGGTGGTGTCGGACTGGGTTCGCCCGGGTATTGCCATTTACGGCAGCGCGCCGGATTTCCCCGAGCACACGGCGGCACACTGGGGGCTGCAGCCCACCATGACACTTGCTGCAAAAATCATAGCAGTCCAAGCAATCAATACGGGGGCTAGTGTCGGATATGGATCATCATTTGTGGCGCTGGAGCCTATGCGCATTGGTGTGGTCGCCTGCGGCTATGCCGACGGTTACCCCCGCATTTGCCCCACCGGCACGCCCATACTGGTGGACGGCGTTCGCACGCGCACCCTGGGGCGCGTCAGCATGGACATGTTGGCGGTGGACCTGGGGCCCGTTCCGTTGGCTGGCCCCGGGAGCGAAGTCACCTTGTGGGGTCACGCAGCCAATGGTGCGGTCTTGTCCATAGATGAAGTTGCGGCCAGCGCCCAGACTGTGGGCTATGAGTTGATGTGCGCCCTGGCGACCCGTGTGCCTGTGGAGGTGTCCGCGTGAAGTACCACCCGATCCCGGTCGCGATGCTGGAAGTAGGCAAGCCACTGCCGGTCAATGTGTGGAGTCCGACGGGGCAGTTACTGCTGCGCCGTGGCCAGGCTGTGGTGTCTGAGCAGCACCGGGAACGGCTGCATTCCCACAATGCATCATCAACCCCGGAAGACGCGCAGGCCTGGCAGCGTGCCTATGAGCGCATGGTGCATGCCATGCTGCGCGACGGGGTGGATCTGCAAACCATCGCGCGGGCTCCCATGCCCAGCGCCATACTCCAACGCGACTACGTCACTGCCGAGCAACTCAGCGGAGGCTGGCTTGACCTGCAGGAAATGCTCCGGGGCATTCTGTACCAGGGCGGTCTCGCCATCAGTCCCTTGCAGCGGCTTGCCAACATCGAGAAGAAAGCCCTGGAACTGTTGCGTAAAGATCCTGATGACAGTTTGTTCTGTCTGTTCCAGGCACTGGCAGACAACGCGCTGGGCTATTGCGCCACGCACGCCTTATTGTGTTCAGTGGTGTGCGAGCTGACAGCCCAAAAGGTCGGGATTGACAGTTTGCAGCGGCAGTCCCTCATGAATGCGGCCCTGACCATGAACATTGGCATGGCGAGAGACCAGGACAGCCTGACCCGCCAAAGTGCAGACCCCACCGATTGGCAGCGCACGCTGATACAGGAGCATCCACAGAAGAGCGCGGAAATTCTGAGTGGATTTGACGTTGATGACTCCGACCAGATCGACATCGTGCGGTGGCACCATGACCCCGACTCACCGGAGGCCGCTCCACGTACGTCGGCATCCCGCCGAATTCTGGCCATGGCGGACAGCTTTGTGGCCAAAATGGCCGCCCGCAAATCCCGTGCGTCGCTTTCGCCTGTGAAAGCCGTCAAATCCATGGTCATGGGCGCATCAGGCGATGCCGTGGGCGTGGGATCGGCCATGGCGCAGGCGGCGGGCTTTTACCCGCCGGGGAGCTATGTCATGCTGGCCAATGGCGAGACTGCGGTATCAGTACAGCGCGGTGAGCGCGCCAACACCCCCTGGGTAGTGAGCATTGTGGACAAGGTGGGTATGCCCATCGTGACCTATACGGCGAAGAACACCTCCGATGCCGCCTACGCGATTCAGGCGCCCCTTAATTTTGAGGCGGTGCGGGTGGTGGTGAACGCTGACAAGGTGCGTCGGGCCCGAGACCGAATCCCACGTTAATGGGGTGAGCTTCCTGTAGCTTGTGTTGCCGGGTTTCATGGATTGATCTGTATTTTTATACAGTAATATCAGGCTATGGCCAAAGAAAAAACGATCTACACCTGCAACGAGTGCGGCGGCACTACACCCAAATGGCTGGGCAAGTGCCCCAGTTGCGGTGCCTGGAATACGCTGGTGGAGTCGGTTGCCGAGACGGCTGCACCCACCAAAAACCGCTATACCTCCCAGTTTCAGTCGCTGGCCAAAACGGCTGAAGTGACCACGTTGGCGGATATTGATGCGACGGACGTGCAGCGCACGCCCACCGGCCAGGATGAACTGGACCGGGTCTTGGGTGGTGGCATGGTCGAAGGCGCGGTGGTTCTCATTGGCGGCGACCCCGGCATCGGCAAATCCACGCTGCTGTTGCAGGCGCTGGATTCCCTGCAGCGCAGCGGCCAGTCCACCCTGTATGTGACGGGAGAAGAGAGCGGCGCGCAGGTAGCCCTTCGCTCGCGCAGATTGGGTCTGGACGCCTCGCAAGTCAAGGTGCTGGCAGAAATTCAACTGGACAAAATACTCGCCACGATCGAGACGCTGCAACCCGATGTGGCGGTGATTGATTCCATTCAAACCGTGTATTCCGACCAGCTCACCTCCGCTCCCGGCTCGGTAGCGCAGGTCCGCGAATGTGCGGCGCACCTGACCCGCTGCGCCAAGTCCAGTGGAACCGCCATCGTGCTCGTGGGACATGTGACCAAGGAGGGTGCGCTGGCCGGGCCACGGGTGCTGGAGCATATGGTCGACACCGTGCTGTACTTCGAGGGCGATACCCACAGCAGTTTTCGCCTGGTGCGCGCCATCAAAAACCGTTTTGGCGCGGTCAACGAGATCGGCGTGTTTGCCATGACGGAGAAAGGCCTCAAGGGCGTCTCCAACCCCAGTGCCATTTTTCTGAGCCAGCACAGCGAACCAGTGCCTGGAAGCTGCGTCATGGTCACGCTGGAGGGTACGCGCCCGCTGCTGGTGGAGATTCAGGCGCTGGTCGACAGTGGCGGACCTTCTCCCAGACGCCTCTCGGTGGGCCTGGACAAGGATCGCCTGGCGATGCTGTTGGCTGTGCTGCACCGCCATGCCGGTGTAGCCTGCATGGACCAGGATGTGTTCGTCAATGCGGTCGGCGGTGTGCGGATCAGCGAACCCGCTGCGGACTTGGCCGTGCTGCTGGCCATTACGTCGAGCTTGCGCGGCAAGGCCTTGCCGAAGGGCTTTTTTGCCTTCGGAGAAGTGGGTCTGGCGGGCGAGGTGCGCCCCGCACCGCGCGGGCAGGAGCGGCTCAGAGAGGCGGCCAAACTCGGCTTCACTGTGGCCGTGGTACCCAAAGCCAATGTGCCGAAGAATCCCATCGAGGGCTTGACCATTCATGCGGTGGAGCGGGTGGAACAGGCCATGGAAGTGGTGCGCGGGCTGGGATAAGTCCCGGCCGGCTTGTGCTTGCGCCTCGGCGCTGACCTGCGTATGCTTCAATAAGCATCTCCATCTGGCATTGAATATTATGAAAAGCACAAATCTTTCGTTGGGGGCCAAGCTGTGGCTCTTTATTGGCGTTGTCATGGCGCTGCTGGTTTTTACGCTGCTATTTGCCACTCAGAGAAGCAGTGCGGTGCAATCACGCGCCGACTTGGCTTTTGAGACCCAAGGCAAAAAGACCAATTTATCCCTTCAATGGTCAGGGTTGGTGGAAACCCAGCTCACGCGAATCATTGCCAGCGCGGCGACCCCGGACCCGGCTGTCGATGAGTTGTTCAAGGCGCAGATACCCGCTACCAGTGCGCGGATTACCGAGATCCAGAAGCAGGTTGAAGCCATTGGGTTGAATGCGCCCGAAAAGTCGCTGTTTGACCGTATCGCCGAGGAGCGGCGGGTGGCGCTGGTGTCGTTGGCCAAGGTGCGCGAACTCAAGGTTGCCGGCGACCAGGCTGCAGCGGCAGCCGAGCTCAAGTCAAAGTTGCAGCCCATGGTGGACAAGTACGTGAGTTCCCTGCAGGAGTTCAGTGATCTGCAGAAGGGTGCCAACGCGCGCATGACCGACGAATTCCAGGCGGAGCGCGTTGTCAATAACTGGCTGACCCGTGGGTTGGTGATATTGCTGCTTCTCCTGCTGGTATTGGGAACCTGGGTTCTCATCAGGCAGATTCGACAGCCTTTGCGCGACGCCATCACCGTGGCGGAAACCATTGCCAGTGGTGACCTCAGCGTCAGGGTGGAGGTGAATCGGGGCGACGAGTTTGGTGAAATGATGCGTGCCATCGCCCACATGCGGGATCAGCTGGTGCATCTGGTCGCCGATGTGCGCCAGGGTACGGAAAGCATTGCGGACGTGAGTGAGGAAATCGCGGCGGGTAATAACGACCTGTCGGCGCGCACCGAACAAACTGCGGCCAACCTGGAAGAGACCGCATCCAGCATGCAGGAGCTCACTTCGAACGTCAAACAATCCGCTGACTCCGCGAGGCAAGCCAACCAGCTGGCCGCTTCGGCCGCGACGGTGGCACAGCGGGGTGGCCAAGTCGTGAGCCAAGTGGTGTCCACCATGAACGACATCAACGTCAGCTCACGCAAGATATCCGACATCATCAGCGTCATCGATGGCATTGCCTTTCAGACCAACATCCTGGCGCTGAACGCTGCCGTGGAAGCTGCCCGCGCCGGAGAGCAGGGTCGGGGCTTTGCGGTAGTCGCCAGCGAAGTGCGCAGTCTGGCGGGCCGATCGGCGGATGCGGCCAAGGAAATCAAGTTGCTGATCAACAGCAGCGTCGAAAAGGTGGAAGGCGGATCCGTGCTGGTAGCCCAGGCCGGACAGACCATGACGGAAATCGTCAGTTCGGTGCAGCGGGTCACTGACATCATGGGCGAAATCACGGCGGCAGCGTCCGAGCAGGCAGACGGCATCGCACAAGTCAACGCGGCAGTCGGCCAGTTGGACCAGATGACGCAGCAGAACGCCGCCTTGGTGGAGCAGTCCGCCGCCGCCGCAACCAGCATGAAAGACCAGGCGCACCGTCTTGCCGGTGTGGTGGCTGCCTTCAAACTCGACGGTTCCAGTGCCGTGCGGGCACCGAAGCCTGCGGTGAAACGGGCCGCCCCCCGTGCAGCTCCCCGCCCAGTGGCTTCCCCTGCACGTCCCAAGTCAATACCGGCACCCGCACGCAAACCAGCCCTTGCACACCCGTCTGCGCCGGTTCTGCATACCAAGGTGGCTACACCTGCCCTGAATCACTCATCGACCAAGGCGAGCGGCATCAAGGGTGATGACGATTGGGAAACATTTTAACCCGTGTTTTTTCTGAATTTTCGCAATAGCCCTGTCGTTGCGCAGGGCGGTGCAGCGCTGGTTGCTGTCGCGCTGGCGGTGCTCGGCTATCGCTCTTATGGCTGGGGCGGTGTTGCCCTGGCGGCTGGCGGCGTGGTGATGTGGGTTTTGTTGCACATGACCCGCATGCTGCTGGTCTTGCGGCGCACGGCTGGTCGCCCGGTGGGCTCGGTTGCCAGCGCTGTCATGCTCCATGCGCGCTTGCAGCGCGGCATGACCCTGTTGCAGGTACTGGCCCTTACCCGGGCGCTGGGACAATGTGTTTCTCCGCCGAACGGCGACCCAGAGGCCTACCAATGGACCGATGGCGGAAACGTGCGGGTGCGATGCACGTTCGCCCGGGGCACGCTTGCCCAGTGGGAATTGCTGCGTCCCTGACGCGAAGACTGCCGGTTGACTCGGTAACCGATCCTTGCCAGCCGTAAAATCGGCATTTCAAAGACCACGACCCCAAGGACACAATCGATGAGCTCCCTACCTCCCTCAATGGCTGACCGCGACGGCAAAATCTGGATGGATGGCCAGATGGTCGAATGGCGCGATGCCAAGATTCACGTGCTGACCCACACGCTGCACTACGGTTGCGGCGCCTTTGAGGGAGTGCGCGCCTACAACACGGCCAATGGCACAGCGATTTTCCGCCTGGAAGAGCACACCGAGCGGCTGTTCAACAGCGCCAAAATCCTGCGCATGAAAATCCCGTTCACCCCGCAAGAGGTGATGGACGCCCAGATCGCCGTGGTGCGTGAAAACCATCTGGAGAGCGGCTACATTCGCCCGCTCACATGGATCGGCGCGCAGAAGCTCGGCGTGAGCCCCAAGGGCAACTCGATTCACCTGATGGTGGCGGCCTGGACCTGGGGCGCGTACCTGGGTGAGGACGGCATGAAGCGCGGCATTCGTGTCAAGACCAGCAGCTTTACCCGCCACCACGTCAACATCACCATGATCCACGCCAAGGCGGTGAGCAACTACACCAACTCCATCCTGGCCAACATGGAAGCCACCGACGAGGGCTACGACGAAGCCTTGTTGCTGGACCCACAAGGCTTTGCCTCGGAAGGCGCGGGTGAAAACCTGTTTATCGTGCGCAAGGGCGTGGTCTACACCCCCGATTCCAGCGCGGGCGCGCTCAACGGCATCACGCGCAACACCATCTTCGCGATCTGCCAGGATCTGGGCATCGAGCTCAAGGAAAAGCCGATCACCCGGGATGAGATCTACATCTCCGACGAAGCGTTTTTCTCCGGTACCGCCGCCGAGGTGACCCCGATTCGCGAGCTGGACCGCATTGAAATCGGCAGCGGGTCGCGCGGCCCCATCACCGAAAAAATCCAGGCGGCGTTTTTTGACATCGTCAACGGCCGCAACCCCAAGTACGCCCATTGGCTCACCAAAGTCTGATATCCATGACACAAGCACCGATTGAACTGCTGGCCAAAGACCTGAACCACCAGGGTGGCGTGTTTTGTCCCAGCCCGCTGGCCCACATGCAAACCTGGAACACGCACCCCAAGGTGTACCTGGATGTGGCGCACACGGGTCAGGCCAAGTGCCCGTATTGCGGCACCGTGTACAAACTCAAGGACGGCGAGCACTTCGCAGGGCATTGACCTTGCAACAACGCTCGGCACTGGTCATTGCCCCCCAGTGGATTGGGGATGCGGTGATGACCGAGCCGCTCATGCGGCGCCTGCACGCGCAGGGCCAAACCCTCACGGTGGCTGCGTTGCCTTGGGTGGCCCCGGTGTACCGGGCCATGCCCCAGGTGGCTGCGGTGATTGAATTGCCGTTTGCCCACGGCGGTCTGCAATGGGGTGCGCGGCGCACCCTGGCGCGTCAGTTGCGTGGGCAGTTCGACACCGCCTATGTCTGCCCGAATTCCTTGAAAAGCGCGTTGTTGCCCTGGTGGGCGGGCATTTCCAAACGGGTGGGTTACCGGGGTGAGGCGCGCGTGGGGGTGCTCACGCACCGCCTGCCAAACCCGCCCAAAGGCCAGCGTCCGCCCATGGTGGCTTTCTATTCTGCGTTGAGCGGCGAGAGCGATGTGGCCAACGACCGCCCCCAGCTGCATCTGGAAGCATCGGGTGTGGACGGCGTGCTGGCGGGTTTGCAACTGGAGCGCGGCAGCTTCTACGTGTTTGCACCGGGTGCCGAATACGGCCCGGCCAAACGCTGGCCCGCACGGCATTTTGCCGAGTTGGCACGGCAGTTGCCCCTTCCTGTGGTGCTGTTGGGGTCCGCAAAAGAGGCCGCGTTATGCGCCGAAATTGCCCATGCGGCGAATGCAGGGCAGGGCGGGCACTGCCTGGATTGGTCCGGACGCACGTCGCTGGATCAGGCGCTGGCTGCCATCTCTGCTGCCAAAGCCATGGTCAGCAATGACTCGGGTTTGATGCACGTGGCGGCGGCTTTTGGTGTACCCCAGGTCGCTTTGTTCGGCTCATCGAGCCCGCTGCACACGCCGCCTCTCAGTCCGCACGCCCACGTGCTGTGGCTCAAAAATGATCCTGCCTACCAGCCACCGCTGGATTGCGCGCCGTGCTTTGCGCGGGAGTGCCCGCTGGGCCACACGCGGTGCCTGGTGGATATCAAGCCGGAGCGGGTGCTACAGTTTTTATAGCTGCTTGCGCAGTATTGACGGGGGCTAGGGCCTCTTTTTCTATTAAATTCGCGGTGCGACCCCGCTTTGCTATCATTTTGGTGATTACCGCAGGGCAGCCGCCCGTTGATTTACCAACCCGACCGAAAGGACTGATTCCCATGGCCAAGAGTTTGAAACAGTTAAGCGTCTCCCTGGCGCTCGTCACCAGTGCCGTGTTAGCCGCCGTGGGCGCGCACGCCGCCGAGCCCAAGGAGCTCAACATCTACAACTGGTCGGACTACATCGCCGAAGACACGATCAAGAATTTCGAGAAAGAGACGGGCATCAAGGTCCTTTACGACAACTACGACAACAACGAAATCCTGCACGCCAAGCTGGTGGCGGGCCGTTCGGGTTATGACATCGTGGTCCCTGGTTCGCACTTTGCCAAAACCCAGATTGAAGGCGGCCTGCTGCAAAAGATAGACCGCAGCAAGCTCACCAACTGGGGCAACCTGGACAAGGGCTTGCTGGAACAACTCGCCAAGGTAGACCCGGGCAACGAATACCTGGTGGACTGGCTGTGGGGCTATGTGACGGTGGGTATCAACGTCAACAAGGTCAAGGCCGCGCTGGGTGACATGCCCATGCCGGAGAACGCCTGGAGTCTGCTGTTTGACACCCAGTATGTCAGCAAGCTCAAAAGCTGCGGCGTGAGCGTGCTCGATTCGGCCTCCGAGGTGATTCCGGCGGCATTGATGTATGCCGGCAAGCCTGCTTTCAGCAAGGACCCGGCCGACTACGCGGCGGCGGCTGGCGTGCTCAAGGCGATTCGCCCCTATGTGACGCGCTTCTCGTCGTCCGGGTACATCGAGGAAATGGCCAGTGGTGCGACCTGCCTGGTTTTGGGTTTCTCGGGTGATATCAACATTGCCCGCAGCCGTGCGGCAGAGGCCAAGACCAAGAGCAAGACCCCTGTCGTGATTGAGGCGCTGGTGCCCAAGACGGGTGCCACGCTGTTCTTTGACACCATGGCCATCCCCAAGGATGCGAAGCACGTCGAGAACGCCCACCTGTTCATCAACTACATCCTGCGCCCTGAAGTGCATGCGTCGCTGACCAATAAGGTGTTTTATGCCAACCCCAACGCGGCTTCGCTGAAGTTCGTGAAAAAGGATGTCGCGGAGAACAAGACCATTTTCCTGGATGCTGCAGCAACCAAAACCATGGTGGCGCCTGATGCCTTGCCGCAGGCAGTGCGCAAGGTGCAGACCCGCACTTTTACCAACTTCAAGGCGGGTCGCTAAAACCGGCGACAGGCAGACAAAAAAAAGCCACCCGAGGGTGGCTTTATAAAAGTCCCCGAAGGGACGTCGTTGGAACCTGTTGAAGCAAACCTATTGGCTGGTTTGGCTTCGATCCTTGTGAACTGTGACAGCAGCTGGATGAACTGTAGGGGGTTTGCGGTTTTCGCGGTATCCCCCATTCGGGTGAATTTGGGGCTTTTTTTTGCGAAAACGCAAAGAAGTCATTTGATATTTTTGAGGTCCGCCGAATCTTCATTGACTTTAACTATCAGGTCGGCCCGATGCCGCGTTGTTTCAATACGCCGTGCGTTGGGTTCATCGGTCAGGGCAATCCACTCCAAGGCCTGTTCGCGGCTGCGACCAAAGTGCATGTGTCGGTTCAACAGCCTTTCCAGACGCACCGCACCATCTACTTCCAGGTACCAGACTTCATCCAGAATGCCGCGAATCTGGGCCCAGGGCTCGTCCTCCAGCAGAAGGTAGTTGCCCTCGGCAATGACTAACGGAATGTGGGCTTGAACGGCTATGGCGCCCGCCACCGCCTCCTCCACCTCGCGCCGGAACTCCGGGGCGTAAATGGTTTCACCGGGTTGCTGCGTTTTGATACGGCGCAACAGTTCGACATAGCCGGCGCTGTCAAAGGTATCAGGTGCACCCTTGCGTGCTGCTTTGCCAAGACGAGCCAGCTCGGTGTTGGCCAGATGAAATCCATCCATGGGCACGATACAGGTGTCCTGCGCAAAGGCCGACGCCAGAGTGGCCGCCAGCGTCGATTTTCCGGCGCCGGGTGGCGCCACAATGCCCAGGATTTTGCGCTGGCCGGACGCAATCAACTGCTGTGCGCGGACCCGGCACTCTGGCGGCAATGTCATGGCGCGGCAGGTGAGAAAAGGCCTTGCGTGCATTCAATGGCGGTGCTGCCCAGCCGCTGCCGCACTTCTTCTCGCGTGGGTGGCACGCAGCCGCGGCGCATGACGCAAATGCTGGCACTGGCAATGGCATTGCAAAGCAGGTCATAGGCCTGTTTGGCGGTCACTTCGGCAGAACCCCAGTCCCGGGGAAGCGCGCTTTCCAGCAGTGCTGTAACCAGCCCGGCCAAAAAGCAGTCGCCCGCGCCCACCGTGTCAACCACAGCGATCTTTTCGGTCTCATGGGAATGAAAAACCGGGCCGTGACGGGTCAGCAGGCTGGCGCCATCGCCCCCGCGAGTAAGCGCCACGAAGTGTGCGCTGCTGTGGAGAAGCAAATAGCGGGCGCGCTCGATGGCGTTGGCGCCTGGCAGGTTCAGGCACTCCAGGTCTTCATCGCTCACCTTGATGATGTCTGCATAGTGCAGCGCAGAGAGCACATGGCGGCGATACAGATCCAGGTCAGGCATCACGGAGGGCCGCAAGTTCGCATCAATCACCACCGTGCGCCCGGCCTGGCGCTGTGCGGACAACCACGGCAGGTAGGTTGCGGCGTCGTCGGGAGACAAAGCCAGCGCGCCGGTGCACACCACCGACAGGGACTCGGCCTGCGCGCAGGCCCGCACCATATCGGTTGCCGTGGTGGCCCGGTCAGCCACTCCCTCGCGGTAGAAGGAATAGTCCGGGTGCCCTTCTGCATTGACGCCCACCACTGCCAGAGACGTCACTTGCGATACCGGGGTCGGCACCGCGAGGTGCACGCCGTCTTCCCGCAAGCCGGCTTCCAGCTGGCGCCCAAAACGGTCGCTTGAGAGGGGGTTGAGGTAAAGCGTTTCGACGCCCTGGCGGGCCAAAGCGCGTGTGAGGTTGTAGACCGCACCACCCAGGCACGGGTCAAAACGGCCATCAGCGTTGCGAATCAGGTCGATCAAGGCCTCGCCAGCTGTGGCAACTTGTAGAAGCGATTTATTTTGTGTCATATTAGGGTTTTCCATAACTAAAGCAACTTGATTTAGTAAGTAGTTTCCAACTATAGTTCAGCCACGCTACGACGTAAAGCGTAAAAACCCAGGGGCCAAGGCACCTGACAAGCAAAACCGGACTGGATATCCTCCTAGGAGACATTAGATGAAAAAAGCTACCGTACTGACTTTGACCGCTCTGGCACTGGCTGCGTCCAGCGCATTTGCTGCTGATCCCGTGATCGGACTGATCACCAAGACCGACAGCAACCCCTTCTTCGTGAAGATGAAAGAAGGCGCTGAAGCCGAAGCCAAGAAACTGGGCGCAAAACTGCTCAGCGCTGCTGGCAAGCAAGACGGCGACACTGCCGGCCAGATCACCGCCATGGAAAACATGGTGGCTGCGGGTGCCAAGACCATCCTGATCACCTCGTCAGGTGACGCCATCGTCCCCACGATCAAGAAGATCAAAGCGCAAGGCGTGCAGGTGATTGCTCTGGACAGCCCGGTTGACGAAGCCGATGCCCTGTTCGCCACCAACAACTACAAAGCCGGTGAACTGATTGGTCAATATGCCAAGGCGGCGTTGGGCGGCAAGAAGCCTGTTATTGCAACGATGGACTTGTTCCCTGGTCACCCTGTGGGCGCTCAGCGCCACAACGGCTTTCTGGCTGGCTTCGGCCTGAAGACGCTGGACGCCAAGAGCAACGAACTGGCGCAGCCATCAGAAGTGGTTTGCATGGCTGACAGTTTCGGCGACGCTGCCAAGGGCCAGACCGGCATGGAAAACTGCCTGCAAAAGAACCCTGCTATCAATGTGGTGTACGCCATCAACGAACCCGCAGCGGCGGGCGCTTACAAGGCACTGAAGGCTGCAGGCAAGGAAAAAGAAGTGGTGGTCCTGGGTGTAGACGGCATGTGCAGCAACGGCGTGGGCAATGTTGAGAAGGGCGTCATCGCCGCAACCAGCATGCAATACCCCTTGAAGATGGCCGCATTGGGTGTAGCCGCTGGCGTGAAATACGCCAAGGATGGCAAGCGTCAAACCGGTTACACCGATACCGGTGTGGATCTCGTGGCGGCTAAACCCATGGTGGGCGTCAAGAGCATCACTACACAGACCGCCCGCGGCCAGTGCTGGGGTGATTAACCGGTTGCCCGACTGATTTCAGTCGCAACCTGAGGCCCGCCGTAGCGCGGGCCCGTTTCCCTGCAAAGCCCCGGTCAAACGGGGGCTTTGTGTTGGTCCCTAGCAGTGCAATCACAGAGCCATGCCATCGTCATGAACAAGACACCCTCCAAACTGCCGTCTGTTGCGAGCCTTGGGCCCCTTATTGCCCTGATCGCGGCGTCCATATTCTTCTCCACGCAGAGTGATCGTTTTCTGACCACTCAAAACTTCTCGTTGATCCTGCAGCAAGTCATGGTGGTTGGCGTGATCGCCATTGGCCAAACCCTCGTCATTTTGACCGCTGGCATTGACCTGTCCTGCGGCATGGTGATGGCGCTGGGCAGCATCGTGATGACCAAATTCGCCGCCGACTATGGGTTATCAGCCCCCGTAGCAATAGCTTGTGGCATTGCCGCTACCGCCCTGTTCGGCTTGATCAACGGACTGCTGGTCACGCGTGTCAAGCTGCCCCCATTTATCGTGACACTGGGCACCTTGAACATTGCATTTGCCTGCACCCAGTTGTATTCGAATGCACAGACGGTCACCAAAATTCCAGACGGCATGAACTACCTGGGCGAGACGCTCAAGATAGGAGACACTGCCGTCGCCTATGGCGGAATGCTCATGCTGGCACTCTACGTGCTGGTCTGGTTATGGCTTCGAGAAACGGCACCAGGCCGGCACGTCTACGCCGTGGGCAACAGTCCTGAAGCCAGTCGCCTTACCGGCATTTCAACTGACAAAGTCCTGCTCGGTGTCTACGTCCTGGCGGGCGTCTTCTACGGCATTGCCTCGATGTTGTCCGTCGCGCGTACCGGCGCCGGCGATCCCAACGGGGGACAAACTGAAAACCTCGACGCCATCACCGCCGTGGTGCTGGGCGGCACCAGCCTGTTCGGAGGGCGTGGCATCATTTTGGGCACCCTGGTGGGCGCCATGATTGTGGGCGTCTTCCGCAACGGCCTCACGCTGATGGGCGTGTCGTCTGTCTATCAAATTCTGGTCACCGGCATTCTGGTCATTCTGGCGGTGGCCACCGATCAAATGTCGCGCAAGGGAGCCCGTTAATGAACCCGCAAACCCCTCAAATCGTGATGCAGGCCAAAGGCCTCGTCAAGCGCTATGGCCAGGTGACTGCCCTCGACGGTGTGGATTTCGAGCTGCGCGCCGGAGAAATTCTGGCCGTCATTGGCGACAACGGCGCGGGCAAGTCCTCGCTGATCAAGTGCCTGTCAGGTGCCACCATTCCCGACGAAGGCGAGATTCTGCTGGATGGCAAGCCGATTCATTTCCGCAGCCCCATTGACGCACGCCGATCCGGCATCGAAACCGTCTACCAGGATCTGGCCGTTGCTCCCGCCATGACGATTGCGGAAAACCTTTTCATGGGCCGCGAGCTGCTGCGACCCGGATTTCTGGGCCAGTTCCTGCGCCTGCTGGACAAGAAAAAGATGCTTGCCGAAAGCATTGCCCGCATGAACGACCTCAAGGTCGGTATCCGGTCCATGACACAGGCGGTGGAGACTCTCTCCGGCGGCCAGCGCCAGTGCGTGGCCGTGGGACGCGCTGCCGCATTTGCCCAACATGTGGTGATCATGGATGAACCCACGGCAGCGCTGGGTGTGAAAGAAGGCAACATGGTGCTGGAGTTGATTCGCCGGGTGCGCGACAAGGGACTGCCGGTGGTGCTGATCTCGCACAACATGCCCCATGTGTTTGAAGTGGCAGACCGCATCCACATTGCCCGCCTGGGCAAGCGTGCCGCGGTGGTTAACCCCAAATACATCAGCATGAGCGATACCGTTGCCGTGATGACGGGCGCCAAGACCGTGGAAGAGCTACCGGAGAACGCCCTTGCTTAAAGGCATCAACCCCCTGCTGACGCCCGATCTGCTCAAGCTCCTGATGGAGATGGGTCATGATGACAGTCTGGTGCTGGTGGACGCCAATTTCACAGCGGTCCCGTTGGCTGCGGGCAAGCCTTTGCTGCGCCTGCCGGGCATTGGCATGCTGCGTGCCATTCAGGCCATTACATCGGTTTTGCCACTGGTGGCAGACGAGCGCCACCCGGTGGGGTACATGCAGGTAAGTGATACCCCGGCGGACTACCGTTCCGCATTGCAGCGCGAGGTGTTGGCCCACGTGGAGCCATATTTTTTGCCAGAGCAGTCGGCAGAGCCCATTGAGCGGTACGCGTTTTACGAGCGCGCGCGCAAGGCGTTTGGCATCGTCATCACCGGCGAGCTGCAACCGTTCGGAAACTTCGTACTGCGAAAGGGCGTGATCGGTGAAAATCTCCGACCATGACCTCTGCCGATTCCACGTCCCCTGTTTCACCCCCCTTGCCACCGCTGGTTGAAATGGTCTCGCCAACACTGCTGCGCCCGCGCGGTTCCAACCATGTGGGCATGCGGCAATTCAATGAGCGCGTGGTGTTGCAGGCCATTCGGCTCAACGGCAGCGTACCCAAAGCCGAATTGGCCCGGCTGACAGGGCTGACAGCCCAAACCATCGGCCTGATCACCACGCGGCTGGAAGACGACGGATTGCTCATTCGCCATGAGCCCGTGCGCGGGCGCATTGGCCAGCCTTCGGTGCCACTGGCGCTGAATCCGGATGGAGCCTTCTCCCTGGGAATCAAGATCGGGCGGCGCAGTGCAGACTGGCTGCTGGTTGACTTCACCGGCGCCGTGCGAAAACGTGAAACCCTGAACTATGACTTCCCTGACGCGCAGACTCTGCTGCCTGTCATCCGCACGCGGATGCATGCCATTCAGGCGGGTCTGGGGGCCTTGGCATCGCGTCTGGTGGGTGTGGGCGTTGCGGCCCCGTTCAACATGGGCGGTTGGCACAAGATGCTGGGGCTCTCGCAGGCCACGTCTGACCACTGGAACCAGATCGACCTCTGCGCCGAAGTGCAGGCCATGACCGACACGCCAGTGAGTTTCGTGAAGGACACCTCTGCGGCCTGTATTGCCGAGCTGGTGGCGGGCCGCGGCCGCGATCTGAAGAGTTTTCTGTACCTGTTTGTCGACACGTTCGTGGGTGGCGGTCTGGTGATCAACTCCCATCTGCATGGTGGTGTGCATGGCAACGCAGGGGCCGTGGCATCGCTGCCGCTGCAAGTTGCCAGCGGCACGGGCGGTGCCCCGGAGCAATTGATTGCCCATGCCTCGTTGTGGGAGTTGGAGCAGCGATTCAAGAGCGTGGGGCTGGAGCCCAGCGCGGCCTACGACGACCGCGCCCTGTCGCCGCCCTATCTGGCGCAAACCGATGAATGGATTGCCAGCGCAGCCTTGGGGCTGGCTCAATGTGTGGTGAGTGGGACGGCGTTTCTGGATGTGGGGGCGGTGGTCATTGACGGCTCATTCAGCATCACGATGCTGCAACGCCTGATCGCAAGAACGAATGACGCACTGGGTCGGTACAACTGGGAGGGCCTGTGGCCGACCCGGGTGATTGCCGGCAGTGTGGGTTCTGACGCGCGGGCACTGGGGGGTGCCTTGTTGCCATTGCATGCGAATTTCGCTCCGGACCGGGATGTGTTTCTCAAAGCGACGCCCTGAGATGTTTTCAGGCCGCCATGGGCAATCGAATGTCGAAACACGCGCCGCCTTGCGGCTGGTTACTGCAGCCGACGGAGCCACCATGGCGCAAAGCGATGGATTTCACCAAGGCCAAACCCAGACCCACTCCGCCATCGCGCTCGGACGCGCCTGGCAAGCGATAAAAGGGCTCAAAAATGCGATCCTGGTAGGCCGCAGGCACACCCGGGCCGTTGTCGCACACCCGGATGACCGCGACCTGCCGCTCCTGAGTCAGCGTCAGGGTGGCATCACCGTGGCCATAGCGACTGGCGTTTTCCAGCAGGTTGCGAACGGCGCGGCGCAGCAGCTTGCTGACGCCCGGTACCAGGAGCTCGCCACCGGCAATCTGCACATCCAGTGCGACGCCTGTGCGCGCGCATTCCTCGGCAGTCAAGCCCATCAGGTCGACCGGTTCGATCGTGCCCAGATCCGCCTCTTTGGCATCGAGGCGGCTTGCCAGCAGGATCTCTTCGATCAGCTGATCCAGCTCACCAATGTTGCGGGCAATTTCATCCTTTGCTTGGCCGGATGCGGTGTCGCGCGCACCGCCCATGAATTCCAGGCCCATGCGGATACGTGTCAACGGCGAACGCAATTCGTGCGACGCGTTTGCCAATAGCGATTTTTGTGATGCCAGCAAGGCGTCGCGCGCTTTCACCAGCGTTTCAATTTGCTGCGCTGCATGGTTGAAGCGACGGGCCAAAAAGCCGACCTCGTCATTCCCTGCGACCGGCACGCGCACGCTGAGGTTGCCGTCACCCCATTGCTCCACGCTGTGCTGGAGGACCTCCAGCCTGCGGGTGAGCCGACGAATGATGGGATAGGTTCCCAGCGCCACGGCCACTCCGACCAGGCCAAGCGTCCAGAAAAAACCGAATGGCGCGCGCCATGACGACTGCGGCGGCCGGGGCAGATGCAGGTGCATGGTCTGTCCGTCATGCATGCGAACCTCAAATTCCGGGCCTTCCCGCACGTGGCCGCCAGGTGCTCCATTGGGGTGCCCCAAGCGAACCAGGCCGCCGCCAATCACCTCACCGGTTTCGTTGCGCACGACTACTTCCCGCAACGGCGGATCGGCCGCCATGCGCCAGGCCCAGCCCACCATCAGCGTGAGCACGGCCACGGCCAGCACGACGGCCAGCCAGATGCGTACATACAGTTTCTGGAAGAACATGGTTCAACGTGGACTGGAAAATGTCAGTCTTGCTGCCGGGCAAAAACGTAGCCCACACCCCGCACGGTCAGAATGCGTTTGGGCGCTTTGGGGTCAACTTCAATGGCGGCGCGGATACGGCCCATGTGCACATCAATCGAACGGTCAAATGCATCGAGCTCACGGCCGCGAACGGCTTCCATGATCTGGTCACGGGTCAGCACCCGCCCGGCCCGTTCCGCCAGCGCGACCAGCAGGTCAAACTGATACGAGGTCAGATCGCACACCGCGCCACTGACCGATACGGTTCGGGCATCACGGTCGATCTCCAGAGAGCCAAAGTGCAACGACTTGTTGTCGGGCGTCGGGCCTTCGCCACGGCGGCGCAGTACGGCGCGGATGCGGGCCAGCAACTCCCGGGGCTCGAACGGTTTGGGCAGGTAATCGTCGGCGCCAATCTCCAGACCGATGATGCGGTCCATGGCATCGCCCTTGGCGGTGAGCATCAAGACCGGCACTTGCGCCTGGCTGGTGGGCATGGCGCGGATACGGCGACACACTTCCAGCCCGTCAATGTCGGGCAGCATCAAATCCAGGAGAACCAGATCGATGGCCACCCCATTGGCGGGATTGCCCAGTTGTGCCAACCCGGTCAGGCCGTCGCCTGCGCAACTCACGGTGTAGCCGGACTGCTCCAGGTATTGCGCCACCATGGCGGCCAGGCGGGCGTCGTCCTCAATCATCAATAGGTGTTGGCTCATGCGCACAGTCTATCCCTGCCCGTTGCCAGGCATATGCGCGGCACTTGAAGCCACGGTAAAGTTGGGTAAATGCAATTTTGCTATCAAATAAATAGCTATGTACGCATGTTCCACGGGGCTAGGTGCCTATTTGATCCTGGAAGTCAGCCACACCAGCCCCAGTACCGGAACGCCCAGCAGGGCGGTAGCAGTAAAGAAGCTGCTGTAGCCGAAATGGTCCACATACACGCCGGAGTAGCCCGCCACGAACTTGGGCAAGAGCAGCATCATGGAACTGAACAGTGCGTACTGGGTGGCGGAGTAATTCACATTGGTCAGTGACGACAGATAGGCAATGAAGCCTGCCGAGGCAATCCCGCTGGCGAGGTTGTCGGCAGAAATCACAAAAATCAGGGCCTGCACGTCATGTCCCTGGCCAGCCAGCCAGGCAAACAGCAGGTTGGTGGCCGCGCTCAGTACCGCGCCCAGCATCATCACCCGCATCACCCCCATGCGCATGGCCATTGCGCCGCCCACAAAAGCACCGACCAGGGTCATCACCACACCATAGATCTTGGTGACCGCAGCCACTTCGTCCTTGGTGTACCCCATGTCGACATAAAACGGATTGGCCATGATGCCCATCACCACGTCGCTGATGCGGTAGGTGGCGATCAGCGCCAGAATCAGCGCCGCGTGCCAGCGGTAGCGGCCCATGAATTCGGAAAACGGCTCCACCAGTGCGCCGCGTATCCAGTCTGCGGCGTTTTTGGCTGCAGGCATGGCCCGGTGGGCGGGTTCTGGCGAGAACAACACGGTCAAAACGCCGGGCAGCATGCTGGCGGCCATCACCCAGTAGGCGGTTTGCCACGCACCTTGCTGGTAGGCGGCGGCCGCTCCGGCGACAGCATTGGGCACTTCAGCGCGGGCGGCAATCCACAGTGCGCCTGCACCGGACCAGATCATGGCCAGGCGGTAGCCCGTCTGGTAGGTGGCAGCCAGCGCGGCCTGGCGTTCGTTGCTGGCCGATTCGATGCGAAAGGCGTCCAGTGCAATGTCCTGCGTGGCGGAGCCAAAGGCCACGGCCAGTGCGCCCCACACGATGGGCGCCAGCGCCAGCTTGGGGTCGTTCAGGGACATGAACACCAGGGCCGCCATGATGACCGCTTGCGACAGCAGCAGCCAGCTGCGCCGCCGCCCCAGCAGGCGCGTCAAAACCGGGATGGGCATGCGGTCCACCAGGGGTGACCACACCCACTTGAAGCCATAAGCCAGGCCCACCCAGCTCAAAAACCCAATGGTGGTACGGTCAATGCCCGCTTCGCGCAGCCAGAAGCTCAGGGTGCCAAACACCAGCAGCAAGGGCAGTCCGGCTGAAAACCCCAGTGACAGCATGCGCAGGGAGGCGGGCTCCAGGTACACCTTCAGGGTGGCAATCCAGGTGGGCTTGTCAGCCGGTGGAGCCGTGCCGTGCGTTGGTGTGGTCATAGAGGAATAATACCGTGATGAATTCTGTGTTTGTCTGTAAACCAAAGAAGCCCAAGGCATGGGTGCTGCCCCGGCTGCTGTTGCTCGTGCTCGTCCTGTTGAGCGGGGTGCCGCCTGTCCAGGCGCGTGATGGGGTGGACGTGGGCGGCAACTCGGCTTTTGCCAACCTTGTTTCGGCTGATCAGGTAGAGCAATCGGCCTCCCAGCAGTATGCGCAGATGCTCAGCCAGGCAGCCGACAAGAAAGCACTGGGGCCCAAGGACAACGCACAGGTACAGCGCCTGCGCGGCATTGCCCGCAAGATCATTCCGTTTGCGGCGGAATGGAATCCCCGTGCCCGGCAATGGAACTGGGAGGTCAATCTGATTGGTTCCAGCCAGATCAATGCCTTTTGCATGCCGGGCGGGAAGATCGCGTTTTACAGCGGCATCCTGCAAAAGCTCAAGCTGACCGACGACGAAGTCGCCATGGTCATGGGTCACGAAATCGCCCATGCTTTGCGGGAGCACGCGCGTGAGCGCATGGGCAAGAACGCTGCGACCGGCATCGGTGCCAATTTGCTCAGTCAGGTGCTGGGCCTGGGGCAGGTGGGACAGACCGTTACCCACTATGGCGCCCAACTGCTGACGCTGGAGTTCAGCCGGACCGATGAGTCCGAGGCGGATCTGGTGGGAATGGAGCTGGCTGCCCGCGCCGGGTTTGACCCCCGCGCCGGTGTCACCCTGTGGCAAAAAATGGGAGCAGCCAACAGCTCCGCGCCTCCGCAATGGCTGTCTACCCACCCGGCTGGCGCCACCCGCATCGCCGATATTCAGGCCAATTTGCCCCGCGTCATGCCCTTGTACGAGCGGGCGCGTACCCGTTAGACCGACTCATGGCCCACTCAAAATCGGCAACATTTCCTGTGCCCACTGGATGGAGGCTTCCTCGTACAGGATGCCTTTTTTGAGAATCATGTGGTGTATGCGGGCCTCGCGGGACA
Organism: Burkholderiales bacterium; assembly: GCA_038237415.1. Lineage (GTDB taxonomy): Bacteria > Pseudomonadota > Gammaproteobacteria > Burkholderiales > Burkholderiaceae_C > Allorhodoferax. Next base: position 37,925 of record JBBRYR010000033.1, read on the forward strand.
GGGCTTGCCCCTGCGAGAAGTCCCGCGCCTCAATCGCGCGGTAAGTCTGCAGTTTTTCCTGGTGCAGAGCCATGCGCCGTTGCAGCTCCACGTCCAGCCCCAGCGGACCCAGCGCCGCGTCGGCGCGCAGGCGCACCATGAACTCGTCGCGCAGATCAATCGGCGCAGACGACTCCGCCACCCAGCGCAACAATTCTTGCTGACCCAGCGGCAGCACGCGGTACATGCGCTTGCGCGTTTTGCCCGCGTCAGGCGCGCTGCTGGATTCAATCCAGCCGGCGGCCTCCATGCGGCCCAGTTCCCGATAAATTTGTTGGTGCGTGGCGTGCCAGAAGAAGCCGATGGACTTGTCGAAACGA
>JBBRYR010000034.1:0-37129 GCA_038237415.1 Burkholderiales bacterium
ATCCGTACGCCTACCTGAAGGATGTGCTGGCACGGTTGCCAACTCAGAAGAACAGCCAGATCGGCGCGCTGCTGCCGCACCGCTGGCAACCGCTGATCACATAGCGCCTGTACCGTCAAGGTGTGTTTGCCGCGTGCTTACCGAAGAAGCTCTCAATCACCGCATTGTCATAGCAGTTGCCCTTGCGGCTCATGCTTTGCGTCACTCCGCATCTCGCAAGCATCATCCGGTAGGGTTGCATCTTGTAGTGCCAGCCCTGATCCGAATGCACGGTCAATTCGCCGGTAAGTTTGGACCGCGAAAGCGCCGCGTCAAGCGTGCCTGAGACCAGCTCGAACACGGGACGCCTGGCCATGCGGTGCGCAATGATCTCCCTGTTGTACAGGTCCATGCAGGCCGACAGATAGAGCTTGTCCCCATTGACGTTGAACTCGGTGACATCTGTTGCCCACTTCTGGTTGGGAGCAGTCGCAATGAAGTTGCGCTGCAGAACATTGGGGACGTGCACGTCGCTCACACCCAGTACTTCTCGAGAGCGCTTCTTTGCCCTGATTAACGCGCGTAGTCCCATCTTCTGCATCAGACGCTGCACGCACTTATGGTTGACGGGCTGGGCCATTGACTTTCTGAGCGTTGCTGTAATCCGTCTGTATCCGTAACGCCCCTTGTGCTTGTCATAAACGCCGCGGATGCTGGCTTTCATGTCCTCGTGCTGGTCGGCGCGCGCGATCGCCTGACACTGGTAGTAGAACGTGCTGCGGGCAAGGCCTGCTATCTGGAGCAGGTCCGCCAGTTTGTGCTGTCGCCTCAACCCGGCAATCAGCCGCGCTTTGTCGGCGCAACTGATCTCTTCGCCCGGATCAAGGCTTGCAATTTTTTTAGGTAAGCTACCGCCGCGCGCAGTCGCTGGTTCTCTTCAAGCAGGGCGGGCGCTGGATCGACAGTGACCTTGCCTGGCGACGCCAAGCATCGTATTTCTGGGTTCATAGGGGGATGGCCTGGTTTGCTGTTTCGGGGTACCTGCACGCCGCCTTCGCCGAGATTGCGTCGCCATACCACCACCTGGTTGGGATTACGAATGTTATAGATCGCAGCAACTTGGCGGCTTGAAAGCTGTTCGCGATCCTGATGGGAAAGCACCTGTAGCTTGAACTCCCCACTGTACGCGCTACGCTTCGGACTCAACCCGTCCATACCGTGCAGACGGTAGTGACTCACCCACGTACGTATCTTCTCTTCAGGTACTGACCACTGCCGCGACAGCAGCTTCGGCCCACCTTCACCCGCTAAAAACCTCTTGACGATTTCGAGCTTGAACTCTGTTTGATACTTTTTCATGAAACCCTTTGAAGTTTGTCCAACTTCTGGGGGTCAGTTCAAATCCGGGGCGATTCATATCAATTTGACTGCGGAAATGAATACTCCACATGCCTATGTTTCGCAGGTCATCTAAGAGGTATTTGGGCATTAACCTAATGGTCACTTAGCAATAAGTAACCATTGGGATGGGCGCAATTTAGGCGCAAACAAAAAAGGCCCACCGAAGTGAGCCTTTGCTGTCGTGGAATCTCACGTATCTATTGGTTGCGGAGGCTAGATTTGAACTAACGACCTTTGGGTTATGAGCCCAACGAGCTACCAGGCTGCTCCACTCCGCGTCAAGAATTAAATTATAACCTATTTACGCTGCAGTTGCATCATCAGCAGCAACAATTTCTGCAGCACGATCAACCAGCTCGACCAAAGCCATAGGCGCATTGTCGCCAACACGGAAACCCATCTTCAAAATACGGGTGTAGCCGCCTGGACGTGCGTTGAAACGGGGGCCGAGGTCATTGAACAGCTTGGTGACGCTATCGCGATCGCGCAGGCGGTCAAATGCCAAACGGCGATTGGCAACAGTAGCCACTTTGGCCAAAGTAATCATCGGCTCGATTACGCGACGAAGTTCTTTGGCTTTCGGAACGGTGGTTTTGATGACTTCATGCTCAATGAGCGAATTCATCATGTTGCGCAACATCGCCAAACGATGTGAACTAGTGCGGTTGAGTTTACGTAGACCGTGTCCGTGACGCATGGTAGGTTTCCTTAGATTTTAAAAAAGCAGCCGTATCAGGTACTGCCCTTGGCACGGAACCCCGAGGGGTTCAATAATTAACGTTTTTCGAGCGCTGCGGGCGGCCAGCTTTCGAGCTTCATGCCCAAAGTAAGACCACGAGAAGCGAGCACTTCCTTGATTTCATTGAGTGACTTACGACCCAGATTAGGGGTCTTAAGCAACTCATTCTCAGTGCGCTGAATCAGGTCACCGATGTAGTAAATATTCTCTGCCTTCAGGCAATTTGCCGACCGAACGGTTAACTCCAACTCATCGACAGGGCGCAGCAGAATTGGATCGAACTGGGTATTTCCGCGTGGTGCCGGTGCATCAAATGCAGCCAGCTCGCTACCTTCCAGCTGGGCGAATACAGCCAATTGCTCGACCAGAATCTTGGCCGAGGCGCGGACGGCATCTTCAGCCGAGACTGCGCCGTTGGTTTCGATTTCAACGACCAGCTTGTCCAGATCGGTACGCTGCTCGACGCGAGCGCTCTCAACGGTGTAGCTAACGCGCTTGACAGGCGAAAACGACGCATCCAACACGATACGACCAATGGACTTGTTTGGCTCATCCGCGTGACGGCGCATGGTACCAGGCACGTAACCGCGCCCCTTTTCAACCTTGATCTGCATGTCCAGCTTGCCGCCGTGCGACAAATTGGCAATGACGTGACCGGGATTTATAATTTCGACGTCGTGAGGCGTCTGAATGTCCGCGGCAGTAACAACACCCTCCGCATCCTTGCGCAAACTCAGGGTCACTTCATCTCGATTGTGCAGCTTGAAAACCACGCCCTTGAGGTTCAACAAAATGTTGACGACATCTTCCTGAACTCCGTCGATTGATGAGTACTCGTGCAGTACGCCAGCGATGGTGACTTCCGTCGCCGCGAAACCCGGCATGGAAGACAGCAATACGCGACGCAGCGCGTTGCCAAGGGTGTGGCCATAGCCACGTTCAAACGGCTCCAGCGACACTTTCGCGCGGTTCAACCCCAGTTGTTCTACGCTAATGGATTTGGGTTTCAGCAAACTGTTTTGCATGCAGACTTCCTCTCAATACCCCCGACTCGTTACGTCGGTAAGGCTGGTGAAGCACCTTGGCCGCAGAATCCTGCGGCCAAGGAACGATTTCTAAGATTCAAACGCGATTAGCGTGAATACAATTCGACGATCAATGACTCATTGATGTCGGCACCGAACTGGTCGCGGTCGGGGACTGACTTGAAAGTACCCTCGGCCTTGTCAAGGCTCACCTCAACCCAAGCAGGCATTCCAACCTGCTGTGCTAGTTGAAGCGCTTCGACCACACGGTTCTGCTTCTTGGACTTCTCGCGCACGGCAACGACATCGCCAGCCTTCACGAGGTAAGACGGAATATTCACAGAATTCCCGTTGACCGTGATGGCCTTGTGCGAAACCATTTGACGGGCTTCTGCACGCGTCGAGCCGAATCCCATGCGATAGACGACGTTGTCCAGACGGGACTCCAACAAAGACAACAGGTTCGCGCCCGTATTGCCCTTGCGGCGATCGGCTTCTTCAAAGTAACGGCGGAACTGCCGCTCCAGAATGCCGTACATGCGTTTGACTTTTTGCTTCTCGCGCAACTGCAAACCGTAGTCTGACGTACGGGCACCGGAAGTGCGTCCGTGTTGACCAGGCTTGGAATCGAATTTCGCCTTGTCACCAATAGCGCGACGAGCGCTCTTGAGAAAAAGGTCGGTGCCTTCACGGCGTGATAGTTTGGCCTTGGGGCCGAGGTAGCGTGCCACTTGAACTTCCTTTATGTCATCTGCCGCACAGAAATGCGGGAGCCATCAGCGGCTGCTGATGGCGGTGGGCTTGTTAAAAATTAGATCCGGCGGCGCTTTTGAGGGCGGCATCCGTTATGTGGAACTGGCGTGACATCGGCAATCAGATTGATGCGGATGCCCAGTGCAGCCAGTGCACGAACCGAGGACTCGCGACCGGGACCGGGGCCCTTGATCTCAACGTCCAAGTTCTTGATCCCTTGCTCAAGAGCTGCACGTCCTGCCACCTCGGAAGCCACCTGAGCAGCGAACGGAGTGGACTTGCGAGAGCCCTTGAAACCTTGACCACCCGACGACGCCCACGACAAGGCATTCCCTTGCCGATCGGTGATCGTGATGATGGTGTTATTAAACGAAGCGTGTACGTGCGCTATGCCGTCCGCTACGTTTTTACGAACTTTTTTGCGAACGCGCTGAGCGGCGTTATTTGCGGGAGCTTTTGCCATAGTGGTCTCTCAATCCCTGTTATTTCTTCAATGACGCAGCAGCCTTACGCGGGCCTTTGCGAGTACGTGCATTCGTGCGAGTCCGTTGACCTCGCATAGGAAGACCACGGCGATGACGGAAACCGCGATAGCAACCGATATCCATCAAACGCTTGATGTTCATCGTCGTCTCACGACGCAAATCACCCTCAATCGTGAACTGGGCGATCTGATCCCGGATTTTTTCCAGGTCACCATCGGTCAGGTCTTTGACCTTCTTGGAATAAGCAATGCCACAAGCTTCGCAAATTTTGCGAGCGCGTGTGCGACCGATACCAAAAATGGCGGTCAGGCCAATCTCGGAATGCTGTTGCGGCGGAATATTGATGCCAGCGATACGTGCCATTTTCGTCCTCTAAAACTCTTGCAATTAACCCTGGCGCTGCTTATGGCGCGGGTCGGTACAGATCACACGCACAACACCCTTACGGCGGATGATTTTGCAGTTGCGGCAAATCTTCTTGACCGAAGCTGAAACTTTCATATTTCTCTCCTAAAACTTTTCGCTCCGTTCCGACTTTGATTCGCGCGGAACATGCGCTGTTACTTTGCTTTGAAAACAATCCTCGCACGATTTAGCTCGCACGGGTTTGATCCCACTGTCACTTAGCCACCTGGCAATTTGCGAATCTAGTGAACCCGCATTTTCCCAGAAATGTGACCCAAAACCACATGGCCATTTTCAGCTTCACGCGAAATGTCGCGTTGGGGAGGTTTTCTATCACCTCACCCGGCTTCTGAACAACATCGTCTTTAGACGTCTGTCTTCGGTTGCCTCAGGAAGCCTTAAAGTTAGCCTTCTTTAACAATGACTCGTACTGCTGCGACATCATGTAATTCTGCACCTGGGCCATGAAATCCATGGTCACCACCACAATAATCAGTAGCGACGTACCACCGAAATAGAACGGCACGTTGTACTTCAAAATCAGAAACTCTGGCAACAGACACACTAGCGTGATGTAGATCGCGCCAGCCAATGTCAGCCTCAACAAAATCTTGTCGATGTACTTCGCGGTCTGGTCTCCAGGTCGGATACCCGGTATGAACGCACCACTCTTCTTCAGGTTGTCTGCCGTCTCACGGCTGTTGAAGACCAACGCGGTGTAGAAGAAACAGAAGAAAATAATCGCAGCAGCATACAACATCACATACACCGGTTGTCCTGGACTCAATGTGCTGGCGATGTCCTTCAGCCAACGCATGGAGTCACCCGAACTAAACCAGTTCGCTACCGTCGCCGGAAGCAAGATAATGGATGACGCAAATATCGGGGGAATCACACCCGCCATGTTCAGCTTCAAGGGAAGGTGCGACGATTGCCCACCGTAGACCTTGTTCCCCACCTGGCGCCGAGCGTAATTCACCAGTATCTTTCGCTGCCCACGCTCCACGAACACCACAAAATACGTTACCAAGGCCACCAGCACAACAACCAACAGTGCAACGATGATGCTCATGGCGCCAGTACGCACCAGCTCCAGCAGACCACCAATCGCATTGGGCAAGCCTGCGGCGATACCACCAAATATCAGGATAGAGATGCCATTGCCAAGCCCGCGCTCGGTAATCTGCTCACCCAACCACATCAAAAACATCGTACCGGCTGTCAGCGTGACCACCGATGTCATCCGGAAAGCAAACCCGGGTGTAATCACCAAGCCCGCCGATGACTCCAAAGCCAAGGCAATCCCGAGAGACTGGAACAACGCCAGTCCGAGCGTACCGTACCGGGTGTACTGCGTAATTTTCCGCCGTCCGGCTTCGCCTTCCTTTTTCAACTGCTCAAAAGTGGGCAACACATATCCCAACAGTTGCATGATGATCGACGCCGAAATGTACGGCATGATCCCCAGCGCAAAAATTGTGAACCTCGATAGGGCTCCACCAGAAAACATGTTGAAGAGACTCAGGATTCCGCCCTGCTGTCCCTTGAACAACTGCTGCAGCTGTGCTGGGTCGATTCCTGGCACAGGTATGTGCGCGCCGACCCGGTACACGACGAGCGCCAGCAACAAAAACACGAGACGACGACGCAAATCGCCGAACTTCCCTGTTTTTGCTATTTGAGCTGCGTTAGTTGCCACTTGTTTTATCTTTCAGCTTATCGAATTAGGCGACACTGCCACCAGCAGCTTCAATAGCCGCTTTAGCACCAGCAGTTGCACCGATACCATTGAGCTTCACGGCTTTCGAAATTGTTCCGGTGTTGATAACCTTCACAACCTTGGCCATTTGACCCACCAGTTTCGCTTGCTTCAAAGTCAACAGATCGACCTCGGGCATACCAATTGCCTCCAGTGCCGTCAGAGTAACCTCAGCGTTGAACTGGAGCAAATGGGATTTGAAACCGCGCTTTGGCAAGCGGCGATGCATAGGCATCTGACCACCTTCAAAACCGACCTTATGGTAGCCGCCGGCACGGGATTTTTGTCCCTTGTGACCACGACCTGCCGTTTTGCCGATTCCTGATCCAATTCCACGTCCCACGCGGCGCTTGTAATGCTTTGCGCCATCAGCAGGCTTAATGCTATTGAGTTCCATCATTAACCTCTTAAAGCACCTTGACCAGGTAACTGATCTTGTTAATCATGCCCCGAACTTCGGGCGTATCGACCAGCTCGCTGGTGCTACGAATCTTGCGCAGACCCAATCCACGCACAGTCGCGCGATGTGACTCTTTGCAACCAATTGGACTGCGGACCAATTGGATTTTTACGGTTTGTTGTGTAGTCATTTTGAAGTCCCCGATCAAACGAAGATCTCTTCTACAGTCTTGCCGCGCTTGGCTGCAACCTGCGAAGGTGTCGTAGACACCGACAGAGCATCCAGAGTGGCACGGACCATGTTGTAAGGATTGGAGGAACCATGGCTTTTTGCCACGATGTCCGTGATACCGATCACTTCAAACACAGCGCGCATCGGACCGCCGGCAATGATGCCCGTACCCTTGGGGGCAGGAGCCATCATGACGTTTGCAGCGCCGTGGTGACCCATCACCTTGTGGTGAATGGAACCGTTTTTCAGCGTTACCTTGATCATGTTGCGACGGGCTTCTTCCATAGCCTTCTGCACTGCAGCAGGCACTTCCTTGGATTTGCCCTTGCCCATGCCGACGCGACCTTCGCCGTCACCCACAACAGTCAGCGCAGCAAATCCGAGGATTCGACCACCCTTAACCACTTTGGTAACGCGATTGATCGCGATCATTTTTTCGCGCAGTCCGTCTTCAGGCCCTTCAGCCTTACCCTGCATTTTCGCTTGAACTTTAGCCATCTTTATTTCCGATCTGCTTAGAACTGCAAGCCAGCTTCACGTGCCGCATCAGCCAACGCTTTGACGCGGCCATGGTACGCAAACCCTGCACGATCAAACGCGACTTTCTCAACACCAACCGCCTTGGCCTTTTCAGCCAGACGCTTGCCAATAATTTGGGCTGCGGAAACATTCCCGCCTTTGCCCGATCCACCCAACGACTTGCGAACTTCGAGTTCGGCCGTAGAGGCAGAAGCCAAAATCTTTCCACCGTCGCCAGAGATAACACAAGCGTAGATGTGCAGATTGGTCCGGTTCACCGACAACCTCGCAACGCCCTGGTTGGCAATGCGGATGCGGGTCTGACGTGCCCTGCGAAGGCGCTGCTCTTTTTTGGTCAACATGATGCAGCTCCTTATTTCTTCTTGGTTTCTTTGATCGTGATCTTCTCGTCCGCATAGCGGATACCCTTGCCCTTGTAGGGCTCAGGCGGACGAACAGCACGAATCTCTGCGGCGATTTGACCAACGCGCTGGCGATCAGCACCTTTGATCAAAATTTCGGTTGGCGTTGGTGTCGCAACGGAGATCCCAGCAGGCATGTCGATATTGACAGGATGCGAGTATCCGACTGCGAGGTTCAACTTGGCGCCAGCGGCCTGGGCTTTGTAACCCACACCAATCAGGCTGAGTTTCTTCTCGAAACCCTTTGTGACACCCACAACCATGTTATTCACCAACTGACGCATGGTGCCGGACATGGCATCTGCCTCACGGGAATCATTGGCGGGAGAGAAGCTCAGCTTACCAGCGTCACTCACAACCTTTACCAAGGCGTTGAGCGTCAACTGCAGCGAGCCGCCTGCACCTTTCACACTGATCTGAGAGTCTTTGATAGACACGTCGACACCAGCTGGTACCAGAACGGGAAGTTTACCTACACGGGACATTTTTAATTTCTCCTCTATGTAGCGTTAAGCGACGTAACACAAGACTTCGCCACCGACACCGGTAGCGCGAGCCTTGCGATCGGTCATCACACCCTGAGGTGTTGTGATGATTGCAACACCCAGGCCATTCTGGACCTGCGGGATTGCATCGCTGCCACGGTAAACGCGCAAACCAGGACGGCTCACACGCTCAATGCGTTCGATTACTGGGCGACCAGCGTAATATTTCAAGACAATTTCCAGAGCAGCTTTGCCGTCTGTTGTGGAAACTTTGAAACTGTCAATGTAGCCTTCGTCTTGCAACACTTGCGCAATGGCAATCTTCACTTTGGAAGATGGCACCGAAACAGTGGTTTTGGCCACCATCTGTGCATTGCGAATGCGTGTCAACAAGTCAGCAATTGGATCACTCATGCTCATGGTTCGTTCTCCTATCGCTTACCAGCTGGCCTTGACTATGCCGGGGATTTCCCCTGCAAAGGCCATTTCACGAATCTTTGCCCGAGCCAGACCGAAGTGCTGGAACGTACCACGTGGACGGCCAGTGATGGCACAACGGTTACGTTGACGGGTTGGGTTTGAATTGCGCGGGAGTTTTTGCAAACCCAGACGAGCAGCTGCGCGCTCGTCGTCGGTACGCTTAAAGTCACCGGCAATTGCCTTGAATTCAGCGTATTTCTTGGCGTACTTTGCCGCCAACTGATCACGCTTCAGCTCTCGCTGGATTAAAGCCATTTTAGCCACGAGTCACCTCAGTTCTTGAACGGGAAACGGAAGCCAACGAGAAGCGCCTTGCACTCTTCATCGGTCTTGGCCGTCGTGGTAATGCTGATATTGAGACCACGCAAGGCATCAACCTTGTCATATTCAATTTCAGGGAAAATGATCTGCTCTTTGACGCCGATGTTGTAGTTACCGCGGCCATCGAATGCACGACCCGAGATACCACGGAAGTCACGAACACGCGGCAGAGCCACGGTAACGAAACGGTCCAGGAACTCATACATCTGCACACCACGCAAAGTCACCATGCAACCAATTGCCTGGTTTTCACGAATCTTGAAACCCGCGATAGCTTTTTTGGACATGGTAACCACTGGTTTTTGACCAGCAATCTTCGTCAGGTCACCCACTGCGTTGTCCATAACCTTCTTGTCGGCTACTGCTTCGCTCACACCCATATTCAGGGTGATTTTGGAGAGACGCGGCACCTGCATCGGAGATGTGTAGCCAAACTTGGCCATCAACTCAGGCGCTAATTTTTCGCGGTAAATTTGTTGCAAACGAGCCATGGTTATGCCACCTTGATTTCTTCGCCGCTCGACTTGTAAACGCGAGTGCGCTTACCGTCCGCCAGCATCTTGATACCGACACGGTCCGCCTTGCCAGTCGCAGCGTTGAAAATCGCTACGTTGGACTGATGGATGGGCATTGTCTTTTCAACAATACCGCCGACCGCACCCTTGAGCGGGTTTGGCTTGGTGTGTTTTTTCACCAAGTTGACACCGTCGACGACCAGCATGGTCTCGTCTTTACGCAGGGAAACAGTCCCACGCTTACCCTTATCACGACCTGTGATAACGATGACTTCATCGCCTTTGCGAATCTTATTCATGGCGCGTCCTTACAAAACTTCAGGAGCCAAAGACACAATCTTCATGAACTTTTCGGTACGCAATTCACGCGTCACGGGTCCAAAGATGCGGGTGCCAATAGGCTCCAATTTGGCATTAAGCAAAACAGCAGCATTGCCATCAAACTTGACCAAGGAACCGTCACTGCGACGAATACCCTTGGCAGTGCGAACCACAACAGCACTGTAGACCTCGCCTTTTTTGACGCGTCCACGTGGAGCAGCTTCTTTAATGCTAACTTTAATAATGTCACCGACACTTGCGTAACGACGCTTCGAACCACCCAGCACCTTAATGCACAGGACGGATTTAGCGCCGGTATTGTCGGCAACTTCTAATCGAGATTCAGTCTGGATCATTTCAATATTCCCAACTTGCACCAGGAGTGACACTTACCGACCATCGGAAAGCACCAACACCAAGTCAGTCTTGGGCCCGCTGTCTACAACACAAACCACTCGTGCTGCATCCATTTGGGCAGAAACTTCGTACTTTTACAAGCGAAGCCCGCTAGTATGCCACCGTTTTGGGTCGTGGTCAAACATTTTTCTTCAAGCACTCACAAATGTTCGCCAAAAAAGCTCCGCAAAGCGCAGCAAACGGCCTGCGACAATGGCTTTCGCAGCACAACAGAGGATCACATGACTGAACGCATTGCATTTATCGGCGGAGGCAATATGGCCAGCGCCATCATCGGCGGCCTGATCAACCAGGGGTTTGCGCGCGAGCAGATTGACGTGGTCGAACCCTTTGCCCCAGCACAGGAACTGCTTCAGTCCCGATTCGGAATCGCTGCGCATCCACAGGGCGATTCATTTTTGAACCAAGCATCGCTGGTTGTGTGGGCGGTCAAGCCCCAAACCTTCCGGGAAGCAGCGCTCCAGGTCGCGGCGCATACGCGCAATGCGGTGCATCTGAGCGTTGCAGCCGGCATTCGCAGCGACAGCATTGCCCGCTGGCTGGAGAACGAGCGGATCATTCGGTCCATGCCCAATACGCCCGCACTGATAGGCAAAGGCATCACCGCCCTGTACGCGCGCCCTGCCGCTACAGGGGCAGACCGGCAACTGGCCGAGCGGGTTATTGCCACCACCGGTGAGCACTTGTGGCTCACCAAGGAGGAACAGCTGGATGCCGTGACGGCCATTTCCGGCTCCGGGCCCGCCTATATGTTCTATTTCATGGAAGCCATGGCGCAAGCCGGTGTGGAAATGGGCCTTGACGCCACGCAGGCCCACAGGCTGGCCGTGGCTACTTTCATTGGCGCTGGTGAGTTGGCCCGCGCATCGACGGAAGCACCCGAGGTGCTGCGCGCGCGCGTGACCTCCAAAGGTGGCACGACCTATGCCGCCATCACCTCCATGGACGAGGATGGTGTGAAGGCCTTGTTCGCAAAAGCCCTGTTCGCTGCCCAGAAACGCGCTACAGAACTGGGAAAGGAGTTTGGCGCGTCTTGAGCAGCTGCTATTTCGACGGCGCCTTCCAGAATCCGGGCGCACCGTAGTGCTCCTTGAGGAAATCGATCCACAGCCGCACGCGTAAGGGAAGGTGCTTGCGCTGGGGGAAGACAGCGTAGATGCCGTTGGGTGGGGCGGCATAGTCTTCCAGCACGGCCACCAACTGGCCTGCGGCGATTTCGGATTCCACTTCCCAGGTGCTGCGCCACGCAATGCCGTACCCGGCCAGGCACCAGTCGTGCAGCACCTGGCCGTCAGAACAGTCCAACGGGCCCGCAGGCTTCAGGTAAGTCACCTCACCCGTGTCGCTACCCGTGGTGCTCTTCGCACCTGCAGGCAGCCGGAAAGCCCAACCCCGGGTTTGGGACGCGTCGCTGGACAAGGTAAGGCAGTGGAACCGGGCCAGATCGGCCGGGGTACTGGGTGTCCCATGGCGTGCCAAGTAGGCAGGCGTGGCCACGCACAGGCGCCGATTGTCTGCCATGCGCACGCTGACCAAGGACGAATCCGGCATGTCGCCCACGCGCACGGCACAGTCAAAGCCCTCCCCGGCAATGTCCACCACGCGATCCGACAGATTGAGGGAAATGGTCACCTCCGGGTGGAGCGCGCGGAACCGGGGAACCAGGGGCGCCACATGGCGGCGGCCAAAACCGGCGGGCGCCGTGATGCGCAAATGCCCGCTCGCCTTGACGCCGCCTGCACTCACGCTGGCCTCGGCATTGGCCAGATCCGCCAGCAAACGCTGACAGTCTTCAAGAAAGGCACTGCCCTCGTGTGTCAGTGTCATACGGCGGGTGGTGCGCAACAAGAGCTTGACGCCCAGGCGCTCCTCCAGCGCATCGAGCCGGCGACCCATGATGGCAGGCGCCACGCCTTCGGCAATGGCGGCCGCCGTCAAGCTACCGCGCGTGACCACCGATACAAACGATTCGAGTTGCTTCAGCTTGCTCATGGCGACAGATTCAACACGCCGTTCTGCTGCATGTCTGCAATTTCGTCCTCGGAATACCCCAAGCTGTGCAGCAACTCAGCACCATGCTCTCCCAGTCGGGGCGGGTTCAGGCGCACGCCAAGCCGCGCGCCATCCAGCGTCAGCGGCAGCAAGGGCACCGTTGTTTCCCGGCCATCGGGCAGGGTCATGGGCGCCAGACCGCCGGTTTGCAGCAAATGCGGATCGTCAAACAGGTGCTGTGGGTCGGTAATCGGGGCAAAAGGCAAACCGTTCTTCTCAAACACCGCCGCCAATTCAGCCGCCGTGTGCTGGGCCATGCGCTCACGCATCTGGGGAATGAGCCAGCCCCGCGCCCGCACCCGGTCGTTGTTGGTGGTCAAGCGGATGTCCTGCTGCCAGTCTGCAAAGCCAAAGGCCCGACAAAACGTAGCCCACTGGGTGTCGCCCACCACGGCCAGAAAAATCTGTTCGCCGTTTTGGACACTGAACACGTCGTAAATGCCCCAGGGCGAAATTTTCTCGGGCATGGGCGCGGCCGCTTTGCCCGTCACCGCGAACTGCATCATGTGCTGGGCGACCAGAAACACATTGTTTTCGAACAAGGCCGACTGCACTTCCTGACCCTTGCCCGTGGTGGCGCGCTGCATCAGCGCCGCCATCGCGCCAATGGCCCCGAACATGCCGCCCATGATGTCGTTCACGCTGCTGCCTGCGCGCAGGGGGTCACCGGGGCGCCCCGTCATGTAGGCCAGTCCCCCCATCATCTGCACCACTTCATCGAGGGCGGTGCGGTGGTCATAGGGGCCGGGCAAGAAGCCTTTGTGGCTGACGTAGATCAGGCGCTCGTCCCGGGTGCGCAGGGTGGCATAGTCCAGCCCCAGCTTTTGCATGGTCTCGGTCTTGAAGTTTTCGCTCACGATGTCGGCGGTGGCAATGAGCTTAAGCACTACTTCGCGACCCTTGGCGCTCTGCAGGTCCAGGGCGAGGCTTTTCTTGTTCCGGTTGAACAGGGGGTAAAAACCAGCGCCCGAACCCAGCAGCTTGCGCGTGCTGTCGCCGGCCAGCGGCTCCACCTTGATGACGTCTGCACCCAAATCGGCCAGCACCATGCCGCAGGTGGGGCCCATCACCATGTGGGTGAACTCGACGACGCGAATACCGCGCAAGGGAAGATTTTTTGATTCAGCCATAGCGCCTTAGACTACCTGTGTTTTTGTCATGAATAGATTGATATTTATCCATATAGTTTTTTATTAAGTATGGAATAAAGTACCTTAGTACTTTGGCCGTTCTTGCACGCCCGGCGCGCAAGACACTTGTTGCACCTGATTTTTGCTTCGTTTTCAGCTTCGTTTATTGGAAAGGCTCCCATGTCCACAACCACCACAACCCGCACCCAGGCCCACCGTCTCCAGGTGGCTACCGTGTTGCACCGCTTTATAGAAGACCAGGTCCTGCCTGGCACCGGCATCACGCCCGAGACCTTCTGGGCCGGGTTTGATGCCATTGTGGCGGACCTCGCACCCAAGAACGCAGCCCTGCTGGGCGAGCGCGACCGCCTGCAGACCGAGCTGGACACCTGGCACAAGGCCAACCCCGGCCCCATCACCGACATGCCGGCTTACCGCGCCTTTCTGGAGAAAATTGGCTACCTGGTTCCCTCGCCCAAGAAGGCAAAAATCACCACATCCAATGTGGACGCCGAGCTGGCCAAGCAGGCGGGACCCCAGTTGGTCGTCCCGGTGCTGAACGCCCGCTACGCCCTGAACGCTGCCAACGCACGCTGGGGCAGCCTGTACGACGCGCTGTACGGCACCGACGTCATTTCTGAAGAAAAAGGCGCCACCAAGCTCTCCAAAACCGGCAAGCCCTACAACCCGGTGCGCGGCGCCAAGGTCATCGCCTACGCGCGCCACGTGCTGGACCGCACTTGCCCCCTGCGCAAGGGCTCGCATCTGCACTCTATTGGTTACCGCATCAAGGACGGCAAACTGGCGGTCAAGCTCAAGGACGGCAGCAACACCAGCCTGGCGGATGCAACCCAGCTCGTGGGCTATCAGGGCGACGCCAAGAACCCCTCGTCCGTCTTGCTGCAGCACAACGGCTTGCATCTGGACATCATCATCAACCGTGCCACCACCATCGGCGCCAAGGACCCCGCGGGCGTGAGCGACCTGGTGCTGGAAGCGGCGCTGTCCACCATCCTGGACCTGGAAGACTCCGTGGCGGTAGTAGATGCCGAGGACAAAGTGCTGGCCTACAGCAACTGGCTGGGCATTCTGAATGGCACCCTCGTGGAAAGCTTTGAGAAGGGCGGCAAAACGCTGACCCGTGGCCTCAATGCGGACCGCGTGTACAACGCCCCCAACAGCAGCAAGCCCGTGGTCCTGCATGGCCGCTCGCTGATGTTCCTGCGCAACGTGGGCCACCTGATGACCAACCCGGCCATCCTGTACACCGCCGTAGACGGATCAACAAAAGAAATCCCCGAAGGCATTCTGGACGCCGTGGTGACCACCACCATCGCCATGCACGACCTGGCGCGCACGAAGAAAGACGCCATCCGCAACTCGCGCAAGGGCTCGGTCTACATCGTCAAGCCCAAAATGCACGGCCCCGCTGAAGTGGCGTTTGCCGCCGAGCTGTTTGGCCGCGTGGAAAAAATGCTGGGCCTGCCCGACAGCACCGTCAAGCTCGGCATCATGGACGAAGAGCGCCGCACCAGCGTCAACCTGAAGGCCTGCATTGCAGAAGCGCCCAGCCGCGTCGCCTTCATCAACACCGGCTTCCTGGACCGCACCGGCGACGAGATGCACACCGGCATGCAAGCCGGCCCCATGATCCGCAAGGGCGACATGAATACCAGCGCCTGGATTGCCGCTTACGAGAAAAACAACGTGCTGGTCGGCCTCTCCTGCGGCCTGCGCGGCAAAGCGCAAATCGGCAAGGGCATGTGGGCCATGCCGGACCTGATGAAAGCCATGCTGGAGCAGAAGATTGCCCACCCCAAGGCCGGCGCCAACACCGCCTGGGTGCCCAGCCCCACCGGCGCTACGCTGCATGCCCTGCACTACCACCAGGTGCTGGTCAGCGACGTGCAGAAGGAGCTGGAGAAGACCAACTACGAAAAAGCCCGAGACGGCATTCTGGACAACCTGCTGCAAGTGCCGGTGACCAATACGCCCAACTGGAGCGCGGCCGAAAAACAGCAGGAACTCGACAACAACGCCCAGGGCATCCTGGGCTACGTGGTGCGCTGGATCGACCAGGGCGTGGGCTGTTCCAAGGTGCCCGACATCCACAACATCGGCCTGATGGAAGACCGCGCCACCCTGCGCATCAGCAGCCAGCACATGGCCAACTGGCTGCTCCATGGCGTCGTTACCCAAGCGCAAGTGACCGAGACCTTCGAGCGCATGGCCGCGGTGGTGGACAAGCAAAACGCCGGCGACAAGCTGTACCAGCCTATGGCCGGTCACTTCGACACCAGCATGGCCTACAAGGCGGCCACCGATCTGGTGTTCAAAGGCTTGGCGCAGCCCAGTGGCTACACCGAGCCGTTGCTGCACGCATGGCGGTTGAAGGTGAAGGCTGCAGCCTGAGTCTGGATTGATGATGCGACAGCGCAGGCGCTCCTGATTTAGGAGCTGCCTGCGCAATATCCACGGGGGCTAGAGGCCGATTTGCTCAAGAAGCCCTAGCTCTTCAAGACACTGCATCCGTTTTTGCGCGGTACGCGGCGATCCACGCAGGCAGGTCCTGCGCGGGCATGGGTCTGGCTAAGCCGTAACCCTGCACGGTGTCGCATGCATTGCGGACCAGCCAGTCGAGGTCTTCTGCGGTTTCTACGCCCTCCGCCACCACCTTCAAACCCAATTCATGGCACAGCGAAATCGTCGACCGGACGATGGCGGCGTTTTTGGGCGAGTCCGCAATCGACCGCACAAAGGTCTGGTCAATTTTCAGTTCGTGCACCGGCAAGGTCTTAAGGTAGGCCAGCGACGATTGCCCCACACCATAGTCATCGATGGACAGTTTGACGCCCAGCTCCGCCAGCGCGCACAGGTGCGCCAGTGCCAGCTCCGGGTCTTCCATCAGGGCACTTTCGGTAATTTCAATGCAGAGCCCGTCGGCCGGCAGGCCGTACGAAGCCAGCACACCGCGCATGTGATCCACCAGCCCCGGGTTCAGCAGGTCGCGTGCCGAGAAATTGATCGAGGGAACCATGCAAAGTCCGTCCTTGCGCCATTGCATGGTCTGTGCGGCAACGGTTTCCAGCACCCACGGCGTGATCTCCCGGATGAATCCTGTCTGCTCCGCAAACGGGATGAATTGCAAGGGCGGCACCAAGCCGCGCTGTGGGTGGCGCCAACGGATAAGCGCTTCGGCAGACACGATTTTCCGGCTATGGAGGTCCAGCTTGGGCTGGTAGTACAACAGAAACTCATTGCGCACCAGGGCCTCGCGCATCTCCCCAATCAGGGACAACTGCTCATGCGCAGGCGGGTCGCCCATCTCGCTGGCGAAGGCGACGCCGCTTTGCCGCCGTTTGGCGGTGTACATGGCAGACTGTGCGCGCTGCAGTAGCGTGACGCCAGCCACCCCATCCCCCGGGCAGAGGGCAATACCCAGACTGCCCCCGACGTCGAGCCGCTGACCGTCCAGGGTCACCGGCTCCTGCAAGATCGCGAGCACCGCTTTGCCGAACTGGGTGGCGCTGGCCCGCTCGGCTCCCGGCAACAGAAACACGAACTCATCGCCCCACAGCCGGGCGACCAGGCCATCGGCGGGAAGGACGGGGCGAAAGCGCGGACTGATGGCATTCAACAACCGATCGCCGACCAAGTGCCCGAGCGCGCTGTTGATCAAGGCGAATCGGTCCAGGTTCAGCACGACCACGGCCCCCTGGCTGCCGTGGGGCAACTGGTCGAAGGTTTCGAGAAAGCGCGTGCGGTTGGGTAGCCCGGTCAGCGTGTCTTCGTAAGCAAGTTTGAGGATTTTTTGCTCGCGGCTGGCCACCTTTTCGCGCATGCGGTCGAAACTCAGCGCCAAGTGGCCGATCTCATCCGGCGGCAGAATCGGCACCGGCTCGGCGTAGTCTCCCGCCTCAATGCGGCGCGCTGCCTCGGCCAGTTCATTCACCGGCCGGACAATGCGCCTGGCCAGCATCACGCTGCCCACGGCAAACACGGCTGTACCCACCAGCACAATCGCCCACAGAACCCTTTGCAGGGTCTGAAAAGGCGCCTGTGCTTGCTCGATGGAGCGTTGAAGCACCGCCGAAGCACCCTGACCCAGCGGCAATTGAACCGTCTGGTAGTGCTCCCCGCCAATCGACAGCGCTGGCGGAATTTCCTGGGGAAATTGCCTCAACGCATCAGCCAGCGCACCACGCCGGGAGGCATCAAAAGAAGAGGCCAGCACGTGCGGCTCGGCCCCGCCACGGCGTATCACACTGACCGCGAGGCCCGTCATCTCGGACAGTCCTTGCGCCCACGGGTCATCCACCAGGAATCCCATGGCCACCCAGGCAATCAGCTTGGGTGCAAGGATAGGGACCAGGACAAACTGGTGCAACGTGCCGTCCGCCATTTCCCGAAAGCCATTGCTTTTCCCCTCGGACATCGCAGCAGACAGCAGATCGGGAAACGGGAAACGGCGAGGTTCCCTGAACTCGGGCTGGGTTTCGGCGATGAGTTGCCCCTGCGGACTGATCACCATCATGACCTCGGCACCAATCCGCAAGCCATGGTTGCGGATGACAGAACGCATGGTCGGGCGGTCCTGGGTGGCGATGGCCTCACGAAAGGCGAAATCAGCGGCCAGGACCGTGGCAGCCGTTTCCAATTGGCGCCGATTCTGGTCGATCAGCAAGGTGAATACCCGGCTGCCCGCCGCAAGCTCACTCTGTGTTTCAGCAGCCACAATCCGTTCGTTGCTGCCGGTCACCAGCAGGAGAATCAGGGCCATCACCAGCGCGAGCAAGCCCACGAACACAAAAACGATGCGGCGCTGGAGGGAGCGGACAGGCATCGGCTAGTAACGATCCGCGTCGGTCGGTGGTTTCGGCTTGACGGTGCGCGGTGCAACGTCCAGCGTCAACTCCAGTTTGGCGGGTGCAGCGGTCACCATAATTTCTCGCACTGGCGGCGCACTGATTTGGCGCGGGTGCCAAAGTTTCAAGCGATAGCGCCCGGGTGGTACGTTGGCAATCGTTGCGCGACCGTTGTTGCCCGTTCTGGCGAAATAGGGCGAATCCACCACCAGCACATAGGCTTCCATCCAGTCGTGCACGTTGCAGCCGATGGCCACCTCGCCGGGCTTGTCGAAAACAATGGACTGGGCCGATTTTCCGGCGTTGAGCTTGATCTCGAACGTTTTGGCGGACGAGAAGGAATACACGTGGTGTTTGATCGGGTCGTGGTTGGGAAAATTCACCGTCGTACCGGTCTGCACGATGGTGACATACGGCAGGAATTCACGATCCTCCTGCACGATGCTGGCCACTGCACGGTTGCCCACCGCGCTGTTCACAAGCGGCTCGATAACCACCGCCGAATCCTTTACCGGTGCGCCGGAGGGGGACGACACCAGCACCCCGACACTGGCGCCCTGGGCCGACCCCCATAACACCAGCCATGCGGCGAGACCCGCCGCGCGAATGCGGCTCATGGAGCCAGCTGGATGGCCGGCGCTATTTGCCAGATCTCATGGGTCAAAACCGCATCGCGGTAAACCTGCACATGCCAGACCTTGACCGGCGTCACGCCACCGTATTCCGCTGACACTTCCAGGGAGGTTCCCGCGGGGTTGGCAAACGAGCTCAGTTTTCCGAGTCGGGCTGGCCTTGGCTTGCCCGCGTTGGCTGCCATGAATTTTCGCCACACCTCGCCAATGGCCGCCTTGCCACGGTAATGGCCATCCAGAGGGCCACCGATCCAGTCCAGATCGGCATTGTCGGCATAGTCCCGCATCAGGGCGTCCAGATCGCCCGCCGCAACCGCTTCGAGGTGCGCCTTGGCTTTTGCCTCGTCAAGGGGACCGGCCAGCAAGGGCTGGGTGGTCGAAAATAGCAACGCAAATGTGACAAATAAAGGTCGAAACACAGTGAACTCCTGAGTCGGGAAAAATAACCTCTTTCGCAGTATAGGACCGAAGATCTGCCCCTAGTCCCCAGTCCAGGTGTTGAACGGCCGACTGACCAGGCTGGAGTTGAAATAGCGCGCGTCGTGCGTCACCTCTTCGCCCAGCCAGTCGGGCCTGGCGAAGGGTTGCTCTTCGGACTCCAGCTCCACCTCCGCCACTACCAGGCCGGCGTTGTCGCCCGCAAACTCGTCCACCTCCCAAAGCGTGCCCTGGTGCTCCACCCGGTAGCGGGTCTTCTCCACCTGCGGACCCGCACACAGCGCCAGCAGCGCGTGCGCGTCCTGCACGGGTATCGGGTATTCAAACTCCGCGCGGGTCGCACCGTGGCTGAGGCCTTTCACCGTCAGAAACGCGGCATCGCCCGCCAGGCGCACGCGCACCGTGCGCGCGGGGTCCCTATTCAAATAACCCTGGCGGTACAGAATGCCTGGCACGGTTTTCCATGCACGGCTCACCACCAGAAACTTGCGTTCGATTTCTACTGCCATAGCGCCTTTATCGTGTGTTCGTTTGCAATAGGGCCACCCCCGGACGAACTTTAAACCGGTTCGGCACCCCGGTGCACGGGGTACCCGCACCGTCCTCTGGGGAGCGCGTCTTGCAGGACAATAGCATCTTCAGACCTTGCTTATCCGCTCACTTTTTGATAGCTGCTTGCGCACATTCCACGGGGGCTAACGCCCGTTTTTATGCCTAAAACTTTTGATTTTTCTCCCGCATCCATTGCCCAGTTGGCGCAAGACGATGCCGCCCGCGCCCTGCGCGAAGACCTGGGCAGTGGCGACCTCACCGCGTCGCTGATTGACCCCACCCGCATGGCGCGGGCGCGCGTACTGGCCCGTGAAAGCGCCGTGGTGTGCGGCCAGGCCTGGGTGCAGGCGGCGGTGCTGCAATGTGACCCGCAGGCACAGATCGTCTGGCAGGTGCAGGACGGCCAACGCTGCCAAGCCAACCAGGTGGTGTTCGAAATCACCGGTCGCGCCCAGGCCCTGCTGACGGCCGAGCGCACCGCGCTGAACTTTCTGCAGTTGCTCAGTGGCGTCGCCACCAAAACGGCCACCTATGTGGCCATCGTGGCGGGTACCCGGGCGCACATCGTCGACACGCGCAAGACCCTGCCGGGCTTGCGCCTGGCGCAGAAATATGCGGTGCGCACTGGTGGCGGCACCAACCACCGTGTGGGGCTGTATGACGCCATCCTGATCAAGGAGAACCACATTGCGGCGGCGGGTGGCATCCCTCAGGTGATGGCGAAGGCGGCGCCTCTGGCAGCGCAGGCCGATTTTGTGGAGATTGAGGTGGAGACCCTGGCGCAGCTGGCCCAGGCACTGGACTGCGGCGCCAAGATGGTGCTGCTCGACAACATGGATCTGCCCACCCTGCACGAGGCGGTGCGCATCAACCAGGGCCGCGCAATTCTGGAAATTTCGGGTGGCGTCACCCTGGAAGGGCTGCGCGCACTGGCCGAAACGGGCGTGGACCGCATCTCCATCGGCACCCTGACCAAGGACGTGCAGGCCACCGACTATTCCATGCGTTTTGACCCGTTTACCGGAGCCTGAGTCATGCAACACACCATCAACGTCGACTACGAACAGCCCGAGACCGACAGTGCGGGCGAGCCCAGCGCTTGCAGCACGCGCCACGCCTGGGCCCGCGTGCCCGAGGAGCCCACACCGACCGAACGCGCGGCACTGAAAGACAAAATACGCCGCCTGCTCAAGGAAAAGAATGCGGTGATGGTGTCGCACTACTACGTGCACCCCGATTTGCAGGACCTGGCGGAAGAAACCGGTGGCATCGTCAGCGACTCGCTGGAAATGGCGCGGTTCGGGCGCGACCACGCGGCCCAAACGCTGGTGGTGTCGGGCGTACGCTTCATGGGCGAGACCGCCAAAATCCTCTCACCCGAGAAACGCATCCTCATGCCGGATCTGGACGCCACCTGCTCGCTGGACCTGGGCTGTCCGGTGGATGCGTTCAGTGCCTTTTGCGACGCCCACCCCGACCGCACGGTGGTCGTCTATGCCAACACCAGTGCAGCCGTCAAGGCGCGCTCCGACTGGCTGGTCACGTCAAGCTGCGCTCTCGACATCGTGCGTGCCCTGAAAGACGCGGGTCAAAAAATTCTGTGGGCGCCGGACCGGCACCTGGGTGGCTACATCCAGCGCGAAACCGGTGCCGACATGGTGATGTGGAACGGCGCCTGCATCGTGCACGACGAGTTCAAGGCCTTCGAGCTGCAAGCGCTGATGCAAGCGCACCCACGAGCCAAAGTTCTGGTGCACCCCGAGTCCCCCGCCGATGTGGTGGCGCTGGCCGATGCGGTCGGCTCCACCTCGGGCATTCTGAAGGCCGCACACGAGATGGATGCGCCCGAGTTCATTGTCGCCACCGACAACGGGATGATGCACAAGCTGCGCACCCTCAACCCCGGCAAGGTTTTCATGGAGGCGCCCACGGCTGGCAACAGCGCCACCTGCAAGAGCTGCGCGCACTGCCCGTGGATGGCCATGAACGGTCTGGCCGGTCTGGCCCACGTGCTGGAGCATGGCACCAACGAAATCCAGGTGAACCCGGCGCTGGGCCTGCGCGCCCGCCGCCCGATCGACCGCATGCTGGCATTCACCGCCGCGCTAAAAAATGGCCAACCGGTGGCGGGCTTGGTGCCCAACATTGGCGCGGCCTAGTTGGCGGATGCTTTCATGCAATTTTGGCCTGTAGCCCCCGTCAATACTGCGCAAGCAGCTATTTAATTGATAGCACATGCCGCTCGCCGTACCAGCCACACCCGCCTTATCCGCACTATCCGCCTTTTCGGCCCTCATCGATTTCGCCAACCCGCGCGATCCCGGCGGGCCGCGGCTGCGCCACGCGTTTGGCACCGCGCGCCAGCTGCTGGTAGCACAGCAGCCGGGCGAAGTGCGCCCCCTGCTGGACGCCGTGCAGGCCGCTGCGCGCGGTGGCGCCTGGTGCGTGGGGTATGTGCGCTACGAGGCGGCACCGGCCTTTGACGCCGCGCTGCAAGTGCACCCGGCCGACGGACCGTTGGCCTGGTTTGCCGTGTATGACGCAGCCCTGCCGTGGCCCGAGCCTGGCAGCAACTCCGACACCATCACCACCAGCCAAAGTGACGGTTCCAGTGCGGCTGCCAGTGCAACCGCAGAGGTGCAATGGCAGAACGTGATGCCGCGCCCCGCCTTTGATGCCGCGCTGGCCCAGCTGGACCGCGACATCACCGCAGGCGCTTTCTACCAGGTCAACTTCACGGCACAGATGCGGGGCACGGTGACGCACCCAAGCCCCAGCCACGCCGCGCAGACATCGGTGGCTGCACCCGCCCTGCCCTTGTTCCACGCCCTGCAGCGCGCCCAGCCCGGCGGCTATGCCGCCTACCTGGACACCGGGCCAGAGCAGGTACTGTCCGTCTCGCCCGAGCTGTTTTTTGACTGGCAGGGCAACACGATCTTGACCCGCCCCATGAAGGGCACCGCGCCCCGCGGCGCCACGGCAGCAGAAGATGCCGTGGTGGAACAAGCCCTGCGCACCTCCATCAAGGAGCGCTCCGAGAACGTGATGATCGTGGACCTGCTGCGCAACGACCTGTCGCGCGTTGCCGAGCCCTTCAGCGTGCGCGTGCCGCGCCTGTTCCACACCGAAGCCCTGCCCAGCGTGTGGCAAATGACATCCGATGTAGAAGCCCGAACGCGTGCCGGCTGCAGCCTGGCCGACGTGTTCGCGGCCCTGTTCCCCTGTGGCTCGGTCACTGGGGCGCCCAAGGTGCGCGCCATGCAGGCCATCCATGCGCTGGAGGGAGCGCCGCGCGGGGTGTACTGCGGCGCACTGGGCGTGGTGCAACCCGGCGGCCACGCCACCTTCAACGTGCCCATTCGCACGGTCACGCTGCGCGGCACAGCGGCGCGCTGCGGCATTGGCAGCGGCATCACATCCGGATCAACCGCTGACGGCGAGTGGCGCGAATGGCAGCACAAGCAGGCCTTTGTGCAACGCGCCAGCGCGTCGTTCTCGCTGCTGGAGACGCTAGGGCTGTTTGACGGCCATTTGCGCGATCCACAGGCCCACCTCACCCGAATGGAACACGCCGCACAGCATTTTGCTTACCCCTGGAATGCACAGCAAGTGCAGGACACGCTGCAGCGCATAACGCAGCAGCATCCACAGGGCGCCTGGCGCGTGCGCCTGCTGCTCGACGCACAAGGCCGTCCTACCGTTCAGGCCTACCCCCTGCCCACCTCACCCGCAAGAGTGCGCCTGCAGTTGGCGGACCGGCCGCTGGAGGCAGCACACGGTGAATTTGTCCGTTTCAAAACCACGCACCGGGCGCACTACGATGCCTTCACGCCCACGCAAGCCGGCGTGTTTGACACGCTGCTATGGAACCCACAGGGCGAAGTGACCGAGTGCACGCGGGGCAATGTGGCCTTGCTGCTGGACGGCTGCTGGGTGACCCCACCGCTGCACTGCGGCCTGCTCGCCGGCGTGGGCCGCGCACGGGCACTGCAAGAGGGCCGCGTCACCGAAGCCGTTGTACGCGTGGACGACCTGCCGCAGGTTCAGGCCATCGCCTTTGTGAACAGCCTGCGCGGCTGGATTCCCGCAGACCTGGACCTTTAGACGCCAGGAGGTACCAGCACCGTGGGCACCGCCTGCGCAGCCATGTCGGGGTAATCGCGGCTGAAATGCAGGCCCCGGCTTTCATGCCGCGACTGCGCCGAGCGCACGATCAGCTCGGCCACCTGCACCAGGTTGCGCAGCTCCAGCAGGTCGCGCGTCACATGGAAGTGGGCGTAGAACTCCTGGATTTCCCCTTGCAGCAAAGCGATGCGGTGGGACGCGCGCTCCAGCCGCTTGTTGGTGCGCACGATGCCCACGTAGTCCCACATGAAGCGGCGCAGTTCGTCCCAGTTGTGGGAGATCACCACCACCTCGTCGGCGTCGGTCACGCGGCTGTCGTCCCATGCGGGCAGCGCAGGGGGCGTGGGCAGTGGCGCATCCACAATGTCGGTGGCGGCAGCGCGGGCAAACACCATGCATTCAACCAGCGAGTTGCTGGCCAGGCGGTTCGCGCCATGCAGCCCGGTGTACGCGGTTTCGCCCACGGCGTGCAGGCCGGCAATGTCGGTACGGCCGGACAGGTCGGTATGGATGCCGCCGCAGGTGTAGTGCGCTGCCGGCACCACCGGAATGGGTTGTTTGGAAATATCAATGCCCAGCTCCAGGCAGCGGGCGTAAATGTTGGGAAAGTGTTCCAGGATGAAGGCCAGCGGCTGGTGCGAAATGTCGAGGTACACGCAGTCCAGGCCGTGCTTTTTCATCTCGAAGTCAATCGCGCGCGCCACCACGTCGCGCGGCGCCAGCTCGGCCCGCTCGTCGTGCAGGGGCATGAAGCGCGTACCGTCCGGCAGCAGCAGGCGCCCGCCCTCGCCGCGCACCGCCTCGGTTATCAGGTACGACTTGGCCAGCGGGTGGTACAGGCAGGTGGGGTGAAACTGGATGAACTCCATGTTGGTGACCCGGCAGCCCGCGCGCCAGGCCGCCGCAATGCCGTCGCCCGTGGCGGTGTCGGGGTTGGTGGTGTAGAGGTAGACCTTGCCCGCACCGCCGGTGGCCAGAATGGTCTGTGGCGCACTGAAGGTCTGCACGTCATCGGTGCTCTCGTCCAGCGCGTACAGGCCCAGGCAGCGGTTCGGGCCGCTCAGGCCCAGCTTGTGGCTGGTGATCAGGTCCACCAGCGTGTGGTTTTCGAACAGCGTGATGTTGGGTGTGCCGCGCACCTCGTTGATCAGCGTCTTCTGCACCGCCGCGCCGGTTGCATCGGTCACATGCACGATGCGCCGGGCACTGTGGCCGCCTTCGCGGGTGAGATGCAGGTGCCCGTCTTCCTGTGAGAAAGGCACACCGAGCTCGCGCAGCCAGGCAATGCTCTCGGGCGAATGCTCCACGACAAAGCGGGTGGCTGCGGGGTCGGACAGACCGGCACCGGCCACCAGCGTGTCCTGCACATGGGAGTCAAAGGTGTCGCCTTCGGCCAATACGGCGGCAATGCCACCCTGCGCCCAGGCGCTGGAGCCGTCGCTCATCGCGCGTTTGGTGAGCACGGCGACACGGTGGGTGGGTGCGAGACGCAAAGCGGCCGTCAGGCCCGCCAGGCCGCTGCCAACGATGAGAACGTCAAACGCGTAGTGCGACGGGGAAAGTAGTGGGGTCATTCAGATGCTATCTATTTCATAGCTGCTTGCGCAGCATTGACGGGGGCTAGAGGCCAAAAAGCCTTGCAATAATCATTTCAAGGTGTGCAGGGACATCAGGTTGATCAGCGCGGACAACACTTCCGACTTGAAGCCGACCCGGGCACGTCCATCGTTGTCACCGCCACTCAGAACCAGTGTCTGCAGGTATTCCACACAATCGCGGTGGCCCCAGAATTTTTCAATGGCCATGGCGATGCGGGAGTGGTGTGCGGCAATGATGGCCATCTCGTTGTCGATGCGCGCCTGCAGGGGGCGCTCGTGCAAGGGCATCGGACGCGTTGGCAAGTCTTCCTCTTCCCAGCTCAAAGAGGGAAAGCCCGTCTCATGAAATCGTGAATCCTGTGGGTCGTGCACGGAAGATCTTGGTTGGTACGGCGGCAGCTTGCGGTCGCTTATTGTGGCAGTGTCGCCAGCACATCGGCCAGCAGCCTGCAATTGTCAAACTGGCCGCGCTTGAAGGTCCACCCCAGCCGCACCACCACGGCTTCGCGTGACGGCACCACCGCCACCATCTGCCCCCAATGTCCACTCATGGCGACCGTGTCAGCCGGCACACCAGGGTACGCTTTGCATTCCCCTTCCTGCGGGTTGCCCAACAACCAGCTCTGTGCACCGTAGCCCCGCCCTTCGCCCTGCGCAGTCGAGGGCATGCTGGCCCGCTTCAGCCAGCCCGGCGGCAGCACCTGCGCGTCGCCCCATTTGCCATCCTGCAGCATCAGTTGCCCCAGCCGCGCCCAGTCGCCCACGCTGGCCCACAGGTAGGAGGAACCCACCCAGTTGCCCTGGGTATCGGTCTCCATCACCGCCGACCGTGCGCCGATGGGTCCGAACAGCACCTTGCGTGGATAGGCCCAGTAATCGGCGTCGTTTGCAAAGCGCCCGCGCGCCACGGCGGAGAGCAAATTGGCGGTTGCACTGAGGTAACGCCAGCGCGCGCCGGGCGCCGCCTCGGCAGGGTGGTTGGCGGCCCACGCGGCGACGTCGGGTGAGCCCCACAGCATCTGGGGCACCGAGCCCCAGGGGTTGTAGTCTTCGGTGCTGGCCAGCCCGTCCCGCATATAGAGCAGGTCCGACACCTTGATGCTCTTGCGTGCATCCTTGCGCCAGTCGGCCACCCAAGCCGGCTCCCGGCCCGCCGGAAACGCATCCACTACCGCAGCGTCCAGCGGCAACCCGTTTTCAGCGGCCAGTTTGTGGGCCAGCATGCCGGTCACGGTTTTGGTCATGGACCAGCCATGCAAAGCCGTGCCGGGTGCAAAACCGGGCGCATCACGCAAGGCCAGCATGCGGCCCTTGTGAACCACCGCCACACCGCGGGCATTGGCCGCCAGCGGATCGCCCGCACCGGTAAACGCGCTGTCAAGGATCTGTTGCAGTTTGGCAGCATCGACACCGGGGCCCCACTGGGCCGGCAGCACGGCGGCCTCACCCTCTGGCCAGGGCTTGCTGGCATCGACTGATGGCTTATAGGCCTGCGCGGCGGGGTCTGGCTCCTCATCCAGGACGCAACCCCGGTCACGCAGCAGGACAGCGCGGCGCGAGACCACACCCGCAAAGCGTGCGGTCACGCTGTGGCCGACTTCGTCAATCGACACAGAAATGGCGGCCAGAACGGGGCTCGCGGGCAGGACGTCCTGCGCAAACAATTCATTCACCGGTCGGCCGGCCACAAACGCGGCAGAGCAAAGTCCCTTGGCAGCCATGCCGGCTGCATTTTGCGGAATGCCCAAATAGACCAGCGCTGACACCGCTACCACCAGCAGTGCCAGCAACACGCCACCCACCATGAACAGAATGCGTTTGAACCCGTTTTTTCCCTGCGCCATGTTGATTTCCCGATGCCTGCAAAGCAAGCACTCTAACTGAAGCAGCCATGCCAGGCTGTGCCGCGGCACAATAGGCATATGCCCAATCTGCCCACTTTTACCGCCCCCACACGTTTCACTGATCCGGCCGCTGCGCTGGCTCAGGTAGCGCTCATTTACGACACCAACATTGCGCACCTGCGCCAGGCCATGCAGCGTTTTGTGGCGGGAGACAACACGCTGGGCCATGTGCGCGCCTGCTACCCGCTGGTGCGCATCCACACCGACACCGTCAGCCGCAACGCAACAGCAGACAGCGCGCGGCTGAGCTACGGCTTTGTCGCAGGACCGGGCCGCTTCGAGACCACGCTCACCCGCCCCGACCTGTACCGCGACTACTACCTGGAGCAGTTCAAGCTGCTGATGCAGAACCACCAGGTCGAACTGGAGGTGGGCACCAGCTCACAGCCGATTCCGGTGCACTTTTCGTTTGCCGAGCACGACCACGTCGAAGGCAACATGGATGCCCCGCGGCGCATGCTGATGCGCGATGTGTTTGACCTGCCCGACCTCGCCGCCATGGACGACGGCATTGCCAACGGCACCTACGAACCCAAGCCGGGTGAGGCCCAGCCGCTGGCCCTTTTCACCGCCCCGCGCGTGGACTATTCGCTGCACCGCCTGCGCCACTACACAGGCACCGGGCCGGAGCATTTTCAGAACTTTGTCCTGTTTACCAACTACCAGTTCTACATCGACGAATTCATCGCGCTGGGTCACGCCGCCATGGCCGACCCCCACAGCGAATACGTCGCCTTTGTGGAGCCGGGCAATGTCGTGACCCGCCGCGTCGGCCTGCCGGCGCAGGACGCCGATGCCTTGGGCAAAGCACCGCCGCGCCTGCCGCAGATGCCGGGCTACCACCTGGTGCGCGCTGATCGGGCGGGCATCACCATGGTGAACATCGGCGTGGGCCCGGCCAACGCCAAAAACATCACCGACCACATTGCCGTGCTGCGCCCGCATGCCTGGATCATGCTGGGCCACTGCGCGGGCTTGCGCAACACCCAGCAACTGGGCGACTACGTGCTGGCCCACGGCTATGTGCGCGAAGACCATGTTCTGGATGAGGAACTGCCGCTGTGGGTTCCGATCCCCGCACTGGCCGAGATTCAGGTTGCGCTGGAACAGGCCGTGGCCGACGTCACGCAAATCAAGGGCGCAGCACTGAAGAGCATCATGCGTACCGGCACGGTGGCCTCTACCGACAACCGCAACTGGGAGTTGCTGCCCAACAACCAGCCCCAGCGTCGCTTCAGCCAGAGCCGCGCGGTGGCACTGGACATGGAGAGCGCAACCATCGCCGCCAATGGTTTTCGCTTTCGCGTACCGTACGGCACCTTGCTGTGCGTGAGCGACAAACCGCTGCACGGCGAGATCAAGCTGCCGGGCATGGCGAACCATTTTTACCGCGAACGGGTCGACCAGCACTTGCGTATCGGCATGCGCGCAGTGGAGCTGCTTCGGGCCCAGGGAGTCGACCAGTTGCACAGCCGCAAGCTGCGCAGTTTTGCTGAAGTGGCATTTCAGTAAAAAAACATGGCACTTGACGTCAACACGCTGGTAACCGTCAACGCGGTCAACCTGTTTTTGATGGCGATCGTGCTGTCGATCATCATGGGGCGTCGGCTCAGCCCGGCCGCAGCATGCGCCCGGGCAGCCCTCGTCATCCATGCAGTGGGGTGGGTCAGCTTCATCGTCACCAGCCAGTTGGGCAAGCACTGGCAGGACCGGGTACCCGCCGCTCTGGCCGATGCGTACTCGGCCGTTGGTCTATGGCTGATGCCCACGGTATCGATCGCCTGCACCAGCGCCAGCCTCTGGCTGATGTTTCGGGCATTGAAAGAGTGGCTGGGACCCCGTCGGGGTGAATGGCTGATGGTGGCCGCCGCAGTGCTGGGGCCCTTGGGCTATGCGCTCGCCTACAACAACTATCCGATTCGGGTAGGCTGGGCCAACCTGCTGCTGGCGCTACAGATGCTTATCCTCTGCCTGGCCACACTGCGTCCCGCCTCAGAGCTGGGGGGCGCTTGGAGGTGGGTCATTTTTACCTGCACTTTGGTCCTTGCAGGATTCACGGTAGCGCGTGGTGTGATGGGTGCGTTCTACACGGAGCTGTATCCCAGCTTCAGCACGCCGCATCCAATCAATGTCCTGGCAATGCTGGCCACCAACGTATCGCTGGTGCTGGTGAACCTGGCTGCGCTGGTGGCCTGGCGTGAGGAAGCCGAGGCGAAGTTGCGCAGCCATGCCTACACCGATGCCCTGACGGGCCTGCACAACCGCCACGACTGGGAACTGCGTGCCCCGGCGATGTTTGACCAGGCGCGGCGCCACGGCACGCCCATGTCATTGCTGGCGCTTGATCTGGACCTGTTCAAACACATCAACGACACCCAGGGCCACGAAGCTGGTGACAGGGTTTTGGCCTTGGTCGGGGAGGCCATCCGGAAGTGCACGCGTAGCAGCGATCTGGCGGCCCGAATGGGCGGGGAAGAGTTCGCAATACTGCTTCCACAGACCGACCGCGTGGCAGCCGAGCTGTTTGAGCAACGCTTGCGCGATGCCCTGCAAGCTGCACTCCTCGCGCACCCTTCACTCAAAGTCAGCTACAGCGCGGGCCTGGCCGTTCTGCAGCGGGGCGACGCCACTCTCACCGCGCTGATGGGGCGTGCCGACCTTGGCCTGTACCAGGCCAAACACCTTGGGCGCGGTCGACTTCAGGTGTCTGACTGAGCCCCTGCGGACAAGCTGCGGCACAATCCGCCGCATGCAATCAGAACTTTTTCGTGTGCAGCATTTGCACAAACGTTATGGCGATACTACGGTCGTCAATGACCTTTCTTTTGAGATTGCCGCTGGCGAATGCCTGGGGGTGATCGGGCCCAACGGCGCGGGCAAAACCACCACCATCCGCATGTGTCTGGGGCTGACGGCGCCCGATGGCGGCAGCATCCACGCACTGGGCATGGAAATGCCCAAGGATGCACTGGCCATCAAGGCCCAGCTCGGCGTGGTGAGCCAGATGGACACGCTGGACCCCGATTTCAGCTGCGCTGAAAACCTGCTTGTGTATGGCCGCTACTTTGGCATGAAAGACGCGGACATCCGAGCGCGCATACCGCAGCTGCTGGAGTTTGCATCCCTGACCAGCAAGGCCAACGCCAAACCAGGCGAGCTGTCGGGCGGCATGAAGCGCAGGCTTTCACTGGCCCGTGCGCTGGTGAATGACCCCAAGCTGCTGCTGCTGGATGAGCCCACCACGGGCCTCGACCCACAAGCACGCCACCTGATGTGGGAGCGCCTGCAACTGTTGTTGCAGCAAGGCAAGTCCATTCTCTTGACAACCCACTTTATGGACGAGGCCGAGCGCCTGTGCACCCGCCTGCTGGTGCTCGACCATGGCAAGAAAATTGCGGAAGGCAAACCACGCGACCTGATCGCCCAGCACCTGGAGCCTGATGTCGTCGAGGTTTATGGTGTGGGCGCACTGGCACTGGTTGAAGGGCCGCTGCGCGCGCTGGCATCGCGCGTGGAAATCAGCGGTGAAACCGTATTTTTCTATACCGGCAATGCGGCAGAACTGCTGCAGGCCCTGCACGCGCATCCCCAGTTGCGAACGCTGCACCGACCCGCCAACCTGGAAGACCTTTTCCTGAAATTGACCGGACGCCAGATCCGGGAGGACGCTTGATATGACCACCTCCAGCATGACGACCCCCACCCTTGCGCCCGTGCGGCAAAGTGTGTGGCGCGCGCCGCAACTCTCCATGCGCTTTTGGCCCGTTTTTCTGCGCAACCTGCTGGTGTGGCGCAAGCTTGCCATCCCCAGCCTGGTGGGCAATATTGCAGAGCCGCTCATGTGGCTGGTGGCCTTTGGCTACGGCATGGGTGCGCTCGTTGGCCAGATCAGCGTGGGTGGACCGGATGGGGAGGTCAAAGTGCCTTACATCCTGTTTCTGGCGAGCGGCTCGATTTGCATGAGCGCAATGCAGGCAGCGTCTTTCGAGGCTTTGTATTCCGCGTTCTCGCGCATGCATGTGCAAAAAACCTGGGACGGCATCATGAATGCTCCGGTGGGGCTGGATGACATCGTGCTGGCCGAAATGCTGTGGGCCGCCTTCAAGTCGCTGTTTACCGTAACCGCCATTCTGGGGGTGATGCTGGCGCTGGGCATCAGCCATTCACCCAAGCTGCTGGTAGCCTGGCCGATTCTGCTGGGGGTGGGCATCACATTCAGCTGCATTGCGCTGATCTTTAATGCGCTGGCCAAGGGCTATGATTTTTTCACCTACTACTTCACGCTGTTCCTCACCCCCATGATGTTTTTGAGCGGCATTTTCTTTCCGCTGGAACAATTGCCTGTGGCGGTGCGCGTGGTGGCTGACTGGTTGCCCCTGAGCAATGCAGTGGCGCTGGTACGACCGCTTTTCATGGACCAGTGGCCTGCCGAGGCCGCCCGCCACGCGCTCGTGCTGACTGCTTACGCCGTGGTGTCGTTCTGGTTGGCACTGGCACTGACGCGCAAACGGTTCGGGCTGTAGGCCACATTCAAGGCCTATTCAAACTGTTACGCATGTTGCATTTTCTGGGTAGATTTTCTGGGGCATGACACCTACCATTGATCTTTGAAAGGAAATCACATGGCAATGGCTCCAAGTTTCTTCGGCAAGCGCGAACCTGTTAACCCACAACAGCGTCAGGCTTCCGGCTCCCAAAACACCCCTGGGAGTGGTACGGCGAGTAGTACCGCAGCCCATTCAACCCCATCTACCTCTCCTCAAACCGGTTCAGAGTTCACCGTGGTGACGCCAGTCCCCACCAGTGCACCCGAGGGCGGCAGCAAGCTGACCGTGGGACCCAACATCAAACTCAAAGGAGTGGAAATCACCGACTGCGATACGCTGGTCGTTGAAGGCATCGTCGAGGCGACCATGGACTCCCGCGTGATCCAGATTTCCGAGCGCGGCGCCTTCAAGGGCTCCGCGGAAATCGACATTGCCGAGATTCATGGCCATTTTGACGGCAACCTGACGGTTCGCCAAAAGTTGATCATCTATTCCACTGGCAAGGTCACCGGAAAGGTGAGCTATGGCAAATTGATCATCGAAGAGGGTGGCCAACTCACGGGCGACATCCGGTTTGGGGGGGCTGCGAATGCGCCCACAGGCGGCAATGCGGATCGATTGGGGCTGTCCGTAGCCCGGTAAACGTCTGCGCTGCCCTCAGAGCTTGGGCAGCCGGATGCGACTGACCATCAACGAGCCGGAGACAGCGAACAGTAAAACCAGGGGGTGCAAGGCAAAGCCAAACACCCTCACCTCCCCAAACCACATCGCCTCATGCAGGGCACCTTGCGTGGCGGCAACAAACAGAATAAATACGAGCAACAGCGAGGTGGGAATCGGCGTTCCTTCAAAGTATTTCACTTTGTCCTGACCTTGCGAAAGCATCTCGGCCGTCACGTTGTAACGGGCCAGACGAGACACACCGCAGGCGACGAAATAAGCCAGAACGACTCGGTCGTACAGCCCTTGCATACCGCAGCCATACGCAATCACGGCGGGAGCCACTCCGAACGAGATGATGTCCGAGAGCGAATCCAGCTCTCGCCCCAGGGCTGAGGTTTTCTGTCGCCACCGGGCGATCCGGCCATCGAGTACATCAAACACCAGCGCGGCCAGCACCAGCGCGCAGGCAAAGTAGATATGGACGACCGCACTGTTTTGCAGATAGGTCATCATGGAAAACAGCGCCCCGACGCCGCACACCGCATTGGCCAGTGTGACCCAGTCGGCAAGGTGAAACTCGCGGATCATGGAGAAGGGTTTTTGCATTGTTCGCATCCTTAAAACGGGCAGACTACTCTACTTCTCCAGGAAAGTGTACCCATCCGCGAAACTGGCGGGTGCGCGAGTAAACGGGGCGAGGCACGACGAGTCGCCTGCATGTCTGCCCACGGGTGACATGTGACAATGCGTGCCGACGTGCACCGTTTGCCACAAACCCAGCACGAGCCCACTGAATATTTCCCTGAGGTCCAATTTGCAAAGCTCCGTCGTACTGTCGCAAATTTCCTACCTCGCCATCATTTTTGTTCTGTTGGTGATCCCGCGCATGTTGCAGCGGTATCGGATTCCGGCGCCGCTGAGCTGCTTTGCCCTGGGATTGGGCACCTCGCTGGTCGCCAAGGAATACGGTGCAGACCCTACTTTGAATTTGCTCGCCACATTGGGAATCTCTTCGCTGTTTCTTTTTGCCGGTCTTGAGGTCAACACACAAGATCTACGCAGAGGCCTCTGGCCGCTATTGAGTCATATGCTGATACGCACGCTTGTGTTGGCTGGGAATGCATGGATCGGCATGACCTATTTTGATTTCTCTTGGCAGGTGGCCGGACTGGTTGCGCTGGCACTCTTAACCCCTTCGACTGGCTTCATTCTGGATTCCCTGCAAAGTCTGGGACTCGACGAACAAGAAAAATTCTGGGTTACGAGCAAGGCGATCGTGGGCGAGTTGCTCGCATTGTTGCTTTTGTTTCTGATTTTGAAATCAGACTCTTACGTAGAACTCGCCATGTCGTCCGGCGTCCTGCTTGCCACGGCCGTCGGCTTACCGCTGGTGCTGATATTTTTGGGGAAGATAGTCATCCCTCATGCACCTGGATCCGAGTTTTCTCTACTGGTGATGGTCGGACTCATTTCTGCCTACCTTACCAAGCAAATTGGCGTGTACTACCTGGTTGGTGCATTTTTGACAGGGTTTACAGCACGCCAACTGCGGGTCCGACTGCCCAATCTGGCGTCGGAGAGCAACTTGCATGCCGTAAAACTTTTTGCATCGTTTTTTGTTCCCTTCTACTTCTTCTACAGTGGCATGAAAGTTCCCGAAGCCGCCCTGCAATGGCAGTCGCTTGCGCTTGGTTTGAGCATGACTGCAGCGGTACTGCCACTAAGAGTCGGGATCGTCACATTG
This sequence comes from Burkholderiales bacterium, assembly GCA_038237415.1. Classification (GTDB taxonomy): domain Bacteria; phylum Pseudomonadota; class Gammaproteobacteria; order Burkholderiales; family Burkholderiaceae_C; genus Allorhodoferax. Next base: position 34,908 of record JBBRYR010000034.1, read on the forward strand.
CAAAGAGTGATCGTGCACAGGGACAGCGCATCAAGCAGTTTCCGGGTAGCCATCGCACTGGCACCAACACTCATCTTCACACTCGTGATCGCCAACATTCTGCATGAGCGATTTGGCATTAGTGACGTGTTGTTCGGGGGGCTTCTGGTGTATGCGGCCTTGTCCACCATATTGCCCTCTTTGGTGCTGACCAAAGGAATTGCACTGGATGTTGACGCTTAGGGCTTCGATGATTAAGGTCCGCGATGTGACCCGATTACGCAACTTGTCCGGCAGTATTTGACGCCGCGGATGACTTGATCATGTCGGCCGCCTTCTCCGCGATCATGATGGTCGGCGCATTGGTATTGCCACTCACCACGCGCGGCATGATGGACGCATCCACCACCCGCAAACCCTGTATTCCGCGCACCTTCAGTTCGTGGTCCACCACATCCAGCGGACCGGTTCCCATGCGGCAAGTACCCACCGGGTGGTAGACGGTGTCGGCGTGATCGCGAATGAATTGCTCCACCTGAAAGTCGTTGGTGGCCTTCGCGGAGTTCGCCGTCTCCCGCCCACCCAATGCGGCCAGCGCTGGTTGCTGCAGCAGTCCGCGCATGATGCGAAAACCGCGCATCAACCGGTCCACGTCGTCGCGTTCGCCCAGGAAGTTGGGGTCAATCAGCGGGGCGGCAAAGGGGTCCTTGCTTTGCAGGGTCACACTGCCGCGGCTGACGGGGCGCAGCAGGCAGACGTGGCACGAGTAGCCATGGCCCAGCACGGTCTTGCGTCCATGGTCCACCAGCTTGGCGATGGCAAAGTGAAACTGTAGATCGGGCGTTCGCTCCTGTGGCTGGCTTTTGACAAAACCACCCGCTTCGGCAAAGTTGGTAGTCAGCAAGCCAGTGCGCTGGTTGCGCCACTCAAAAATCCCCTTGAGGGCAGCAACCACGCCAGCGAACGACACGCCAAACGATTCCTTCAGATGCGGCGCATTGACCACTTGCACGGTGTCGATGTGGTCATGCAGGTTCTGCCCGACTCCCGGCAGGTCGTGCACTATCGCAATGCCGTTTTCCACCAGATGCTGTCGTGGGCCTATACCCGAGAGCATCAGCAGTTGCGGTGATTGCAGGGCACCCGCGCACAGCAGCACTTCGCGCGACGCGCGCAGCTGCTTGGTATCACCCTCGTGGACAAACTCCACCCCCACGGCGCGCTGACGCTCCATAAGAATGCGGGTGGTGTGCGCGCCGGTGAACACCTGCAGGTTGGACCGCTGCAGGTTGGGCGTGAGATACGCCTTGGCGGCACTGAAACGCTCACCGTTCTTATGGGTCACCTGGTACAGGCCCACCCCTTCCTGGCTGGCGCCATTGAAGTCCGGGTTGACGGCAAAGCCCGCCTGTCTGCCGGCCTCCACAAACACCGGGCCCAGGCGGTTGGGACTGGTCAGGTCCATCACGTGTAGCGGCCCGTTGTTTCCATGAAACGCATCGGTACCGCGGGCGTTGTCTTCGGCGCGCTTGAAATAGGGAAGCACTTCGTCGTATGACCAGCCCGGGTTGCCCTGCGCGGCCCAGTGGTCATAGTCTTCACGCTGGCCACGGATGTAAATCATGGCGTTCACCGAACTCGAGCCGCCCAGCACCTTGCCACGCGGCTGGTAGCCGCGCCGCCCGTTCAGACCCGGCTGCACGGTGGTATCAAACTTCCAGTTCGCATCGCCATTTTTGGCGATCAGGGCCAGCCCCGCCGGGCAATGAATCAGCACGCTCGTGTCCGCCGGTCCCGCTTCGAGCAGGGCCACGGTAATGTCGGGGTTCTCCGTCAGCCGGGCTGCCAGCACGCAACCGGCAGAGCCGCCGCCAATGATGATGTAGTCAAACATGCCTTGTGTCCTTTGTTGGGGTTGCATTTTCAGTGCCGTCGCGCACCTTAGCCCAGCCCCCTGCCCATGCCAAGCCCGACTTACCCGGATGACGCAGTTTTTGATTTTAAATTGCACACAATTAAATTGTGTGCAATAATTCAATCCATGCCACTCAAAGCACTTGACTCCACGCCCAACCCGGCCCTGATGCTGGACAACCAGCTGTGCTTCGCCCTGTACTCCACGTCATTGGCCATGACCAAGCTGTACAAACCCTTGCTGGACGCGCTGGGGCTGACCTATCCGCAATACCTGGTGATGCTGGTGCTGTGGGAACGCGATGGTCTGACCGTGTCCGCCTTGGGTG
>JBBRYR010000035.1:0-37058 GCA_038237415.1 Burkholderiales bacterium
ACCTGTCCACGGGCGGCTCCGCCACCGATGTCACCGACGATGTTCACCCGGACGTTGCCGCACGCGCGGTAGCGGCTGCCCACATGGTGGGGCTGGACATCTGCGGCGTGGACGTGGTGTGCGACAGCATTCTGCGACCCATCGAAGAACAGGGCGGGGGCATTGTGGAGGTCAACGCGGCACCGGGCTTGCGCATGCACCTGAGCCCCTCGTTTGGCAAAGGCCGCGCAGTGGGTGAAGCCATCATCTCCACCTTGTTCAAGAACGGGCAGAACGGGCGCATACCCATTGTTGCGGTGACCGGAACCAACGGCAAAACCACCACGGTGCGCCTGATTTCGCATCTGCTGACACAAAACGGCCTGTGTGTGGGAATGACCAATACCGACGGCGTCTACGTTGGCGGCAACTGCATTGACACGGGCGACTGCAGCGGGCCAAAAAGCGCACGCAGCGTACTGCTGCACCCGGACGTCGATGCCGCCGTGCTGGAAACGGCCCGCGGCGGCGTTTTGCGCGAAGGCCTTGCATTTGACCGCTGTGACGTAGCCGTCGTTACCAACATCGGCAGCGGCGACCATCTGGGACTGAACTACATCACCACAGTGCAGGATCTGGCCGTGTTGAAACGGGTGATCGTCCAGAACGTGTCCCCCAAAGGCGTCGCGGTACTCAATGCGATTGATCCTAACGTGTCCATCATGGCCAGCAAATGCCGTGGTGCGGTCACGTTCTTTGCCGTGGACAAATACCATCCCGTGATGGCGACCCACCGGGCCCAGGGTCAGGCGGTGGTGTACGTTGAGGATGGCCACGTCGTGGCGGCAAAAGCCGATTTCCAGCAAAAAATTGCCTTGGCCGACATACCCATCACGCTGGGTGGCGCCATTGGCTTTCAGGTCGAAAACGTCATGGCTTCCGTCGCGGCAGTGTGGGCGCTGGGCGTTGATTGGGATGTCATCCGCCAAGGTCTGGCGCTCTTCGCCAACGATACGGACAACGCGCAGGGGCGTTTCAACCTGTTTCAGTACCGGGGTGCCACCGTGATTGCTGATTACGGCCACAACCCCGACGCCATGGTGGCCCTGGTGCAGGCCGTGCAGGCCATGCCGGGTACCCGCCGCACGGTAGTGATCAGCGGCGCTGGAGACCGTCGCGATCAGGACATCCGCCAGCAAACCGAGATTCTGGGTGACGCCTTTGATGAGGTCATTCTCTACGAGGACCAGTGCCAGCGCGGACGGCAGGATGGTGAAGTGATTGCCTTGTTGCGCCAGGGATTGGCCCAAGCGCGCCGCACCACCCACTCAATGGAAATCCAGGGCGAGTTTCTGGCGATTGATACCGCCATGGACAAACTGGCACCGGGCGAGTTGTGCCTGATCCTGGTGGATCAGGTGGAAGAAGCGCTTGCCCACATTGCGGCGCGGGTGGCAAAAGGTTGATCCGGGAGGCTGCGGGAGCTGATCAGCCCCCTTCGAGGGCCGGCTCCCGCCCCATCAGGGCGGCAACGGCCTGTGCAGGTTTCAGGCGTCCATCCAGCAAATCGACCACCGCCTCGGCAATGGGCATGTCCACGCCCAGACTGCGCGCGCGCTGCAACACGGTTCGCGCGCTGTAGACGCCTTCCGCCACATGACCCAGCGTTTCAACCGCTTGCTGCAGCGTTTTGCCTTGTGCCAAAGCCAGGCCCACGCGCCGGTTGCGCGACAGATCGCCGGTAGCGGTCAGCACCAAATCCCCCAAGCCACTCAGGCCCATGAAGGTTTCAGTTTTGGCCCCCAACGCCAGCCCTAGACGCGTCATCTCGGCAAGGCCCCGCGTAATCAACGCGGCGCGGGCATTGAGACCCAGTTGCAGTCCATCACACAACCCCGTTGCAATGGCCAGAACGTTCTTCACGGCCCCGCCCACTTCGACACCCACCACATCCTCATTTGCGTAGACACGCAGCGTCGGGCTGTGGAAGCCGGCAACCAAGGCATCGCGCACCTCGGCATGCATACTCGCCGCCACCAGCGCCGTGGGTTGGCCCAGCGCCACTTCTTGCGCAAAGCTGGGGCCACTGAGCACGCCGGCGCGCAGGCCGGGGGCGACCTCGCCCTGCACTTCGTGGCCCAGCAGCCCGGGAGCCGTGCCTATTCCTGCCTCAAAGCCCTTGCACAACCACGCTACCGGGGCGCGGCAACCCCGCATCTGCGAGAGCAATCCGCGTAGCCCGGCCATGGGTGAAGCCACGATCACCAGGTCATATTGCGACAGTGAATCGACCAGTTCAGACAAATTGCTCGCACTGATCTGCAAGTCCGAAGGCAGTGCAACCCCGGGCAGGTAGCGCCGGTTTTCACGCTGCTGCAGCAAGGCCTGCCCCTGCTGGGCATCACGCACCCAGAGGGTGACCTGATGGCGGGACAGGCTGTTGCAACAGGCGCTGATGGCCAACGCCGTGCCCCACGCTCCGCCACCCAGCACTATTATTTTCATAGCTGCTTGCGCAATGAATACGGGGTCTAGAGGCCGATTCGACTTATAAATTACTGGGGCAAGCTGCCAGCAGGCGCGCCAGCGCTTTCCGCTTTCTGCTGCTCGTACATGGCCTGGAAGTTGATTTCAGACAGATGCACTGGTGGAAAGCCACCGCGCTGAATCAGGTCTGCCACGTTACCGCGCAAATAGGGATAAACAATCTGGGGGCAGGCAATGCCCATGATCTGACCCAACTGCTCTTGCGGCAGGTTGCGGATTTCGAAAATACCGGCCTGCTTCGCTTCCACCAGAAACACGGTTTTATCCTTGATTTTGGTCTGCACGGTTGCCGTCACACACACTTCATAGATGCCCTCGGCAACCGGTGTTGCTTCTACGCCGAGCTGGATGTCCACCGCTGGCTGCTCTTGGTCCAGCAAGATGCCGGGAGAGTTGGGCTGCTCCAGCGAAGCCTCCTTCAGGTAGACGCGCTGAATCTGGAAAATAGGATCTTGGTCAGACATGGGAAAACCTTCAAAGTAAAACAAAGCCCGCCCGAAATACGCCGGACGGGCTGACAACAGGAAATGCAATTGTGAGCGATTATCTCAGCCGAAAACCCGCCAAGAATAAACCCCGCACGTGACTTTTGTGTGGCAATCAGACTGCGTTGAGCAAAGGCAACAAACCGCCCCTGCTGTCCAGCGCCATCAGATCATCGCAGCCGCCCACATGGGTGGAACCAATGAAAATTTGCGGTACGGTGCGCCGACCGGTGATTTCCATCATCTTCACACGCTCATCGGGCCGCGTATCAATGCGGATTTCTTCAATGCTTTCCACGCCCTTGGACAGGAGAACCCGCTTCGCCTGCACACAGTAGGGGCAGACAGCGGTGGTGTACATCTTGACAGTTTGCATGGATTTAGCCTCGCTCAATGGGCAGATTAGCGGCTTTCCAGCTCGCCAGCCCACCACCCAGGGATTGAGCCTGCTCGTAACCCAGTTTCTTCGCAATCGCAACAGCCCGGCCGGAACGCGCGCCCGACTGACACACCAGAATCAAGGGAACGGTCTTGTTCTTGACCGCACCCGTAAGCTTGCTTTCCAGCTGGCCCAGCGGAATATTTTTGGCTCCACCCACATGCGCGGCCGCAAACTCCGCCGGCTCGCACACATCAATCACCACCCCTTTTTCACGATTGATCAGCTGCACCGCCGTCGCGGGGTCCAGGCCGGTCATCGCCGCGCCCTTCATCACAGGCCACAGCAACAGCGCCCCCGAAGCCACCGCTATGGAAATCAACATCCAGTTATCGAAAATGAATTTCACTTTGTTCCTTGTTGTTTACTTAACCGTCAGCCCTCCATTTTAGAATGATGGCTGTTTCGCTGCCGGACAACCGGCCCCAATCCCGCATTTACCTCGGTCACCATGTACAAACTTGTTCTCGTTCGCCACGGCGAATCCACCTGGAATCTTGAAAACCGCTTTACCGGCTGGACCGACGTTGATCTGACGCCCACCGGGGTCGAGCAGGCAATCAGTTCCGGCCGCCTGCTGAAGTCCGAAGGTTACGAGTTCGATATTGCCTACACCAGTGTGCTCAAGCGCGCGACGCGTACGCTGTGGCATTGCCTGGATGAAATGGATCGCACCTGGTTGCCTGTGGTGCACTCCTGGCGCCTGAACGAGCGCCATTACGGCGCACTGCAAGGGCTGAACAAAATTGACATGGCCAAGCAATACGGCGATGCCCAGGTTTTGCAGTGGCGCCGCAGCTATGACACGCCGCCGCCGGCGCTGGAACCCACCGATGCACGCTGCGAACGCTCCGACCCCCGCTATGCCAAGCTGCAACCCGAGCAAATTCCACTGACCGAATGCCTCAAGGACACGGTCGCACGCGTCATGCCATTCTGGAACGACTCCATGGCACCCGCCATCCTGAGCGGAAAACGCGTGCTGGTGGCGGCCCACGGCAATTCGATCCGGGCGCTGGTGAAGTATCTGGACAACATTTCCGACGACGACATCGTCGGTCTGAACATCCCCAACGGTATTCCTCTGGTGTACGAACTGGACGCAAACCTCAAACCGATTTGCCACTACTACCTCGGCGATGCCGAAGCAGCCGCCAAAGCCGCTGCCGCAGTGGCATCCCAGGGTAAAGCCTAGGTAAAGATGGGTCCGTTTCTGACCTGTTTTCCGGCTATTCCCGGCATTTGATTCAGGAACTGAGGGAACTCAAAGCGGAGGCCCTCCTCCAAGGTGTATATTGAATCCACACAGGAATACTTATGGGTCAAAAACTGAAAATTGCAGGCTGGATCGGTGTGGGCGTCATGGCGGGGGCATTGACAACGGTGTCGCTCCAGACTGTTGCACGCAATACGCTTGCGCCTTTGCCGCTGGAAGAGTTGCAGCAACTGGCTGCCGTCTTCGGCATGGTCAAGAGCGACTATGTCGAGCCGGTCGATGAGAAAAAACTGATCACCGAAGCCATATCGGGCATGGTCTCCAGTCTGGACCCGCATTCCCAGTACTTTGACAAGAAATCGTTCAAGGAATTCAAGGAAGGCACCTCTGGCCGCTTTGTGGGCGTGGGCATCGAAATCACCCAGGAAGACGGTTTGGTCAAAGTGGTGTCTCCCATTGAGGGTTCGCCCGCGTTCCGCGCAGGCCTCAAGACAAACGACCTGATCACCCGGGTGGACGACGCGGCAGTGAAGGGCATGACCCTGAACGACGCCGTGAAGCGCATGCGGGGTGAGCCCAATACCAAGGTCATTCTCACGATCTTCCGCAAGGACGAAAACAGAACCTTTGCCGTCACCATTGTTCGCGAAGAGATCAAGCAGCAGTCCGTGCGGGGCAAAGTCATGGAGCCGGGCTATGCCTGGATCCGTGTCAGCCAGTTCCAGGAACGCACCGTGGAGGACTTCGCCAAAAAACTCGAAGAAATCTACAAGCAGGATCCCAACATCAAAGGCTTGGTGCTGGATTTGCGCAATGACCCGGGCGGTCTGCTCAATGCCGCCGTGGCGGTATCGGCAGCCTTTCTGCCAGAGAACGTAACGGTGGTGTCCACCAACGGACAAACCGCCGACAGTAAGCAGGTATTCAAGGCTACCCAGCGCGATTATCTGAGTCGCGATGGCTCGGACCCGCTGAAGGCATTGCCGGCAGCACTGAAAAAAGTTCCTTTGATCGTACTGGTGAACGAAGGCTCGGCATCTGCCAGCGAGATCGTGGCGGGCGCGTTGCAGGACCATAGCCGTGCCACCATCATGGGCTCCCAGACCTTCGGCAAAGGTTCCGTTCAGACATTCCGCCCCTTGGGGCCTGACACCGGCTTGAAGATCACCACCTCGCGTTACTACACCCCGAGTGGCAAATCCATCCAGGCCAAAGGCATCGTGCCCGACGTGATGGTGGACGAAACCGAAGAAGGCAGCCCTTTTGCAGCCCTTCGCACGCGTGAAGCCGATCTGGGTAAACACCTCGGAAGCGGTCAGGGCGAAGAAGTGAAAGACGCCGCCCGTGAGAAGGCCCGCGAAGAAGCGCTCAAGCGCCTGGAGGAAGAGTCGCGCAAGCCCGCTTCGGAGCGCCGTCCGCCCGAGTTCGGCTCTGACAAGGATTTCCAGTTGATACAGGCGATCAACCAGTTGAAAGGACGCCCCGTCCTGATCAGCAAGACCCAGGTGGAGCGCAAGGAAGAGCCCAAAGACAACTGACCCGCGCCATGGATGATTCGCAGTTGCTGCGCTACTCGCGCCACATCCTGCTCAACGAGTTGGGAGTGGAAGGGCAACAGCGGATTTTGGAAGCACATGCGCTGGTGATTGGCGTGGGGGGCTTGGGCTCCCCTGCCGCACTCTACCTTGCCACAGCCGGAATCGGGCACCTCACGCTGGTTGATCACGATACGGTGGACTTGACCAACCTGCAGCGCCAGATCATCCATACGGAGGCCCGCGTTGGCCAGCCCAAGGTCGAATCGGCACGCCAGACTCTATTGGCCATCAATCCCGGTCTGCAGATCACGGTGCTGAACGAGCGCGCCGATGCGACACGCCTGGATACGCTGGTTGCAGATGCCGACGTAGTGCTGGATTGCAGTGACAACTTCGCCACACGACAGGCCCTCAACGCTGCGTGCGTTCGCCACCATGTGCCACTGGTATCCGGTGCCGCCATCCGCTTTGACGGTCAACTGGCGGTATACGACCCGCGCCGGGACGACTCACCCTGCTATGCCTGCGTGTTTCCCCCCACCACCGACTTTGAAGAAACGCGCTGTGCCACCATGGGCGTGTTCGCGCCGTTGGTGGGCATCATTGGCAGCATGCAGGCGGCTGAAGCGCTCAAGTTGGTCAGCGGCGCCGGTGAGCCCGCCGTCGGACGCCTCCTGATGCTCGATGGCCGCAGCATGGGCTGGACGGACATCCGGCTGCCGCGCAACCCCCAGTGCCCGGTATGCGGCACGGCTCACCGCCCCGGATAGCAGCTGCCGTGCCGGCGTCGAAAGTCGCCAGGCTTCTTGGCATTCCGTGACGCAAACAAGCCCCGAGCCTGCGAACGGGCTGCGACCTCCTGGCGGTCATAGCGGCCCTTGCGTGTATGCCAACGATACGACCAGACGCCCGTAGTCATCCTCTGCGCGGCGTTGAACCTGCGCGCGATGGTGCAGCGCTAGCTGCGCCAGTGCCTGGCGCGCTTGTGGACCCCACGGCTGACAAATTTCCGGGGCATCCAGCCCCTCCAGCCGCACATGGCGCAATGAACCGCCGCCGATCGGGCGCACATACAAGGTGTCGCCGTCAACCACATATTCAACCAATCCAGTCCAAGCCCCCGCTGCATATGCGCTAGCAGCTATCAAAATAAGAGCAACCGAGAGAAAAACTGATTTTATGGCAACATCATAGATGGCCAACAGCCACACTAAGATACGGGGAATCGTCCTCACCCACCACCCAATGACCCAACTTGCCCGATGGCTGCCATTTTTACAGTGGCCCCGCCCCACTGCCGCAATGCTGCGGGGAGAATTGGTGGCCGGGCTCACGGTTGCGCTAATCATCGTGCCGCAGTCCGTCGCCTATGCCGCGCTGGCGGGGATGCCCCTGATTACCGGCATCTATGCCTCTTTTTTGCCGGCGCTGGTAGCGGTCTTGTGGAGTGCCTCGCCACGTCTGTCCGTGGGTCCGACGGCATTGACGAGCCTGCTGGTGATGGCATCGCTCGCCGGCCTGGCGGATCAGGGCAGCGCCCAATGGGTGGCTTTGGCCGTCTGGCTGGCATTGTTAAGCGGGTTGATGCAACTGGCTTTGGGTCTGGGCCGGTTCGGCTGGATTCTGAATCTGGTGAGCTCGCCGGTTTTGGCGGGCTTCACCCAAGCGGCCACCGTGCTGATTGTGTTGTCGCAGTTGCCGCCTTTGATCGGCATGCAAAGCAGCTGGTCGGAATGGCATTCCCTGCGCGTGGCGCCGGCCGATGCCGCATTTGGCCTGGTCAGCCTTGCTGTACTGGTCGCAGGCAAGAAGCTGGCGCCCAACGCGCCCACCGTCATGGCCGTGGTGGTAGGCGCCGGTGTCGTGAGCTACCTTAGCGGATTTGCAGCCCATGGAGGTGCCGTGATCGGCAGCCTGCCTTCGGGCTTGCCGAGTCTCTACTGGCCAGGCAGCCTGGGCTGGACTACGTTGGGGGCGTTGATTGTGCCCGCCATGGTGATTTCACTCGTGAGCTTTCTCGAAACCGCGTCCAGCGCCAAGGCCGAAAGCCAGCTGGAAGGAAAACCGTGGAACGACAACCAGGACCTTATCGCCCAAGGCCTCGCCAAAATGGCGTCGGGCTTGACCGGCGGATTCCCAACCAGCTCCTCATTTTCACGGTCTGCCATCAATTTGTATGCCGGTGCAAAGACCGGCTGGGCCACAGTGGTCACGGTTGCCATGGTTCTGGCGGTGTTGTTATGGCTCACGCCCGCGCTGTACCACGTGCCTTCAGCAGTACTTGCAGCCGTTGTGGTGGCCGCCGTCAGCAGCCTGTTCAAGCCAGCCAGCTTTGTGCGACTATGGCGGGTGCTGCCCGTAGAAGCCCTCACCATGGGCGTGACTTTCCTGGTCACACTGGTCACCGCGCCCCGCATTTACTGGGGTGTGCTGGCCGGTGTTTTGATGGGACTGAGCCACTTTCTGCACCAGCGCCTGCATCCGAGAATCATTGAAGTGGGCCTGCATCCGGACGGGAGTCTGCGTGACCGGAACCTCTGGCAATTGCCGCTCTTGGCACCCCATTTTTACGCCCTGCGCATGGATGCCGAACTGGATTTCGCAGCAGCGAGTAGCCTGGAGCGCACTATTGTTGACTACCTGGGCAATCATCCGGACGTTCGCCATGTCGCGTTGTTTGCCCATCCCATCAACCGGATTGATGCCACCGGAGTGGAGGCATTCGGCCAGATCGCACGCTACTTGACTGGACGCGGCATAGCCCTGCATATCAGCGGCATCAAACTGCCAGTCGAAACCGTTTTACGCCGCGCAGGGCAGTTGCAGGAGAGCCCCCTGCTTCGGCTGTATCGCACGGACACAGAGGCTCTTGCGGACATTGTGCAGTTGCCGCCGTCTTGATTGAAGCAGGAAAACGGCCGTACAAACCCCTTTTCGAGTGCAGGCAGTCGCCTGCTTTTCTGGCCTTATTTCGTGCAAACAACACATCGCATCCTGTTAGACTTTGTCTGCAAAACACCAAATCAAACCGTGGTCTCCAAAGCCCCAAACACCATCATTGAATTGCGCAGCCTGCAGTTGGATGACGCGCGCGCACTTCTGGACCATGACATGGTGCAGGCCCTCCCCTCGGCCGAGGAATCAGGTAGTGATTACCTGCAGGGCATCATTAACGGCCTGTGTGAGTTGTCGCTCAAGGATCCCCTGACGGGACTTGCCAATCGCAGACACCTTTGTGCGGTGCAAGAGCGCACCATTGATGGCGTTGCGCGATCAGGAAGCCCGGCACTCTTGTTGATGCTGGACATTGATCACTTCAAGAAAGTGAACGATACCTACGGTCATCAGGCTGGCGATCAGGTACTGCGAACCGTGGCTAAATGCCTGGCCAGTTGCGTGCGGCCCATGGATACCCTGGCCCGCTACGGCGGTGAGGAGTTTGCAGTGGTTTTACCCAACTGCCACACCTCTTTCGGCATAACGGTAGCCGAGCGTATCCGTCAGACCGTCGAGTCTTTGGCGATTCAGATTTCACCCGGCGTCACCATCCACGTCACCGTCAGCGTAGGCGGTGCCTACGCGCCTGAGTGGGTACGCTCAACCGCCGCCTTGTGGACGGAGCGCGCGGACGTGCAGTTGTACAAAGCCAAGACCGAAGGGCGCAACCGTGTCTTTCTGGACCAGCAACAAGAAATTTTTGTCAGTGCAGAAGAGAAAAATCTTCTGTTTGGCCATCTCGCGCTGGGTGATCCTGCGTGGGTCGAAAGTGTTCCCAGCGAAATGTCGGGCGCATCCGTCCACAGCGCGATGCAGAGGGTTAATTGATGTCTGATGTGCTGAATCCACCTGAATCCGGCGCGAGCAGCGCCACGGTTCCCCTCAAGCCTTTGGGAAAGGTGGTGGCCGTAACCAGCGGCAAGGGTGGCGTGGGCAAGACGTTCGTCTCGGCCAACCTGGCTGCTGCCTTGGCCAAACTGGGCCACCGGGTGCTGGTGCTCGATGCCGACCTGGGACTGGCCAATCTGGACGTGGTTCTCAATTTGTACCCCAAGATCACTTTGCACGATGTGTTCACGGGTAAAGCCAAGCTCGAAGAAGCCATCATCCGGGCACCCGGCGGATTTTCCGTGCTGCTGGCCGGCTCGGGTATGGTGGAATATTCACGCCTCACGCCCGAGGTGCGGGGAGATTTCCTGCGCATCATGAACGGACTGGTACCGCATTACGACATCGTGCTGCTGGACACGGGCGCTGGGATTTCCGATGTGGTGCTGTTTGCCGTGTCCCTCGCCTCCGAAGTGCTGGTAGTGGCAACGCCTGAGCCCACCTCGCTTACGGACGCTTATGCAACCATCAAAGTGCTGGTCGGACAGCAGAAGCGGCAGAGCATCCGGATGGTAATCAACCAGACCGCACGCTTGGGCGATGGACGGGCCATTACCGTTCAGCTACAACAGGTGTTGGATCGATTTGTCGTCAGCGAGCCCGGACGACCCATCAAACTGATTCACATGGGTGATATTCCTGCTGACCCGTCGGTACGCCAAGCCATCATGCGACGCCAGTTGCTGATGCAAAGCACCCCCGGCAGCCCAGCGGCAATGGCGATTTCCCAATTGGCGCTCAAGATCCAGGACGCGGTCATTCCACGCTGAACAACGCTTGGAGTGGCTCACGCGCTGATGATCCAGCCCTCCAGGGGATCCACCTCAGGAGGCAAACCGTATCGGGGCGCACCATTGAGGTGCTGCTGGTACGACCACGCCGCCTGCACCAGGCAGAGCGCGGCATCCAGGGCGTCACCGGATGCATCGTCAACCAGTGCGTCTCTTTGCGCGTGCGATACCTTCAGACGCAAACCTAATCGGCTGTGACCCATTTCCAGTGCGGTTACAAGATCCTTGCGGGCAATCAGGCGATCAACAGTCTGTTTGGCCTTGTCATCGCTCTTGTAACTGCGCTGCCCCAATATTTCCCGGGCCAGCATGCCTGGATAGGCCTCCAATGCCACGCGACGGGGTTCCCCCGCAGCATCTACGTCCAGCACATCGCCTGCATGCAGGCTTGGCAGGTGGACACCCGCCTCCAGAAGCAGTGGTACTCCAGCGTGCAACATGTAAGCGACGGGTGGGTTCACCCATTTCATGGATGGACTTGACCCCGCCAGACGGTCCGTTGCGCGGTGGGCAAATTTGGCGCCCACGGGGCGCGCGGCACAAAAACCTGCAAATCGGGTGCGGATGTCTTCCCGGCTCAGTGAGGCGTAGTGCTGGATGCAGGCTTTCCACTCCAGCGGCCAACCCAGCGCCTCAACCAGTTCACGAGGCAAGCCAAAGGGCAAGTCAAAAGCACCCAACCAACTCTGCGGCTGCCCCAACCAATCGGAAAAAGCGTGCAGGGACCCCAGTCGCTCGATCCGTGTGAGTCGCACCCGACCACTGGTCAAATCACCAAAAGCCAGCACAATCTGCTTGCGCTTGGTCGGACTGCTGGAGAAATCGCACCCCACCAGCACGGTCATGGCAACCGAGTCAGACCCGCCCGATGATGGATGCCGTCGCCATCAACTCCTCAAGCAAAGCCAGAGACACTTGCCCCGAAACTGCATAAGGATTGAGCTCAGGCTTCTCAGCGTACTTCAGAAGAATGCTGTGATTTATTTTGGACATGTTGACCTGGCCCATAGTCCACCCGCCGAAACGGCGCTCGGAGATTTCTTCATAGTGCAAAAGCACAACATCCTTGTGCCGGGCGTCTCTCTGAATGTGACCGTACAACTCACTCACGGGCATCCGTCCACCTTCAATGGCTTGCAGAAAAATGCCGCCGCCGTAACAAAGAATGCCGGTAATGCCGGATGTGGGGTTGTACTGACGGGATTGGGCCAGGATCGCCTCGATCGCATCCGCACTGGGATCAATCGCGCGACTGGCGTAAAGCAAACGTACCAACATGGGATCAACCTTTCCGGGGAATCAGGGACAAAAATTCACGCCGCAGATTCGGGTCTTTCAGGAATACGCCACGCATGACCGAGTTGATCATCTTGCTGTCCATATCCTTCACGCCGCGCCAGGCCATGCAGTAGTGACTGGCTTCCATCACGATGGCGAGACCATCGGGTTGGGTTTTTTCCTGGATCAGGTCGGCCAGCTGCACCACTGCCTCTTCCTGAATTTGAGGACGACCCATAATCCATTCAGCAAGGCGGGCGTATTTGCTCAACCCGATGACATTGGTGTGTTCGTTGGGCATGACGCCAATCCATATTTTCCCGATAACAGGGCAAAAATGGTGGCTGCAGGCACTGCGCACCGTGATGGGCCCGACAATCATCAACTCGTTGAGGTGACCGACGTTGGGAAACTCGGTGATGGTCGGGCCCGCTACATAGCGGCCGCGAAACACCTCATTGACATACATCTTGGCCACGCGACGTGCGGTGTTGTCGGTGTTGTGGTCATTTTCGGTATCAATGACGAGGCTGCTCAGCACACCTTTCATCTTGTCTTCCACTTCATCCAGCAACAGCTCCAACTCGCCAGGTTCGATGAATTGCGCAATATTGTCATTGGCGTGAAAGCGCTTGCGCGCAGCTTGCACACGCTCCCGAATCTTGACGGAAACAGGAGTTCCCTCATCCGTATCAATTGAATTCATGGTGCTCTGTTTCTTCATTAACATCAAAGAATACTACCAGCCTTTGGGTAACAAGGTTTACGGGTCAAGCCCAAGTCCCCAAGGCACAGAATGCTATCAAATCAATAGCGTTTTCCAGTCAAAAACAGAAGCAGGCGCATCACACCAAATGCCAGTCGGTCCAGTGCACGCTGTTGCCAGGGCCGATCAGCGCAAAGCTTGGGGTCAAGCTTGACCGTGGGGGCCTTCATGGCGTTGATCAGGCAGGTTCGCAACTCCTCGGCGAACACAGTGTCCTCGACCACCACATTGGCCTCCCGCGCCAGCAAAAGACTCAAGGGATCGAGATTGGATGAGCCCACGGTAGCCCAATGTCCATCGACCACAGCCACTTTGGCATGGAGAAAACCAGCAGAGTACTCGTGAATCTCGACACCTGCCGCCAGTAGCACGCCAAAAACCGGCCGCGTGGCGTGGTATTGCATGAAATTTTCGTAACGACCCTGCAACAGCAAGCGCACCCGCACTCCGCGGCGCGCGGCGTGTATCAATGCCCGGCGCAGCTTGCCACCGGGCAAAAAATAGGCATTGGCAATCAGGACTTCCTGGCGCGCACCAGCAATGGCCTTGCGATAGGCCCGTTCAATCCGGGTGCGGTTGAGCAGGTTGTCGCGCAGTACCAGCATGGCATTGGAGCCGACGCTGTGTGAATCCGCGGAGCTCGAAGGTATCCATACAGGGCACAGGGACGCCGTGCCTGCGTTTTGCAAGGTCTGCCGCGCACCTTCAAATTGCATGTGCTCCAACTGCAGGGTCAGTTGAAGCCGCTCCCAGAACTGAACCATGGTTCGGTGAACATCCGCCACCAACGGGCCCCTGACCTGCACAGAAAAATCGAACCGCGGCGACTCCAGGACACCGTGAGAAGGATCAAAAAGATCATCCAGAATATTGATCCCGCCACAAAAGGCAACGGCTGCATCGACCACGCACAGCTTGCGATGCAGCCGGCGCCAGCGACCGGGAATCAACAAACCCCAGCGCCCCAGAGGGGAGAAGCGGTGCCAGTTGACGCCCGCTTCCGTTAAGCGATGCGCCCAGTCGACTGGAACCAAGGGTGTGCCGATGCCATCCATCACCAGGTAAACGGCTACTCCTCGCTGAGCGGCCCGAACCAGAGCCGTCGCAACCCGTTCTCCGGAAGAATCAAAACTGAAGATGTAGGTTTCCAGCCGCACTTCCAGCGTGCTGCGGTCGATCGCATCGACCAGTGCCGGGAAAAATGCCGCTCCGCCTTCCAGCAGGCTCAGCTGATGACCTGGCCTGGGCTGCGGAAAGGCCACTAGGCCTCCAACGGAAGATCGAACTCGGCGATCAATGGCAGATGGTCCGACATGCGCCCCCATATGCGCCCGCGCGGAACCTGCAGACCCAAGGGCTGGAGGCCGCGTGCAAACACGTAGTCCAGTTGCACCACAGGCAGGCGGGATGGGAAGGTGGCCACCCGCTGGGCCCCGAACGACGTCAATCCCGCAGCACCCAGCGCTTTTTGAACCAGCGTGCCCCAGTCATTGAAGTCACCTGCCACCACCAGTGGCGCATCAGAGGGTATCTCCCGCTCGATAAAGCGTGCGACCTGCTCGAGCTGGCGTACCCGGCTTGCCTTGATCAGGCCCAAGTGCAACACTACGACATGCACGGCTCGGCCATGCACCAGCACCTCCGTATGCAACAACCCACGCTGCTCAAAACGGTGGTCCGACATGTCTTCGTGCTGGTGCCCCACAACCGGCCAGCGCGTCAGCATGGCGTTGCCATGCTCTCCGTGTCGGGTATGGGCGTTGGTCTGGTACACGGCGGTGTAGCCCTCGGGCGCCAGAAAATCAGCCTGCGGCATCTCCGGCCATTGGGTGAAATACTCGGACTCCTTGCGGTGCATCTTGCGCACCTCTTGCAGGCACACAATGTCTGCATCCAGTTGTTCGACCGCATGTCCCAGATTGTGAATTTCAAGGCGTCGCCTGGGCCCAATGCCCTGCACGCCTTTGTGAATGTTGTACGTGGCTACGCGCAAAAGTGTCATGTGGTTTCGTTCTCGCTCGTTCGTACAGACTCTGCAAACCGGGGAAGCCATAGTATGGCTTCGGCATTGGAGGGTGAAAAACACTTTTCTGCGGCCTGCTGGTAAGGCAACCACTGATAGTGGGTGTGCTCCCGGGGGGCCAGCTGGACAGGGCAAGCAAACGGCACCTGCAGACCAAAAACATGCTCGGTGTTGTGGCTCACGCCCGGGGCGTAGCGATGCAACCAGCGGGGATAAATGCTATACACATTTTCCAGATGCCAATCCTGTATCAAGGTTGCAGGCGGCAACCCCGAAAGGCTATCAACTACCGCTTCGATACCGGTTTCCTCGCGCACTTCGCGCACCGCAGCATGCGCCAACGGTTCGTCCAGTGTGTCTTTGCTACCCGTAACCGACTGCCAGAACTCTGCCAATTCCCCCACGACGTCGGCACGCCGGATCAGCAACACCTCCAGCAACGGGGTGTAGATAACGACGAGAACCGATTCGGGAATCTTGTAAGGTTTGGACATAAAAAAAGGGCGCTGCAGCAGCGCCCTTTCATTGTGCACCAGCCGGGGAATCAACCCGCCTTTGCCGCCTCGGGAGTGCGCAGACGGATATGCAACTCGCGCAATTGCTTTTCGTCCACTGTACTGGGTGCCTGCGTCAACAAACACTGCGCGCGCTGTGTCTTGGGGAAGGCGATGACGTCGCGAATAGACTCGGCACCCGTCATCAGCGTCACGACACGGTCCAGACCGAAAGCCAGGCCGCCGTGCGGTGGCGCACCGTATTGCAAGGCATCCAACAGGAAGCCAAACTTGAGCTGGGCTTCTTCTGGCGTGATCTTCAATGCGTCAAATACCTTCTGCTGCACATCGGCACGGTGAATACGCACCGATCCGCCGCCCATTTCCCATCCGTTCAGGACCATGTCATAGCCCTTGGAAATGCATTTCTCGGGCGCGGTAACCATCCAGTCCTCGTGTCCGTCTTTCGGTGCAGTAAACGGATGGTGCGTTGCCGTGTAGCGCTGGGCTTCTTCATCGAACTCAAACATGGGGAAGTCAACCACCCACATAGGGCGCCAGCCCTTCTCAAAAAGGCCATTCTTCTTGCCGAACTCGCTGTGTCCGATCTTGATGCGCAGGGCTCCGATAGCGTCGTTGACAACCTTGGCCTTGTCAGCACCGAAGAAAATCAGATCGCCATCCTGTGCGCCCGTACGCGCCAGAACTTCGGCAACGGCCTTGTCATGGATATTCTTGACAATGGGACTTTGCAAGCCCTCGCGACCCTTGGCCAGCTCATTGACCTTGATGTAGGCAAGTCCTTTGGCCCCGTAGATCTTGACGAACTCGGTGTAAGCATCGATCTCGCTGCGGGTCAATCCACCGGATTCCCGGGCTCCGCCCGGTACGCGCAGTGCGACCACGCGGCCACCCTTCATGGTGGCGGCACCGGCGAACACCTTGAAGTCCACGTCGGTCATCACGTCGGTCACTTCGGTGAACTCCATCTTCACACGCAAGTCCGGCTTGTCCGAGCCGTACTGGTACATCGCTTGCGCATACGTCATGACCGGGAACTCGCCCAGATCCACGTTGATGGTGTTCTTGAACACCGTCGTAATCATGCCCTGGAACATGTCGCGGATTTCTTCCTCGCCCAGGAACGAGGTTTCGATATCAATCTGGGTGAACTCGGGCTGGCGGTCGGCGCGCAAGTCTTCATCACGGAAGCATTTGGTGATCTGGTAATAGCGATCGAATCCCGCCACCATCAGCAACTGCTTGAACAGCTGGGGTGACTGCGGAAGCGCAAAGAAATGGCCATCGTGCACACGGCTTGGCACCAGATAGTCGCGCGCGCCTTCCGGGGTGGACTTGGTCAGCATGGGGGTCTCAATGTCCACAAAACCATTGGCGTCCAGAAACTTGCGAACTTCCATCGATACGCGGTAGCGCAGCATCAGGTTGTTTTGCATGTACGGGCGGCGCAGGTCCAGCACGCGGTGGGTCAGGCGCGTGGTTTCCGACAGGTTATCGTCATCCAGCTGGAACGGAGGCGTAACCGAGGGGTTCAGCACAATCAGTTCATGACAGAGCACTTCAATCTTGCCGCTCTTCAGGTTCTCGTTGACCGTGCCTTCTGGCCGCGCACGCACCAAGCCCTTGACCTGAACGCAAAATTCGTTGCGAAGGCCTTCTGCTTCCTTGAACATCTCCACGCGATCAGGATCACACACCACCTGCACGTAGCCTTCACGATCACGCAAATCAACAAAGATCACACCACCATGGTCACGCCGGCGATTCACCCAGCCGCACAAGGAAACGGTTTCGCCCAGTTGGGCATCGGTCACAAGACCGCAATAGTGGGAGCGCATGGCCATAACTTGCTTTCAAAGCGCTGCAAAACGGCAGCGGGTTTAACAGATAACGATTATTTGGAAAGGACCGGCTTGACAACCGGCATGGATGGCGCGACAGAACCCATGGAGATCACGTAGGTCAAAGCCTCGTCCACACTCATATCGAGCTCAATGACGTCCGCCCTGGGCAACATCAGAAAAAAACCGCTGGTCGGATTCGGCGTCGTGGGTACGTACACGCTGACAAAGTCCGAGCCGAGGTGACGCGACACTTCCCCATCGGGGACACCCGTCTGGAATGCGATAGTCCAGCTACCCTGGCGAGGATACTGCACCAGCAGGGCCGTGCGAAACGCGTTGCCGTTGCTGGAGAACAGCGTGTCGGAAACTTTTTTGACGCTGTTGTAAATCGATTTGACGATCGGAATGTGGATAAACAAATGGTCCCACTGCTTGACCCACCAACGTCCGGCCACATTGGAAACCAGAGCGCCCGTGGCGAGCAGAACGGAGGCCACCAGCAACACGCCCAAACCCGGAATGTGGTGAAGACGCTCAATGGATGGCGCCATGCTGGCTGACGTCACCGCGGCAATCCCGGAGAGCAGGCCACCAAATATGGCATCCAGCATGCCGACCAGCCACAGTAGCACCCAGATGGTGATGGCCAACGGGAGCCAAACCATCAGGCCGGTCAGCAGGTATTTTTTGATAGGCACGGTCAATCCAGTCTAGATGGAGTCGTCAACAGCGATTAGCTGCCAGACGCCGGGGGAGTCGCGGGCGCCGCAGCGGCAGCCGGTGCAGGTTCCGTCTTGGGCGCGGCTGCTGGAGCAGAACCCCCCTCAGAGGCAGCCGGACTGGCTGAACCCGCGCCAGGGCCTCCCTTGAAATCGGTGGCGTACCACCCCGATCCCTTCAGCTGAAACCCCGCTGCGGTGAGCTGCTTTTTGAAGGACGGTTGGGCGCAGGAAGGACAAATCTCCAGAGGAGCGTCCGACATTTTCTGCAATACGTCCTTGGCAAACCCACAGGACTCGCATTTATAGGCGTATATAGGCATGACTGTATGGCTCTGACTTCAAGTTGCAAAGCCTTCAATTATAGGGCGCGGGCTAAAAAAGTCCCACGCGCACCACAATCTGCATGACAACCATGCCAAAGGCGAATCCGATGACGGCAAACACCAGGCTTTGCAGTAGCCCATTGGTGCGCTTTTGCTCTGCCAGCAACTCGTCCATGGCCCGATTGGAGCCTGTGGCTTCGCGACGCAAAAAGGATTGCAGTAACAGAGGCAGTTCTGGCAGAAGCCGCGCATACCGGGGCGCCTGCGCCTTGAGTTGGTCCAGCAAGGCTTGCGGCCCCACCTGCCCGAGCATCCATCGTTCGAGAAACGGTTTGGCGGTGGCCCACAGGTCGAGCTCCGGATCCAGATCGCGACCCAGGCCTTCAATGTTGAGCAACGTTTTTTGCAGCAACACCAACTGGGGTTGAATCTCGACCTGAAAACGCCGGGACGTCTGAAACAGCCGCATCAGCACCATTCCGAGCGAGATTTCCTTGAGGGGGCGGTCGAAATATGGCTCGCAGACCGCCCGAATGGCCGCCTCCAGCTCATCCACCCGGGTCGTCAACGGCACCCATCCGGATTCAATATGCAACTCCGCGACCCGCTTGTAGTCGCGGCGGAAGAAAGCCACAAAATTTTGCGCCAGATATTCCTTGTCCGTCTCGGTGAGCGTACCGACGATACCGAAATCCAGCGAAATGTAGCGACCGAATGTCTTCGGATCCAGGCTGACCTGGATGTTGCCCGGATGCATGTCGGCATGAAAGAAGCCATCGCGGAACACTTGGGTAAAGAACAGAGTCACGCCATCGCGTGCCAGCTTGGGAATGTCAACGCCCGCGTCCCTGAGTTTGTCCACCTGGTTGATCGGCACGCCATACATGCGCTCCATCACCAGCACTTCTGTCGTGCAGTAATCCCACAGCATTTCAGGAATCAGGACCAGATCAAGCCCCTCCATGTTGCGCCGCAATTGCGCCGCGCTGGAGGCTTCCCGCACCAGATCCAGCTCATCGTGCAAATACTTGTCGAACTCGGCCACCACCTCGCGCGGACGCAGGCGTTTGCCGTCGGCTGACATCCCGTCCACCCACCCGGCCATCATGCGCATCAGGCTGAGGTCTTTTTCAATCGCTGCACGCATCTCGGGGCGCAGAACCTTGACGGCTACCTCGCGCAGCTGGTTCTTGCGGTCACGCAACACGGCAAAGTGCACCTGCGCAATGGATGCGCTGGCCACTGGCTCGCGTTCAAAGGACACAAATATCTCTGTCAGGGGCTTTTTCAATGCGCGCTCGATGGTGGCAACAGCCACATCGGAACTGAAAGGCGGCACACGGTCCTGCAAACGCGCCAACTCGTCGGCAATATCCAGGGGCATCAGATCGCGCCGGGTTGAGAGCACCTGGCCAAATTTGACGAATATCGGCCCCAGGCGCTCCAGCGCCTCGCGCAAGCGCTGTCCACGCGGCGCGTCCAACTTGCGACCTATCGTGAGCACCTTCACCACACGCGTGAGCCAGGGCTTTTGAAAGCTGGTCAGTACCAGTTCATCCAGTCCGTAACGAAAGATGACCCAGGCAATAAAAAACCCTCGTGCCAGTCGGCTCATGCAGCGGGCCTGTCCGACGCGCCCGCAGTGCGCGCACCTACAAACTGCTGCAGACCCTGCGCCATCGTTCGCACCGCCTGAACCAGCGCGTGCGCAGGTGCATCACCCATCAAGCGGGCAAGGTCTTCTTCCAGATCCCAGCGCACGTGGTCTGTCAGCCAATTCACGTCAGCGGCCAACTGCACATCGCCTTCGATTCGGACTCCGGGTTTGCCACCCTGCAGCAATGCTTGCGCGATGGCCAAAGGGGAGTCCTCCGTAATAACCAGGGTCAGATCCGCGGCGGCGTCACCCGGCGCAAGATCAAGCAATCCTGCTGGTGTGATTACCACCTTGAAGGTCATGGTGCGCCATTGCAGAAGCACTGCGCGTCCTTTTTGGCGGACCAATCGATCCATGGCCTGCGGTTCCTGCATCAACACATGGTTGAGCAAAAGGACCACGCGACGATGGGTTTCTTCCACTGCCCAAGCGGGCGGGGTGAGTGGAAGATTGAAGTTCTGGAGAATGCCCTCCAGCATGGAAAAAGGGGACTGTGTTGCCATAGTCCCCCATTATTCCCCGAATACGGGCAGGTTCCGAACAGAGGGCGATTGGCCCATCAAAACACCGCGCTATTGCAGGGCTTGCACACCGGCCACCAGCCAGCCGCTCGCGCCGCTTTTGGCTTTGGTCATGTTCCAGACTTCCCTGAACGGGCTGGGGCCGGCTGAAGGCTCCTCGCGGATCATGCCGGAGAACTCCACGCTGGCCATGTATTCGTCCGCCTGCTCTTCGATGCCCAACAAATGCGCCTCAATCATCACCACTTCGGTGTGGTTGGGGCGGGTGCCGGTGTGGGACTCGCGCTCGGCCAGCTGGGACTTGATCTCGGTCAGCATGCCGTCGGTCATCATGGCGCGCAAGGAAGGGATGTCCGATGTATCCCATGCGGCCTGCAGTGTCACGAAATTGGCCTTGGCCGCCTTGAGGAAGCCTTCGCTGTCAAATCCGGCGGGGACGCCCCAAGCCTGCGAACCGGTCAACGCCGAGCCGATCATCGATCCGGAATTGGCAGGGGGAGCCTCAAATGCCATGCTGCTGCGCTCCCAGGGCCGGGCTGACGCATCGTTGCCCACATTCTCTGGACGGTACGGTTTGGAATCAGATACAGGCACATTGCCAGCGCCCTGGAATGCAAATGGTCCAGCTTGAGCGGATGCTTGCGCAGCGCGTCGGCGCATGAACCAGCCTACCGCCATCATGACCACCATTGCCAGTGCGGCAAACATGAGAATCTGTCCCATGCCCTCGCCCATGCCCAGTGAGTGCGCCAGCCAGGCCAGACCCAGTCCAGCCGCCAAACCACCCAGCATGGCGCCCCAAGGCCGCTTCGGCGCCACGGCGGGCGCAGCGGCAGGAGCGGGTTTGGCCGCCGCATTGGTCACACCCTGTGCCGGTGCTGCCGGGGGGGTAGCCTGGCGCTGCGTCACGTTGGAGGATTGCTTGCCAAATGACCCACCGCCGCCCAGCCGCTTTGCGGCCTCCGCATTGATTCCGGAAAGAGCCAGAACAGCCGCCAGTGCAAAAGTCCAAATTTTCATGATGTCTCCAATGGAGCTTGTTATGTGAGGCAAAAAACTGCGAATTGCAAGCCTCAGGACTTGATTCCAACATGCAATGCGACCAGACCACCCGTCAGGTTGTGATAGTCCACATGTCCGAATCCACCTATGTGCATCATGGCCTTTAATTCCTGCTGCCCGGGATGCATGCGGATGGACTCAGCCAGGTAACGGTAGCTGGCGTCGTCACCCGCCACCAGCTTGCCCAAGCGGGGCAGCACCTTGAACGAATACCAGTCGTAAATTTTCTCCAGCGGCGGCGCCACCTTGGAGAACTCCAGCACCAGCAACTTGCCACCGGGTTTCAGAACCCGGTTCATCTCTGCCAGTGCCACGTCCTTGTGGGTCATGTTGCGCAGGCCGAAGGCCACGCTCACTACGTTGAAGTAATTGTCGGGAAAGGGCAGCTTTTCGGCATCGCACACCAGCGTGGGCAAGGCCACTCCCGCGTCAAGCAGGCGGTTGCGCCCGGTGCGCAGCATGGCTTCATTGATGTCGGTGTGCACCACCTGCCCCGTCTTGCCCACTTTTTTGGAAAATGCCAGTGCCAGATCGCCGGTGCCCCCGGCAATGTCCAGCGCACGGTCACCCTCCTTGAGGTTGGCCACCATGACGGTGTAGGCCTTCCAGGCACGGTGCAAACCCATCGACATGAGGTCGTTCATCAAATCGTACTTGGGTGCAACCGAATCAAAAACGCCACGCACGTGGCGGGCTTTCTCGGATTCATCGACCGACTGGAAACCAAAATGGGTGGATTTCATGAGCAGATCTTAATCAAATGGGGCTCTAGCCCCCGTCAATACTGCGCAAGCAGCTACAAAATAGATAGCACCAATCAGTCAATGGCTGGCGCACCCGGAGGCCGCTTTGGGCACCATGGGCGCATCACGCTCCACATCGGCCGCCTTGAGACGGTCGGTGTAATCCTGCCACAATTTGTCCTGCTGGGACCCCAGAAAATACAGGTAATCCCAGGAAAAAATGCCGGATTCGTGCCCGTCCGAAAAGCGGGGCTGCACGGCATAGTTACCCACGGGGTCGAGCGCTTCCAGGCCGACGTCACGCTTGCCCGTTTGCAGAATCTCTTGCCCAGGCCCATGCCCCTGCACCTCGGCCGATGGCGAGTACACGCGCATCAACTCGAACGGAATGCGGAAGGCCTCGCCATCCGAAAAATGGATCTCCAGCACCCGCGACTGGCTGTGGACCGTAATACCCTGCGGCGTCGGTGCGCCTGTTGTCAAACCTGCCATAAAACGTCCTTTCTGCGGTGCTTACACCAGCACCCGCTCAATGCCACCGGCATTGGCCGTCTGCACATACTGCGGCAACCAGTCTTTGCCCAGGATCTGGTTGGCCATTTCGACCACAATGTAATCGGCCTCCAGCAGCCCGTTGTTGAGGTCATTGCCGTAGCGGGTCAAGCCTTGCAGGCAACTGGGGCAACTGGTCAGGATCTTGACGTTACCGGTCTCGCCCACAGTGCCCGACGCCCGCAGCGCCGCTTCACCCTTGCGGATTTCCTCTTCCTTGCGAAAACGCACCTGCGTGGCAATGTCAGGCCGGGTCACGCCCAGCGTGCCCGATTCCCCACAGCAACGCTCGCTCTTGAGCACGTTATCGCCAATCAGCGCCTTGACCGTTTTCATGGAGTCGCCCAGCTTCATCGGGTTGTGGCAGGGCTCGTGGTACAGAAAACCGGGCTGGCCTGCAGGCAGGGTAATGCCTTTTTCGAGCAGGTATTCGTGGATGTCGATGATGCGGCTGTCCGGGAATATCTTGCCGAACTCGTAGCCCTGCAACTGGTCGTAGCAGGTGCCGCAGCTCACCACCACCGTCTTGATGTCCAGGTAGTTCAGCGTGTTGGCCACGCGGTGGAACAGCACCCGGTTGTCGGTGATCATCTTTTCGGCCTTGTCGAACTGGCCCGAGCCGCGCTGAGGGTATCCACAGCACAGATAACCCGGTGGCAGCACCGTCTGCACGCCCGCATGCCACAGCATGGCCTGCGTAGCCAGACCCACCTGGCTGAACAGGCGCTCGGAGCCACAACCGGGGAAGTAGAACACCGCCTCGGTTTCCGCCGTGGTGGTCTTGGGGTTGCGGATGATGGGCACGTAGTCGCCATCTTCAATATCCAGCAAGGCCCGTGCGGTCTTCTTGGGCAGGCCGCCCGGCATCTTCTTGTTGATGAAGTGAATCACCTGCTCTTTGATCGGCGCGGCACCTACCGTGGCAGGTGGCCTGGCGGTCTGCTTTTTGGCAAACACCCGCAGCACATCATTGGCCAGACGCTGCGCCTTGAAGCCCACGCCCACCATGGCAGTGCGCATGAGCTTGATGGTCTCGGGGTTGGTCGCGTTCAGGAAGAACATGGCCGCCGCATTGCCCGGGCGGAACGACTTCTTACCCATCTTGCGCAACAGGTTACGCATGTTCATGGTCACATCACCAAAGTCAATTTTGACCGGACACGGCGACAGGCACTTGTGGCACACGGTGCAGTGGTCGGCCACGTCTTCGAACTCTTCCCAATGCCGGATGCTGATGCCGCGGCGGGTCTGCTCCTCGTACAAAAAGGCTTCCACCAGCAGCGAGGTGGCCAGGATTTTGTCGCGCGGGCTGTACAGCAGGTTGGCGCGCGGTACGTGGGTGGAACACACCGGCTTGCACTTGCCGCAGCGCAGGCAGTCTTTGACACTGTCGGCGATGGCGCCAATGTCGCTCTGCTGCATGATCAGCGACTCGTGGCCCATCAGTCCGAACGACGGCGTGTAGGCGTTGGTCAGGTCGGCGTGAATTTTAGGTGAATTACCCTCCAGCCCCCGTCCTGGTTGCGCAGGCCGCTCCCAATTTCGTAGCAACTTGCCTTTGTTGAAGCGCCCTTCCGGGTCCACTTTGGCTTTGTACTCGGTGAACGGACGCAGCTCTTCATCGCTGAGGAACTCCATCTTGGTGATACCAATGCCGTGTTCGCCCGAGATCACGCCGTCCAGCGAACGCGCCAGCGCCATGATGCGCTTGACCGCACCATGTGCGGCCTGCAGCATGTCGTAGTCGTCGCTGTTGACCGGAATATTGGTGTGCACATTGCCGTCACCGGCGTGCATGTGCAAGGCCACCCAAACCCGGCCCTTGAGGACCCGCTGGTGAATGGCCGTGCACTCGGCGAGGATGGCCTCGAAGGCTCCCCCGGTAAAAATGCCCTGCAGCGGGGCGCGCAACTGGGTTTTCCAGCTGGCGCGCAAGGTGTGGTCCTGCAACTGCGCAAAGAGGCCTTCCACGTCGTTCACGCCATCGAGCCAACCCTGCCACTGGGTACGCACCTGCCTGACCAGCGCCAAGGCTTGCGCCACCCGGTCTTCCAGCAACTCGGCTGAGGGGATGTCGTTGGCATCGTCGGTCTTGCCCAGAGGCAGGTTCCCGCTCTGAAAAAATTCAGCCAGGGCCTCGCACAAGGCCAGCTTGTTGCGCAGGCTCAGCTCAATGTTGATGCGCTCGATGCCGTCGGTGTACTCGGCCATGCGGGGCAGCGGGATGACCACGTCTTCATTGATCTTGAAAGCGTTGGTGTGCCGGCTGATGGCGGCTGTTTTCTTGCGGTCGAGCCAGAACTTTTTGCGCGCCTCGGGGCTGGTGGCCACAAAGCCTTCGCCACTGCGCGAATTGGCGATGCGCACCACTTCCGAGGTGGCGCGGGCCACGGCATCGGCGTCATCACCGGCAATGTCGCCAAACAATACCATCTTGGGCAGGCCACCGCGCTTGCTCTTGGTGGCATAGCCCACGGCCTTGAGGTAGCGGTCGTCCAGATGCTCCAGGCCAGCCAGCAACACGCCGGTGCGCTTCTGCTCGGCAAACATGAAGTCCTTGATTTCCACAATGCTGGGCACAGCGTCGCGGGCATTGCCAAAGAACTCCAGACACACCGTGCGGGTGTGGCTAGGCATGCGGTGCACTATCCAGCGCGCGCTGGTGATCAGGCCGTCGCAGCCCTCTTTTTGAATGCCCGGCAGGCCGCTCAAAAACTTGTCGGTGACATCCTTGCCCAAACCTTCTTTGCGGAAGGATTTTCCGGGAATGTCCAGCCGCTCGGAACGAATCTTGGTTTTGCCGTCGGCCTTGAAGTACTGCAGGTCAAAACTTGCTACTTCAACGTCATGGATCTTGCCCATGTTGTGCCCCACGCGGGTCACTTCCAGCCATTCCGCCTGCGGCGTCACCATGCGCCATGACGCCAGGTTGTCCAGCGCCGTGCCCCAGAGAACGGCCTTCTTGCCACCCGCATTCATGGCAATGTTGCCGCCAATGCAAGAGGCCTCGGCCGAAGTGGGGTCCACCGCAAACACATAACCACCGCGCTCGGCGGCGTCGGCTACGCGCTGCGTCACCACGCCGGCTTCGGTCCAGACCGTGGCCACTTCCCGGTCCATGCCCGGCAACACCCGCATCTCCACCTCGGTCATGGCTTCGAGCTTTTCGGTGTTGATGACCGCGCTCCTCCAGGTAAGGGGTATCGCGCCGCCGGTGTAACCCGTGCCGCCGCCACGTGGAATGATGGTCAGCCCCAGATCAATACAGCCTTTGACCAGGCCTGCCATTTCCTCTTCGGAATCGGGGGTCAGCACCACAAACGGGTATTCCACGCGCCAGTCGGTGGCGTCCGTCACATGCGACACACGGCTCAGGCCGTCGAACTTGATGTTGTCCTTGCCCGTGAGCTTGAGGAGCGCCCGCTGGGTTTTGCGACGCAAGGCGCCCACTTCCACAAAGGCGGCGTCAAAGGCCCCCACCGCAGCGCGTGCGGCCACCAGCAGCTCGCCTACCATGGCGTCACGCTCGGGATCGGTCTCTGGCGTGCGGCGTTTTTGCACCTCATGCAGACGGTGATTCAGGGCGTCCACCAGCTGACCACGGCGTTTGGGGTTGTCCAGCAGGTCATCCTGCAAATAGGGGTTGCGCTGCACCACCCAGACATCACCCAGCACCTCATAGAGCATGCGAGCCGAACGGCCCGTGCGTCGCTCACCCCGCAACTGGTTCAAAAGCCCCCAGGCGCGCTCACCCAGCAGACGGATCACAATCTCCCGGTCCGAAAACGAGGTGTAGTTGTAGGGGATTTCGCGGATGCGTTCATGCACATGCGGCGCGATACCGGGTGCAGTCAGAAGGTGATTGAGCGAGGTGGGAGCGTTCATCGATTAGGGTCTCTTGCAGAGGGAAGATGTTACCGCAGTGCAACAATCACACACACTGCCTAATGGAACTGCCTAATGGAAACCCCTGACAGGACCATGAACGCGGCTCAGGTTTAATGAGAATGACACAGAGCCTGATTAGTATCGGCCGCTCTTCACAGGAGAAATCATGAAATTATTCCTTGCGGCGCTGGCGGTTGCCAGTGCAGTACCCCTGGCCGCTCAGGCCCAGACCGAAATTCAATGGTGGCACTCCATGACGGCCGTCAATGGCGAGTGGGTCAACGATCTGGCCAAGGAGTTCAACGCCAGCCAGAAGGACTACAAAATCGTTCCCACGTTCAAGGGAAGCTACGACGAATCCATGACATCCGCCGTGGCTGCGTTCCGCGCGGGCAATGCACCCCATCTTTTGCAGGTTTTTGAAGTCGGCACGGCCACCATGATGGCCAGCAAAAATGCCATCGTGCCAGTGGGGCAGGTCATGAAAGACGCAGGGCAGTCGTTTGACCCCAAAGCCTACGTACCCGCCGTGGCGGGCTACTACACGGCGCCCAACGGCCAAATGCTGAGCTTTCCGTTCAATAGCTCCACCACCGTGTTTTATTACAACAAGGACGCGTTCAAGGCCGCCGGCCTGGATCCCGAAAAAGCCCCATCCACCTGGCCGGAAGTGGCTCTGGCCGCAGCCAAGCTCAAGACCAGCGGCCACAAGTGCCCCCTTTCCATTGCCTGGCAGGGCTGGACCCAGCTGGAAAGCTTCTCGGCCTGGCACAACGTGGAGTTTGCCTCCCGGCAAAATGGACTGGCCGGCATGGATGCCCGCATGATGGTCAACACGCCCCTGCATGTGCGCCACATTGAAAACCTCGCCAACATGGCCAAACAAGGCCTGTTTGTCTACAAGGGCCGTGGCAACGTGCCCGAAGCCAGCTTTGTATCGGGCGAATGCGCCATGATGACTACCTCCAGCGGCTTCTATGGCAATGTCAAGAAGAATGCCAAGTTCGCCTTTGGACTGGCGCCCCTTCCCTATTACCCGGACGTGCCCGGCGCACCGCAGAACACCGTCATCGGGGGCGCGAGCCTGTGGGTGATGGCCGGCAAGAAGCCTGAAGAGTACAAAGGCATTGCCAAGTTCTTCAGCTACCTGTCCAGCCCCGAGGTGCAATCCGCCAGCCACAAACGCACCGGCTACCTGCCCATCACCACCGCAGCCTTTCAGTTGACGGAGAAATCCGGCTTCTACAAGCAAAACCCGGGTACCGATGTGGCCGTGAACCAGATGATCCGCAAGGTGACTGACAAATCACGCGGCATACGCCTGGGCAACTACGTGCAGATTCGTGCGATTGAAGACGAGGAGCTGGAACAAGTCTGGGGGGGCAAAAAGACCGCCAGGGAAGGACTCGATGCCATCGTCAGTCGGGGCGATGAGCTGCTGGCCCGATTTGAAAAAGCCAACAAGCTGAAACTGCTCGCGCAAGCGGGTAACTAGGCAAACCCCTTGGGAAAACGCGTCGTCTTCCAATCGGCCTGGCTACCCTGGGCGCTGATGGCACCCCAGGTCGTGGTCATCGCCGTGTTTTTCTTCTGGCCCGCTGCGCAGGCCCTGCTGCAGTCGCTGCAGCAATCCGATGCCTTTGGCACATCGGTCGAGTGGGTTGGTCTGGAGAACTTTCGCAACCTCTGGCAGGACGCGTCCTACCTGGAGTCGTTCAAAACGACCGCCATCTTCTCGGCCCTGGTCGCCATCCTGGGTCTTGCCTTGTCGCTGGTGCTGGCATTCTTTGCCGACCGGGTGGTGCGGGGTTCCGGCATTTACCGCACCTTGCTGATCTGGCCTTATGCGGTGGCGCCCGCCGTGGCCGGGGTTTTGTGGCTGTTCATGTTTTCACCCAGCATCGGCATCCTGTCGTATGCACTGCGTGAGATGGGGTTCCAATGGGATTCCCTGCTCAACAGCCAGCACGCCATGGCGCTGATTGTGATGGCCGCAGTCTGGAAGCAGCTTTCCTACAACTTCCTGTTTTTTCTGGCGGGGCTGCAAAGCATTCCGAAGTCGCTCATTGAGGCCGCAGCCATGGATGGAGCGCGGCCCTGGCGGCGCTTCTGGACGATTCAGTTCCCGCTGCTCTCGCCGACCACCTTCTTTCTGCTGGTCATCAACATCGTCTATGCGTTTTTTGACACGTTTGCCATTGTTGATGCCGCCACCAAAGGTGGGCCTGGCAAAGACACTGCCATTCTGGTTTACAAGGTCTATTTTGACGGATTCAAGGCCATGGACCTCGGAGGCTCAGCCGCGCAATCCGTGGTTTTGATGGTGATCGTGGTCGCGCTGACGGTGGTGCAGTTCCGATTTGTCGAAAAGAAAGTGAACTACTAGTGGATGCCCTCCATGGTTGAGCGCCGCCCCTGGCTGGACCGCCTGTCGCATGCCATCCTGATACTGGGCGTGCTGGTGGTCGCCTTTCCGGTGTACATCACCTTCGTCGCCTCAACCCACACCGCGCAGGAGGTGGTACAGGTGCCCATGCCGCTCCTGCCCGGCTCGCACCTGCTGGACAACTACTCAACGGCGCTCTCGGGTGGGCGCGAGGGCAGCGGGTCGCATGCGTCGGTAGGCCGCATGATGGTGGTCAGTCTGGTGACTGCGCTGGTGATCGCGCTGGGCAAGATTGCCATTTCGCTGCTGTCGGCATTCGCCCTGGTGTATTTCCGGTTTCCGTTTCGGATGGCATTTTTCTGGGCCATTTTTGTCACGCTGATGCTCCCTGTGGAAGTGCGTATTGGCCCGACCTACAAAGTGGTCGCGGACCTGGGCATGCTCAACAGCTACGCCGGCCTGACGGTGCCGCTGATCGCATCGGCCACGGCTACTTTTTTGTTCCGGCAGTTTTTCCTGACCGTGCCCGATGAGCTGGTCGAAGCAGCGCGCGTGGACGGCGCGGGACCAATGCGGTTTTTCAAGGATATTCTGGTGCCCCTGTCGGCCACGAGCATGGCCGCACTGTTTGTCATCCAGTTCATTTATGGCTGGAATCAGTACCTCTGGCCCCTGCTGGTGACGACCGAGGAAAACATGTATCCCGTCGTCATTGGCATCAAGCAGATGATCTCGGGGGGCGACGCCCAGACCGAATGGAACATCGTCATGGCAACCGCGATGCTGGCCATGCTGCCACCCGCACTGGTGGTGATGCTGATGCAAAAATGGTTTGTCAAAGGCCTGGTGGATACCGAGAAGTGACTACAAGAAAATGGCATCCATAGAACTCAAGAACGTCGTCAAACGTTATGGCAAGGGCCAGTCGGCCAACCCGGTCATCCACGGCGTCAGCGCGCACATTACCGATGGGGAATTTGTCGTCATCGTCGGCCCCTCCGGCTGTGGCAAATCCACATTGCTGCGCATGGTGGCCGGGCTCGAAGAAATCAGCGGTGGCGAAATCAGCATCGGAGGCCGTGTCGTGAACGACCTGGAGCCCTCCGAGCGCGACATCGCCATGGTCTTCCAGAACTACGCGCTCTACCCGCACATGAGCGTGTTCGACAACATGGCCTATGGCCTGAAGATCGCCAAAATACCGCGGGACGACATTCAGGTGCGGGTGGACAAAGCGGCAAAGATTCTGGAATTGGGCCCCTACCTGCAACGCAAGCCGCGCGAACTGTCCGGCGGACAACGCCAGCGGGTTGCCATGGGCCGCGCCATCGTGCGCCAACCCCAGGTTTTTCTGTTTGACGAGCCGCTCTCCAATCTGGACGCCAAGCTGCGTGCCCAGACCCGGCTGGAGATACAGAAGCTGCACCGGGAACTGGGCATTACCTCGCTATTTGTCACCCACGACCAGGTCGAGGCCATGACCCTTGCCCAGCGCATGATCGTGATGAACGGCGGTGTCATGGAGCAGTTTGGCACCCCCCTGGAGGTGTACACGCGCCCGGCCACTACATTCGTTGCCAGTTTCATCGGCTCACCGCCCATGAACCTGCTGAAAGAGGCTCCACAGGCCAAGACGGGTGTCATTACCGGCATTCGCCCTGAGCACCTGGACATCACCCCTACGGGCTGGGCGCTTCGGGTGGAAGCCGTCGAGATGCTCGGTGCCGAGCGGCTCGTCTATGGCCGGTGGGCGCACGGCAAGGGCGATGAAATGGTGATTGTGCGCACGGACGAGTCCCACGTACCGCCCGCTCTGGGGGCAACGATCCATGTCACCCCGCGCGCCCACAAGCTGCATACTTTTGACGCAGGCACCGGCATGCGCCTGGAGGCCCTATGAGCGCCACGCCCGCTGACGAGTCCCGCCCCCACTGGCCCTACCCGCGCTGGGTCGCCCACCGCGGAGCCGGCAAACTGGCGCCTGAAAACACCCTCGCAGCCTTTCGCCTGGGAGCCCGCCATGGCTATCGCATGTTCGAATGCGACGTCAAACTGAGTGCGGACGGCGTGCCTTTCCTGATGCACGACGCCACCCTGCAGCGCACCACCAACGCCCGTGCGAAGCTGGGCCAGGGCAACAGTGCGGTCGGCGGCGACCACCCCTGGGGTGCCTTGGCCCAGTTGGACGCCGGCAGCTGGCACTCCAGAACCTATGCCGGTGAGCCACTCCCCACGCTGGACAACATGGCCGCGTTTTGCAAACGCAATGGCTATTTCCTGAACATCGAGATCAAACCGACGCCGGGGACCGAACGGCACACGGGTGAAGTGGTCGCCGAGCACGCCGCCCGGCTGTGGCAGGGAGAGTCGGTGCAGCCCTTGCTCACCTCCTTTGACGTGGAAGCCCTGCAGGGAGCCCTTCACGCGCAGCCCGCGTTGCCACGCGGACTCTTGCTGGACCGGCTGTGGACGGGCTGGCTGGAAACCGCGCTGACGCTGGAGTGCGTTGCGGTGGTCTGCAACCACGCCCTGTGGGATAAAAGCACGGTGACACAGGCCAAAAGTGCAGGCTTTCGGACCCTGAGCTATACGGTGAATGACGAATGGGCCGCCCAGCGTCTTATCGACCTGGGAACCGATGGCATCATCACTGACCGAGTGGATTTGTTCAGCCCAAGCTAACGCCCGCCTCGCACCGCCCACCACTGGCAGCTCGCACTGGCCACCAGCATGGCGGCATAGCTTGCCATCTTGCCGTCGCGGCCAAAGAACCACAAGCCCAGAGCCAGAGCGACCGCACCCGCTATAAAATTAATAGCTGCCTGCGCAGCAGCGGCGGGGGCTGAAGGGCTTTTCTTTCCAAAATAAGGTCCCACCAGAGCCAACACCACGCCGACAACGATGGCTGGCGCAAGAAAATTCAGCAGGTGATTGAGTTGATCCAGAAGGCCCATGCGGGTGGCCAAAAAAGGCCCCGGGTTGATTGAAGTGACGGCGATTTTATAATCGCTAAACAATTTATATATGGCAGTCTGGACTTTAGGCATCAATCACACCACCGCACCGCTGGATTTGCGCGGTCGGTTTGCGTTCGCGCTCGACCAGATCGAGCCCAATTTACGGGGCCTGCGCCAGTCACTTTCGCGCATGCCCGAGGCCGCCATTGTCTCCACCTGCAACCGCACCGAGATCTATTGCGCGGGAGAGCATTCGGAACTGGAGCCCACGCTCGGCTGGCTGGCCCACTCGGCCGGCATTTCGGCTGATGCACTTCGCTCCTACACCTACAGTTTGCAGGATGACCATGCCGCGCGCCATGCGTTTCGGGTGGCCAGTGGCCTCGACTCCATGGTGCTGGGCGAGCCGCAGATTCTGGGGCAGCTAAAAGATGCGGTACGCGCAGCCGAGGCGGCTGGTGCTCTGGGTACCACCCTGAGCCAGATGTTCCAGCGTTCGTTTGCCGTCGCCAAAGATGTGCGCACCTCCACCGAAATCGGCGCGCACTCCATCAGCATGGCCGCCGCCGCCGTGCGGTTGGCGGGCCAGTTATTCGAAGACCTGGGCAAGGTCAAAGTGCTGTTTGTGGGCGCGGGCGAGATGATTGAGCTGTGCGCCACCCACTTTGCCGCCAAAAATCCCCAATCCATCGCCATTGCCAACCGCACGCTGGACCGCGGTGAAAAACTGGCCGCCCGTTTTGGCGCCGAGACCATGCGCCTGGCCGACCTGCCCGACCGCCTGCACGAGTTTGATGCCGTTATCAGCTGCACTGCCAGCACCCTGCCCATCATCGGCCTGGGTGCGGTGGAGCGGGCGCTGAAAAAGCGCCGCCACCGCCCCATGTTCATGGTGGACTTGGCGGTGCCGCGCGACATTGAATCCGAAGTCAAAGCGCTGGGTGATGTGTATCTGTATACCGTGGACGATCTGGCTGGCGTGGTGCAAACCGCGCAGGCCAGCCGCCAGGCCGCGGTGGCGCAGGCCGAGGCGATTGTGGATGCGGGTGTGCAAAGCTTCATGCACTGGATTGACCAGCGCAGCAGTGTGCCCCTGATCCAGCAGCTCAACGCCCAGGCCGAAACCTGGCGTGCCGCCGAACTGGCCCGCGCCCGCAAGTTGATTGCCCGCGGCGAGCCGGTGGATGCCGTGCTGGAAGCGCTGGCCAAAGGCTTGACCCAAAAAATGCTGCACGGCGCCATGGCCGAGCTGCACACGGGCGACGCCCAGACCCGCGAGCGTGCGGGCACCGCCATTCAGCACTTCTTTTTGCGTAGAGAACGTTAGCTGGGGTTGCCCCCACTCTCCCCCAACCCCTCTCGCCCCGCTGGGCGAGAGGGGAGCCCAACAGCCCTATTTGGTTATTTCGCTTCGGCTAAGACCTTACCGTCGTCGCGTTGATCGCCACCCCTACTGCATACCCATGAAACCCTTTTTGCGCCAACAACTTGCCCGCTATGCCGACCGCCTGGGGGAGCTGGAGTTTTTGCTCTCGCGCGAAGACATCATGAAGGACATGGAGCAGTTTCTCAAGCTCTCGCGCGAGCACACCGACGTGGCCGCCGTGGCCACCCGCTGGGCACGCTACCAGCAGCTGGAAGCCGACCTGGTGGGCGCCAAAGAGATGCTGGCTGACCCTGACATGGCCGAGATGGCCGAAGAAGAAATTGCCAGCACCAGCGCCGAGCTGACCCAGATTGAAGGCGAACTGCAGCGCATGCTGCTGCCCAAAGACCCGGACGACGCGCGCCCCGCGTTTGTGGAAATACGCGCCGGCACCGGGGGCGACGAATCGGCCCTGTTTGCCGCCGACCTTCTGCGCATGTACACCCGCTACGCCGACCGCTGCGGCTGGAAGACGGAGATCGTCAGCGAATCCGCCAGCGAGCTGGGCGGCTACAAGGAGGTGGTGGTGCGCATGGAAGGCCACCACAATGGCACAGGCGTCTATGGCGCGCTGAAGTTCGAGTCCGGCGGCCACCGCGTGCAGCGCGTGCCGGTGACCGAAACGCAAGGCCGCATCCACACCAGCGCCTGCACGGTGGCCGTGCTGGCCGAGCCCGACGAGCAAGAGGCCATCAAGATCAACCCGTCGGACCTGCGCATTGACACCTACCGCGCCAGCGGCGCCGGTGGCCAGCACATCAACAAGACCGATTCGGCCGTGCGCATCACCCACCTGCCCACCGGCATCGTGGCCGAATGCCAGGACGGGCGCAGCCAGCACAGCAACAAGGCCCAGGCCTTGAAAGTGCTGACCGCCCGCATCCATGAAAAAGACCGCAGCGAGCGCGCTGCCAAAGACGCCGCCGAGCGCAAAGGCCTGATCGGAACAGGGGATAGAAGCGACCGCATCCGCACCTACAACTTTCCGCAAGGCCGCCTGACCGACCACCGCATCAACCTCACGCTGTACAAGCTGCTCAGCATCATGGAAGGCGATCTGGACGACGTGGTGAATGCCCTGCAAGCCTTTGAGGCCGCCGAGCAACTCGCGGCACTGGAAATGGGCCTGGCGTGACGGTAGACCAGGCCTTGCGCCACGCCACGGCCCTGGGTCTGGACCGATTGGATGCCCAGCTGCTGGTGTTGCATGCCATGGGCCGCCCAGCGCATGACCGCGCCTGGCTGCTGGCGCATGACACCGACACCCTGCCCGCAGCAGCGCAGGCCACGCTGCAAGCAGCGATGGTGCGCCGCACTGCGGGCGAACCGCTGGCCTACCTCACCGGTCACCAAGAATTCTTTGGCCTGGACCTGGCAGTGGACGCCCGCGTGCTGGTGCCCCGCCCGGATACCGAAACCCTGGTCGAATGGGCGCTAGAGGTGCTGGCCGCCGTGCCAGCCGCCCGCGTGATCGACCTGGGCACCGGCAGCGGCGCCATCGCGCTGGCACTTAAAGCCACTCGGCCCGATCTGACGGTGATGGCCGTGGACGCCAGCACGGACGCGCTCGCGGTGGCGCAGACCAATGCGCAGCGTCTGCAGCTGGACGTGCGGTTTGCACAAGGCTCCTGGCTGGCGCCTGTGCAGGGCCGGTTTGATGCCATCGTGTCCAACCCGCCCTACATTGCCGCGCAGGACGAACACCTGGCCGCCCTCACCCACGAGCCGCTGCAGGCGCTGGCCAGCGGTGCCGATGGCCTGGACGACCTCCGCCACATCATCACCCAGGCGCCGCAGCACCTGCAAAGCGGCGGTTGGCTGCTGTTGGAACACGGTTACGACCAAGCCGCCGCCGTGCGCAGCCTGCTCTCTGGTGCGGGCCTGCAAGACGTGCAGTCGCGCTGCGATCTGGCCGGTATTGAACGCTGCAGCGGTGGCAGGCTGGCCTGCGCATAAATAAGCAGTCTTTTCTGCCTCTAGCCCTCGTGCAGCCTGCGCAAGCAGCTACTCATTCAATAGCAAATTTCTTTTAATCCAACCCCCACCATGTCCAACACCACACCCGCCTGCCCCCAATGCACATTGGAAAACACCTACCCCGATGGTGAAAACTACGTCTGCGCCGACTGCGGCCATGAATGGCCCATGGCGCAAGCCGCCGCAAGTGACGACGATGCCGACGCGGTCATCAAAGACTCCAACGGTCAGGTGCTGCAAGACGGCGATGCCGTGGTGCTGATCAAGGACCTGAAGGTCAAAGGCAGCTCCACCGTACTGAAGATGGGCACCAAGGTCAAAAGCATTCGCCTGGTGGGCGGCGACCACGAGGTGGACTGCAAGATGGACGGCGGCAGCTTTATGCTGAAGGCCTGCTTTTTGAAGAAGGCCTGAACCGCCCGTACTCTGCTCGTGCGCATCTGCACTTTCAGCGCACTACTGACGGGACAATGACTCACAGAGCGCGGCTCCCGCTTCGAAGTCGAAGTCAGCAATCGCGTGGTTCAGCGCGCTGAGGTCCACCTGGGACATACCGGAATATTTCAACCCAATCCGGGCGTGCAACTCCAGTGATCGCAGGTCCGCAGACCTGAGCAAAGCAGCCAGCTCACGCAGGTCTTCAGCGAGTTCCGCCGGGTCACTCGCCTCCGGCACCAGAGTCTGCTTGACGGATGGATTTTTCTGGATGATATCGCCCATCACACGGGCGGTTGTATCCACGGCTGATTTGAAATAGGCAAGACGTTCAGGTGTAAGCGCTTCTGCGTCCTGGTTCCTCACGGCAGATTCAGTCGATTTGGCGACCCCAGCCATGTAGCTGGCACCCACAGTGGCCGAAAGCCCTTTTAAAGAATGCAAAAGGCGCGCTGCGGCGACGGTGTCCCCCACTTCCAGCAGGGTGGTCAACTGGTCGGGGGTCCCTATCAACTCTTCTACATAGGCCTTGAGAATGCTGGTGTACACCTCAACATTGCCGCCCATGCGTCCCAGTGCACCGTCCACATCCACGGCGTCAGCCGCTGGAAGCTCCGGTGGCGCTGCGGCGCTCGGCAGACCCGCACCGACTTCCGCCTTTCTCAAAACATCCTCAGGTTGAAGCCGCCCGGTCCAGGTGAGAAGCACTTCAATCAAATGGGTCAGATCAAAGGGTTTTCCAATGTGGTCATTCATTCCCGCAATCAGGCAAGCCTCGCGATCCGATGCCATGGCATTCGCCGTCATGGCAATGATCGGAAGGTCAGCCATGCCAAGCTCGCTGCGAATGGCACGGGTTGCGGCATATCCATCCATCACCGGCATCTGAATATCCATCAGTACGGCGTCAAACTGCGGAACAGTCCGTGCCACAGCGGCCACACCCAACGCGCCGTTATCCGCAATCTCCACCAGTGCACCCTCTGCCGCCAGCAACTCCCGGGCAACTTGCTGGTTAACCACGTTGTCTTCCACCACCAGCAAATGGATGCCCCGCAAACGGCCACCATGCTGAGCCTTGGTTCTTGGCCTTGTGCGGAGAT
>JBBRYR010000036.1:0-33028 GCA_038237415.1 Burkholderiales bacterium
GCCAACGAGGTCGTGGCACTGCAAACCGA
Source organism: Burkholderiales bacterium (assembly GCA_038237415.1). Lineage (GTDB taxonomy): Bacteria > Pseudomonadota > Gammaproteobacteria > Burkholderiales > Burkholderiaceae_C > Allorhodoferax. Next base: position 30 of record JBBRYR010000036.1, read on the forward strand.
ATTGCCAGGCCGTGTGAGCCCGGTGCGGGTGGCGCAGGTGCGGGCCCGGGTGAACGGCGTCGTGCTGCAACGGCTGTTTCGCGAAGGCAGCGAGGTCAAGGCGGGTCAGGTGCTCTACCAGATTGATGCCGCGCCCTACCGGGCGGCCTTCGAGAGCGCTCTGGCCAGCGTAGCCAAGAGCCAGGCCAATCTGGCCCAGGCAACGGCCCAACTGGAACGCAACAAGCCGCTGGTGGAAGCCAATGCCATCAGCAAGCAGGAATACACCACGCTGGTTACCGCACAAAAGCAAACCGAGGCCGATCTGGCAACAGCAAAAGCGGCGGTGCAGACTGCACAGATCAACCTGAACTACGCCACGGTGACCGCCCCGATTTCCGGGCGTATTGGTCAGTCGCTGGTGACCGAAGGCGCGCTGGTGAGCCAGACGGAGGCGACCCAGCTCGCCGTCATCCAGCAAACGGGTACGGTGTACGTCAACTTCACCCAGTCCACCACGGATGTGCTGCGACTGCGAAAGGCCATTGCATCCAAACAACTGCGCGCGTCAGGCGACGGCTCGGTCCCCGTGCGGGTGGTGCTGGAAGACGGCAGTGAATTGCCGCGCGCCGGCAAACTGCTGTTTACCGATTTAACGGTGGATGCCACCTCGGGCCAGATCACGCTGCGCGCCGAAGTGCCCAACTCCGACGGCTTGCTGCTGCCGGGCCAGTACGTGCGGGTACGCTTGTCGCAAGCCGAGCTGCCCTCCGCCGTGTTGTTGCCCCAGCAGGCGGTAACCCGCACCAACCAGGGCGACTCTGTGCTGGTGGTGGGTGCCGATGGCAAACCTGCGCCGCGCCCGGTCAAGGTGGGCAACGCACAAAACAACCAGTGGGTGATTCTGGATGGACTCAAACCCGGTGATCAAGTCATTGCGGACGGTTTCCAGAAAATGATGGTGCCTGGGGCACCGGTGAAGACGGTGCCGTGGACGGGTGCTACACCGCCAGCTGCCGCTGCGTCCGCCAGCAAATAAGGGGCACATTCCATGGCCCAATTTTTTATCAATCGCCCCATCTTTGCGTGGGTGATCTCGCTGTTCATTCTGGTTATGGGCGGCGTTGCCATCACGCAGTTGCCCATCTCGCAATATCCACCGGTGGCGCCGCCCTCCATCGTGATTACCGCGGCCTACCCCGGTGCCTCGGCCCAGATTCTGGAAGACAGCGTTATCAGCATCATTGAGCGCGAACTCAATGGCTCGCCCGGCCTGATCTACATGGAATCGGTGGCGCAGGCCAATGGCACCGGCACCATCACCGTCAGCTTTGAGCCCGGCACCAACCCCGACCTGGCGCAGGTGGACGTGCAAAACCGGCTGTCGCGCGCTTCGCCGCGCCTGCCCGCTGCGGTCACGCAGCAGGGTGTACGGGTCGACAAATCGCGCTCCAACTTTTTGCTGTTCACCATGCTATCGTCGGACAACCCCGACATCGACCCGATTGCACTGGGCGACTACGCCTCGCGCAACGTGGTGCCAGAACTGCAGCGTTTGCCAGGCATTGGGCAGGTGCAACTGTTTGGTACCGAGCGTGCCATGCGCATCTGGATTGACCCGGCCAAGCTCACGGGCTACAGCCTGTCGGCTGCTGATGTGAATAACGCCATCAAGGCGCAAAACGCACAGGTCTCGTCGGGCGCGATTGGCGACCTGCCCAATATCACAGGCCAGTCGATTGCGGCCACCGTGGTGGTCAACGGCCAGCTCACCAATGTGGCGCAGTTTGGCAACATCGTGCTGCGCGCCAATGCCGATGGTTCTGCCGTACGCCTCAAAGACGTGGCACGCATTGAACTCGGTGCCCAGGCCTACGCCACATCAGCCCGGCTGAATGGCAAACCGGCGGTGGGTATTGGCGTCCAGCTCTCGCCTAGCGGCAACGCCATGGCGGCGGCCAAAGCGGTGCGTGCGCGCATGGAGCGGCTGCAAACCTATTTCCCCAAAGGCGTTAGCTGGAACATTCCGTACGACAGCTCGCGCTTCGTCAAGATTTCCATCTCGCAGGTGGCAGAGACGCTGGTGGAGGCCATCGTGCTGGTGTTCCTGGTGATGTTCTTGTTCCTGCAAAACTTCCGCTACACCATCATTCCCACCATCGTGGTGCCGGTGGCACTGATGGGCACCTTTGCCACGCTGCTGGCGCTGGGCTTCTCGATCAACGTGCTGACCATGTTCGGCATGGTGCTGGTGATCGGCATTGTGGTGGACGACGCCATTGTGGTGGTCGAAAACGTGGAGCGCATCATGAGCGAAGAAGGCCTGCCACCGTTGCAGGCCACGCAAAAAGCGATGGGCCAGATCTCGGGGGCCATCATCGGCATCACCGTGGTGCTGATTGCGGTGTTTGTGCCGCTGGCATTTTTCAGCGGCTCGGTGGGCAATATTTACCGCCAGTTTTCTGCGGTGATGGTGAGCTCGATCGCGTTCTCAGCGTTTCTGGCACTGTCGCTCACGCCGGCGCTGTGCGCCACGTTGCTGAAACCGGTAGAGGCTGGGCACCACCATGCCAAGACCGGTTTCTTTGGCTGGTTCAACCGCAGCTTTGCGCGCACCGCCAAGGGCTATGAAAGCACTGTGGCACGCCTGCTCAAGCGCGCGGGCCGTTACCTGATCATCTACGCAGCCATCATCGGCGCCGTGGTCGTGGTCTATATGCGCCTGCCCACCTCGTTCCTGCCCGCCGAAGACCAGGGCAACATCATCGTCAACGTGCAATTGCCACCGGGTGCGACTCAGGAGCGCACGCTGGCCGTCATGCAGCAGGTGGAAGGTTTCATCCTCAAGCAACCCGAAGTGCAAAGCATGGTCGGTGTGCTGGGCTTCAGCTTCTCTGGCCAGGGTCAGAACGCGGCGCTCGGATTTGTGACGCTCAAGGATTGGGCGGACCGCAGTGGCCCCGAACACTCGGCGCAGGCCCTGGCGGGCCGTGCGTTTGGGGCGCTGATGGGCATTCGCGATGCGTTCATCTTTCCGCTGAGCCCCCCTCCCATTCCCGAACTGGGCAATGCGTCGGGCTTTACCTTCCGCCTGCAAGACCGCGGTGGCAATGGCCACGACGCACTGGTGGCCGCACGCAACCAGCTGCTGGGTATGGCAGGCAAAAGCAAGGTACTGACGCAAGTGCGGCCGGATGGCCTGGAAGACGCACCGCAGCTGCAGATTGACATTGATCGCGACAAGGCCAGCGCCCTGGGAGTGAGCTTTGATTCCATCAACAGCACCCTCTCCACCGCGCTGGGTTCGGCTTACATCAACGACTTTCCGAACCAGGGTCGATTGCAGCGCGTGGTGGTGCAAGCCGATGCCACTGCGCGCATGCAACCCGACAACCTGCTGCAACTCAATGCGAGCAACGCGCAGGGCAAGCCGGTGCCACTCTCGGCCTTTGCCAGCACCCGCTGGGTCAAGGGCGCCATGCAAACCGTGCGCTACAACGGCTACCCTGCCATCCGCATTGGCGGCTCGGCAGCGCCGGGCTACAGCACCGGTGCGGCCATGGACGAGATGGAAAAGCTGGCAGCCCAGCTACCACCGGGCTTTGCGTTTGAATGGACGGGTCAGTCGCGCGAAGAAAAGCTGGCAGGCTCACAAGCCATGGTCTTGTATGGCTTTGCCATTCTGGCCGTGTTCTTGTGCCTGGCTGCGCTGTACGAGAGCTGGTCCATCCCGCTATCTGTAGTGCTGGTGGTGCCACTGGGTGTGTTGGGCGTGCTGCTGGCTACGCTGCTGCGCAGCTACGCCAACGACGTGTACTTTCAGGTCGGCCTGATCACCATCATCGGCCTGTCCGCCAAAAATGCCATTTTGATCATCGAATTTGCCAAGGATCTGCAGGCGCAGGGCAAGAGCGTGATTGAGTCGGCGCTGGCCGCCGCGCACCTGCGCTTCAGGCCCATCGTGATGACGTCCATGGCCTTCATGCTGGGCGTGCTGCCGCTGGCTATTTCTACCGGTGCGGGCTCGGCCAGCCAGCGCGCCATTGGCACCGGGGTAATTGGTGGCATGGTAGTGGGCACGGTGCTTGCCGTGTTCTTCGTGCCGATTTTCTTTGTGGTGGTGCGCAGCCTGTTCAAGGGCAGCGAACGCCAGCACCAGTTTGATGCACAACACGGTCACCAGATCGGAGGCGATAGCCATGAATAAGCGCACTACCCTGACCGCTCTAGCCGCCGCCCTGTGGCTGGCTGGTTGCAGCTTCATACCAACCTACGAGCGCCCCGCTGCCCCCGTAGCCGGCAACTTTGCGGCTGCACCGGCCGTCCAAGTGGGACCCGAGAGCACATCCCGCCTGGCGGCAGACATCGACTGGCAGGACTTCTTCAAGGACGCGCGCCTTAAGCGCCTGATTGAGGTGTCCCTGCAAAACAACCGCGATCTGCGTGTGGCCGTGCTCAACATCGAGCAGACCCGCGCCCAGTTGCAGGTGCGCCGGGCCGACGAGTTACCCACCGTGGGCGCCGGCATTGCCGGAACACGCGGACCCATTGCCTCCGGCGCCATCAGCAGCACCTACACCGCAGGCCTGAGCGTCACATCCTACGAGCTGGACTTTTTTGGCCGGGTGCGCGCCCTGAGCCAAGCGGCACAGGCCCAGTTGCTCGGCACCGAAGAGGCCCGCAAAACCGTGCAAATCGCGCTGATTGCCTCGGTGGCGACCACCTACCTGAACCTGCTGGCTGATGACGAACTGCTGCGCGTTACCCGGGACACACTGGGCACGCGCCAGGATTCACTGAAACTCACACAGCTCAAGTTCGACAACGAATCTGCCTCCAAACTGGACCTCAGCCAGTCGCAGTCCCTGCTGGAAGGCGCCAAGGTAACGCTGGCCCAACTCACTCGCCAGCGCGCACAAGACGAAAACGCCCTGGTGCTCCTGCTGGGCCAGGCGCTGCCGAACGACCTGCCCGCCGGATTGCCCGTAACAGGCCAGGGGCTGCTACCCGACCTGCCCGCCGGTGTGCCGTCCGAGCTGCTGACACGCCGGCCCGACGTGCGCCAAGCCGAGCAACAACTGCTAGCCAACAACGCCAACATTGGCGCCGCGCGCGCCGCCTTCTTCCCGCGCATCACGCTGACCGGCAGTGCGGGCGTGGCCAGTAGTGACCTGGATACGCTGTTCAGCAACGGCTCGTCGGCCTGGACTTTTGTGCCCCAGTTGTTGATACCCCTCTTCGATGCGGGACGCAACAAGGCCAACCTGGAAGCAGCCAAGGTCAACAAAGACATCGCGGTGGCGCAATACGAGAAAGCCATCCAGACCGGGTTCAGGGAAGTGTCCGATGCGCTGGCAGGGCGCGCCACGCTGGATGAGCAATTGCGTGCGCAAACCGCTCAGCTGGATGCGGAGCAAACCCGCATGAATCTGACGGATCTGCGTTTCAAGAATGGCGCGGCCAATTCGTTTGACGTGCTGGATGCGCAACGCTCACTGTTTGCGGCGCAACAGGCGGTAGTGCAGGTGCAGGTGCAACAGGTGCAGAACCGGGTGGCGCTGTACAAAGTGCTGGGTGGCGGCTGGAAGTAGCGAGGAAATCAGGCTGCAGCCCCCGTCTTTATTGCGCTTTCAGCTCCTAATTTAATAGCGCTCCAGATGCGTTGCCTGCCATCAGGGTTCAGGCCGACGCCCTCATGCGGTTACCGAAAATCGGTTGTCGGCCTGAACCCCAATGGCGAGGCGTAGCGTCTATTACTACCGGTCTGCAATAAACTCATTGCGGGCGGTGACAGGGCATCTTGCGGCGGTCATTAGCCAACGGACTGCTTGTTTCGTCAACCCAATGGATTGCCGGAATATTCGGCAAACTACATCAAATTAGGTTGCACATGCTCAACTCCCTGCTCACCATCGCCTTGCTTCATTGGGTAGTCCTCTTGGTACCTGGAGCGAATTTTTTCCTCGTTGGGCAGTTGGCGGCAAGCGGCCAGCGATCCACCGCCTGCGCTGCTGCTCTAGGGATCACTACGGTTACGCTCACCTGGGCAACCCTGGCGATTCTGGGAATCGGAATTATTTTCAGTGCCCATCCGGCATTGCGCCAAGCCATTCAATTGGCTGGCGGCGTCTATCTTGGGTACCTTGCCGTCAAGCTGTGGCGCTCGCAGGTCGCGCACGAAAATTCACAGCCACTGGAAATCGGAAATTGGGCGGCGTTTCGTCTGGGGTTTGTTACAAACGTTTTGAATCCAAAAACGGCGCTGTTCTTCGGAAGCGTCTTTGCCTCGGCTCTGCCCGCAAACCCAAGCATTTTCTTGGTCGCAACCGCTGTCGCACTTGTGTATTTAAATGCCGTCGTCTGGCACTTGTTTTTGGCGCTGGCGTTCTCCCACCCTCGCATTCAGCTGACCTATGGTCACCACCGGAACAACCTCAACAAAATCTCTGGCATGCTCATTGGTGCCTTTGGCACCAAGCTGCTTTGGGCCACTCTGCAAGAGCTTCGAAGTCGTGGAGCCTAAGCGTGCAAACCAACCCTCCCAGTAAGCTGCCCACATGAACCCCGCGCACTGCCATCAATGACCTCTTATCAAGCCCGCATCTTTCCGTTTCTTTTTGTACTGCTCTGGTCCACCGGCTTCATCGGCGCGAGACTCGGTTTGCCGCACATCGAACCGCTGGTCTTTCTGCTGATTCGCTATATCGCGGTCATTGGTTGCATGACCTTGATTTCATTGGCCACGCGCGCGCCTTGGCCCCGATCTGCCCGACAGTGGCTGCACATTGGGATTGCGGGCTTGCTGGTGCATGGCGTATATCTGGGCGGTGTGTTTATCGCCATCTCCAAGGGCTTGCCCGCTGGCGTTGCCAGCCTGGTCGTGGGCGTGCAACCCCTGCTGACGGCCGTTGGCGCGGGCTGGCTACTGAGCGCGAAAGTGTCGAGGAGCCAGTGGTTGGGACTGTTACTCGGCTTCTTCGGAGTCGGGCTGGTGGTGTTCGGCAAGCTGGGGGCGGAATTCGGAGCCCTTGCCCTTGTGCCGGCCATCATCGCCCTGCTGGGCATCACCGCCGGGACGCTCTACCAAAAGCGGTTCTGTCCAGCTTTCGACTGGCGCACCGGCTCAGTCGCGCAATTCCTGCCGACGGCTATAGCCACTGGAGCGCTCGCATGGATGACCGAGAGTTTTCGCATTGAATGGACGGGTGAGCTGTTTTTTGCGCTGGGCTGGCTGGTACTGGTTCTGTCCATAGGCGCCATCAGCCTGTTGAACTGGCTGATTCGCCACAGCAACGCGGTCAACGTGGCCAGCCTGTTTTATCTGGTTCCGCCCTGCACAGCCCTGTTCGCCTGGATGCTTTTTGGCGACACCTTCTCAGGCGTCGCGCTTTTCGGGATGGCGCTCACGGTCGGTGGCGTCTACCTGGCGCGCAAGTAAACGCCAGGTTTGACGACAAAAACGGCTATTCAACGCGTGTGATGCGCGCGGGCTTGAAGCCCAGGTCCGCCGCCTTGCCCTTGCGACCGCGCGCCGCACGGGCGTTGTTCAGGCTGCGGATTTCCAGCGACTCTTCACGCTCTTTTCCGCCACGGCCTATGCCCTCGATCCGGATACTCCGGGTGTAGGCTGCCGCACCCGCCAGTGCGTCTTTCTCTTCCAGGTCAATCAGCATCAGGCCCCGTCCGCCGTTGGCCATGGACTTAAGCTCGCTGATCTCGAACGTCAGAATGCGACCACCGGTAGAGGCACACGCGACGTGAGTCGCCGGTGCCACAGGAACAGCGGGTGTGCCCGCAACCGTAACCCGGCCATGCGCACCCGACACCAGCGAGGGCTGACACAGCGTTTCGCCCGCATTGCAACCGACAAAGGCCTTGCCCGCCTTTTGGCGCGACACCATGTTGTCCACGGTGGCCATAAAGCCATAGCCCCCCGTGCTGCTGAGCAACAGTGTGGCGGCTGCAGGCCCGGCAAAGTAATACAGCAACTGGGTGCTAGTCTCCAATTCGAGCAAGGTGGTCACCGGCTGACCATCGCCGCGCCCGCCGGGCAGCAAAGACACGGCAACCGAATAGATGCGCCCGTTGGATCCAAATGCCAGCAGCGTGTCCACACTGCGGCACTCAAACGTGCCATACAGGCCATCGCCCGCTTTGAAGGCGAAGCTGCTGGCCTCATGACCATGGCCGGTGCGGGTGCGCACCCAGCCTTTTTGACTGACCACCACGGTGACTGGCTCGTCCACCACCTTGATCTCCAGCACCGCTTTTTTCTCGGTCTGAATCAGCGTGCGGCGGGGGTCGGCAAAGGTTTTGGCATCGGCCTCAATTTCCTTGATCATCAGGCGCCGCAAAATGGCGGGGCTGCCCAGAATCTCGTCCAGCCTGGCCTGCTCGGTGCGCAGCTCCGACAGCTCTTGCTCGATCTTGATCGCTTCCAGCCGTGCCAGTTGGCGCAGGCGAATCTCCAGAATGTCTTCGGCCTGGCGATCCGACAGGTTGAAGCGCTCCATTAGCGCCGCTTTGGGCTCATCGGCCTGGCGGATGATGGCAATCACCTCGTCGATATTGAGCAGGACGAGCTGGCGACCTTCGAGTATGTGGATGCGGTCAAGCACCTTGCCCAGACGGTGGCGCGAACGCTTCTCGATGGTGATCTGGCGAAACGCAATCCACTCCGTCAACATCTGGCGCAGCGACTTTTGTGTGGGCCGGCCATCCAGCCCGATCATGGTCAGGTTGATGGGTGAAGAGGTTTCCAGGCTGGTGTGGGCCAGCAGAGCGGTGATGAGTTCCTGCTGTTCAATCCGGCTGGTTTTGGGCTCGAACACCAGACGCACGGCCGCGTCTTTGTTGGACTCGTCACGCACCACGTCCAGCACCGACAGGATGCTGGCCTTGAGCTGGTTCTGGTCTTGCGACAGGGCTTTCTTGCCCGCCTTGATCTTGGGGTTGGTCAGCTCTTCAATTTCTTCCAGCACGCGCTGGCTGCTGACGCCGGGCGGCAATTCGGTCACCACCAGCTGCCACTGGCCGCGGGCCAGGTCTTCAATCTTCCAGCGGGCACGCACTTTGAGCGAGCCGCGCCCGGTTCGGTAGGCATCCGCAATGTCAGTTGCGCTGCTGATGATTTGTGCGCCACCGGGGTAATCGGGTCCGGGAATGATTTCCCATAACGCGGCATCGGCCAGTGCCGGGGTTTTGATCAGCGCCACACAGGCGTCGGCAATTTCGCGCAGATTGTGGCTGGGGATCTCGGTAGCCAGGCCCACGGCAATGCCGCTGGCACCATTGAGCAGTGCAAACGGCAGGCGCGCGGGGAGTTGGCGCGGTTCCTCCGTGGAGCCGTCGTAGTTGGGCTGAAAGTCCACCGTACCCTGGTCAATTTCGTCGAGCAGCAGGCTGGTGATTTTGGCCAGACGCGCTTCGGTGTACCGCATCGCGGCAGCGCCGTCGCCGTCACGGCTACCAAAGTTGCCCTGCCCGTCAATCAGCGGGTAGCGCTGCGAAAAGTCTTGCGCCATGCGCACCAGCGCGTCATAGGCGGCCTGGTCACCATGCGGGTGAAAGCGGCCCAGCACATCGCCCACCACGCGGGCGCATTTGACGGGACGTGCGCCGGTGTTGCCATTGGCTCCGCCAAAGCCCAGCCCCATGCGCGACATGGAATACAAAATGCGCCGCTGCACGGGTTTTTGGCCGTCGCACACATCGGGCAAAGCGCGGCCCTTGACGACGCTGAGAGCGTATTCGAGGTAGGCGCGCTGGGCGTAGGTCGCCAGGTTCAATTCGTCATCGCCGCCGTCATGGGGCGGTTCGGGAGCCAGGTCAAGAATGGGTTGATCAGTCATGAATCAGTCTTGTGTTTCAGATGTGTGTGTTCTTGGTGGGCAGATTGGCGTGGGGTGTCGCGCTGCGCAGCGCAAACAACGAACGCCCTCAACTGGAAATTCAAACAAAATAGGCCTCTAGCCCCCGTAGAACCTGCGCAGACAGCTATCAATTCCATAGCTAAACGTCAATTTCAACCGAGTCGCCGTGCAGCTCCATCAGCTCTCGCCGGGCAGCCGCTTCACCCTTGCCCATGAGCTTGGTGATCAGGGCTTCGGTTGCGCCAAAGTCGATGGCACCCAGCATCACGGGCAACAGGCGGCGGGTATCGGGGTTGAGTGTGGTGTCCCACAGCTGCTCGGCGTTCATCTCGCCCAGGCCTTTGAAGCGGCTGATGCTCCAGGCGCCCTCACGCACGCCCTCTTTGCGCAGCTTGTCCAGAATGGCGGTGAGCTCGCCATCGTCCAGCGCATAGGCCTTGGATGCGGGCTTTTTGCCACGTGCTGGCGCATCCACCCGAAACAGCGGTGGACGGGCTACATACACATGGCCGGTTTCGATCAGCTTGGGGAAGTGACGGAAGAATAGCGTGAGCAGCAAGACCTGAATATGCGAGCCGTCCACGTCCGCATCGCTCAGGATGCAGACCTTGCCGTAACGCAAACCGGACATATCGGGGGTGTCAGTGGGACCGTGTGGGTCTACGCCGATGGCGACAGAGATGTCGTGGATTTCGGTGTTGGCAAACAGGCGGTCGCGGTCTACCTCCCAGGTGTTGAGCACCTTGCCGCGCAGGGGCAAGACGGCCTGGTTTTCTTTGTCGCGGCCCATCTTGGCACTGCCGCCGGCCGAGTCACCCTCGACCAAGAACACCTCGTTGTAAGCAATGTCGCGGCTCTCGCAATCGGTCAGCTTGCCGGGTAGCACGGCCACGCCTGAACTCTTGCGCTTCTCCACCTTCTGTCCCGCCTTCTGGCGGGTTTGTGCGGCCTTGATGGCCAGCTCGGCCAGCTTTTTTCCGTATTCCACATGCTGGTTCAGCCACAGCTCCAGTGCAGGGCGCACAAAGCTGGACACCAGGCGCACGGCGTCGCGCGAGTTCAGGCGTTCCTTGATCTGGCCTTGAAACTGCGGGTCCAGCACCTTGGTGGACAGCACATAGCTGGCGCGGGCAAACACGTCTTCGGGCATCAGCTTCACGCCCTTGGGCAAGAGTGAATGCAGTTCGATAAAACTTTTGACCGCAGTAAACAGGCCATCGCGCAAGCCGCTCTCGTGCGTGCCGCCGGCACTGGTGGGAATCAGGTTGACGTAACTCTCGCGCACCGGCTGGCCGTCTTCGGTGAAGGCCACGCACCAGGATGCACCCTCGCCTTCCGCAAAATTGTCGCTCTGGGCATCGGCAAAGCCTTCGCCTTCAAACAGCGGAATGACGGGCTCACCATGGAGGGTTTGCATCAGGTAGTCGCGCAGACCGCCCTTGTAGAGCCAGGTTTGAACGTCTTTGGTCTTCTCGACCGTCAGCGTCACGCTCACACCGGGCATCAGCACGGCCTTGCTGCGCAGCAAGTGGGTGAGCTCGTTCATAGGCAGCACCGCCGACTCAAAGTATTTGGCATCCGGCCAGACGCGCACCGTGGTGCCGGATTTGCGGTCGCCCTCGCCGGTCTTGCGGGTCTGAAGGGGCTGGGTTACGTCGCCATTCTCAAACACCAGCCCCGCGACCATGCCTTCCCGGTATGAAGTGGCCTCCAGACGCGTGGCCAGTGCATTGGTCACACTGACGCCCACGCCGTGCAGGCCACCCGAGAAGCTGTAGGCGCCGCCTTTGCCTTTGTCGAACTTGCCGCCCGCGTGCAGCCGGGTGAAAACCAGTTCAATCACGGGCGCTTTTTCTTCCGGGTGCATGCCAAATGGAATGCCGCGGCCATCGTCTTCAATGGTGACAGAGCCATCGGTGTGCACGGTTACTTTGATCTTTTTCCCATAGCCGCCCAGCGCTTCATCGGCCGCGTTGTCTAAGACTTCCTGGATCACGTGCAGCGGGTTATCGGTGCGGGTGTACATACCCGGACGCTGTTTGACGGGCTCCAGGCCCTTGAGGACCCGGATGGAGCCTTCGGAATATTCGGGGGTTGGTTTGACGGACATAGCCCGTCATTGTAGTCGTGCGATAAAAATAAGCTGTACAAAAGCCCAGCCATTTCCATGGCATCCGTCACATCTGGCACATGGGACGTCGCCCGGATTGGCTACATTAAACGGATGCACCCGTCACCCAAAACCCTGTCCCTCACCCAATTGCTGGTCTGCGGCGCTGCCATCGTCACCCTGTCGATGGGCATCCGCCACGGCTTTGGGCTTTGGCTGCAACCCATTACCCAGCAGCAAGGCTGGAGCCGTGAAACCTTTGCGTTTGCCATTGCCATCCAGAACCTCGCATGGGGCGTGTCCGGCATTTTTGTGGGCATGCTGGCCGACCGGTTTGGGGCCTTTCGCGTCATCGTCGTCGGTGCGGTGCTCTATGCCCTGGGCCTGGCAGGCATGGCCCATGCGCCAACGCCCCTGCTCTTCACCATGGCCACGGGTGTCCTGATCGGCGTTGCCCAGGCAGGAACCACCTATGCTGTGGTGTACGGCGTGATAGGCCGCAATGTGTCTGCCGAGCGGCGTTCATGGGCGATGGGTATTACTGCGGCAGCAGGCTCGTTTGGCCAGTTTCTGATGGTGCCGACCGAGGGTTTTCTGATCACCAGCCTGGGCTGGCAACAGGCTCTGGTGGTACTGGGTTTTGCGGCCCTGCTGATGGCGCCGCTGGCCTGGGGGCTGCGCGAACCCGGCTTTGGCGCAAGTGCGCACCACAAGCGTGAGCAAACCATTTTGCAGGCACTCAAAGAGGCTTTCAAGTACCCCAGCTTTCAACTGCTGATGGCAGGCTACTTTGTCTGCGGTTTTCAGGTCGTCTTTATTGGTGTCCACATGCCAAGCTACCTGAAGGACAAAGGGCTGTCACCCCAAGTCGCGAGTTATGCACTGGCTCTGATTGGCCTGTTTAACGTGTTTGGCACCTATGCTGCTGGCGTGTTGGGGCAAAAATTGCCCAAGCGCAATATTCTGGCCTTCATCTACCTGGCACGAGCGCTTGCCATCAGTGTCTTTTTGCTGGTGCCGCTTTCACCCGCTAGCGTCTACATTTTTGCCAGTGTGATGGGCTTGTTGTGGTTGTCCACCGTGCCGGTCACCAATGCCACCGTAGCCCAGATATTTGGCGTAGCCCACCTCTCCATGCTCAGCGGATTTGTGTTCTTCAGCCACCAGATTGGCTCTTTCCTGGGCGTGTGGCTGGGTGGCTACCTGTATGACCGCACAGGCAGCTACGACCTTGTGTGGTACATCGCCATTGGCCTGGGAGTTCTGGCCGCATTGGTGAATTTGCCCATCAAGGAAATTGCCATCGCCCGCCCCACACCGCAGGCCGCACACTGACACCATGAAACCAACAAGACAGGTACTGACCGGCACGGTGGCCATTGCCGCGCTGGCAGGCATATTTTTCCTCTACACACGGCCCGACTTTCTGATGCAGATGGCCAATCAGCTATGGTCATGTTTTTGAAACCTTCCCCCTGGATTGCTCGCTGGTCGCATCTACTCGAACCGGGATCGTCAGTTCTGGATGTCGCTTGCGGGTCTGGGCGCCACCTTGCCTGGTTTGCCGGGCGGGGGCATCCGGTAACCGGTGTTGATCGCGAGGTAGCACAGGCAAGCCTTGGTTCGCCAACCGCCACACTGGTTTGTGCAGACATTGAAAACGGCCCCTGGCCCTTGCTTGCGGACGCTGCCCCATGCCAGTTTGGCGCGGTAGTGGTCACGAACTACCTGTGGCGGCCGTTACTGCAGACCCTCATTCTGAGCGTAGCACCCGGCGGAGTGTTCCTGTATGAAACTTTTGCAGCCGGAAATGAGACCGTAGGCAGACCCGCCCGCCCCGATTTTCTGTTGCAACCCGGGGAACTTTTGCAGGCTTGCCGAACCCTTAACGTGGTGGCTTATGAAAACGGCTTCTTGAACAACCCGGATCGTTTTGTACAACGCATCGCAGCCGTGCGACCACCGCTGGATGCCGCAACAGTGCGCGAACCCCAGCGACACCCACTCTAGGTAAAATGCGCGCTTACCTTACAAATTACCGACATGAACTCACCTCAAGGTCAAATCAAGGGCAGCATCGTGGCTCTCATCACTCCGATGCACGACGATGGCTCCGTGGACTATCCAGCCCTGCGCAAACTGATCGACTGGCACATTGCCGAAGGCACTGACTGCGTTGGCGTCGTCGGCACCACAGGCGAGTCTCCCACCGTCAACGTCGATGAACACTGCGAAATCATCCGCGTGTCGGTCGAGCAAGCCCGCGGACGGGTGCCCATCATGGCGGGGTGCGGTGCCAACTCCACGTCGGAAGCCATTGAACTGGCCCGTTTTGCAAAGAAAGTCGGTGCCGACTGCCAGTTGCAAGTCGTACCGTACTACAACAAGCCCACCCAGGAAGGTCAGTACCTGCACTTCAAAGCCATTGCCGAGGCCGTGGATTTGCCCCTGGTTTTGTACAACGTGCCTGGCCGCTCGGTGGCCGATATGGCGCACGACACCGTCATGCGTCTTGCACAGGTGCCCGGCATTGTCGGCATCAAAGAGGCCACGGGCAATATCGAACGTGCACAGTGGCTGATAAAAGAAGCGCCGAAGGGCTTTGCGATCTATTCCGGCGATGACCCGACTGCGGTCGCACTGATGCTGTGCGGCGGTCACGGCAACGTCAGCGTGACGGCCAATGTGGCTCCACGCCTGATGCATGAGCTCTGCATGGCCGCCATTGCGGGCAATGTGCAGCGCGCCATGGAGATCCAGCTGCAGTTGCTGCCACTGCACAAGGCTTTGTTCGTGGAGTCCAACCCCATTCCGGTCAAGTGGGCGGTAGCGCGCATGGGCTTGTGCAAAGAGGCCTTGCGCCTTCCCCTGACCGTGTTGACCGAAGCCAACCAGCCCGCATTGGAGCGCGTAATGCATGCCTCGGGGCTGATTTGACTATCCATTCCCTTTTTAGGATTTCCGTGAACCCATTTTCCAAAGTAACACTGCTGACTGCGGCAATATCATTGTCGGCATGTACCGTGCTTGAAACCGACAAAGTGGATTACCGCAGCGCGACAAACTCAAAAGCACCGTCGTTGAGCGTCCCACCCGATCTCACCCAACTCTCCAAAGACACGCGCTACACGGTCATCGGCGGCGCGGTGTCTGCTTCAGGCTATCAGGCGGGCCAGGTGGCTGCGGCTCAAACGCCCATCGCCGCGGCTTCCGTCGGCGACGTACGAATCGAGCGTTCGGGCAACCAGCGGTGGCTGGTTGTTAGCCGTCCTGCCGAAAAGCTGTGGGAGCCGGTCAAGGACTTTTGGCAGGAAAACGGCTTCTTGCTGGCCATGGACCAGAATAGCCTTGGCATTATGGAAACAGACTGGGCTGAGAACCGGGCCAAGATTCCAATGGACATCATCCGGGCCTCGCTCGGAAAATTGCTCGATTCCGTTTACTCCACGGCAGAGCGTGACAAGTTCCGTACCCGACTGGAGCGCAGTGCGGACGGCAGCACCGAAATTTTCATCAGCCACCGCGGCATGATTGAGGTCTACGCTTCCGAAGGCAAGGGAAGTACCGTGTGGCAACCCCGCCCCACTGATCCCGAACTGGAAGCCGAATTTTTGCGTCGCCTGATGGTGAAACTGGGTGCGAGCCCGGAACAGGCCAAGACACTCGTCGCCAACAGCCTCGCAAAGAGCACCGCCGCAGTTGCCACCGAAAACGGGCAGCCGGTCGTGCGCATCGAAGAGGGGTTTGATCGTGCATGGCGCCGTGTAGGACTGGCACTGGATCGCACGGGCTTTACCGTGGAAGACCGCGACCGTAAACAAGGGATTTACTTTGTACGGTATGTACCGCCCCAGACAGAGAACTCCGAGCCCGGCTTTTTCAGCAAGCTGTTCGGCGGGTCTGCCAAAGGCAATGAAGCATCCAAATTCCAGATTGCCGTACGCAGCCTGGCAGACGTGACCACCGTTTCCGTTTTGGACGCCAAAGGAGCTCCTGAAACATCGGCCAGTGCGCAACGTATCGTCAAAGTGATTGCCGACGACATCAAATAGTGTGCTTTTGGGGCCAAGCCCCAAAAGCACAGACGAAAAAAAACCACCTTACGGTGGTTTTTTTTCGAAGCAATTAGCCGGGGCTAATTATTTCTTTGGAGCAGCGTCAGCGGCAGCTTTTGCAGCGGCTTCAGCAGCAGCTTTTGCAGCGTCAGCAGTAGCGTCAGCAGCACCTTTGACGGCATCAGCAGCTGCCGTTGCAGCAGAAGCAGCACCAGCGGAAGCAGAAGCAGCAGCTTCCAGAGCAGGAGCGACGGCAGCAGCAGGAGCGGCAACAACAGGAGCAGCTTCTTCTTTTTTACCGCAAGCAACCAGGGCAGCAGCAGCAATAACAGCTGCCAAAACGAGAGATTTGTTCATTTTTAAAAACTAGAGTGAGTTAACGAAACAATTTCCGGAAATCGTCAAAGCAGCGCGCCGCCTGGACTCAGACAAAAAGCATTCGATCTCTTTCTGCCCGGGAGAAATTATACAGGATGCAATCCGCCGCACCCGGGTAAACCCTCTCACAATTCGTTACAACCCAAGTGTGGACGCCGGAAACCCGGGCGAACTTTGCCGCCTGCACTCATCCATCAACTCCTTCAGTTGCACCCTGCGCTGGCTCTCGAATCCCGCCATACCGGTGGTGCGCACCAGATCAAGCCGGCGCATGACCCACCGGGGGCTCCAAAGCGCGCTGGGTATTTCACTCGCTTCAAAACCTTTGACGACCCGACATTCAACAATGTGGTCCCATTGCTTGCGCCAAGCCACGAAACGCGGGTGATGGCGCAAGACTTCGTCATAACGATTCGCCAGAATGATCAGGCGGCGACCCGTGCGGGACCAAGCTTGCAGTGAATCTACAACGGCCTTTTCACGCAAAGGCCAGTCCTCAAACGTTGCGTCGCTCCAGACCATCTCGGACCAACCTTCCCG
This sequence comes from Burkholderiales bacterium, assembly GCA_038237415.1. Taxonomy (GTDB): domain Bacteria; phylum Pseudomonadota; class Gammaproteobacteria; order Burkholderiales; family Burkholderiaceae_C; genus Allorhodoferax. The sequence goes on from JBBRYR010000036.1 coordinate 16,964, forward strand.
CGCGGCACACGCCAGTGCATCCCGCACCAACTGCGCGAAACCCGGTAGCCCGGCAAAAGGCCCTTCCAACAACTCGCCGGCGGGCTCACTGATCGACATACAACCATCCCGCTTCCATCCAGTCCGCCAGCAAATCGCGGGCGTCAGCGCTCAGGCGCTTGACGTCTGCTGCCTTCAAATTCCGTTCGTCTGCCAGCCGGCGCATCAACTGGGCATCGCGACCCGCCGCCCGAAAACTCTCACCATTTACAAAAACATGGTGGGCGTCATACATCATCCGGGTGCGTCGGTCCAACCGGAGCGGCCCATCAGCCTCCCCGGACGCCTCGCCCCCGTCGAAACTCACATGGGCTTTGGGCTCGCTCAGGTACTCGCCCAGGGCGCGCGGCACCGCCAGCGGATCGCGCAGCGCAGCGGCCAGTGCATCCCGCGCAAACTCCACCATGTCGGCAGGAATTTCACCGCACCCGGCAACCGCGGGCTGCTTGGCATCGCGGTACAAAGCAGCACCCGCTTCATCCATGGCGTCTTCCGCAAGACGTTGCAGAAGCTCGCCCGCCAACTCGCCGCGACTGGGCGACCGGAAGCCGATGGAATACGTCATGCACTCCCCCACGGCGATACCGTCATGCGCGTAACGCGGTGGCAGGTAGAGCATGTCACCCGCATCCAATACAAACTCCATCTCTGGCTCAAAGTTGGCCAGAATCTTCAGCGGCATGTCTGGCTGCAAACTGAGGTCTTTTTGACGCCCAATGCGCCAGCGGCGCTGCCCTTGGGCCTGTAGCAAAAATACGTCGTAGCTGTCAAAGTGCGGCCCCACGCCACCCCCGTCAGTAGCGTAGCTGACCATCAAGTCATCCAGACGCGCATCGGGCACAAAGCGGAACTGGTTCATCAGTGTGTGCGCCCTCTCATCCAGTAAATCCACACCTTGCACCAAAAGGGTCCACCCGGGCTGCTTGAAGGGAGGCAGCACCCTGCGGGTAAATGGCCCATGCCGAAAGCTCCAGTCCTGCTTGGCAGCAGGATTGGCCTGGATCACCAGACGCGATTGCACCTCTTCCTGGGCTGCGAGGTCCACCAGATCGGCACGATCCAACGGCAGCTGAAAGCCGGGAATCGCCTGGCGAATAACCAGCGGCTTCTTCTGCCAGTGGCGCTGCATGAAGGTCTTGGGAGTCAGTCCGCCCAACAGTTGCAAAGGTTCATTGATGTTCATGGGAAAATTCTCCTATGGAAATCACACAACAATGCGTCGTCGCCCTCACCTGGACGCTGAAAGATACTTTAGGCGAAGAACTGGACGTGCTGGACGATCCGGTGGAATTTTTGATTGGTGGCAACGACTTGTTACCCCCGATTGAAGAGGCGCTGCAGGGCCACAGCGCGGGCGCCAGCGTTCTGCTGCAGATCGAACCCGCTGAGGCTTTTGGCGACTTCAATGACCAACTGCTGTTTCTGGAACCCCGCGAACTATTCCCCGCGGAGTTGGACGTCGGGCTGACCATGGAGGGCTCTGCCCTGCCCGTCGGTTGCAACCCGAAGGCACCCAAAGACGCCTTGTACGCCGTAACCGACATCTACCCGGAGCATGTGGTTCTGGATGGCAACCACCCGCTGGCCGGCATTGCCATTCGTATCAGCATCAAGGTGGAATCGGTTCGCGAAGCCACCGACGAAGAAATCGAACGCGGCACCTGTGGCACCGGTTTCTTCAAGGTTCAGATCGCGTCAGATGATGATGCACCGTCGGATCGCACGCTGCACTAAAACTCAATGCTTGCCGGTGGAGCCGTAGCCGCTCTCGCCGCGTTGTGTGGCCACAAACTCGGTCACCACATTGAACTGGGCTTGCACCACCGGCACGATCACCAGTTGGGCGATGCGCTCCATAGGCGCGATGGTGAACGCCACATCACTGCGATTCCAGGCGCTGACCATGAGCTGGCCCTGGTAATCACTGTCAATCAAGCCCACCAGATTACCCAGCACGATGCCGTGCTTGTGGCCCAGTCCTGAGCGCGGCAAAATCATGGCCGCAAACCCCGGGTCTTCCAGGTAAATGGCCATACCCGTGGGCACCAGCTGCCACGCATTGGGTGCCAGAGTGAGCGGCTCGCTGAGGCAAGCCCGCAAGTCCAACCCGGCACTGCCTGGCGTGGCATAAGCGGGAAGCTGGTCGATCAGCCGGTTGTCCAGGATCTTGACGTCAATTTTCATTTTGTAATGTCGTGTTACTTTGGAGAATCAGTGCGGGGAGGGCCGCAGGCGTTTGCCAATTTCAGCCACCAGCTGACGGGCCAAAGCCAATTTGGAGTTGCGGGGGATTTCCCGGGCGCCATCCGCATCGACCAGCAGCAAGGCGTTGTCATCCTGACCAAACGTTGCGGGGCCGATATTACCCACCAACAGCGGGACGTTTTTCTTGATGCGCTTGGCCGTGGCATGCACCAACAAATCGTGGCTCTCGGCAGCAAACCCCACGCAATAGAGCGCGCCACTTTGCGCGCGGGGCATTTGGGCCACGGTGGCCAGAATATCGGTGTTCTCCATAAAGGTCAGCGCAGGCGGCTGCCCCGAGCCGTCCTTTTTAATTTTCTGGTCTGAGGCCTGCGCCGGTCGCCAGTCGGCCACCGCCGCAGTTGCTATGAATATGCTAGCTACCTGCGCAGCATCCACGGTGGCTTCCAGCATATTCTGTGCTGATTGAACGTCCATGCGCCGCACGCCCCGGGGTGTGGGCAGGCTTACCGGCCCGGCCACCAACGTCACCTGCGCACCCGCCTCATGGGCGGCGCGGGCGATGGCAAAACCCATTTTTCCGCTGGACCGGTTGGTGATGCCGCGCACGGGGTCAATCGCTTCAAACGTGGGGCCTGCAGTCACCAGCACATGCTGGCCCGTCAGCACTTTGGGCTGAAAAAAGGCAATCACATCTTGCAGCAGTTCCTGCGGCTCCAGCATGCGGCCATCACCTGTCTCTCCGCAGGCCTGGTCGCCATTGCCGACATCCAGCACCGTGCAGCCATCGGCTTTGAGTTGCACCAGATTGCGCCGGGTCGCAGGATGCGCCCACATTTCGCGGTTCATGGCAGGGGCAATCAGCAGCGGCACCGTGTCGATGGGCCGCGCCAGGCACATCAGGCTCAGCAAATCATCGGCCCGGCCATGCAGCAGTTTGGCCATGAAGTCTGCGCTGCACGGTGCAATCAGAATGGCATCGGCTTCCCGACTGAGATTGATGTGGGCCATATTGTTAGGCTCACGGGCATCCCACTGCGAGGCGTAAACCGGCCGGTTGCTCAGAGCCTGCATGGTTACCGGGGTGATGAACTGGGTCGCCGCCTCGGTCATGACCACCTGTACCGTGGCCCCCTCTTTTATCAAGGCTCGGCACAACTCGGCCGCCTTGTAGCAGGCAATGCCGCCCGTGAGTCCCAGAACAATGTGTTTTCCAGCAAGATCATTCATGGGCCGCAATGTAGCAGAGCCGGACCTTTATAATCTCGCTTTACCACCTCCCCGAGCGTTAACAGCTCCCTCTGACATGACCAAATTTGTCTTCGTCACCGGCGGTGTGGTGTCCTCCCTTGGCAAGGGAATCGCCTCAGCCTCCCTCGCTGCGATTTTGGAATCGCGGGGCCTCACAGTCACTTTAATCAAGCTCGACCCCTATCTCAACGTGGATCCAGGGACGATGTCGCCTCTGCAACACGGCGAGGTTTTCGTCACCGATGACGGGGCCGAAACCGATCTGGACCTGGGCCACTACGAGCGCTTCGTGGAAACACGCATGCGCAAGGCCAACAACTTCACCACCGGTCAGATCTACAAAAGCGTGCTCGACAAGGAGCGCCGCGGCGACTACCTGGGCAAGACCGTGCAGGTCATTCCCCATGTCACCAATGAAATCCAGGAATTTGTGAAGCGCGGTGCGCGTTTTGGCGAGCCTGATGCAGTCGATGTCGCGATTGTGGAAATTGGTGGCACAGTGGGCGACATTGAGTCGCTGCCTTTTCTGGAAGCCGTGCGCCAGATGAGCCTGAAGCTTGGCCCCAACAACACGGCATTTGTGCATTTGAGCTATGTGCCCTGGATTGCAGCGGCGGGCGAACTCAAGACCAAGCCCACCCAGCACACCGCCAAACAACTGCGCGAAATCGGCATCCAGGCCGACGCCCTTATTTGCCGCGCCGACCGACCGATTCCCCAGGAAGAGCGTTCCAAAATCTCCCTGTTCTCCAATGTGGCCGAATGGGGCGTCATCAGCATGTGGGACGTGGACACCATCTACAAAGTGCCGCGCATGCTGCACGAGCAAGGTCTGGACGGCCTGATTTGCGACAAACTGCGCCTGAACACCCCACCGGCCAACCTCAAGCGCTGGGACGACCTGGTCTACGAGACCGAGCATCCGCAAGGCGAAGTCACCATCGCCATGGTCGGCAAATATGTGGACTTGAGCGACAGCTACAAGTCGCTCAACGAAGCCTTGCGCCACGCCGGCATGAAGAACCATGTCAAGGTCAAGATCGAGTACATCGACTCGGAAACCATTACGCCCGACAGCGTGACCCGGCTCGCCAAGTTTGATGCCGTGCTGGTGCCTGGCGGCTTTGGCAAGCGTGGCATTGAAGGAAAAATCTGCGCCGCCCGTTTTGCACGCGAAAACAAGGTTCCCTACCTCGGCATCTGCCTGGGCATGCAGGTGGCCACCATTGAATTCGCCCGCCATGTGGCCGGTATGAAAGACGCCAACAGCACCGAGTTCGAACCCGATTGCGCCAACCCGGTCATCGCCCTCATCACCGAGTGGAAAGATGCAGACGGCACCATCAAGACCCGCGATAAAAACTCGAACCTGGGCGGCACCATGCGCCTGGGAGCGCAAAGTTCCGACGTGGCCCCAGGCACATTGGCCCACCAGATTTATGGAGATGTGGTCACCGAGCGGCATCGCCACCGGTACGAGGCCAACGTCCACTTTCTGGAGCCCTTGCGCAAGGCCGGCCTGGTCATTTCCGCACTGACCCAGCGCGAGCAGCTCACAGAAATGATTGAGTTGCCGCAGGCAACTCACCCCTGGTTCGTCGGCGTGCAGTTTCACCCGGAATTCAAATCGACACCCTGGAACGGCCACCCGCTGTTCAATGCGTTTATCAAAGCGGCGCTGGATCACCAGACCGCAGGCAAGAACCTGAAGGCGGTTGCATAACATGAAGCTTTGCGGATTTGACATTGGTCTGGAGCACCGCTTCTTTTTGATTGCTGGCCCCTGCGTCATCGAGTCAGAACAGCTGCAAATGGACACGGCGGGCACGCTCAAGGAAATTACCACTTCGCTGGGCATTCCCTTCATTTTCAAAAGCAGTTTTGACAAGGCCAACCGCTCCAGCGGCAGCACCTTTCGCGGCCCGGGTATCGACAAGGGTCTGGAGATTCTGGCCAAGGTCAAACGCGAGTTGGGCCTGCCCATCCTCACCGACATCCACTCGGAAGACCAGATTGCACAGGTCGCCTCGGTAGTCGATGTGTTGCAGACACCCGCGTTCCTGTGCCGCCAGACCGACTTCATCCGTGCAGTGGCCCAAAGTGGCAAGCCGGTGAATATCAAGAAGGGCCAGTTTCTTGCGCCGCACGACATGAAAAATGTCATCGACAAGGCTCGGGCTGCGGCCAAAGAAGCGGGGCTACTGGAAGACAACTTCATGGCCTGCGAACGCGGTGCCAGCTTTGGCTACAACAACCTGGTGAGCGACATGCGCTCGCTGGCCATCATGCGTGAAACAGGTGCGCCAGTAGTGTTTGACGCAACGCATTCGGTGCAGTTGCCCGGCGGGCAAGGTACCAGCAGCGGCGGCCAGCGTGAGATGGTTCCCGTGCTCGCCCGTGCGGCGGTGGCCGTGGGCGTAGCAGGGCTCTTCATGGAAACCCACCCGGACCCCTCCAAAGCCATGAGCGACGGCCCTAACGCGGTGCCGCTCAAGCACATGAAAGCCCTGCTGGAAACACTGCTGGAACTGGACCGCGTGACCAAAAAGAATGGGTTTCTGGAAAACAGCTTTGGCGTTTGATTTTTTGTGTGTGCCCGGCTACGACCGGCCTCTTGTTTTTTTGTTTGAGAAAGAAATGAAATGAGTGCAATTGTTGATATCGTCGGCCGCGAAATTCTGGATTCGCGCGGCAACCCTACCGTCGAATGCGACGTGCTGCTGGAGTCCGGCACCATGGGCCGCGCCGCGGTGCCATCGGGCGCATCCACCGGATCGCGTGAAGCCATTGAGCTGCGCGACGGCGACATGAAGCGTTACTTGGGCAAGGGCGTGCTCAAGGCAGTTGAACACATCAACACCGAAATTTCCGAAGCCGTGCTGGGGCTCGACGCCTCCGAGCAGGCCTTTCTGGACAAGACCCTGATTGACCTGGATGGCACCGACAACAAGAGCCGCCTGGGTGCCAACGCCATGTTGGCGGTATCCATGGCCGTGGCCCGGGCTGCCGCTGAAGAGTCTGGCCTGCCCCTGTACCGCTACTTTGGCGGCATGGGCCGCATGCAGATGCCCGTGCCCATGATGAACGTCATCAACGGTGGCGAGCATGCCAACAACAACCTTGATCTGCAAGAGCTGATGATCATCCCCGTGGGGGCACCCAGCTTCCGTGAAGCCCTGCGCTATGGCGCCGAAGTGTTCCACGCCCTGAAGAAAATTTTGCACGACAAGGGCATCAGCACGGCTGTGGGCGACGAAGGCGGCTTTGCTCCCAATGTGCCCAACCACGAAGCAGCTATCCAGATGATTCTGGAAGCCATCGACAAGGCGGGCTTTGTGGCAGGCGAGCAAATCGCGCTGGGTCTGGACTGTGCTGCCTCCGAGTTCTACAAAGACGGCAAGTACGTATTGGCGGGCGAAGGCTTGACCCTGAATGCCGAAGAGTGGACCAATATTCTGGCTACCTGGGTCGACAAGTACCCCATCATCAGCATTGAAGATGGCATGGCCGAAAACGATTGGGATGGCTGGAAGCTGCTGACCGACCGTCTGGGCAAAAAGGTTCAGATCGTGGGCGACGACCTGTTTGTCACCAACACCAAGATTCTGAAAGAAGGCATCGACAAGGGCATTGCCAATTCGATCCTGATCAAGATCAACCAGATCGGCACACTGACCGAGACTTTTGAAGCCATCGAGATGGCCAAACGTGCCGGCTATACCGCCGTCATCAGCCACCGCTCCGGTGAAACCGAAGACTCCACCATTGCCGACATCGCCGTGGGCTGCAACGCCGGCCAGATCAAGACGGGCTCACTCAGCCGCTCGGATCGCATGGCCAAGTACAACCAGTTGCTGCGCATTGAAGAGGATCTGGGTGACGTGGCCAGCTACCCCGGCCGTGCTGCGTTCTACAACCTGCGGTAATTTCTGGCGTGGGCAACCGCATCGTCCCTGCTGCCTTGATCGCCTTGCTGGTGATCTTGCACGGCCAGCTATGGTTCGGCAGGGGCAGTGTGCCCAGCGTCACCCGCATGACCGGGCAGCTCGATGTGCAGAAGCGAAGCAATGCACAGGCTGCCCTGGCCAACGACCGCCTTTCTGCGGAAATAAGCGATCTGCGCGAAGGTCTGGAGATCGTTGAAGAGAAAGCCCGCTCCGAGTTGGGCATGGTTAAGGCCAACGAGATCTACGTCCAGGTTGCGAAGTAGCGCAAACCATGGCCGCCCGATGAAGATTGCCATCCTCGGAGCACCAGGCACCAGAAAAACCTGGCTAGCCCAGGCCTTGCGCCTTGCACTGGAACAGGGCACGACTGCAAGTGGTATCCACATAGCGGACGCACCGCCGTTCATGGCAGCGATCCAGGCCGCTATCACCAGCGACCCTGGTCTTCCAGACACGCAGCTCGCCCTCCTTGCGCGGGAGCACCACCGCAGTTTTGATTTGACCCTGATCACCGGCATGGATCTTCCATTGCTGACCACGGGGGCGCCAACCCAAGAGGCGCGTACGCGCGAACAGATTGACAAGCGCCTGCGCCAGATTCTTGATGAGAATGCCGTCTACTACACCGTGGTGTATGGCACAGGACAAGCCCGCACTGACTGTGCGCTTCAGGCCATTGCCCACCACAGCGGGCTGACACTGACCCGCACCGGATCAGGCAACCCGGCGTGGCAGTGGAATTGTGAAAAGTGCTCGGATGCCGATTGCGAACACCGGCTGTTCAGCGCGTTGCTGAAAGCCTGAAGGCCGGATCAATGTGGCTCTAGTCCACCCGGCGCTTGCTGGACCGGCGCCGTGAAAAGCTGCGCTGCATCCACCGCATCAAACCGGTATTGCACGCCGCAAAACTCACACGCCACCTCAATATCCGCCCGCTCGGAAAGAATGCTTTCGGCTTCTTCGCGGCCCAGACTCACAATCATGCGGCCCACCCGTTCACGGCTGCAACTGCAGGCAAAATGCGGCGCGGTGTCCCCCTGCATAGGCTCAAACCGGGTGATCTGCTCTTCCCAGAAGAGCCGGTGCAAAATGGTTTCCACATCCAGCGTGAGCAACTCTTCCTTCTTCAGGCTGCTCGCCAGGATGGCGATGCGGTTGTAGTGCTCATTGAGGCCGATTTCGTCCTCGTTTTCCTTGCTGACCATGCTGCCCGCCAGGTTACCCGTGCCCTGCATGGGCAGGCGTTGAATCAGCAAGCCCGCCGCAATCTGGTCATTGGCCGCGAGGACCAGCGTGGTGTCGAGCTGTTCGCTTTGCAGCATGTAATGCTCCAGCACGGCGCTGAGCTTTTCTATTTTTCGACCCTGGTCATCAAACAAAGGCACAACCCCCTGGTAAGGCTGCTGGCCGGGGAATTTGCTGTTCGGGTCCAGGGTAATGGCGCAACGCCCCTCGTTGGACACATTGACCATCTGACTCAGCGCGGCAGCCGCATTCACCTGCCCCACCACCGTAGCCGTCGCGCGCAGCGCCAGATCCGGCTCCACTTCGACCACGGCCAGCTTGACCGGGCCATCCCCAAATATCTGCAGCACGAGTGAACCGTCAAACTTGATATTGGCCTGCATCAGGGCCGCTGCAGCCACCATCTCGCCCAGCATGTCGCGCACAGGCACCGCATACGCACCGGTTGTGCTGTTGGATGCCCGCCTGCGCAGGATCTCGGTCCAGGTATCGGTCAGCCGTACCACCATGCCGCGCACCGGCAGCCCATCAAACAAAAATTTATGAAGTTCAGACACGCTTGAATCCCGTCTATGCAATTTTGTGAAGCCCGGCCTTGAAACGGCGGGCATTTTCGATGTAATGAAGGGCGCTCATCTGGAGACCCGCCTGCTGCTCTGCGGTCAGCTCACGCACCACTTTGGCGGGACTTCCAATGATCATGGAGCCATCGGCAAACTCCTTGCCCTCCGTCACCAGAGCCCCGGCGCCCACAATGCAACCCTTGCCGATTTTGGCGCCATTGAGCACCACAGCGCCAATGCCAATCAGCGAACCATCACCAATGGTGCAACCATGCAGCATCACCTTGTGCCCTACCGTCACGTTGTCGCCCACGGTGATCGGTTTGCCGATGTCGGCATGCATCACGCTGCCGTCCTGAATATTGGAGCCCTTGCCGATGCGAATCACTTCGGTATCGCCGCGGATGACCACACCAAACCAGACGCTGGAATTTTCGGCCAGCTCCACATTGCCCATTACCTGCGCGCTGTCCGCCACCCATGCCGAATCCGCGATTCGGGGGCTGATATTGTCGAGTTCGTAAATTGCCATGGTATTTCCTGAGTGTCAGACTACCTAGAATTGTAGGGATGGAACTCAGACAACGCGCACTTGCAGCCTTTTGCACCGCCGACCCGGGCCTGAAAGTGGCCGCCGTGGAAGCCCTATGGAACGAATCTCCCGCCTTGGAGCCGGACTGCCGCGCCCGTCTGAGCCCCCCGGATCAGCCGGGCCGCCCGGTCAAGCCGGAACTGGTACACCCCCAGCAAGTACCCCGGCGCTCACCCTACACGGCCGAAGGACACTGCGCCCTGGTGCACTCCATTGCCCATATCGAGTTCAACGCCATCAACCTGGCGCTTGATGCCATTTGGCGCTTTTCCGACATGCCCGCGCCGTATTACCGCGACTGGCTGCGCGTGGCAGCCGAAGAAGCCAAACACTTCGGGCTACTGCGAGCCCACTTGCAAACCCAGGGGCACGACTACGGCGACTTTGTAGCCCACGACGGCTTGTGGACCATGTGTGAAAACACCTGCCATGACGTTATTGCCCGCATGGCCCTGGTACCGCGCACACTGGAGGCCAGAGGGCTGGATGCAACCCCCATCATCCAGGCCAAGCTGCGCAAGGTGGGCACCCCCCGTGCACTGGAGACCGTTGCGATACTCGACGTCATACTGCAGGAAGAAGTGGGCCACGTTGCCATTGGAAACCACTGGTACCACTGGCTTTGCGAGCGAGACGGCCTCGATGCAATTGCGTTCCACGCTGAAGCAGCAGCCCGGCACGGTGCGCCCCGACTCAAACCACCGTTCAATCTGGCGGCACGCCGACTCGCAGGATTTACCGACGAAGAGATCAACTCCCTGCCTACCGCAGCATGAACATCAATTGACATACATCAAACCAGACGAATCAGGTACGGGGTGACATGGCCTACACCTGAACGTATCATTGCGCTGGCTTTGCCCCGCACTGGTTGGCCGCCAGAATATTGGCCTTCGCCAGAAATCCCTCCCCATGAACAATTTCAAGATTTCAACCCGCCTGACCGTACTGATCGGCGTGCTGTCCATGATGCTAGTGGCCGGCGCGGCCATGGGCCTGTATGGCATTTCCAAGGCAACCATTGGAATCAAATCAGTTTACGAGGACAACACTATTCCCATGTGGCAGTTGGGCGAGATCATGCGTTTGGCCCAGAGAAACCAATTGTTGGTCTCCAATTCGCTGACCAATGTTGAAGCAGCCACCATCAACAAAAATATGACTGAGCTGACAGAAAACTCAGCAGAAATAGAAAGGCAATGGACTGCCTATATGGCAACGGACATCACGCCCGAAGAATCACAGCTGGCCAAGACATTTATCGAAAGTCGCACACGCTATCTGGAGCAAGGACTCAAACCCTCAGCGCAAGCGCTGCGGGCCAGTGATATTGGTGGGGCCCAGCGTCTGTATACCGAATCAGTGGAACCACTCTTTGACAAAGTGCGGGAGAGTCTGACACCGTTAGTTAAATTACAACTTAGTTCCGCAAAAGCCGCGTACGAAGATGAAGTCCAGCGCGCCAATGTCATTCGACTGGTTGCCGTCGTCTCATTGCTCCTTGGTTTGTCGGCGGCTGGATTGGTCAGCTTCTGGCTGATACGCGATCTCTCGCGCTCACTCCAGAGCGCTGTTGACATGGCCCATGCGGTTGCCAAAGGCGATTTAACCCAAACCATCCAGATTCAGGGCAAGGACGAAGTGGCAAACTTGATGACGGCTTTGTCATTGATGAGTGAATCGCTGGTCAAAGTGGTATCAAGCGTTCGCCAGGGATCGGAAGGCGTCGCCACAGCCAGCGCTGAAATCGCCCAGGGCAACAACGACCTGTCCGCCCGCACCGAACAACAGGCCAGCGCACTGGAACAAACGGCTGCGTCCATGGAGGAGTTGAGCTCCACCGTCAAACAGAACGCCGACAGCGCCCGACAGGCCAACCAATTGGCTGCCAGTGCGTCCACCGTGGCTGTCAAAGGCGGCGAGGTGGTTTCCCAAGTGGTGGACACCATGAAGGGCATCAACGAGTCATCCCGCAAGATTTCCGACATCATCAGTGTGATCGACGGCATTGCCTTTCAGACCAACATCCTGGCCCTGAATGCTGCGGTGGAAGCGGCCCGCGCGGGCGAGCAGGGGCGCGGGTTCGCGGTAGTGGCGTCGGAAGTACGCTCACTGGCCGGACGCAGTGCTGAAGCGGCCAAGGAGATCAAGAACCTGATTGGCGCCAGTGTCGAACGGGTGGAACATGGCACCGCATTGGTGGATCAGGCCGGTGTCACGATGAGCGAGGTGGTCAGCAGCATCAAGCGGGTCACCGACATCATGGGTGAGATCAGCGCGGCCAGCAATGAGCAAGCCCTGGGCGTCGCCCAAGTCGGTGAAGCCGTCACCCAGATGGATCAGGCTACACAGCAAAACGCGGCCCTTGTCGAAGAGATGGCGGCGGCGGCGAGCAGCCTCAAGAGCCAGGCGCAAGAGCTGGTGCAAACGGTTGCCGTGTTCAAGCTGACTGGCGGCGGCTACGGCGGCGCCCAGAGATCGGCCCCTCCGAGAGCGTCGGTGCGGTCGAGTACACCCAAAACCACGCCCTTCAAAGGTATCGAACGACGGGCACACGGTGGTGCGGGCTCGCCCTCGCAGCGCGCCATGTCAGTACCCAGGGGCAGCACCCCATCCAAACCCGCTGGTGGTGATGCAGATTGGGAAAACTTTTGATTTTCAGATATAAACAGGGCGACGTCCGCAGGTAACGCGGTTGCACAGCGTGCGTCCCTTTTTTCTGGAATGAACATGAACGCAATCCGCAATCTTCGCATTGGTACCCGCTTGGGTCTGGCCTTCGGCGTCATTTTGTTGATCCTGACAATTAGCGTAGGCGTGGGGGTCTGGCGCCTTCAGGAACTGGCCTCTACTACGCGCATTCTGGGCACTACCGACAGCGAAAAGTTGCTGCTTGCTCAGGCGTGGAGACAGACTACTGAACTGAACTGGGTGCGCACCAAGGCGCTGCTGCTCGGGACAGATGCGAGTCGCCTGCCCATGTGGCAGGCCGAAATGGACAAGACATCGGCATCCGTGGAGCGGGCCCGCCAACGCTTGGTAGAACTGGTGAAATCCGAAGAAGGTAAGGCTTTGATTGCCAAGGTGGATGCAGCCCGCGATGCCTACCGAACCCCCCGCGCCAATCTTCTCAAGAAGCGGGCGGCCGGTGAAGACGTTCAGGCAGCCCTGGACAAGGAACTCTTGCCGTTGGCAGACGCTTATCTCGATTCGATTCGCCAGATGGAAAAGCGACAGCAGGACAATTACGAGAAGTCCCTTGCCCTTGCGGAAGAGGAGGCGGCTGCCGGGCGACAGATTCTGATCGCCAGCGGCGTTTTGGCGTTGCTGCTGGGAACTTACCTGGCATTCATGCTGACTCGCTCTATCGTTCTCCCCATACAGCAAGCATCCTCTGCGGCCCGGTCTATATCGGCCGGCGATCTCACCCAGAAAATTCACAGTTCTGGACGCGATGAAGCCACAGAACTGCTAAGTTCCCTCAATGACATGCAGACGAACTTGTCGAGTGTGGTCTCTGGCGTGCGGCAGGGCTCCGAGAGCGTCGCGACCGCCAGCGCGGAAATCGCACAAGGGAACCATGACCTCTCTGCCCGTACTGAGCAACAGGCCAGCGCGCTGGAAGAAACAGCGGCCTCCATGGAGGAACTCAGCTCAACCGTAAAACAGAACGCCGACTCTGCGCGACAAGCGAACCAGTTGGCGCTGAGCGCTTCATCGGTTGCGGTCCAGGGTGGCAGTGTGGTCGGACAGGTCGTGGAAACGATGAAGGGCATCAATGAGTCATCACGGAAAATTTCCGACATCATCAGCGTGATTGATGGCATTGCCTTTCAAACCAACATCCTGGCCCTGAACGCAGCCGTGGAGGCAGCGCGTGCGGGCGAGCAGGGCCGCGGGTTTGCCGTAGTGGCCTCGGAAGTGCGCTCACTGGCCGGCCGCAGTGCCGAAGCGGCCAAAGAAATCAAGAGCCTGATTGGCGCCAGCGTGGAGCGGGTCGAACAGGGCACCACACTGGTCGATCAGGCAGGCTCCACCATGGCAGAAGTGGTGGCCAGCATCAAACGCGTGACCGACATCATGGGTGAAATCAGCGCCGCCAGCAGTGAGCAGGCGTCCGGGGTTGCCCAGGTGGGTGAAGCAGTCACGCAAATGGACCAGGCCACACAGCAAAACGCGGCGCTGGTCGAAGAAATGGCAGCAGCAGCCTCCAGCCTCAAGTCGCAGGCTCTGGAGCTGGTGCAATCCGTCGCCGTGTTCAAACTCGATGGTGCGGCCACCGTATTCCTCAGGTAAAGGAACTTTGCTGCAGCCAAAGTATCATCTACCTATGCGCTTTTTTCTCCTCGCCCTCATGATCGCCCTGCTGCCGCTGCGCAGCTGGGCGGGTGACGTGATGGCGCTGGAGATGGCGCAGCAGCAGTTTTCCGCTACAAAAAAAGGAGCGGTTCACGCAATATCTACGGGGGCTACAGCCCTTTTTGCCTCGAATGCAACGCCGAATGACAGCGGCCATTGCCTGGATCATGCGCAAGCCAATGCGGGTGTACCAGCGGCGACTAGCGACTCCCAAGATACCGCCCAGGACCATTGCAACACTTGCACATCGTGTCAGGTATGCCACTCGGTAGCAATGGCGTCAGAGGTGCAATGGCCTGTTGTGCACCAATTGCCGCATGACCTACCGATGCCGTCCTCCACGGCGTTCACCAGCGCAGCACCTGCGCCCGGCTTCAAACCACCGATTTCCTGACTCCCAATCCCGTAGTCCGTCCGCAGTGAACAGGTAACCCTGTTTCCAGTGGGATCTGTCTCGTTTTTGGAGTTTTTCGTGCACCTTCGCCAGGCTCGACGCCACACTTTTCTCATCGCATTCCTGGGCTCTTTTGCGCTCGCCCATGCGAGCGCTGGAGCGCAAACTGCTGCGCCATCCTCGCCTGACACCGCCGCTATTGCCGCGGTAGTGTCCCCGACTGCTTTTGTGCCCCCTGTGCTTTACCGCTCCGTCTTCATCGATACGCCCACAGGCGTTGAAACCGAAGAATCCGACTGGAAAAAGGCCAATGCAGACGTAGGCCGGTTCAAACGCGGCCATATGGACATTCTGCAATGGGAGTCTGCACAAGCTCCCAAGTCGCAAAACGCTACTAAAACAATAGCGCCTGACCCAAGTAAGACGGGGGCTAAGCCATGAAATCATTCAAACTATTGGCTTGTGCCGCTGCGGTAGTCACCCTGCTGGCGGGTTGCGCCACGGTGTCACCCGACGGTGGCCTTGGGGATGTGCAAGCCCTCACCCAGGGCAAGACCGCCGGTGTGGACGGAACGCTCAGCCGTGGTCCCACAGCGGAGGGTGACAAAGCCATCGCCGACCTGCTGACACAACCGGTGAGTGAAGCGTCAGCGGTACGCATTGCCATGCTGAACAACCCCGGCCTTCACGCCTCCCTGGCCACGCTGGGCCTGAGCGATGCCGACCGTGTACAGATGGGGAGCCTGCCCAATCCAACCCTGGCACTGGGCCGTTTGACCCAGGGAGATACGGTGGAAATCGAGCGTGTGCTGCGCTTCGACGTGATAGGCCTCCTGACCCTGCCATGGCGCAGCCAATGGGCCGGCAGGCAGGCCGAACTGGCCAAACTGCAGGCCGCACAAGATGTGGTGAAGCTGGCCGCGGACACCCGCAAGGCGTGGATCAACGCCGTGGCCGCGCAGCAAACCGCTCGCTACATGCGCGATGTGAAAGAAGCCGCTGAAGCGGGCGCCGAGCTTGCGCGCCGGCTTGCCAAAGTGGGTAACTGGAGCCGCCTGAACCAGGCCCGTGAGCAGGTTTTCCTGGTCGATGCCACCGCGCAACTGGCGCGAGCCGAGCAGTCCGCTTTTTCCAGCCGTGAGCAACTCACCCGGTTAATGGGTTTGTGGGGCACGCAGACCACCTACCAGCTACCCGAGCGCCTGCCCGACCTTCCCAAAGTGGCGCGCGACATGCAGGACGTCGAAGCGCAGGCTATTCGCCAGCGGCTGGATGTCAAGAGCGCCGTCAGCGAAGCCGCCTACGTGGCGGACTCAGCCGGCTTTGTCAAAGCCAGCGGCTTTATCAATGCGTTGGATGTGAGCATCACCCACAACACCACTACCGACAACGCAGCGGGCACCTCGGAGATCAAACGCGGCGTGGGTATTGAGTTGCCCTTGCCTATTTTTGACTGGGGCAACGCCCGCA
>JBBRYR010000037.1:0-32874 GCA_038237415.1 Burkholderiales bacterium
CAGGATTGTGATTCCTGTTGTCGTGGGTTCGAGCCCCATCAGCCACCCCAAGTGAATATTGAAGACCTTGCTATTGAATAAGTAGCAAGGTCTTTTCATTTGTGCTGCTTGCAGGCAATCTGCAGGCAACTTGACTAAATTGAGTGCGCGATTACTGAAGTTACCCGGTCTGGCCTACCTTGTCGGATCAGTGGTTTTCGGTTTTTCGGGCTATCTTGCCTATCGTCGTGGTCGCAAATCATCGCGCCTAGAACTCCCTTCGCCCGGAGTGGCATTGATAGTCTTATCGCGTGACGACTTTTGACATCTTCATCTCTGCATTCTTTTTTGCGTTTCGTGTGTTCAGCCGGCCCGTCGCTATCTCCAGTGCATCCAATGACTGGCCCAGCAATTCGGCGATTTTTTCAGTGGATGGATTAGGGTGATTGCGTAACAAGCCCACGGTAATGATCGAGGCTGATTTCATTAAATTTTCCATTGACGTCTCTTTTAAATTTTAGTGAATCTAAATTATGCGACCTCCTGGGGTCTTGGTCGTGGGCGGTTTGGATGAGCGACCATGCCACGGGCAGCCTGCATAGGTATCTGGCTTCAGCAATAGGCGGCAGTCTCTAATTTCGGTCTATTTCTGCAGCGGACAGGCACAAGTTCTGTTTTTGATTAATAATTGCTGCACTGCAACATTTTTTGGAGATCTACATGTTTACTAACACCCCTTTCGCTTCCGCTGCCACGATGTTTCCTGGTGCTGAGAAATTCACTCCAGCTGCCATGCAAGACGCCGTCAAGCCTTTGATGGACAACTTGAAGGCTTGGGGTGAGCTTGCACAGAGCCAGGCGCAAGCGACCCAAGCAGCTGTTGCTGAATCCGTCGAAGCTTTCAAAAGCATCAAGGAACCCCAGGCAGCATTGGAAACCATGAAGACCAGTGCTGAGAAGAGCATGGCTCTGACCGCCAAGCACCTGCAAGAAGCAACTGCTTTGAGCGTTGCCCAATTCAATGCGGGCATCGACGCTCTGCAAGAGAGCCATCCCGCTCCAGAAGCGTTTGCCAATGTTGGCAAAGGCCTGAAGGCTGCTGCAGCTTCTATGGAAAACGCGGTTGCTTCCACGTTGAAAAACGGTGCTGCGGTTGCAAAGAAGGCACGTGCTGCCTAATCTGAAGCTGCTTTTCTGACGCTACTTTAGCGTCAGCCAGACCGCCTCTCCGAGGTTGGCTGGGTACAGATTTCAAAAAAACCCAGTCCTTGCGCTGGGTTTTTTTTTGCCCGTCTAGAGAGGGAGTCCCACGTAGTTTTCCGCCATCGCAGTAGATGCCGCAACCGAGTTAACCAGGTAATCAAGTTCCGCGTCCTGCAGTTTCTGCCCAATGGCCCCGTCATTGGGGAAGCGGTGCATCAGGCTGGTGAACCACCATGAGAAGCGCTCACCTTTCCAGATGCGACTCAGGCAGCGCTGGGAGTACGTGTTGATACCCGCCTCGGACCGCTCAAGATAGAACTCGATGATGGAACTGGAGAGGTATTTCACGTCGGTGGCGGCCAGGTTCAAGCCCTTGGCCCCGGTCGGAGGCACGATGTGGGAGGCATCGCCGGCTAGAAACATGCGCCCAAAACGCATGGGCTCCGCCACGAAACTGCGCAGTGGCGCAATGCTTTTCTCAATCGATGGGCCCGTTACCAGGTTTTCTCTGGCCTGCGGGTCCAGTCGCAGCCGCAGTTCCTGCCAGAAGGCGTCGTCAGACCAATCTTCGACCTTGTCGCTCAGGGGTACCTGCAGGTAGTGACGGCTCCGCGTGTGGCTGCGCATGGAGCACAGGGCAAAACCGCGCGTGCTGTTGGCGTATACCAGTTCTTCATGTACGGGCGGTGTGTCAGACAACACACCCAGCCAGCCAAAAGGATAGACTTTTTCATATTCGGTAATCGATCCTTGGGGCACGCTGGCGCGGCACACGCCATGAAAGCCGTCGCACCCGGCAATGAAGTCGCATTCAATTTCGTGCGTCTTTCCGTCCTTTTCGTAGCGAACGCGGGGTTTCGCGGTGTCGAAGTCATGCACAGTCACGTTGCCTGCTTCATAAACCGTGGTCAGACCCGCTGCGAGGCGTGCACTCATCAGATCCCGCGTGAGTTCGGTCTGGCCGTAAACCATGACGTTTTTTCCACCGGTGAGTTTGTTCATGTCGATGCGGTGGCGCTCACCTTTGAAGAGCAGGTCAAAGCCTCCGTGAACCAAACCTTCCTTGTGCATGCGCTCACCGACGCCCGCTTCATCCAGAAGGTCAATGCAGACCTGTTCCAGAATGCCTGCGCGGATGCGCGTGAGCACGTAGTCGGCGGTCTGGCGCTCAAGGATAATGGCATCAATTCCGGCCTTGTGAAGCAATTGGCCCAGTAGCAGGCCAGAGGGGCCGGCACCGATGATGGCAACTTGGGTACGCATGAAATCTCCTTGTTTTGAATGCTTCAAAGTCTAGGTTGGTACAGCCATAGCCGGTATAGAGTGCCATTGCCCATTGTGCGATGAATGGAGTGAGTGCGCGATAATCGCGCAAAACCATTCCTCGGAATTCAATCTCCATGTCAACTGACGTTACCCATGCCAGCCCCCAGATTGCCAAAGCCGACCTCATCGCTGGAATGGCCAAGGGCATGGCGGTGCTGGAGAGTTTTGACACCGAACGTCAACGGCTCAACGCCACACTGGCAGCGCAACGTGCCGGCATTACACGTGCGGCGGCGCGGCGGCACTTACTGACACTGGCCTATTTGGGCTACCTTGACACGGATGGCAGTTACTTCTGGCTTTCCAGCAAGGTATTGCGCTTCTCGGGAAGTTATCTTTCGTCTGCGCGTTTGCCCCGGGTGTTGCAACCGACGCTGAATCGCCTTGCCATGCAGACGCAGGCCTCTTTTTCGGCTGTGGTGCTGGATGGTGATGAAGTGGTGATCGTTGCGCGCAGTGGGAACGACTGGCGCAGCTCCCCCTCGGGAGCGGCCCAGGTGCTGGCCTATGGATTGCACCTGGGCGCACGGCTGCCCGCGCACGCGACCTCCACCGGGCGGGTGTTGTTGGCGGCATTCACCCGACCGGCCCTTGGTGAATGGCTGAAAAGCCACCCGCTACGGCGTCTGACCGCGCACACCGTCACGGATGTACGTCTGCTCCGAGGGTTGATTGACCAAGCGCGCCGTCAGGACTTTTGTATGGCGAGTGAGGAGCACGAACTGGGCGTGCAGGCACTGGCGGTGCCGCTACGCAACATCGCGGGCAAGACCGTGGCGGCGCTCAACGTAGTGGCTGCGCCCCACCGTTTGACGCTGGATGCGATGCAGAGAGACTTGCTACCCCTGCTGCTCGACGCCGCACGGGAGCTGCGTCCCCTGTTGTGAAGCGCCGGTGACCGGTTCAGGTTGCTCCCCACACCTCCTGTGCAGTTTCAATCACCAGTCTCAGCTTGGCCCGTTGCGCTTCTACGGCAATGTCATTTCCATGCACCGTGCTGCTGAAACCGCACTGGGGTGACAAGGCCAACTGGTCAAGCGGTGCGTAGCGGGCTGCTTCGTCTATGCGGCGTTTGAGGTCGTCCTTGCTTTCCATTTCGCCGAACTTGGTGGTCACCAGGCCCAGTACGACCGTCTTGCCTTTGGGCAAGAAGCGCAGGGGTTTGAAGTCACCGCTGCGGGCGTCGTCGTACTCCATGAAGTAGGCATCCAGATTCATTTCCTTGAGCAAGGCTTCCGCTACGGGTTCATAGTTGCCGCTGGCAGCGTGGGTGCTCTTGAAATTGCCACGGCACAGGTGCATGGCCAGTAACATGCCAGGCGGTTTTTGCGCCACCACCAGGTTGATGAATTTGGCATAGCGGTGGGGAAGTTCATTGGGGTCGTCGCCGCGCTGGCGTGCGGCTTCCCGCATTTTTTCGTCGCACAGGTAGGCCAGATTGGTGTCGTCCATCTGCACGTAGGTACAACCAGCAGCGGCGAGGCTCCGAAGCTCATCGCCGTAGGCATTGGCGACATCCTGGTAAAAATCGGGGTCCAGCTCGGGGTAATGCTGCTTGCTGATGCCTGCACGCCCGCCCCGAAAATGCAGCATGGTGGGCGAAGGAATTGTGACCTTGGGTGTGTTGCCAGCGCTCACCTGGCTCTTGAGGTATTCAAAGTCTGCCAGCTGGATGTTCTTGATGTGGCGAACCTTGTCGACCACGCGCATCACCGGTGGTGCCAGTTCCTGTGTGCCGTCGGGTCGAATGATCGTGACCGGAATGTCTGTCTTTACGCCGCCAATCTGCTCCAGAAAGTCGATGTGGAAATAGGTGCGGCGGAACTCTCCGTCTGTAATGCTTTTCAGGCCCACGTCTTCCTGAAACTTCACTATCTCGGTAATGGCGCGGTCTTCTACCAGGCGCAATTGCGCTGGTGTGATAGCCCCTTTTGCATTTTGCTCGCGGGCTTCAAGCAAGTACTGAGGGCGCAAAAAGCTGCCTACATGGTCGTAGTGGGCGGGGAGCTGGGTCATGACTGGGTCTCCTTGGGATGAACTGACGTGTAATGGTAGAGCAGGTTTACGATGCGTTATTGAATACAGGAATATCTGATAGACCGGTAATTCCCCCAAATTAAAGCCATATTTATCAATTTATGTATACATTACGTATCCATGAAAGCTAAGAACTCCACTTTTCCGCTCAATGCCTGGTACGCCGCCGCTTACGATGTCGAGGTAGTCCATGCCCTGCTGCCTCGCACCATCTGCAATCAGAAGCTGGTGTTGTTTCGTAAACTTGACGGCACCGTTGCCGTGCTGGAGGATGCCTGCTGGCACCGTCTGCTGCCGCTTTCCATGGGGCACCTCAATGGAGATGAGGTGACGTGCGGCTACCACGGCCTGGTCTACAACGCGCAGGGGCGATGCACACACATGCCCAGTCAGGAAACGCTGAACCCGTCTGCCTGCGTTCGCAGCTTCCCGGTGCTTGAGAAGCACCGGTTTGTATGGATTTGGCCCGGTGATCCGGCCAAGGCCGACCCGGCGCTGGTGCCCGATATGCATTGGAACGACGATGCCCTTTGGGCGGGCGATGGCAAGATGATTCGGGTGGCATGCGATTACCGCCTGGTGGTGGACAACCTGATGGACCTTACCCACGAGACTTTTGTTCATGGCTCCAGCATCGGTCAGCGCGCTGTGGCAGAGGCACCTTTTGTGGCCACCCACGGCGACCGCACGGCAACGGTGACGCGCTGGATGGAAAACATCGACGCACCCCCGTTTTGGGCCGGACAAATTGAACACGCCCGCGGATACAAGGGGCCCGTCGATCGCTGGCAGATCATCCGCTTTGAGGCGCCTTGCACAGTGAATATTGATGTGGGCGTGGCCGAAGCCGATACTGGCGCCGTTCCTGTGGGCGGCAACGCTGGCGATAGCCGGACCAGTGACCGTAGCAAAGGGGTCAATGGCATGGTGCTCAACACCATCACGCCGGAGACCGACGGAACGTGCCTGTATTTTTGGGCCTTCGCTCGCAACTATTGTCTAGGCGAGCAGGCTTTGACGCACAAGCTGCGCGAAGGAGTAGCCAGTATTTTTCGCGAAGACGAATTGATTCTGGAAGCGCAGCAAAAAGCGATGGAAGACCACCCTGGACATCAGTTCTACAACCTCAACATCGACGCGGGATCCATGTGGGCCAGGCGCCTCGTCGAGGGTCTGGTCGCTCGGGAAGAGCCCAAGACACCTGTGATTCCCATACGCCAAACGACTTGACTGTATGAACGAAGGTGTAAACCCCATGGCGATTGCTACTAAAAATATAGCGGCTCACGCAATGAATACGGGGGCTAACGGTCAAAATGATATAAAAAATCTGCAACAGAGCGTGCAGCTCAAGGCGCAGCGCCGTCTGCGCGAGATGATTCTGGCAGGCGAGTTGCCAGGGGGTGCCCGGATTGCCGAACTGTCGATTGTCGAGAAACTGGGTTTTTCCCGTACGCCGATTCGTGCGGCTTTGATGCGATTGGAGCAGGAGGGCTTGCTCGACGCTCTGCCCAACGGAGGCTATGCCGTCAAAACGTTTTCGGAGCGCGACGTCTCCGAGGCCATTGAGCTGCGCGGCACGATCGAAGGCCTGTCGGCCCGCCTGGCCGCCGAACGCGGTGTTTCACCCGTGGTGCTCAACGAGTCTCGCGCGTGCCTGCGCCAGATTGATGCCGTACTGGGCAATAGTTCGCTGGACGACGAGGCGTTCGCCAGCTACGTGACGCTCAACGAGCGCTTTCACGCCTTGCTGGGCGAGATGGCCGAGAGCTCGGTGCTCGCGCGTGAGCTTGAGCGTGTGTGCGGTTTGCCGTTTGCATCGCCTTCAGGCTTTGTTGTGGTGCAGGCCAGCAGCCCCCGCGCCCGCGACTTGCTGGTGGTGGCGCAAGACCAGCATTGGCAGGTGCTGGATGCCATTGAGCGGCGCGAAGGTTCCCGTGCCGAAAACCTTATGCGGGAGCACTCACGAATTGCACAGCGCAATCTGCGTGAAGCGGTGCAAAGCCATGATCTGGATCAGATGCCGGGTGTGCGCCTGATCCGCAAACGAAGTTGAGGCACTGAAGCGCCATGAAAACCACACAAGTCTGGCTTGATGCCAGCGTGCACGCTGTGCGCGATATCACTCCCACCGTTCGCGAGTTCACGCTTCGCCCATCCGACGGCGTTCGGCCGCATGAGCCGGGTAGCCACTTGCAAGTCCAGATCAACGTGGGGCAGGGCGCGCTGGCCCGTCCACAAACACGCTCCTACTCGCTCATTGGTTCGTCGGACGGCGCGTTCTACTGCATCGCCGTCAAGCGTCTTGATGAGGGGCGCGGCGGCTCACTTGCCATGTGGCGGCTGTCTGTGGGCGACCGGTTGCGCATCAGTGAGCCGCAGAATCACTTCTCATTGGATTTAGCCGCGCCCGCCTATTTGTTGGTGGCCGGTGGCATCGGCATCACCCCTCTGGTTCTGATGGCCCAGACGCTGGCCCGCCGTGGGGCGATGGCTCGGATGGTGTACGGTGCCCGAACCCAGGAAGAGCTGGCTTATTTGCCTGATTTGACAGCGCTTCAGTCCCCGTTCTCGTTGCAGACCGCTGTGTCCAGCGTGGATCAATCGATCGATTTTGAGGGCGAAATTTCTGCTTTGCCAGCAGGTGCCCAGGCCTATGTGTGTGGACCGGTGCCCATGCTCGATGCGATGCGCCGTGCCTGGCAGTCTGCCGGGCGCCCGCCAGCCGATTTGCGATACGAAACCTTTGGTAGCAGTGGCCGCTTTGCGCCGCAGGCGTTTCGGGTCAAGATCCCGCGACAGGCCATTGACATCACTGTGCCAGCGAACTGCAGCCTGCTGGATGCGCTGGAGCTGCAAGGCGTGCAAGCGCTATATGACTGTCGTCGCGGCGAGTGTGGGTTGTGCGCCATGGACGTGCTGTCCGTCGATGGGGAGATCGACCACCGCGATGTATTTCTGAGCGATGAAGAGAAGGCGCAGAACCGCCGCATCTGCGTGTGTGTTTCGCGGGCAGTGGGTTCCATCACACTGGACTCAGCTTACCGGCCAGAGATCTAGATTCGAACCTGAAGCTATCACGATTTGTTATATCAACCAGTCTGAATATGCTGTTGCCAATAGAAGAATTTGGCAACACGATGCACCATAATCGCAATTTTAGGAGACACCCCGTGAAAAAAAGACTATTCCTCAGCGCCTCAGCGCTGGCAGTTGCCACCCTTGCTTCCAGTGGCGCAATGGCAGAAGGCAATACCTTCAAAATTGGCCTGATTTTGCCCATGACCGGGCAGCAGGCCACCACGGGCCGCCAGATTGAAGCGGCAGCCCGCCTGTACATGGCGCAAAACGGCGACACGGTGGCGGGCAAGAAGATCGAGCTGATCCTGAAAGACGATACGAGCGTGCCGGATGTCACCAAGCGTCTCGCCCAGGAACTGGTGGTGAATGACAAGGTCGACGTGCTGGCTGGTTTTGGCATTACGCCTTCCGCATTGGCTACCGCCCCGATTGCCACCCAATCCAAAACGCCTCAAGTGGTGATGGCTGCTGCAACCTCCAGCATCACCCAGGCATCCCCCTATGTGGTGCGTACCAGCTTCACACTGGCACAGGCGGCCGTCGCAATGGGCGACTGGGCTCCAAAGAACGGCATCAAGAAAGTCGTGACCCTGGTCAGCGACTACGGCCCCGGCATTGACGCTGAAAAATACTTCAAGGAACGTTTGACATTCAACGGCGGTCAGGTCACCGAGTCCTTGCGCGTGCCTTTGCGCAATCCCGACTTTGCCCCGTTCCTGCAAAAAGTGCGCGACCTCAAACCCGATGCATTGTTTGTTTTTGTGCCATCCGGCGCCGGTGCTGCCGTAATGAAGCAGTTCCTTGAGCGCGGCATGGACAAGGCTGGTATCAAGCTCATCGGCACGGGCGACGTAACGGATGATGACCAGCTGAACGACATGGGTGACGGCGCCCTGGGTGTGGTCACTTCGCACCACTATTCCACGGCGCATCCTTCGGCCGC
This sequence comes from Burkholderiales bacterium, assembly GCA_038237415.1. Classification (GTDB taxonomy): domain Bacteria; phylum Pseudomonadota; class Gammaproteobacteria; order Burkholderiales; family Burkholderiaceae_C; genus Allorhodoferax. The sequence continues at coordinate 8,570 of JBBRYR010000037.1, forward strand.
CAACAAAAAGTTTGTTGACGCGTTCCAGAAAGCCAACAAGGGCTTGCGTCCCAATTTCATGGCCGTGGGTGGTTACGACGGCATGCGCGTGATTTACGAAGCGCTGAAGATCACCAAAGGCGTTGGCGGCGGCGATGCCTTGCTGGCAGCCATGAAGGGCCAGATTTTTGAGAGCCCACGCGGCCCGATGTTCATTGATGCACAAACCCGTGACGTGGTGCAAAACATTTACCTGCGCAAGGTTGAGCGCAAAGACGGCCAGCTGTATAACGTGGAATTTGACGTGATCAAAGACGTCAAAGACCCCGGCAAAGCGAAGTAACTTGCTACCTCACCGTTGCCTCTGGGCTGCTCGCAGCCTGGTGCCAACGGTTTTTTTATGACCAGCCCGAATCGAACGGACGTTTGAATGCTGACCATCCTTTTTGACGGCGTTGCCTACGGCATGCTGTTGTTTATTCTTGCCGTCGGGCTGGCGGTGACGATGGGGCTGATGAATTTCATCAACCTCGCGCACGGCGCCTTTGCCATGGTGGGCGGCTACATCACGGTGCTGCTCATGCAGCGCCTGGGGGTGCCCTTTTTGGTGTGCCTGCCCTTGGCATTTTTAGGATCAGCCTTGTTGGGCGGCGTGCTGGAGCGCACGCTCTACCGCCCGCTGTACCACAAGCCCCATCTGGATCAGGTGCTTTTCTCCATTGGCCTGACCTTCATGGCTGTCGCCAGTGCCGACTATTTCATTGGCTCCACGCAGCAAATCGTGCAATTACCCGAGTGGCTCAAGGGCCGCACCGAGCTGGGGGAGGGCGACTGGATGCTGGGCATGGGTCACTACCGCCTGTTCATCATCGCTGTGTGTGCGGCACTCACCGTGGGCCTTCAGTTCATTCTGACCCGCACCCGCTTCGGCAGCCGTCTGCGCGCATCGGTGGATGACCAGCGCGTGGCCGCAGGTTTGGGTATCAATGTCAATGTGGTGTTTCTGTCCACCTTTGCGGTGGGTTCGGGCCTTGCCGGTTTGGGCGGCGCATTGGGCGCCGAAGTGCTGGGGCTGGACCCCACATTTCCTCTGAAGTTCATGATTTACTTTTTGATCGTGGTCGCCGTGGGCGGCACGTCCAGCATTACCGGGCCCTTGCTGGCCGCTTTGTTGCTGGGTATTGCCGATGTGGCCGGCAAGTACTACATACCCAAACTCGGTGCCTTTATTGTTTACTGTTTGATGATTGCCATTTTGATCTGGCGTCCACAGGGGTTGTTTGTACGCAAGGGCGGAAAATCATGATGGACCGTAATCGCTGGAAATGGTGGGAGTTGGCTCTTTGGCTGGTGGCGCTGTCATCGCCGCTGGTCCTGTCTACCCATGCACTCATCATCAACGAAATCGCCATCGTGGCCTTGTTTGCCGTCTCGCTGGATCTGATTCTGGGTTTCACCGGCATTGTGTCGCTGGGCCACGCTGCTTTTTTTGGCATGGGAGCCTACGCTGCAGCGCTGTTTGCCAAGCTGGTCATGCCCGACCCCCTGGTGGGCCTTGCATTTGCGGTGGCGGTATCGACCGTTCTGGGTGCGGTGTGCAGCATGACCATCATCCGCGGAAGCGATTTGACGCGCCTGATGGTGACGCTGGGTGTGGGCCTGATATTGATGGAGTTGGCCAATAAGCTCGACTGGCTGACCGGCGGTGCCGACGGCTTGCAGGGCGTCGTCATGGGCCCCGTGCTGGGCCAGTTTGAGTTTGACCTGGCGGGGCGCACCTCGGCCTGGTATTCCATTGGCGTATTGCTGGTCCTGTTTGTGCTGGCGCGCCGCTTGGTGAACTCGCCGTTTGGCGCCACGCTCAAGGCGATTCGCGACAACCGCCTGCGTGCCATGGCCATTGGCATTCCGGTCACCCAGCGCATTGCGGTGATCTACACGGTGGCAGCGGGAATGGCGGGCGCAGCGGGCGCTTTGCTGGCCCAAACCACCGGGTTTGCTTCGCTGGATGTGTTCGAGTTTCACCGCTCGGCCGATGTCATGCTGGTGCTGGTGGTGGGCGGAACGGGCTGGTTGTATGGCGGTGTGGTGGGCGCGATTGCGTTCACGCTGCTGCAGAATGTCATCTCATCCATCACACCACAGTACTGGACTTTCTGGATTGGTCTGTTCCTGGTTGTACTGGTACTGGTCGGGCGTGAGCGCCTGATTCGCCCGTGGACCTGGTTCTCGCGTGGAGGTAAAGCATGAGCCTCACAAAATCGATGCCATCCGCTGACATTGTGCTGAGTGCGCAAGGCCTTATCAAACGCTTTGGTGGCATCACTGCCACCAATAACGTGAATCTGGACCTGCGACGGGGCGCCCGTCACGCGCTGATTGGTCCCAACGGGGCGGGCAAAACGACGCTCATCAATCTGCTAACCGGCGTGCTGGAGCCCACCGAAGGCCGCATCACGCTGGAGGGCGAGGACATCAGCCAGCTGGCACCCCACCTGCGTGTACGCCGGGGCATGGTGCGCACCTTCCAGATCAACCAGTTGTTTGACACCATGACGCCGATGGAGACACTGGCACTCACCGTGTCGCAGCAGCAGGGGCTGGGCGGTAAATGGTGGCAGGCGCTGGGCTCGAACGCCCGCGTGAACGAGCGTTGTGAACAGCTGCTGGAGCAATTTCACCTGACCAGTGTGATGCACCAGACCACCAACGTGATGGCCTACGGCAAACGCCGTTTGCTGGAGATTGCCATTGCCCTGGCCTGCGAGCCGCGCGTGCTCTTGCTCGATGAACCGGTAGCTGGTGTACCTGCAGGAGAGCGCGAAGAATTGCTGCAAACCGTGGCGGCCTTGCCGGCCGATGTATCGGTACTTTTGATTGAACATGACATGGATCTGGTTTTCAGCTTTGCCAACCGCATGACGGTGCTGGTCAACGGCACGGTGCTGACCGAGGGTGACCCGGATCAGATTGCCAACGATCCGCAGGTCAAGGCCGTCTATCTGGGACATGGCGAGGAGGCGGGCCATGCGTGAGCTGTTGACAGTGGAGGGTTTGAGCGCTGGCTATGGTGAGGCCGTTGTGTTGACAGGCATCTCCCTATCGCTGGCGGAGGGGCAAACACTGGCGCTGCTGGGTCGCAACGGTACCGGCAAGACCACACTCATCAATACATTGGCGGGTGCCACCCGCCAGCACGCTGGCAGCATCACGCTGGGTGGCGTGGCACTGCACAAGCTGCCCTCGCATGAGCGGGCGGCAGCGGGTATTGGCTGGGTGCCACAAGAGCGCAACATTTTCAAATCGCTCACAGTGGACGAAAACCTCACGGCAGTGGCACGGCCCGGGCGGGCGGGCAAAACCACCAGTCCGTGGACGCCCGCACGCGTGTACGACATGTTCCCCCGTCTGGCAGAGCGCAAAACCAATCTGGGTACCCAGCTTTCGGGTGGCGAGCAGCAAATGCTGGCCGTGGGCAGAGCACTCGTGCTGAACCCCACCTTGCTGTTGCTGGACGAACCACTGGAAGGCCTGGCGCCCATCATCGTGCAGGAATTACTGCGCGCCATTCGACGCATTACCCGTGAAGAGGGGCTGTCTGCCATCATCGTGGAGCAGCATCCCCAGGCAATTCTGGCGATTTCGGACACGGCTGCCGTGCTGGACCGTGGCACTGTGGTGCACGCGGGCACTGCGGCCAGTCTGCAGGAGCAACCCGCATTGCTCGACAAACTGCTGGGTGTGGCACGCTAGCGTCGGTTGAAGCGGTTTGCTATTATTTGTATAGCTGCTCACGCATATTCCACGGGGGCTAGAGGCCTGAATCATATGAAACTGTTGCTGAAATACCTGGGTCTTGTCCTTTGCGGTGGTGTCTTGCTGACCGGGCCGACAGGAGCCCAGACATTTCCCTCCAAACCCATTCGCATCGTGGTGCCGTTCGGTGCGGGCGGTGTGGCCGATTTGACGGCGCGCACTGTGGCCCAGAAGCTCAGCGAGTCATTGGGACAACCGGTGGTGATCGACAACAAACCCGGCGCCGGCGGTGTGGTGGCGGGGGATGCGGTCGCCAAGGCCGAGCCCGATGGCCACACCCTGCTGCTGATGTCCAACGGCACGGCTGTCAGTGCGGGCTTGTTCAAGGCTTTGCCGTTTGATACAGCGCGGGACTTTGCGCCGGTGTCCACCCTGGGCTTTTTCGACCTGGCCATCGTCGTCCCGGCCGATTCCCCATTCAAAACCTTAAGCGACCTGGTGGCCTTTGCCAAAGCCAACCCTGGCAAGCTGAATCTGGGCACCATCAACATGGGCAGCACACAGAACCTGGCGGCCGAGTTGTTCAAAACCGCAGCCGGTATCGACCTGCAAATCGTGCCCTACAACGGTTCCCCTGCGGTGGTAACTGCCCTGCGGGGTGGGCAGGTTGAAGCCGCCATTGAGATATTGGCACCCATGTTGCCGCAAATCAATGCCAAAGCCGTGCGTGCGCTGGCGGTCACCGGTGCCAAGCGAGCCGCCGTTTTACCGGATGTGCCGACAGCCAAAGAAAGTGGCTTACCCACCTTCGTGGCGACCAGCTGGAATGCACTGGCCGCACCGGCCAAAACACCCAAAGGTGTGATCGCCCGTTTGAACAAGGACGTGGTGGCCGCGCTCAATGCACCCGACGTCAAAAAGCGGCTGCACGACCAGAATGTGGAGGCCCAATCGAGCTCGCCTGAGCAGGCTTCCGAGTTGCTGGCCAGTGAGATCAAGCGCTGGGGCGACGTCATCGTGCGCGCCAGAATTCCGCAGCAATAATTGCGCGGGCCATCTGCAATGAAGGGGAGGGCGACCTGTGAAGTTTGACCACATCGGCATGATCGGTTACGGCGAAGTTGGCAGAATCTTCAGCGCGGGGCTCAAGCCCCACGCGAGTGACACCAGTGCCTGGGACCTGAAGTTTGAGTCCCTCACCTTGGCGCAGGAGCCGCTGGCCCACGCGGCGCAATCCGGCGTTTCGGCCTGCAGCTCCATTGCGCAACTCTGCAGTGGTGCCGACCTGGTGATTTCCGCGGTGACGGCCTCCAGCACGCTGGCCGTGGCGCAAGCGGCAGCGATGCACATCCGGCCCGGGGCAGTCTTTCTGGATCTCAACTCGGCATCTCCCGGAACCAAGCAGCAAGCGGCGGCACTGATTGACGCTGCCGGTGCGCACTATGTGGAGGCGGGTGTGATGACCTCCGTGCCGCCCTACGGCATTCGGGTGCCCATGCTGCTGGGTGGCGCGCGCGCGGCTGAATTGGCGGACGTGCTCATAGCTTGGGGCATGGATGCCAAAGCCGTGTCAGAGAAGCTGGGCGTTGCCAGCGCCATCAAGATGTGCCGCAGCGTGATGATCAAAGGCCTGGAGGCATTGGTGATAGAGAGCTATACCACTGCCCGCGCCTATGGGGTGGAAGCCCACGTGTTGCCCACCCTGGCCGAGACTTTTCCCAGCATCGACTGGGAGCAGACCGGCGCCTATTTTTTCAGCCGCGTGGTGCAACACGGCCAGCGCCGCGCCGAGGAAATGCGTGAAGCGGCCCATACGGTGCAGGAAGCCGGGTTTGAGCCCTTCATGGCCCGCGCCATTGCCGACAAGCAGCAATGGGTGGCCGATCAGGCCCGGGGCGGGGTGTTCGCCGGCCTGGAAAAAAATGTGTCCTGGCAGACCTATGCCGACCGGCTGCTTGCCGCATCAAAGGATCTCCATTGGTTAAAGAATTGAACGTGCATTTTTCGATGTAATGGCGGACCCGGTCCAGTTGTGTGAGCTCATCATGGATGACGAGGGACATGCGGTCGATGTCCTCATTCTCGATGTCAACTCGGCCTATGAGCGGCATACCGGCATCACTCGGGAGCAGGCGGTTTGTCGGCGAGTCTCTGCAGTTCTCGCACCCGTTGAGCCGGAGTGGCTGCTTCGCTACGGCGAGGTTGTCCGTACTCAAAAAGTGGTCAAGACCATCGTCACTTCATCGGACGATGCCATCATGAGTAAATCAGTCGACGGCATCGTCACCAGCTGGAACCCCGGAGCACAGGCCATGTTCGGGTATCGCGCAGATGAAATTGTCGGATGCCACATTGCCATGTTGTTTCCTCCTGATCGACTCGATGAAGAGGAAACAATTCTTGGCAGGGTCCGCAACGGAGAAAGATTGGTGCAATTTGAATCGGTGAGATTGCACAAAGGCGGAACGGCAATCGACGTTTCCGTAACCATTTAGCCAATCCACGATGAGGATGGCAAGATCATCGGCGCCTCAAAGGTCGCCCGAGATATTTCCGATAGAAGGCGTGCAGACGAGGTATTGCGCGAGAGCGTGAGTCGGTTTGAAAAGGCTATTGGCTCATTGCAGGAAGGGGTCGTTCTGCACAATCAGGATGGAGAGATCGATTTCTGCAATCCAAGCATGGAGCGCATCCTGGGGTTGACGGCAGCGCAGTTGAAGGGACTCGGCAAGACCGATGCCCAATGGCACATCACACATGAAGATGGCTCCAATTTCGCGCAAGAAAATCATCCCGCCACGGTGTCGCTAAGCCAGGGGATTGCGCAGCACGGCACGGTTATGGGGATTCATAAACCCTCCGGTGAATTGACATGGATTTCGGTCAACTCGGTGCCGCTTGGGCCCAGTGAGAAGCCCACTGGCGTTATCGTCACGGCGGTCGATATCACCGACCGCAGGCAGGCTGGCATCTGCTGGACATGATCAATGAAATTCCCGATTTATCGAGGATTGAGTCGGGCACCGTCACCATGTCCCAGGAGCCGGTATCGCTGAGCGACGTGCTGCGGGATTGTCTTTCCATGATCGGGCCACAGGCGCAGCAGCGCGGTTTAACGATGACATTCCCCGGGTTCGAACAGCCCCACCATGTTCTTGCCGATCGGACGCGGCTGAAACAGGTGCTGCTCAATCTGCTATCCAATGCGATCAAATACAACCAGGCGGGCGGCTCGGTCGTCGTCCAGTGTGTGGCGACAGGAAATGACAGGCTGCGCCCGTCCGTGAGCAATACCGGCGCCGGACTGACGCCCGAACAGGTGAACCAACTGTTTCAGCCCTTCAATCGACTGGGAAGAGAAGGCGGCAGAGGGCAAGGCACAGGCATCGGTCTGGTTGTCACCAAGAAAATGGTCGAGCTGATGGGCGCCGCAATCGGCGCCGAAAGGCATCGAAAGTGACCCGATTAAACAGGCCTTGCCGGCGCAAGATGCCACACGCGCACCGTCACTCCAGCGCACGCTGCTGTGTGTCGAAGACAATCCGGCGAATCTGCTTCTGGTCGAAGAGTTGATTGCGCGGCGCAGTGACTTGAAACTGTTGACTGCGATTGACGCAGAACTGGGTATCAAGATGGCCATTGCCTACCGCCCCGACATCATCTTGATGGACATTAATTTATCCGGAATGGATGGATTTGGCGCGCTTCAGGTGCTGCGCGAGTAGCCTGCAACCGCCCATATTCCGGTAATGGCGCTGTCGGCCAGCGCCACTCCGCGTGACATCGCGCGGGGCCTGGAGGCCGGATTCTTTCGTTATTTGACAAAACCGATTCACGTCCAGGAGTTCATGGACTCCATCGATATCGCACTGTTTTTTGCGGCCGAGAATGCGGTCGCTCGTGCTGAGGTAACTGCCTGATCATCGGCTGCACAGTGGCAAACCCAATGGGTCGAGAGCGTGGCAGTGGCAATCGATCGTTTGAAACGGGAGCAAGCCAATACCCATCTTGACGATGTTCAGAGGGTGGCCTCTATGGCACGACGCAATTCAGGGGTTATCTCCGGCATCACGCCGAACCATGCATAAAATGCGGGCCGGGCTTGATTCAGCAGCATTCCCAGCCCATTGACGGTGGGGTTGCCGCGTTCGCGGGCAGCGGCCAGTAATGGCGTTTCCAGGGGTACATAGATGACATCGGAAACCAGTGCGTGCAGGGGCATCTGCGTCAAATCCAACTCCAGCGGCGGGTTGCCGTGCATGCCCTGGCTGGTGGTGTTGACCAGCAAAGAAACATCGGCCAGGGCATCGTGGCGTGAAGACCATGGCATGGCTTTTACAGGCCCGCCAAACAGGCTTGCCAGCTCTTGTGCCTTGTCCTCGGATCGATTTAACAGTCGTATCTCCTTGGCACCGCGCTCGGCCAGGCTTAGAACCACGGCACGGGCTGCACCGCCCGCACCCAGCACCGTGATCGGGCCGGAATCCGCCCGCCAGTCGGGCTTGGCATCGAGCAGGCTCTGGATATAGCCGAAACCATCGTTGTTAAAGCCTTTGAGCGACCCGTCAGGCTGCACCACAATCGTGTTGATGGCGCCCATGCGCTGCGCCATGCTGTCCACTTGATGCACCAGGCCCATGGCCGACACTTTGTGGGGAATGGTGATGTTGCAACCGGCAAACCCGAGAGCGGGCAGGCCGGCAATGGCCGCCTCCAGATTTTCGGGCAGCACTGGCAGCAGGACATACGAGCCCGTGAGGCCGTATTTCTGAATCCAGTAGTTGTGCAGTAGGGGTGAACGCGAATGGGCAACGGGCCATCCCATCACGCCTGCCAGACAAAATTTGGTGTTACTCATGTTGGATCTTGAATCTACTTGCGGTTTGCAGGTGGGGGAACGGAATTGGCAACAAGCCAGTAAGGGTCTAGGCGTACGCCTGAATAGCCATTTTGACGACATCGGCCAACAAGTTTTGAACCTCTTTGTGTGTCTCGGTGCTGGGTCGCCGTGCGGAGGTCACCAGCATCAACTCGCAAATCAGCTGGGGGCTGTGCAGTTTGTGTGTCGAAAAGGCATGCGGTTTCTGGAAGTTGCTCAGGGTATAAGGCGGCAGCACGGCAAAACCCAGGCCTTCGCCCACCAGATCGAGAATGGCGTTGAGTCCGTCCACTTCCAGTTCGATTTTCGGGCGGCAGTTGACCCGCATCAGTTCGGTTTCGATCAACACGCGAAAGGCATTGGGACGGCTGGGCACGATCAGGGGCAGGTCGGCCAGTGCGGACAAGGGCATGCGCGCGCTCAGTGCCGGCACCGGGTTGCGCTTCACGCTCTCCTGCGATGAAATCAGAACGAGCTCTTCACGGTGCAGCGGCCGGGTTTCAATGTCGGGTGAGTGCGCGGTGTTGTACAGCACCGCCATGTCCAGTCGGCCAGAGCGCAAACCCTCATTCATGACCACGGAAAATCCTTCCGTCAAGGTCAGGTGCGCATTGGGCAACCGTTTGCGAAACTCCAGCGTCAGCGGTACCGTAATCAGCTTGCTCAGGGAGGGTGGCAGACCAATGGAGACGCGGCCTGCCAGAGAGCCGCGCACGGACCCCAGTTCTTCGCGCGCCAGTGCAACCTGGTGAAGAATGCCCCGGCCATGTTCCAGCAGAACCAGGCCCGCTTCGGTCAGGGTTACGCCGCGGCCATTGCGGAGCAAAAAGGTCTGGTGGAATTCCACTTCCAGCTGGCGAACATGCCGGCTCAGCAGGGGCTGCGGCATGCTCAGGGCCGCAGCGGCCCGCGTGAAACTGCCCAGTTCGGCTACGCGCACAAATGATTCAATTTGCTTGAGGTCCATGGTCTTATCTGGAATATCAACGTATAAGCTATACCGATTGTTTATAACAGCTAGTGACGAGAAATGCACCGTAGTCAAGGGTAAGTCTCTAAAATTTACCTATGCAAAATGCCATTTCCCGCCCCATCATGCGCGGCATTTCCTCGATGGCCACCCGCGCGGTGCTGAATGATCTGGTCGCCGCCTACGCGAAGCGAACGGGGCGCAGCGCAGCCATTGAATCAGTCGGCGGCGTGGACGCCGCAAAGCGTGTGCAGGCTGGCGAAGCTTTTGAAGCGGTCTTTCTGGCGTCGGAAGCAATTGACAAACTGATTGCCGGCGGCCACGTGCTGCAAGACAGCAAGGTGGATTTGATGCGCTCGGGTGTGGCGGTGGCGGTGCGCCAGGGGGCCGCGCAGCCAGACATCTCGACGGAAGACGCATTGCGGGATGCCGTACGCAGTGCCTCCAGTATCGGATTCTCTACCGGCCCTAGCGGCGTGGCGCTTGCCAGGCTTTTTGAGCGGTGGGGCATTGCGCAAGAAATTGAGGCCCGCATCGTACAGGCCCCGCCCGGCGTGCCCGTTGGCACCCTGGTGGCCGATGGCCGGGTGGCACTGGGTTTCCAGCAAACCAGCGAGTTGATGCGCCTCGAAGGCATTGCGGTACTGGGGCCATTGCCGCCCTCCGTCCAGATCGTGACAACCTTTTCGGCAGGCCTGTGCCGCGGCTGCTCCGATCCGGAAGCCGTACGCGCGTTGCTAGCCTTCATGGCTTCATCCGAGGCCACAGACGCAAAACGCAGACACGGCATGGAGCCGGTTTGAACCATCACCTTATTGGCAGAACAACGCGAGTCACGCTATGAAAAAACCCCTCATCATCGATTGCCACGGCCACTACACCACCGCCCCCAAGGCACTGGAGACCTGGCGCAATCAGCAGATTGCCGGCATCAAAGACCCGGCCAGCATGCCCAAAGTGGCGGACCTGAAGATCAGCGACGACGAGTTGATTGAAACGATCGAGACCAACCAGTTGCGCCTGATGAAAGAGCGCGGTAGCGACATCACGCTGTTCTCGCCCCGCGCCAGTTTCATGGCGCACCACATTGGCGACTTCAATGTGTCGAGCACCTGGGCGGCGATTTGCAATGAGCTTTGCTACCGTGTCAGTCAGCTCTTTCCCGACCACTTTGTGCCAGTTGCCATGCTGCCGCAGTCCCCTGGTGTGGACCCGGCAACCTGTATTCCTGAGTTGGAAAAATGTGTCCAGGAATATGGCAACGTGGGTATCAACCTGAACCCCGATCCATCGGGTGGGCACTGGACCAGCCCCCCGTTGAGCGACAAGCACTGGTACCCCATTTACGAGAAGATGGTTGAGTACGACATCCCCGCGATGATTCATGTGTCAACCAGTTGCAACGCCTGCTTTCACACGACCGGCGCGCATTACCTCAATGCCGACACCACCGCGTTCATGCAATGCCTGACCAGTGATCTGTTCAAGGAATTCCCGACGCTGCGTTTTCTGATTCCCCATGGCGGCGGTGCGGTGCCCTACCACTGGGGTCGCTTTCGCGGGCTGGCGCAAGAACTGAAAAAGCCTTTGCTGGAAGAGCATTTGCTCAACAATATTTTCTTCGACACCTGCGTGTACCACCAGCCGGGCATTGACCTGCTGAACACGGTGATTCCTGTGAAAAACGTGCTGTTTGCCTCAGAAATGATTGGCGCGGTGCGCGGTATTGACCCGCAGACCGGCAACTATTACGACGACACCAAACGCTACATCCAGGCGTCGAAAATCCTCAGCGAAGAAGACCGTTTCCAGATTTATGAAGGCAATGTGCGCCGCGTGTTTCCGCGGCTGGATGCAGCGCTGCAAAAGAAAGGCCAATGACCATGGACATGAATAACCTTGGCGTCGTCAAACGCAATATCACCCGGGCCGACAAGGCGGCAGTTGAAAAGCTGTCCCATTTTGGTGTGGCTACCATCCACGAGGCCATGGGACGCGTGGGGCTGATGAAGCCGTATATGCGCCCCATCTACAAAGGCGCAAAAATGTGTGGCACTGCGGTGACCGTGCTGCTTCAGCCCGGCGACAACTGGATGATGCACGTCGCGGCCGAGCAGATTCAGCCAGGTGACGTGGTCGTGGCCGCTTGCACGACCGACAGTTTTGATGGTTTCTTTGGTGACCTGCTGGCCACCAGCTTCCAGGCCCGCGGTGCCATGGGCCTCCTCATTGATGGGGGTGTGCGCGATGTGGACGAGCTGGAACGCATGGACTTTCCGGTGTTCAGCCGGGTCATCCATGCCAAGGGCACTATCAAGGCCACGCTGGGTTCGGTCAACATACCGGTGGTGTGTGCCGGTGCGCAGGTTTACCCTGGTGATGTGGTGATTGCCGATACCGATGGCATCGTGGTGGTGCCAGCCGCCATCGCCCAGCAGGTTGCCGATGCCGCCGAAAAGCGGGAAAGCTTCGAAGGCGAAAAGCGCGCGAAGTTTGCGGCCGGCGTGCTGGGTCTGGACATGTACAAGATGCGTGAACCGCTGGAAAAAGCGGGCCTGCGGTACATCGACTGAGCACAGAAAAGAACCTGTCATGGAATTTACCAAAACACCCGGCTGGCTCGACTGGTATTCCGGCCCGAGCAAACCCCGCTTCCAGGTACCCGCGGGCGCGGTCGATGCACATTGCCACGTGTTTGGCCCCGGAGCCGAGTTTCCCTTTGCGCCCGAGCGCAAATACACCCCCTGCGATGCGTCCAGGCAGCAGCTTTATGCATTGCGCGACCACCTGGGCTTTGCGCGCAACGTGGTGGTGCAAGCTACCTGCCACGGGGCCGACAACCGCGCCATGGTCGATGCACTGGTGCATTCCCATGGCATGGCCCGCGGGGTGGCAACCGTCAAACGCAGTGTCACGGATGAAGAGCTGCAGGCCATGCACGCAGCCGGTGTGCGGGGTGTGCGCTTTAACTTCGTCAAGCGTCTGGTCGACTTCACGCCAAAAGACGAATTGATTGAAATTGCCAACCGCATCAAGCCCCTGGGCTGGCATGTGGTGATCTACTTTGAAGCGGTGGATTTGTCCGAGCTGTGGGACTTTTTTACCGCGCTACCCACCACCGTCGTGGTGGACCACATGGGTCGCCCTGATCTGAACAAACCGGTCGATGGGCCTGAGTTCGCGTTGTTCGTGAAGTTCATGCGTGAGCACCCGAACGTATGGAGCAAGGTGAGCTGCCCTGAACGCCTCAGCGTGACCGGGCCGAAGGCGCTGGACGGTGAGCAGAATGCCTATGCCGATGTGATTCCTTTTGCCCGTCGCATTGTGGAGACTTTCCCGGATCGCGTGCTGTGGGGCACCGACTGGCCGCACCCGAACCTCAAGGACCACATGCCCGACGACGGTTTGCTGGTTGATTTCATTCCCCATATTGCCACCACACCCGAGCTGCAGCGCAAGCTGCTGGTCGATAACCCGATGCGACTCTACTGGCCGGAAGAAACGGCTGACTAAGGAAACCCCATGGCACTCGACAAACCGTACCTTGACGTACCCGGCACCACCATTTTTGATGCCGAACAGTCCCGCAAGGGCTACCACCTGAACCAGTTTTGCATGTCGCTGATGAAGGCCGCCAATCGTGCGCGCTTCAAGGCCAACGAGCGGGCCTATCTGGACGAGTGGCCCATGACGGAGGAGCAGAAACTCGCCGTGCTGGCGCGTGACCTGAATCGTTGCATGGCGGCGGGCGGCAATATTTACTTTCTTGCCAAGATTGGTGCAACCGATGGCCTGAGCTTCCAGCAAATGGCGGGCAGCATGACCGGCATGACTGAAGAGGAATACCGCAACATGATGATCGCCGGGGGCCGCTCGGTGGAGGGCAATCGCGTGGTCGGAGAAGACGGTGATGCCCAGGCACACCGCCAGCCACAAGGCAAATCACAACAGAAGGCGAACGTCTGACCATGGCCAAAATTACCGCAAGTGTTTACACCTCCCACGTACCGGCCATTGGGGCAGCACTCGATCAGGGCAAGAGCAACGAGCCTTACTGGCAACCGGTTTTCAAGGGTTACGAGTATTCCAAGCAGTGGATGAAGGACAACAAGCCTGACGTGATCTTTCTGGTCTACAACGACCATGCTACGGCCTTCAGTCTGGACATGATTCCGACTTTTGCTATCGGCACCGCAGCCTCGTTCACCCCGGCTGACGAAGGCTACGGCGCACGTCCGGTGCCAACGGTCATCGGCCATCCGGAGCTGGCCTCGCACATTGCGCAGTCGGTGATCCAGCAGGACTTTGACCTGACCATTGTCAACAAGATGGATGTGGACCATGGCCTGACCGTGCCGCTTTCGCTGATGTGCGGACAGCCCGAAGCGTGGCCGTGCCCCGTGATTCCATTTGCTGTGAATGTGGTGCAGTACCCGGTGCCTAGCGGCCAGCGTTGCTTCAATCTCGGCCGGGCCATTGCCAAGGCGGTGGAGAGCTACGACGACGATCTGAACGTGCACATCTGGGGCACGGGCGGCATGAGCCACCAGCTCCAGGGCCCACGTGCCGGTTTGATCAACAAGGCGTTTGACAATGCCTTTCTGGATAAATTGATTGCAGACCCTGCAGCAGCGGCGGCCATTCCCCACATCGACTATGTGCGTGAAGCGGGCAGCGAAGGCATCGAGCTGGTGATGTGGCTGATCGCGCGCGGTGCTATGAAAGATGTAGCTGACGGCGCAGGTTCTGTGCGGGTCAAGCACCGTTTTTACCATGTACCTGCGTCCAATACGGCGGTGGGCCATCTGATTCTGGAGAACAACTAAGTGAGCAAAACCATCAAAGTTGCCCTGGCGGGCGCAGGTGCCTTTGGCATCAAACACCTGGATGGCATCAAGAATATTGACGGTGTGGAAGTGGTGTCGCTGATCAGCCGCGATCTGGACAAGACCCGCGAAGTGGCTGCCAGGTACGGCATCGGCCATGTGACAACCGATCTCGCCGATAGTCTGGCGCTCAAAGAGGTCGATGCCGTCATTCTGTGTACCCCAACACAGATGCATGCCGAGCAGTCCATTGCCTGCCTGAAGGCGGGCAAGCATGTGCAAGTCGAGATTCCACTGGCCGACAGCCTGCAGGGCGCGGAAGAAGTCGTTGCCGCGCAAAAGGCCACGGGGCTGGTGGCCATGTGCGGTCACACCCGTCGCTTTAATCCCAGTCACCAGTATGTGCACAAGGAGGTGACGGCCAGACGTTTCAATATCCAGCAGATGGATGTACAAACCTACTTCTTCCGTCGCACCAATACCAATGCGCTGGGTCAGGCGCGCTCGTGGACGGACCACTTGCTGTGGCACCACGCGGCGCACACGGTGGACCTGTTTGCTTATCAGTGCGGAAGTCCGATTGTTCAAGCGAACGCCATGCAAGGCCCCATCCACCCGGTGCTGGGTATCGCCATGGACATGAGCATCCAGCTCAAAGCGGCCAACGGGGCGATCTGCACCTTGTCGCTGAGCTTCAATAACGAGGGTCCGCTGGGCACATTTTTTCGCTACATCGGCGACACGGCGACCTACATCGCCCGTTATGACGACTTGTTCAATGGCAAGGAAGAAAAGATTGACGTGAGCCAGGTGGATGTCAGCCTGAACGGTATCGAGTTGCAAGACCGCGAGTTCTTTGCCGCCATTCGTGAAGCCCGCGAGCCCAACGGCAGTGTGGCCCGTGTATTGCCGTGCTACCGGGTGCTACACCAGCTTGAGCAGCAGCTCAACACCGTTTATTGAACCTTGGAACTGGGTCGGTCCATCCACCGGTCACGGTAGGCCTGCAGATGCAGCATGCCTTCGTCTCCGGGGTTGAATTTCATCAATCCGCGTGCAAACTCGAGGGCAATGAAGGTGGTGATATCCGCAATGGTGAAGCGCTTGCCGGCTACATAGGGCTGGTGGGCTAATTCACTATCCAGCCAGCGCGCTATTACGCGCATTTTTTCACCCTGTGATTTTCCAAAATCGGGAAACTGCGGCTGCTCCAGCGCAGCCAGCCCGGGGTGGGTATGGCGTATGCAGTTGGCAATGCTGCTCATCAGGTACAGCTCAATCCGCCGGTCCGTCATTTCAATGAAGGCGCGCTCTTCAAAGTTTTCCCCCATCAGATTGGGTTCAGGGAACAGGCCCTCCAGGTAGGTGCAAATGGCGCGTGTCTCGGTCAGCACGCGCCCGTCGTCCAGTTCCAGTGCCGGTACTTTGGCCTGAGGGCTCTTGGCGCGGTAGGCTTCGGTTTGGTGTTCGTTGCCCGCAATGCTGACGGTGACTTGCTCAATGTGACTGATTCCCTTCTCGGCCAGAAACATCGTTACGCGGCGTGGACTGGGCGCGCGGGGGGAGACGTAAAGCTTCATGGCTGCGCTCCGGTGGAGCGGGACTGGCCGGTCTCCATCATCTTGCGGGCTTCCTCGGCATACTGGCGGGCCTTGTCTTCGTCATCAATACGCATGTTCAGGGAGGAGGGTGGCATCTCGATCCCTTTGAGGACGGCGGGTCTGGCTCGAATGCTGTCCGTCCAGCGCTTGAGGTGGGGCATGTCGTCCATGGACACGCCCGACCAGCGGTGGGTGCGCACCCAGGCCCAGTTGGCGATGTCGGCAATGGAGTAATCGCCCGCCAGGTATTCGTGGTCTTTCAGGTGGCCATCCAGCACACGGAACAGCCGTGTGCTCTCGCCCTGGTAGCGGTCAATGGCCGCTGGAATTTTCTCGGGAAAGTAGCGAAAGAACACATTGGCTTGTCCCATCATCGGGCCGATGCCACCCATCTGGAACATCAACCACTGCATCACGCGTGAGCGGCCTTTTACGTCACTGGGCATCAGCTTCCCGGTCTTTTCGGCCAGGTAGACAAGGATGGCCCCCGACTCGAACACGGGAAAATCATCCTCAGCCCGGTCCACGATGGCGGGTATGCGTCCGTTGGGGTTGATTTTCAAAAACCAGGGTTGCTTCTGGTCGTTGCCGGACAGGTTGAGCGTGTGCAGGGTGTAGGGCAGCGCCAGCTCTTCCAGCGCAATGGATATTTTGTGGCCGTTGGGCGTTGCAGCGGTGTAGAGGTCAATCATGATTTTGTCTCAATGGAGGAAATGTCAGGCGGAAATGGTGCGCAGTTGTTGCTCGCCCAGGCCATGAATGCCCAGGCGCATGGTCTGGCCAGGCTTCAAGAACACCGGGGGTTTTTGCCCCATACCCACACCGGGCGGCGTGCCGGTGAAGATCAGGTCGCCGGGCTCCAGGGTCATGAACTGGCTGATGTAGCTCAACACATGGCGCACGCCGAACACCATGGTTTGGGTACTGCCGTTCTGAAAGCGGTGGCCATCTACGTCCAGCCACATGGAGAGGGCTTGCGGATCCGGCACTTCGTCAGCGGTAACCAGCCAGGGGCCAATTGGTGCAAAGGTGTCGTGTCCCTTGCCCTTGTCCCACTGACCGCCACGTTCAATCTGGAAAGCGCGCTCCGACACATCGTTGGCCACGCAGTAGCCGGCCACATGCTGCATCGCATCGGCCTGGCTGACATACTTGGCGCGCTGGCCGATCACGATGGCGAGTTCCACCTCCCAGTCGGTTTTCTCTGCGCCACGGGGTATCTCCACGTTGTCAAACGGGCCGCAGATACTGCTGACGGGCTTCATGAACAGCACCGGCTCGGCGGGAAGCGCCATATTGGCCTCGGCGGCGTGGTCGGCGTAGTTCAGCCCCACGCAGACAATCTTGCGCACGCTTCCCACACAGGGCCCAATTCGCAACGAGGGGTCCAGCAGTGGCAGCTGGTTTGTATCGAGGGCGCGCAGGGCCGCCAGACCTGCCGGCAACAAGGTGGCACCGCCTATGTCCGCGCAGTGCGCCGAAAGGTCGCGTAGCTGACCCTGCGTATCCAGCAGGGCGGGGCGTTCCTGGCCAGCCGGGCCGACGCGTAACAATCGCATGTGTATCTCCTCGTAGGGGTTGTTTCAACCCGACTTTATCCCGGCTGACTGTATCGAGGTGTCACCAACATGAACCCCGCAGGGTGATTAGCTGCAATCTAGCGAACTTTGAATCACAATAGGGGCATCGCATATTGTTGATTCGAGGATATTTCAATGGGCAAGCTTGCTAAACAGGAATCACCTGATTCAAATTCTGATCACCATCAGGTTTTTGAGCTGGCGGCTGAGTTGTTTCGCGTGTTGTCTGCGCCCATGCGGCTGCGAATCATCAAGAGCCTGTGCGAGCGCGAAAAAAACGTCAGCGAATTGCTGAGCGTCATTAACACCACACAGCCCAACATGTCGCAGCACCTCAATACGCTGTACCTGTCCGGCGTGCTGGGAAAACGCCGGGATGGTGTGCAAATCTATTACCGCATTGCCGACGACCGTGTCGCCAACCTGTGCCGCGTCGTCTGCGCCCAAGTCGCTGCCGATGGTGATTTGGTTGCACACTAAACCAATTTTCTCCAGTACGTCAGGGTTATTACTGTATCGGCTGAGGCAGCGGTAGCACTAGCATTCGATTCTTATATATAAGGAATCGATTATGAAAAGACTACTGCTGCTGGTTGCGGGCTTGCTCGCTGCTTCCCTGGCTTGGGGTGAAGTGAAAGTGGTGTACCACCTGAGCGAAGGTATTCCGCAGGCCTCCCGGGCAATCGGGAATATTCGCAACCATATCGCCGCCGATCCAACGGTCAAGATCGTGGTCGTCACCCATGGTGCCGGAATAGATTTTTTGCTGGACGGTGCAGTTAACGCCAAGGGGCAGACATTTGCAGGAGACATTGGTGATCTGGCCGGCCGCGGGGTCGAGTTCAGGGTCTGCAACAACACGCTGACCAGTCGCAATATTTCCAAAGACAAAGTCGCCATGGAAGCGAAAATCGTACCTTCTGGTGTGGCCGAGACGGCCAACCTGCAAGCCAAAGAGGGTTTTGTTTACATCCGCCCTTGATGCAGTTTGACCCAATCCGATACCAGGAGATCAACACATGAAGCTGTATTCAGTTCTGGCAGCCTGTGCGCTGACTGCGATCACGGGTTGGGCCCAGGCTCAGACCATAGACCCTTTGCAGGTGCGCAGCATGGCTGCCTCTTGTGCCACCTGCCACGGTACCAACGGCGTTTCCCAACCCGGCAATGAGTCTCTTGCAGGCGTCAACAAGGATGAGTTGTTGAAAAAAATGCTGGACTTCAAGACGGGGAAAAAACCGGCAACCATCATGCACCAGCTGTCCAAGGGCTATTCCGACGAGCAGCTAGCGGCACTGGCGAGCTATTTTTCTGCTTTGAAAAAATAAGGGGGCCTGATCATGATGAAGCGTCGTCAATTTGTTCAAAGCATTGGAGCAGCGGGCTCCCTCGGTGCCTTGGGTCTGGCCACGGGCTGCGCTGCTACGGGAAGCGGAAACGGGCTCAAGGTGGTGGTGGTGGGAGGTGGCTATGGCGGCGCCACAGCCGCCAAATATGTGCGCATGTGGTCCGATTACGGCATCGACGTGACACTGGTCGAGCCTAACAGTGCTTTCATTTCGTGCCCCATTTCAAATCTGGTGCTGGGTGGCAGCAAGACCATGGCGGATATCACTACCCCCTACGACAACCTGGTCAAACGCCACGGCGTAAAGGTGGTGCAGGACATGGTGACCCGTATCGACCCCGACAAGCGGGTAGTCATGCTGGCCAACGGTGGCGAACTGGCCTACGACCGGCTCATCGTATCTCCTGGCGTGGATTTTATGTGGGAGAAACTGCCCGGTATGGCCAAAGAGGGCGCCAGGGACAAGGTGTTGCATAGCTGGAAAGCAGGCGCGCAAACCGTGGCCTTACGCAAGCAGCTTGAAGCGATGCCGGACGGTGGCGTCTATGCCTTGTCCATTCCTCTGGCTCCATACCGTTGCCCGCCCGGTCCCTACGAGCGCGCCTGCCAGGTGGCCAGCTATTTCAGCAAAGCCAAGCCCAGGAGCAAAGTGCTGATTCTGGATGCGAATGACGACGTGACCTCCAAGGCGGCACTCTTCAAAAAAGCCTGGAAAGACCGCTACGAAGGTATTGTTGAATACCGCCCCAAGCACAAACTGGCGGACGTGGATGCCGCCACCAACACGCTCAAGTTCGAGTTCAATGACGACGTAAAGGCGGCAGTGTTGAACGTCATTCCCGATATGCGCGCAGGCGACATTGCCGTCCAGACCGGCATGGCAACGGCCAACAAGCGCTGGTGCGACGTCGACTTTCTGACGTTTGAGTCCACGGCAATCCCGAATGTGCATGTGCTCGGCGACTCCATTCAGATCGCGCCTGCCATGCCTAAATCGGGTCACATGGCCAACCAGCATGGCAAGACCTGCGCGGCGGCTGTGGTGGCGCTTTTGACCGGAAAGCAGCCCAATAGCGCGCCTATCTACACCAACACCTGCTACAGCTTCGTCAGCGATGAAGACGTAGTCCACGTTGCCAGTGTGCATCGCTACGATGCAGAAAAGAAGACCATGCTGGCAGTGCCAGGCGCAGGTGGCGTGTCCGGCGCAGCCAACGAGCTGGAAGGACGCTATGCGATGGCATGGGCTCGCAACATCTGGGCCGACACCCTGGCCTGATCTTCTCTATGCAAGGTAGACGAATGCCATCAGGACGCAGTTGGTTGAGTACGCTGGCCTTGGTGGCTATCGCCGGCGGCGCATGGGCGCAGGCCGACGAGGCGCGGGCCAAAAAAATTGTGGCTGGAGTCTGCTTTTTGTGCCACGGCGCCGAAGGCGAGTCTTCCAGCGAGGTCTTCCCGCGACTGGCGGGCCAGCACTGGGAGTATGTTGCCAAGCAACTGGATAACTTCAAGTCGGGCAAACGCAAGAGCACCTCCATGAAAGACATGGCGGCGAAGCTGACGCCTGACGAGATGGTGGCTTTGGGTCATTTTTTTGAAAAGCAGACGGTAGTAGCCGACGCGCCCAAAGACACGGCCTTGGCCGCGGTGGGTAGTTACATCTACCAAAATGGCAACAAATACAGCGGCGTGCCAGCGTGCGCGAGTTGCCACGGTCCGGGTGCGCTGGGGACTACGAATTTACCCCGGCTTGCGGGTCAGTATGCGTCTTACATTGAGACCCAACTCAAGCTGTTCAACCAGCGTGAACGCACCAATGACAACGCGGTCATGCATTCCATCGTGGTCAAGATGACGCCGCTGGAAATGGCGGCAGTGGCTGAGTACCTCAGCGGAAAATAATCCCGTCCGGGTGGCTTGCCGGTCAGGTTGCTTTGGCAACGGGTTGCATGCCCACATTGGACTGGTGGCGCGTGGGCCGGTTGTCCAGTACACGGTCCATCAGACCTGCACCACCCCACATGCCAATCAACGTCACCCAGGCGGTAATGGCAAAAATAGAGCCGCCTGTCATGCCCGCTCCTACAGCGCAGCCACCTGCCAGCATGGAACCGAACCCCATCAAGATGGCTCCGGCGATATACCGGGTCATGCTGTAGCCGTCCTTGAAGCCCTCTAGTTTGAGGTCGTGTCCCAACCACGCACCTAAAAATGATCCCGCAAAAACACCGGGCAACAAGCCAAAATCAAACCCGATTCCAGGTGCTGGCGAGGCCAGCACGCGCATTAGCCACTCAGCGGATGGGCCGCTGAATGTCAACCCCTGAACCTGGATGGGCTGGAATGACTGGGTGGACACAAAATAGCTGAACCACCACGCAGCGGCTACCGTCAATCCGGTGCCGATGCCACCCATCCAAACCCACACGCTGCGCTTGGGACTGCGCCAGGAAAAATACAGCGCCGCGAACAGCCAGACTAAACCGGCTACCAAGCCTCCCCACGGGCCGGAACCGGTGATTGCCAGGAGATCGCGCGAGGGGCCTGCCTCGACCGTCCACCAGCTGCTGATGATTGCGCGCACAGGGGCCAGTGCGCCAGAGAGGGATGCCTGAGCCGTGACGGCAAAGATCAATCCCGAGAGCAGGGCGCGCAGGTTGCCATTGGCCGACAACACCAGCAATCGGCTGGCACACCCGCGTGTCATGATCATGCCGGCACCGAAGAGAAGGCCGCCCACCAATGCACCTGACAGGCTTCCGCGTGTGGCGATCTGGCGTGCCGTACTGACGTCCAGTGCGTGGGTCAGAATCAGCAGTTGAACCACCACCACTGCAGTGGCAAAGGCCAGCAGCCAGACCGACAGCTTCTCGCCGAATGTGCGGTGCCAGAACTCAATGACGGCTGCGCGCAGGCAAAAACGCGACCGTTGCGCAAAAAATCCGAACAACGCACCAATCACCAAACCACCCATGGCCAACACAACGCCGTCGCCATATCTTTCCAAAATGGTTGCCAGATCCATCGCATTCCCCAATAATTCAGCAAACGCTTATATTAAGGCTTGGTGAAAGCGATGAGTTGATCCCGGTCAAGAGTTTGATGATGGCCCATTCACCCTGTTGAAAAAATGCAACTTCCAGTTTTGCGAGGAGAGCCCATGAATTTTCCGACCCAGCAGACCCTTTTGCGGCATGCGAGGCACTACTTGATGGTCTTGCTGGCTGCGTTCGCTCCCATAGCGCCGGCGTTTGCGCAGACCATGGCCATGGTTGCGCAGCGCGTATCTCCGTCGTCCTGGTATGTTGAAGGCTTGGGGGCCTTGGGGTCCAGCGCCAATCAGAACTTTATCTCCAATGCGGCGTTCGTTGTAACTCCCGCGGGTGTGGTGGTCATCGATTCACTGGGTTCGCCAGCATTGGCGGAGCACCTGATGGCGGAGATCCGCAAAATAACGCCTCTTCCCGTGACCCATGTGATCGTTACCCATTACCATGCGGACCATATTTACGGTCTTCAGGCGTTCAAGGCAAAGGGTGCACACATCATTGCGCACCGCGCTGCGCTTGAATACTTGAATTCGGATACTGCCCGCCTTCGGCTGGAGGCGTCTCGCCAGGAGCTCGCACCGTGGATTGATGAAACAACCCGTCTGGTACCTGCAGATGAATGGATTGAGGGCCCCAAGGAGTTGGTCGTCGGTGGCGTTCACTTCCTGTTGCAGCCGGTAGGGCCCTCGCACACGCCAGAAGACCTGGTGGTTTACATGCCGCATGAGAAAGTGCTATTTGCAGGTGATCTGGTTTTCCGCAGCCGCATTCCCTATGTGGGACAGGCGGATAGCGGGCACTGGATCAAAGCGCTGCAAACCCTGCTTTCTTTCGACACCGCGGTGATCGTTCCTGGTCATGGACCCCTGTCATCGGAAGCGCGCAAGGACATGGAATTGACTCGGGATTACCTGATTTACCTGCGCTCTGCTATGGGCGAGGCAGCGAAAAACATGCAGCCCTTCGAAGAAGCCTACGACGCGACCGACTGGATGAAGTTTGAGCACCTGCCGCTGTTTCGCGTCGCCAACCGCATGAATGCTTACAACACGTATTTGCTGATGGAAAGAGCTGCGCAATGACGGCACAAGTAAACAGGCTCGGTCGTCGCGAGTTGATCCTTGCAGCCGGTTGCCTCGCCACGGCTCTGACCCCCGCTGCCTGGGCCGCAAGTGCGGCTTTGCCGGCCCCGGACTCGTTGGCAGATGAATTGGTCAAGGCTTTGAAAATCGGTCAACCACTGGTTGTGATGGTCAGTCTGGAAGGCTGCCCGTTTTGTCGTGTGGCGCGAGACCACTACTTTGATCCCCTGCGCCGCCAGGAGGGTGTCCCAGTGTTCCAGATCGATATGCGCAGCCCTGTGGTGGTGCGCGATTTCAAGCGTGTTGCCGTGACCCACGATCAGCTGGTACGGGCGTGGGGCATCAAGGTAGCGCCGACTGTTTTGTTTTTCGGTGCCGGCGGTAAGGAGGTGGCAGAACGTTTGGAGGGCGGCTACTTACCCGACTTTTATGGTGCCTATCTGGAACAGCGAATGCAGCAGGCCAGGGCGGCAGTCAAGTCATGAAGCTTATTAACCGAATTCCACTGATGTGGTTGGTTGTGATTGCGGGCTGGTTGGCCATTGCCCCCATCTTGCCAGAGCCGCATCTGATTGAAAAACTTCGCATGCTCATCACCGGCACGCTGGTGCGGCCGATTGATATTTTCGACCTGCTGCTGCATTCAGTGCCCCTGCTGATTCTGTTTCTACGCTTGCTGGGCTGGTACCGGGCGCGCCGCTAGTAGTGGGTAGCCACTACCAGTGTTTACCCGGGGTGATTCAGTATTTACGGTGCGTGTCAGTGGGTGGGGATGGCACCGGCCGCGCGGGTATTGGCTTCAAAGCCGCCCTTGGCTTTCCACTCCGCAAAGCCGCCCTGCAGGATGCGCAGGTTGTCATAGCCAGCCAGACGCAATGCCAGCCCCGCTTGTGATGACAGGGATCCGGTGTTGCAATAAATCAGGACCGGCTTGTCTTTGGGGATGCGGCTGCGCTCTGCCAGCACTTTGCGCCATTCAATGTTGGTCGCGCCAGGGATGTGCTCTTTACTGAATTGGTCGGCATCGCGTGCGTCGATCACAAAAAAGCGCTTCCAGTCTGCTGCGGGAATCTGCTCTGGAAAAATAGTGGCACCGCCGTAATCGACGAAGTCCAGATAGTCCTCCATGGCCTTGACCCCTGCCGAGTCCTGCGCATGAGCGATGGTGAATGTCGAGACCGTGAGCACGCATGCCAGGAGAAGAGCTGCCATTCTCCGGGGTCGGACATCA
>JBBRYR010000038.1:0-32594 GCA_038237415.1 Burkholderiales bacterium
ATCCTGCAAGCCCAGGCGCGTTGCGTCAGTGGGGTGAACCAGTGCGGTGCAGCGGAAGGGGCCTTTGGCCAATACGGGCAGGTTGTGCATCCAGCTGTTGTTGGTGCGCACATCGCGCCGCCCGATGATGACCAGATCCGGTGCAGGGCGTGACAGGTCGGCTGCGGGCCGCGCCAGGTCGGCCAGCAGGCTGGGCGGAGCCAGCTCAATTTTTCCGCTGGGGGTGCGCAGCATCTCGGGGACGCGGGGTTGCAACTCGCCCAGGTCGATACCGCCGGTTGTGTTGGATGCCATGACTTTGGCCAGCGTCAGACCCTCGGGCCGGGTACCAAAGCCGTCGCCATAAGGGCCGGTGCGCAAAGCGACCTCCAGTCCACGCTGCGGGCCTTTGTAGGCGGCGGTGGCAGCTATGACTGCATCCGCATGCGCACCAAACAGGCGTTGGGCATCTTCGGCAAACTGCGCGTCATCCAGCACGTTGGCGTCCGCCTGCGCGCCCTTGCCTTGTGCAATGGCCGCCAGCTTGAGCAGGGTTTGCCATTCCTCGGGCTCGCCAGCCACGCGCGGCAGCACGGGTGGGCTGTAGCGGGCGTGGTTGCGCCACGAAAGCTGCGGGAAGGCGACGTCGTAGTGCATGTCTTCCAGCGGGGAGACACCCGGCAGGATCACGTCGGCATGGCGCGTGGTCTCGTTCAGGTAGATGTCCATGCTGACCATGAAGTCCAGCGTGTCCAATGCCTTTGCCAGCCGGGGGCCGTTGGGGCTGGAGAGCACCGGGTTCGTTGCTACAGTGAAGAGAGCGCGGATCTGGCCTTCGCCTGGGGTCTCGATTTCTTCGGCCAGGCAGGTCATGGGCAATTCGCCGTACACCTCTGGAGCGCCACTCACCCGTGCGTGGTGTCGACCGGTGGTTACGCCTTTGCCAACACCCGGCTTGCCGGCGGTGTTGGAAGCGAACGCAGCCGACTTGGCAAACATGGCACCGCCGGGCACGTCCAGATGACCGGTGAGCACATTGAGCACATCCACCAGCCAGCTGGCCAGTGTGCCGTACTCTTGCGTGCAGGTGCCGATACGGGCATACACGGCAGCGCGCGGCGTGCTTGCCAGTGTCCTGGTCAGGCTGCGAATGGTGTCGGCCGTCATTGCGCAACGCTGCGCTACCGCTTCAGGCGTGAAAGGTAAAACGGCCTGCTGGACCTCGCCCACGCCGTTGACCCACGGGGCTACCGTACCCAGTGTGGCAAGCCCCTCGGCAAACAGGGTATGCACCATGGCGGCCAGCAAGAACACGTCGGCACCCGGGCGTATGAAGTGGTGCGCGTCTGCCACAGCTGCGGTCTCGGTGCGCCGCGGATCAATAACGATCAGCTTGCCGCCGCGCGCCTGCATGGCTTTGGCCTTGCCCTTGAAGTCGGGCACGGTCCACATGCTGCCGTTGCTGGCCAGCGGGTTGGCACCCAGCACCATCAGCAGGTCGGTGCGGGCAATGTCGGGCAGTGCCACCGATATCCAGTGGCCAAACATCAGGCCGCTGGCGAGCTGCTTGGGCATCTGGTCCAGGGTGGAGGCAGAGAACACATTCTTCGTACCCAGCGCGCGCGCCAGCTTGCCGAAGTAGGTCAGCAGGCCGATCTTGTGAGCCGAAGGGTTGCCCACCACTACGGCTGTGGCGTTGCGCCCGTGCGCGGCCATCAGCGGAGGCAGGCGGCGTTCGATCTCGGCAAACGCTTCATCCCAGGTTGCTTGTTCAAACACTCCGTTGCGCTTGATGAGCGGCGTGCGCAGGCGGTCGGGGTCTTCGTGCAGGTCTTTCAGCGCCACGCCCTTGGGGCAGATATAGCCCGCGCTGAACACATCGGCGTCATGCCCGCGGATGCTGATGACTTTGCCGCTGGAGACCTTGATCTCCAAACCGCAGCAGGCTTCACACAGGGGGCAGATCCGGTGGTGGGTTGTCTCAGACATGGAATTCTCGCAGGGTAGTTGAACGCAATGCGGGATTTGACACGCCAGCCCAAAGGCTGTCGAGAACGCAGGTGACAACACCGGCAAGAGGTTGCCATGCCAACACCACCCTATTTGGTCAGCAATACGGGCACGTGCGCCTGGTGGATGACCCGTTGTGCCACAGATCCCAGCAACATGTTGCCCATGGACCCCATGCCCCGCGTTCCCATGGCAATCTGGTCCACCAGCCGCTCCGTGGCGATGCGCACGATCTCGTGGGCAATGACGCCATGGGCCCGGGCGGGTTCGCCCAGCTTGAGCCCCTGTGCTTTGGCCAGCGCCATGGCCTTGTCCAGTATGGTGTCCTGCTGCCTTTTTTGGTCTTCTTCGATTTTCTGGATGGTGGCTGCTGTGTAGCCGCCGTAAAGAAGCGGCTCGGGGCTGATGCAGCACAGCGTCGCTTCAAGATCCAAGGACGAGCGGGCCATTTTTGCAACCGCTTCGATCGCCCGTTCAGCGTGGTCTGATCCATCCACTGCAATCAGAATTTTCAACATAGTGAACTACTCTTCCTTTTAACGGGAACAACCGCGATACCCAACAGGAACGAACAGGGACGGCGCCAAGTCAATCGGGCGGCGCCATGGCCTCTTTCACCCGTTGCCTCAGTTCCTCCCCCTGGTATTGGGTCAAGTCAGCCGCAACGGTGCGGTACAACATTTTGTGTGCAGCCTGGGTCAGCAAGGGGCGGAGCTGCCCCAGCATCTGGCCGCTTGTAATCAGCACCAGCTTGTCGCAGCGCTGATCGGACACGCCTTTGTTCACGTAGTCCGCCAGTTGCCGCGCAAAGCTGTGGCGTTCCTTTTCAAGTTCGCTGGTTTTTGGCTCGAACTGCGTGCCGCTGTGCGCGGTGCGACCGTGGCCTTTTCCGGCATCCCCGCTGATATCACCCGCAGGAGTTTCGCTGGCCATGCTGGAATGGGGGTAGATGAAATCAGCCAACTCATCCAGTGCATAGCTTTCTGCACTGCGCTGAAGGAAGCGCGCATGCCGGTTGTTAGATACAAGAATCCATGTGTTGGGCATGGTGGTTCTCCAGTTATGGTTTTTTCAAAGATGGAGCTCGAAGGTAGACGCGCGTTGCCCGATAGCCTCAGACACCGCCTGATCCACGTCATCCAGAAAGATGAATTCAAGCTGCTGCAGCGCCGATGGCGGCAACTCGTCCAGATCCTTTCGGTTGCGCGCGGGCAAAAGAATGCGTTTGATTCCGGCTGCCGCCGCAGCAAGTACCTTTTCCTTGATGCCCCCAACCGGCAGCACCAGACCGCGCAAACTGATTTCACCGGTCATGGCGGCGTCGACGCGAACAGGCCGGTCCATGAAGAGCGAGGCCAGCGCGATGAACATGGCCACTCCCGCGC
Organism: Burkholderiales bacterium; assembly: GCA_038237415.1. Classification (GTDB taxonomy): domain Bacteria; phylum Pseudomonadota; class Gammaproteobacteria; order Burkholderiales; family Burkholderiaceae_C; genus Allorhodoferax. Next base: position 3,375 of record JBBRYR010000038.1, read on the forward strand.
TGGGACCATCCTTGGGAATGGCGCCCGCGGGAACATGCACATGCACATCGGTTTTCTCGAACACGACCGTGTTCAGTCCGAGCGTCTGCGACCGTGATTTCACCAATGTCAGCGCCGCCTGGGCGGACTCCTTCATCACGTCGCCCAACTGGCCCGTCAAGATGAGCCGACCGGTGCCTGCCGTGCGGCTGGCTTCAATGAACAGAATGTCGCCACCCACCGGTGTCCAGGCCAGACCGGTGGCAACACCCGGCATTCCGGCACGCAAAGCCACTTCATCTTCAAATTTGGGGGAACCCAGCATCTCGGCCAAACCGTGCGCATCCACGCGCACGGTTTGTGCTTCGCCCTCCGCAATGCGCATGGCAGCCCGGCGGCACGCAGCACCAATCTGGCGCTCCAGCCCCCGCACGCCCGCCTCGCGGGTGTAATCGCGAATGATGCCGGCCAACGCAGCGTCGGTAAATTCCAGTTGCTCCGTCGTGAGGCCACACGCATCCAGCTGGCGCGCCACCAGGTATTTGCGGGCAATCGCCAGTTTTTCTTCGCGCGTGTAGCCTGAGAGTTGCAGCACCTCCATGCGATCACGCAAAGGCCCCGGCACCGGGTCCAGCACATTGGCGGTGGCGATGAAAAGCACCTGCGACAGGTCGTAGGGCACGGCCAGATAGTTATCCCGGAAGGTGTTGTTTTGCTCCGGGTCCAAAACTTCCAGCAAAGCGGCAGACGGGTCACCGTGCGCACCCGCTCCGAGCTTGTCGATCTCGTCGAGCATTATCACGCAGCCCCGGGTGCCGGCCTTCTTGAGCGCTTGAATGATGTTGCCGGGCAAAGCCCCCACGTAGGTGCGTCGATGCCCGCGGATTTCAGCCTCGTCATGCACGCCTCCCAGCGACACGCGAACAAACTTGCGGCCCAGCGCTTTGGCGATCGACTGTCCCAGCGAGGTCTTGCCGACCCCGGGGGGACCCACCAGACAGAGAATGGGACCCTGTCCACCGGGTTTGAGTTTGCGCACCGCCAGAAATTCGAGAATGCGTTTCTTGACCTTGTCCAGACCGAAGTGATCGGCATCCAATACGCCGCGCGCCTGCGCCACATCAATGGTATCGGGCTCAGGTGCTTTCCAGGGTATTTCAACCAGCCAGTCAAGGTAGGCACGCACCATCGAATATTCTGCTGAAGCGTCCGACATGCGCTCCAGCCGTTTGAGCTCTTTGGTCGCCTGCGCGGCGACGTCGTCGGGCATGCCTGCATCAGCGATTTGCTGGCGCAGTTCTTCGATCTCGGCGGCGTTGTCACCCGCACCTTCTCCCAACTCGCTTTGAATGGCTTTCAATTGCTCGCGCAGCAGGAACTCACGCTCCCTGCGCCCCACACTGGCCTTGGTGCGCTTGTCAATGTCACGCGAGATCTGCATCACCTCGATGCGGTGCGCCAGCATGTCCAGCAATCGGTCCATCCGCTTTTGCAGGTCAACCTCTTCCAGAAGGGTCTGCTTCTCTGCCGGTTTGATGTCAACATAGCCGGCCACCAGATCGGCCAGCGTACCGGGTGCGTCAATATTTTGCACCGCGTGCACCATTTCCTGCGGCACCTGGGGCAGCAGTTGCAGAACCTCGACCGCACGTTCCTTCAATTGAAGGAAGCGCGCTTCGATCTCCGTGTTGCCAGCTATTGAAGCCTCATCAATCCGCTCAACCGTGGCGACGATGAACGGAAAACCCTCCAGGTAGCCCAAGACGCGAAAACGCTGCTGGCCCTGGCAAATGATGTGGTGTTCGCCGTCGGGGGTGGTGACGTACCGCAGGATGGCCGCCATCGTGCCCATGGTGGTCAAGTCTGCTGGCGTGGGCGCGTCGGCATGTGGGTCACTTTGCAGCAGGATGCCAATGGGTAGTTCGCTTTTTACCGCCTGCTGCGCTGCCGCGATGGAGCTTTTTCGGCCAATGGCAATGGGAGCCACCATGCCCGGAAACAAAACCATGTTGCGCACGGGCACGATGATCAGGGCGTCAGCAGGAATCGGCCTCGCATCATCTGCGGCTACAGACGGTCCAGCCCCGCCGGTCGTGATCGCCTCCGGGTCAGGGGCATCGCCGTCGAGCAATTCATGGGGCTGGTTCATGCGAGTCTGTCGATAGTTAGTTTCAAACAGCCGTGGTTCAATTGCATGTCGGCAAGTCGATAGCGGCCCGCGGGTATCCTGATTTGTCGCTCGAACCGGCCGTAGGGTATTTCCAGTCGAAGAATTTCGCCTACTGCAAAACCGGCGCCAACGGGCCTGTCACCGCTCACGCGGATGAAATCATCTTTCAGTGAGACCTGAACGCGCTCTGGCACAACGCCAGGCAGCGCGATGAGCACAAGGAGTCCACGTGCGTTCTCATACATGTCCACTGGCGGCTCCCAGCAGGCAACGGCAGCGGCCTGGTCTGCCCGGTGAAGTTGGCGCCGCAGGCGATCAGCACGACTGAGCAACTCCACTGCATCGGCCAGCATCCACACCATGGGGTCTTGACTTCTCATGCGGCGCTTCTCCGGTTGCGATAAGTACCGCCGTGAAAAATCGGATACCTGAACTCGCAAGAGGCACCTCCGATCACGGCTGCTCCGCCATTCTGCATACACCGATTTTCCTGGTGTTGCGAATAATCAAATTCCAGGTGTGATCGGGCCGGGCGCCATAGCCCCCATTGATTTTTCGCAAGTGCAGGGGGACGAACATCTTTCAAATCAGCCTGTGTCCTGGTCGGCGTTACTGGTAACTTCGAGGGGGGAGCTATGCGCTTGTTTTTGAAGAAAAATGAAATAGCACAAGGGATGGAAATTGCCGGCGGCAATTGGCAAGGGCGCGCACGGGAAATCGATCACTGGGCAAAAGCGCTGGATGCATTGCTGGCCGTGTTTGATGGCACCGTGGCCGTGCAACTGCCGGACGGCAGTTCCGGCGTTTTTGGGCGTGGTGCGCACACAGGGGCAGAACCCGCGTTTACGCTCTGTGTTCGCAATGCGGCTGCCGTGCGGACCTTGCTGTTGGGCAAAGACCCTTTGCGGTTTGCCGAGGCCTATTTTCGCGGCGATATGGATGTAGACGGTGACCTCTTTGCCGCGCTTTCCCTGAAAGACTATCTGCATTCCCTGCAGTTGCCGATGGGCAGACGACTGGTCTTGCTCCTGCGCCTGCTGGCGACCCGGGCGATGCCGCAGACGGAACCCTCTGAAGCCATTCCCGCGCCGTCGCACGCCAGCGATGTCAGGCACCACACCCGGGAAGAAAACCGGGACGCGATTTCGTTTCATTACGATCTCTCCAACGACTTCTACCGGCTGTGGCTGGGTGAAAGCATGGTCTATTCCTGCGCCTATTTCGAGGCGCCCGACAACACGCTGGAAGAAGCGCAGTTCGCCAAGCTGGACCACATTTGCAGAAAGTTGCGCCTGGCTCCCGGTGAGATGTTTCTGGATGTCGGGTGTGGGTGGGGCGCGCTGGTCATGCATGCGGCCCAGCACTATGGCGTGCAGGCGCATGGCATTACCCTGAGTGAACGCCAGTTTGATCTGGCCCGCGCGCGCATCCAGGCGGCGGGTCTGGGCGAGCGGGTCACTGTCGAGTTGCGGGACTACCGTGACATGGTGGGTGATGCCCGCTTTGACAAGATTGCCAGTGTCGGCATGTTTGAGCATGTGGGCCTGAAAAACCTGCCCGTGTACTTCGACACCGTACAACGCTTGTTGAAGCCCCACGGGCTTTTCCTGAACCACGGCATCACACACGAGGACGAAGGGTGGGGCGAGGCCATTTCGTCGCGCTTCATCAATCGCTATGTTTTCCCGGATGGCGAGCTCGACACCGTCAGCAACATCCAGCGCGTAATGGAGCAATCCAAGTTCGAGATTGTGGACGTAGAGGGCCTTCGGCCCCACTACGCCAAAACCCTGCGCCATTGGGTCCAGCGGCTGGAGCAGCAGCATACGCAGGCGCTGGAGTTCGTCAATGAGGCCACGTTTCGCGTCTGGCGGCTCTATATGGCGGCGTGCGCGATGGAGTTCGAAACCGGTGAGTTGGGCGTCTACCAGATACTGGCGACCCGGCGCGGTGGCAGAAACGGTTCCATGCCATTGACCAGGCAGTACATGTACCCTTGAATAGCAAGGCTTGTGGTGAGTCAAAAGCCCTGCATGCCACTTGGGATTACAGGGAAATCCCCAGGTGCCAGAATGAGTCGAGTCTTTGCCATCACAGGAGTTCACCATGCGCCACGCCTTTGCCTCCACCGTCAAGCCGTTCACAACCGCATCCGGCAAGACCGGGCAGCTGTATTCCCTGCCTGCGCTGACCCGGCAGTTTCCCAAAGTTGCGCGGCTGCCGGTGTCGATTCGCATCGTGCTCGAATCCGTGCTGCGCAACTGTGACGGGAAGAAGGTCACCCCCGAGCATGTGGCGCAGCTCGCCAACTGGTGGCCCAACGCTGAGCGCACCGACGAAATTCCGTTTGTCGTCTCACGCGTGGTGCTGCAGGACTTTACCGGTGTGCCACTGCTGGCGGATCTGGCGGCCATGCGCAGTGTGGCGGTCAAACTGGGCAAGGACCCCAAGCGCATTGAGCCCCTGGTTCCGGTGGACCTGGTGGTGGACCACTCGGTGATGGTTGATTCCTACGGCCAGAAGGACTCGCTGGACATCAACATGAAGCTGGAGTTCCAGCGCAACCGCGAGCGCTACGAGTTCATGAAATGGGGCATGCAGGCCTTTGACACCTTTGGCGTCGTGCCGCCGGGCTTTGGCATCGTGCACCAGGTGAATCTGGAGTACCTGGCGCGCGGCGTGCACCAAACCAAAGACCAGCTGTATTATCCCGACACCCTGGTGGGAACCGACAGCCACACCACCATGATCAACGGCATTGGCGTGGTGGGCTGGGGTGTAGGCGGCATTGAAGCCGAAGCCGCCATGCTGGGCCAGCCGGTCTACATGCTGACCCCCGACGTGGTGGGTTTCGAGCTCACCGGCCGCATGCGCGAAGGGGTCACCGCCACCGACCTGGTACTCACGGTGACCGAGATATTGCGCCAGCACAAGGTGGTGGGCAAGTTTGTGGAATTCTTCGGCGAAGGCACGCGCACCCTGGCCCTGCCGGACCGTGCCACGATTGCCAACATGGCGCCTGAATACGGCGCCACCATGGGCTTCTTCCCGGTGGACGAGAAGACCCTTGCGTACTTCAAAGGCACGGGCCGCACCCAGGAAGAGATCGAAGCGTTTGAGGCTTACTTCAAGGCACAGGGGCTGTTTGGCGTACCCCAGTCTGGCGACATTGACTACTCGGAGGTGGTCACGCTTGACCTGGGCGCGGTGACGCCCAGCCTGGCTGGCCCCAAGCGCCCGCAGGACCGTATTGAGTTGGGCCAGGTGTCCAGCCAATTTAAATCGCTGTTCAGCATGTCCAGTGCAGAAAACGGTTTTAACCAGCCAGCCCAGCGCCTGGGGCTGCGGGTTACCGTGGACTGCGGCTCGGCAGCGCTGCCGCCCGAGGCGCCGCCGCTCAAGCCCGGCGCTGCGCGTGACGTCGTTGAAATGGTCGGTAACCGTCCCGCGCTGGTGGTTGCAGACGGCCCATCCGAGGTGTGTGAAATCCACGGTCCCGCCCAAACGCCGTTGACGGTGGGCCATGGCGATGTGCTGATTGCCGCCATCACCAGTTGTACCAACACCTCCAATCCCAGCGTGTTGCTGGCGGCGGGTCTGCTGGCCAAAAAGGCGGTGGAGGCGGGGCTGACCGTGGCGCCGCACATCAAGACCTCGCTGGCACCGGGCTCACGCATCGTCACCGAATACCTGACCGCCACCGGGCTCTTGCCGTATCTTGAAAAGCTCGGTTTTGCACTGGCAGGTTACGGCTGCACCACCTGCATCGGGAATGCCGGCGACCTGACGCCCGAGCTCAATGCCGCCATCACGCAAAACGACCTGATCTGTGCTGCCGTGCTATCGGGTAACCGCAACTTTGAGGCGCGCATTCACCCCAACCTCAAAGCCAACTTTTTGGCCAGCCCACCGCTGGTGGTGGCTTACGCCATTGCGGGCAACGTGATGCGCGACCTCATGACCGAGCCAGTGGGGCAGGGCGAGGACAAAGATGGCAAGCCGTGCGATGTCTACCTGGGCGACATCTGGCCCACCAGCGACGAGATTTATGCCTTGTTGAAGTTCGCGATGAACGGCGATGCGTTTCGTGCCAATTACGGCAAGGTCAAGACCGAGCCCGGCAAGCTCTGGGAAGACATCCAAGGCGTAGCCGGACGAACTTACACCTGGCCGCACAGCACCTACATTGCCGAGCCACCGTTCTTCCAGGATTTTGCTATGAAATCAGGAGCTGCTCGCGCAATGGATACGGGGGCTAAAGGCCAAATTGGTACTGAAATTGTGACGGACGCCCGGATCATGGCCCTGTTTGGTGATTCCATCACCACGGACCACATCTCGCCTGCCGGTTCGATCAAGGAAAGCTCGCCTGCCGGTCAATGGCTGGTGCACAACGGCGTGCAGAAAGCCGACTTCAATTCCTATGGCGCGCGCCGTGGCAACCATGACGTGATGGTGCGCGGCACCTTTGCCAATGTGCGCATCAAGAACCTGATGATTCCACCGGACGCGGGCGGTTCGCGCGAGGAGGGTGGCGTTACGCTGTTCCAGACCGGGCAAGGCGGCGCTCCCATGGAGAAACTGTCCATTTATGACGCCGCCATGCGCTACATGGCGCAGGGCACTCCCACCGTCGTGTTTGCCGGCGAGGAATATGGCACCGGGTCGAGCCGCGACTGGGCGGCCAAGGGCACGCAGTTGCTGGGTATCAAGGCGGTGGTGGCTCGAAGTTTTGAGCGCATTCACCGCAGCAATCTGGTGGGTATGGGTGTGTTGCCGCTGCAGTTCAAGGAGGGCGAGAGCTGGCAGACCCTGCGCCTGACCGGGAACGAGCAGATCACGATCGTGCCGGACCCCGATTTGCGTCCCCAAAGCGATGCCCAACTGGTGGTGACCCGCGCGGATGGCAGTCGCACCACCACGACGCTGCGATTGCGCATTGACACCCCCATTGAGGTGGATTACTACCGCGCGGGCGGCATTTTGCCTTTTGTGTTGCGCCAGTTGCTGCAGGATTGAGGTGCACGCGGGGTTTGGTTCTATCATCCGGTCAACCGGAGAAAACCATGCGTAGTCAAGTCAGTGTCACCTTCAAGAACCAAGCACCTGTGCGGATCGACCTTGATCCCGATCAGCCCATGCCGCGCGAGCTTGCGAGCAAATGGCTGGATGAGCAGTTCCTCGCCATGGAATGCGAGCCCCTGCGGGCAACCGGCAAATTGCTGATGGCAGACCGGGTTGTGGTGGTGGCGCAAGCCGCCGGTCCCGCCAAATTTTCGGATGCCGAGTGGGCACTGGCGTTTGCCCAGGCCGCCAGTGCGGCTTTGGGCAAGCCCGTGGTGAATGTGGATGCCGATGCGTTGAGCATCACCTATTGAATCAGGCGGGCATCCGCCTCGCCAGCAGCGCGCCGGCGTAGCGCGCTTCCAGCGGAATGCGTACCTGCAGCGGGCTGCCCGGCGCCACCGTGATGGCCTCGCCCTCCAGATTGCGCATCTGCTCCAATGTGACGGTGTGGTTGCCGCTGGGGTGAATGACCTCAATCTGGTCACCCACCAGAAACTTGTTTTTCACTTCCACCTCGGCCCAGCCGTCGCTCACGCCACGCACCTCACCCACGAAATGGCTGTGGCCGATGGCGGAGTGACCGGTCTCGTAGTTCTGGTAGTCCTGTGACGGGCGGCGCTCCAGAAAACCGCTGGTAAAGCCGCGGTTGGCCAGACCTTCCAGTTCGGTGATCAGCTCCGGGTTAAACGCCTTGCCAGCGACCGCATCGTCAATCGCGCGTCGGTAGGTTTGCGCGGTGCGGGCCACGTAGTACAGGCTCTTGGTGCGGCCTTCGATCTTGAGCGAGTCCACGCCAATCTTGACCAGCCGCTCCACGTGCTCCACGGCGCGCAGGTCCTTGCTGTTCATGATGTAGGTGCCGTGCTCGTCTTCCATGATGGGCAGGAGCTGGCCGGGGCGGCCGGCTTCCTCCAGCAGGTACACCTGGTCGGCCTCCGGGTGGCGCGCACTGCCGCCACAGGCTGCAAACGCGGACTCGGCCTCTTGCTGGGCTTCATTGAAGTTGAAGCCGGTATCCATCTGGACTGCAATCGCCTCACCGGTGTTGGGGTCCTCGCTGCTTGGCTGGGTGCTGTAGTTCCAGCGGCAGGCGTTAGTGCAGGTGCCCTGGTTGGAGTCGCGCCGGTTGAAGTATCCCGAGAGCAGGCAGCGGCCTGAATAGGCAATGCATAGCGCACCGTGAACAAACACTTCCAACTCCATGTCGGGGCATTCCTGGCGGATTTTCTCGATCTCGTCCAGACTCAGTTCGCGCGACAAAATGATGCGCGTCACGCCCACCTTTTGCCAGAACTTGACCGCCGCGTAGTTGACCGTGTTGGCTTGTACTGAGAGGTGAATCGGCACATCGTTCAGGTTGCCCTTGTCCATGCCTTCACGCACCATCATGATCAGGCCGGGGTCGGCCATGATGAGTGCGTCAGGACGCATGGCAATCACCGGTTCGATGTCGCGCAGGTAGGTGCGCACCTTGTCGTTGTGCGGCAGCAGGTTGCTGGTAACAAAGAACTTCTTGCCCCGCGCGTGGGCCTCCTGGATGCCTGTTTCGATCTGTTCCAGCCTGAATTCGTTGTTGCGCGCGCGTAGCGAGTAGCGGGGCTGACCGGCGTAGATGGCATCGGCGCCAAAGTCGAAAGCGGCGCGCATTTTGTCCAGCGACCCGGCGGGCAGCAGCAGTTCAGGTTTCTTGAGGCTCATGGGCAGGATTGTCCCGCAGCGCAGGCGTCTCGCCGGTCCGGGCGCTTACCGATATCTGACGCAAGTCAAGGGTTGCAGATTTATTTGCCGGACAATGGCGCCATGTCTCGACAAATCTTAATTGCCGGTGGCGGCATCGGCGGCTTGGCCACCGCGCTGGCCTGTTCCAGGGCAGGCTGGCCGGTCCAGTTGCTGGAGCAAGCCAGCGCATTCGCCGAGGTGGGAGCGGGCATCCAGCTGGGTCCGAACGTGGTGCGGGTGCTGCACGACTGGGGGCTGGGGCTGGCTTTAAGTCGGGTAGCGGCTTATCCCGAGCTGCTGCAGGTGCGCAGTGCGGCCACGGGCGCCGAGCTGGGGCGGCTGCGCCTGGGTGAGCGCACCCGCACGCTCTATGGCGCACCCTATGCCACCATTCACCGGGCCGATATGCACCAAGTGTTGCTGAAGGCGGTGCAGCAGCAACCCGAGGCGCAACTGCACCTGAGTCAGGGGCTGCAGTCTTTTGTTCAGGCCGATGACGGCGTGCATGTGCACTCGCTGGGTGGAAGGATGCTGCAAGGGGATGCACTGGTGGGCGCAGACGGGCTGTGGAGCCGGGTACGCCAACAGCTGCTGAATGACGCGAGGCCGCGTGTGACGGGTCATCTGGCCTATCGGGCCATGGTGGCGCAGGTGGACTTGCCTGAGAGGCTGCGCAGCCAGCACATCACGGTCTGGCTGGGGCCCCGAATGCATGTGGTTCAGTACCCGGTGCGCCGCGGGCAGTGGCTCAATGTGGTGGCTATCGTGCAGGGCCGTGTGGCGGGCAGCATGGAAGACTGGGACCACAATGCCAATGCGCTGGATATTTACGCCGCACTGGCGACCACCTACAGTCCGTTGCGGGACCTGATCGGTGCCATCGAGCACTGGCGCCTGTGGCCGCTGTGTGATCGCCCGCCCATGCGTGGCGCACGCGAGCAGGCCCAAGGTCGAGTGGCGCTGCTGGGCGATGCGGCCCATCCCATGCGGCCTTATATGGCGCAGGGCGCCGGCATGGCGATTGAAGACGCAGCGTGCCTGCAGCAGGTGCTGACGCCATCCGATGTGCCCATGACACAGCGTCTGCAACGCTATGCGCAGCAGCGCTGGCAGCGCAATGCACGGGTGCAGGCGCGGTCCATCCGCAACGGCAAAATTTTTCATGCCAGGGGGCCGGTGCGCTGGGGCCGTGATCTGTCCATCCGCTTGCTGGGTGAGCGCTTGCTCGACGTGCCGTGGCTGTATCGTGGTCCGGATGTTGGTGACCTGTCGTGAACCGGACATTCAACGTGCGGCGCAAACTGCTAACCCTGGCCGATCAAACCGATCCGGATCATTGTGGGCTTTCCCGGTGGATCCAGCCCCGATCTGACCGCCCGCGCACTGGCAGAACCCCTGAGCAAAGCGCTGGGTCAGCCGGTGATTGTGGATAACCGGCCGGGCGCGGGCGGAAACGTTGCCGCGGATCTGGTGGCCAAAGCGACGGACGATCACACGCTGGGCTTGATGATCAATGGCAACCTCACCATTGCCCGCTTGCTCAACCCGAAAACCCCTTACGACCCTGTCAGGGATCTGGCGCCCATTGCATTGGTAGGCACTGCGCCTTTGGTGCTGGTGGTGCCCGCCAGCTACACCGGCCAACCCGGGGATTTCGTCAAGGCAGGTCTGCAAGCGGCAGACACCTGGAGTTATGGTTCGCCGGGTCAGGGCACCGTGGCGCACCTGGGCATGGAAATGCTGAAGGCCCGCACCGGCCTGACCCCGGTGCATGTGCCATACCCCGGCAACCCACAGGTCATGAACGCCATGATAGGTGGGCAGATTCAGCTGGCCCTGTTGTCGCCCGCGCTGAGCATGGCGCAGGTGTGCAGGGGTTCGAGCTGGAGATCTGGAACGCAGTGGCCGCACCGGCCAGCATGCCCAAACCGGTGGTGGCCCGTTTGTCGGCGCTCATCAGCGAGATTGTGCGCAGCCCCGACATGCGCCAGAAGCTGTTCAGCCAGGGCTGGCAGGCCGTCGGCTCGTCGCCCGAAGGGCTGGCCATTCGCATTCGGCAAGACACCGCCGCCATGGGTGCCGTGACTGCACGGCAAAAGATCATGATGGAGTGAAGGGACACCGGTTGACGCGTGCCCGGCATGCATAGATGATGGGTAGGCGCCAAAAATGGCGCAAACCATGAAGGAAGAAACATGAACGCCGCCAATGCATCCCCTGCCGTTGCACCACAAGGTGCCGGATACGGTTTTTACTGCACCCTGAAGGGTCTGACCTTTGCCGATGCGGTCGCCCGGGTAGCCGACGCACTCAAGACCGAAGGCTTCGGTGTGCTGACGGACATAGACGTTCAGGCGACGATGAAAACCAAGCTCAACATCGATGTGCCCGCCTATCGCATTCTGGGTGCGTGCAATCCGCCCTTGGCGCATCGCGCACTGACGGCCCAGCCGGACATCGGACTTCTTTTGCCTTGCAACGTGATTGTGCGGGCGGAGGCCAACGGCAGCCAGACCGTCGGCTTCATGGATCCGGTCGCCGTGATGCAGATGACCGACGACCCGGAAGTGGCACAGGTCGCTACCGAGGTTCGCGGTCGCCTGGAGAAAGTACGGTCAGCGCTGGTGGCCTGACTCCCTCATAACTCGGTGCGCAGGCTCCAGATCTCGGGGAATAGCACCACATCGAGCATCTTGCGCAGGTAGCTCACCCCGCCCGTGCCGCCGGTGCCGCGTTTGAAGCCAATCACCCGCTCGACCGTCGTCACATGGCGAAAGCGCCATAGGCGAAAGGCATCTTCAAGGTCGGTGAGTTCTTCGCCCAGTTGGTACAGGTCCCAGTGCTCTTTCGGGTTGCGGTAGACCTGCAGCCAGGCTTGCTCGACCTCGGTACTCGCGGCATAGGGTTGGGTCCAGTCGCGCAGGGTGTGGCTGGCGGGCACGCCCAGGCCACGGCGCTGCAGCAGGCGCAAGGCCTCGTCGTAGAGAGAGGGCGCTTCAAAGGCTGCCTGCACCAGCGCCAGCCGCTCAGGCGCATGGGCATGTGGCTTGAGCATGGTGGCGTTTTTGTTGCCCAGTGAAAACTCGATACAGCGGTATTGAAAGCTCTGGAAGCCGCTGGACTGGCCCAGATACGGCCGCATGGCGCTGTACTCCGGCGGTGTCATAGTGGCCAGCACGTCCCAGGCGTGAACGAGCTGCTCCATGATCTTGCTGACGCGCGCCAGCATTTTGAAAGCCGCGCCGAGTTCGTCGTTGCGGATGCACGCGATGGCGGCCCCCAGCTCATGCAGCATCAGTTTCATCCACAGATCGCTGGTCTGGTGCTGGATGATGAACAGCATCTCGTCATGCGCAGGCGAGAGGGGCTTTTGCGCCGACAGGATGGTGTCGATCTGCAGGTAGTCGCCATAGCTCATGCTCTTGCTGAAGTCGAGCTGGGCCTTTTCTTCGGCAACGATGTTTTCGGGTGTGCTCATGGTGGGCTTTGCCTTTCAGGTCACCGCGTGTTTCTGGTTGAACTGGGGCTGCTTCCATTCTTCGGTTTCCAGCACCAAGCGCAGGTGCTCCACCGCGTTCCACACGTCTTCATAGCCGATGTACAGCGGTGTCAGGCCAAAACGCAGGATGTCCTTGTGCACACCGCCGTCGCCCGCACGGTAGTCGCCAATCACACCGCGTGCTATCAGCGCCTGCACGATGGCAAAGGCGCCCGATCCACCCACTGCGTGTTCACGCGTCAGGCAGACTTGTGAGCCGCGTTGGGCGTGTTCGCGCGGTGTGGCCAGACCCAGCCCAAAGCCTGGGCAGCGTTCCTCCACCAGCGCAATAAAAAGGTCTGTCAATGCGAGCGATTTGGCGCGCAACGCTGCCATGCCGCCCAGTGCTTCGGCGGCTTTGAATCCTTCCAGCCCGCATTCCAGCAAGGACAGGCTGACAATCGGTTGGGTGCCACACAGGTAGCGGGTGATGCCGGGTGCGGGCTGGTAATCGGGGGTGAATTCAAAGGGCGCTGCGTGGCCCCACCAGCCGGACAGGGGCTGCCAGAACCGGTCGGCATGCTGGGGGTTCACCCACACAAAGGCCGGGGTGCCAGGGCCCCCGTTGAGGTATTTGTAGCCGCAGCCAATAGAAAAGTCGGCGCCAGCGCCTGTCAGGTTCACGGGCACGGCACCCGCGCTGTGTGCCAGGTCCCACACCGTCAAAGCGCCGGCAGCATGGGCAGCAGCGGTGACCGCGGTCATGTCGTGCATGGCGCCGGTGCGGTAGTTCACATGGGTGAGCATCAAGATGGCCACATCGGGCGTCAGGGCGGCGGCAATCTCGTGGGGTTCCACCAGTTTCAGCGTGTAGCCCCGTTCCTTGCACAGGCCTTCAGCAATGTACAGATCGGTGGGAAAGTTGCTCCGCTCACTCACGATAACGCGGCGCTGGGGCGCATCCTGCGCGGCAATGGAGAGCGCGGCAGACAGCACTTTGTAGAGGTTGATGGAGGTGGTGTCGGTGACCACCACTTCGTCCTGACCGGCCCCGATCAGCGGCGCAATGCGGTTGCCCAGCCGCTGCGGAAGATTAAACCAGCCGGCAGTGTTCCAGGACCGGATCAGGCCCTGGCCCCACTCCTGGGTCACCACCTCGGCAGCGCGCGCCGCGGCTGTTTTGGGCATGACGCCCAGTGAGTTGCCGTCGAGATAAATAACGCCAACGGGAATGGAGAACAGGTCGCGCAGGGAGCGCAGCGGGTCTGCGGCATCGCGTTGTTGGCAGTCTTGCAGGGTGATCATGGCGGTCCTTTTCTTGGCTGGCCGCAAAGGTAACACCGCTCAAAACCGTGTGGTGTCGGTTATTTCCAACACCCGGGAAATCGAATGGTCTTAGCGCTTCATGCGCGTGGGAGAGTCATGGGTGATGCCCCAGGAGTCTGAAGATGAAGCTCTGGGTGCAGTGCCCTGCATTTCGTCCCGCGCGGCAAACCACAGCGCAAGGCCCACCCCGCCGATGAGAATGACCGCACCCAACACCAGTTTCACGACGGTGACCCACACCTTGGGTTCATTGTTCTTTTTCATGCTTGTTCCGGTTGCTGCGTCAAATTTTTGCCTCGGCAAAAAATAGTAGTGGAGATTCAGGTCAACGGAATCAGGTTCAACCGTTGCCTTTGGGGACGAAGATTACCACCTGTGCACCCTGCAGTACCCGCACTGCCGTCGCAGTAGCCTCCCGACTCGAAGTCCGTCAAATGTGATCTCAGGCCGCCCCGCGTTGTTTGATCCACCCGCGCTGCGGGTCATAGCCCCACCATGCGAGTCCAAAAAACAGGCACGTCCCTGCGATGACGACCGTCCAGGACAGAACGTTGACCTGGCCGTACATGGCGAAGCGGATCGCCTCCACTGCATGCGTGAAAGGGTTCCATTGCGCCAGGGTCAGCAGCCACCACGCGCCAGACTCTTCGAGTTTCCACAAGGGATACAGCGCCGGGCTGATGAAGAACATCGGAAAAATCACAAAGTTCATGGTGCCTGCAAAATTCTCCAGCTGCTTGATGTACACCGACAACACCAGTCCCAACGCAGCCAGCAATGTGGCTCCGCTCAGCATGGCAAGCAATAGCAACGGCAGGTTCAGCCACTCGAAGCGCACGCCAAAAGCCCATGCAATCACCAGAAAAACGACCATTTGCAGCACCGACAGGCTGGTTCCACCCATCAGCTTGAAGGCCAGCAACCAGCCGCGGGGTAGGGGGGCGGTTAGCAGCAGCCGCATCACGCCCATTTCCCGGTCATACACCATTGACAGTGAACTTTGCATGCCGTTGAACAATGCCACCATGCCCAAAAGCCCCGGCACCATGTACACCTGATACTCCACATAAGTCTCGTAGGGTGGAATAATTGAAACGCCGAAAACATTGTTAAAGCCCGCTGAAAAAACCACAAACCACAGCAGGGGGCGCACCAGGGCGGAGCCCAGTCGCGAGGGTTGTCGCAAAAACTTGCGTATTTCGCGCCCAACCACTGCACGCATGGCCCGGGCAATGTGCAGGCTCAAGGACGTTGCTTGCATTTGCTTTCCTTCTCGTCCACGCCAAGCGTGTCCATTACCTCGGTGGGGTGGAGCACGCCGTCAAGCGGCGCGATTCCCACCACACCGTCAACGTGGCTCAGGAACAGGGGCTGGCGCAACTGGCCGTCCCAGGGTCGAAATGACAACCGAGGGCCCTTGAATCCATCAAAATAAACCGCTCCACTGCGCAGGGCTTTTAGCTGTTGGGCGATGCCCGCACCAGGGTCGTCCACCAGCACCGCTGCCACCGCTTTGACCGCTGCCCAAGCAGCCCAGTCGGCACTCTGCATCGGGCGCTTGGCAAGGCGTTGAAAGCTCCGAGAAATCTGGGGTCCACCGCTGCGATCCCATTGGGGATGCCAGGCCGTTGCGACCAGTCCATTGGCGCCAACGACCGGGCGAGGCCACTGGGTGGCGTAGGGCAGGGTCCGGGCGAACTCGCCCTGGCTGTCCATGACGGCCACGACTTCGTGTTCCCGGTCACCGGTCAACAGACGGGTGTTGGCGAGATCGCGGTCGCGTGGATCCGTGGAGAGCTTGAAGGGGCGCGTCTGCGTGATGGTGAGCCCATAGCGGCGCGCTGATCGGTTCATCGCATCGCCTTGCAGCTGGTCGCCCACCAAAGGTCCCTGCAACATCAGCACTTTGCGCCAGGAGCGCGCGGCCAGGTACTGAGCCAGCGCGTCTGAAAACATTTGGCGGCTCGGGTAGGTGTGCAGCAAGTGGGCGGCACATTGCTCGCCACGCAGGGCATCGTCATCCAGACCCGTGTTGAACACGATGGCCCCGCCCAAGGCCGCCGGCGCTGCGAGCACCAGCTGGCGCAACTCGGTTACGGGCAGGTCGGCAATCAGGTGCTGCACATGCTGCGCCTTGAGGTCAGCCAGTATTTTTGGCAATGCCTGCATGTCGGGAAGCACAACGTCACGAACGGTGAACTCCAGACCCGCCGTTTGCAACTCCATTGCAGAATCTTCGGCGGCCAGTTTCACGGCGTCCAGAGCCCGCCCTTGAGGGTGCCCTGGGTAGGCCCGTTCAAGACGTCGCGGGGCGTAGCGTGCATCGTTGGCCAATGAGATGACCGCCACGGTGACATTCTTGCTGGATGCAGCGTGTGCCACTACCGTGCTGGTTCCCAGCCAGGCCAGAGCCCACACCCGACTCCACCGAAGTGCTGCGCGCAGGAGGTGTTCATTCATTGGCTTGCACACCATCAGGGTTGCACCAGAATGCTGTGCGGTACTCGGCCTGCGGGTACGGTGCGCAACGCTTTGCCGCTGGCCGTGTCAATCAACGTCATGTCGTCCGACAGGCCGTTGGCTACGTACAAAGTCTGGCCGTTGGGGTGCATGGTGAGGCCCCATGCGCGCTTGCCAACCAGAATCTGGCGCAGCACCTGGCGGCTTGCCACATCGACTTCAGCCACATGGTTGGCGCGGCCCAAACCCACCCATACGGTTTTGCCGTCCGGGCTGAGGGTCATGCCTACGGGAGTGATGTCAGAAGCCCGCATGCCTTTGATCTTGAACTCCAGCGTGTGCTTCACGCTTTGGTCTTCCGTGCTGACTACACTGACGCTAGCCCCCAACTCATTGGTAACCCACAACTCTTTGCCACCTGCCGCAAGGACAAAGCGCCGCGGACGCTTTCCGACGCGGATGTTCTTGATTACCTTGTGCTGCCCCAAGTCAACAAGGTGTACCACGTTGGCAACCTCGGAGGTCACGTAGGCGTGCTTTCCGTCGGGCATGACCAGAATGCCCTCGGGTTGGCCACCCGTCTTCACATCGAACAACTTGGCCTTGGTCGCCAGGTTGTAGGCCGACATGCCGCTTTCCTCCTCAATCGTTACATAGGCGGTTTTTCCGTCCGGGCTGAGATCAAACATTTCAGGGCTATCGCCAACCGGCACATTGCCCACCATTTTTCCGCTGGCAATATCCACCACGCCCAGCTGGTTGCTGTCTCCGCAGGTCACATAGATCTGCTTGCTGTTGGCGGCAAACATCATGTTGCGCGGTCGCTGACACACCTCAATGGCGGAGAGCCGCTTTCCATCGAGATCGAAAACGTAGATCTTGTTGTCTTTCTCACTGGATACATAAACCCGGCCACCTGCTGGCGACTGCGCCGTGACCACGCTGCTCCACACAGCCAACAAGCCCACCAATACGTTGCGTAACAGCGGCCGGACCCGGGGGGAGGAATCGCCGGCTGCCATTTTCTGGCCTGCAGCTTGCAACTGTTTCATGGGTGGTGTCTCGTGTTTGGTATTTTGGAACAGTGATTCAACACTGTCAGGCTCCGCGAGATGTTACAACGGTGTCTAGAATAAACATGCAAATCCTCACTCCACCATTGCGGCCCTCCCGTAGTCAGTTATGACCGATATTTTGTTGAACGCGAAAGACCTGTACAAGTCCTACTCGGGTAAACCCGCACTCAGCGGTGTCAGCGTGGAATTGCATGCGGGTGAAATGGTGGTTTTGCTGGGGCCCAATGGTGCGGGCAAATCCACTTTGCTGCAACTTCTCACTGGATTATTCAGTCCGGACAAGGGCCAGATACAGGTGTTGGGTCATGACATGCGCACCCATGCCAGTCGGGCGCTGGCCGGTCTGGGTGTGGTGTTCCAGCAAAGCGCGCTGGACCTGGATTTGACGGTGCAGGCCAATCTCCTGTTTCACACTGACCTGCATGGCATGCCGCGCATGCAGGCCCGTCAGCGTATTGCCAGCGGGCTGGGAACAATGGGGTTGGCGGAACAGGCCGATAGTGTCGTGCGCAACTTGTCGGGCGGTACGCGTCGCAAGGTTGAGCTGGTGCGCGCCATGTTGCATCACCCCAAGGTGCTTTTGATGGATGAGGCGACTGTGGGCCTGGACCCTGCATCCCGTCAACAGCTTTTGACTACCGTGCGCGGTCTCACGGGCAGCCACGGTGTTGCGGTGTTGTGGGCCACCCATCTGGTGGAAGAAATCAAAGTGGCCGACCGGTTGATTTTGCTGAACAAAGGTGTCGTGCGTTTTGTCGGTTCCGTGGCCGATTTCATGGCCCAAACGACGGGTAACGACCTGCATGAAGAATTGCTCAAAGCACTGAGCCCGGAATAGGTATGAAACGTGTTCGATCCGTCACTTTCTCCGAATGGAGCGGCCCAATGCGCGCATGCTTTCACAACCGGATCTGGGTCACCGTATTGTTGCTGTTCACACTGACAGTTCTCCATGCCGCGGAGAAGCCCTTGTTGTCTCTGCGCGTCGGTGTTCTCGAGTTCGGTACGGTGAATTGGGAGCTGGAAGTCATCCAAAGCCGCGAGCTCGCAAAGAAGCACGGCGTTGATTTGAAAATTGTTCCGCTTGCATCGGGTGATGCGTCGACTATTGCTCTGCAGGGTGGGGCCGTCGACATGATCGTTTCTGACTGGATATGGGTCACCCGACAGCGCGCAGAGTCGAACCGGTTCACCTTTGCGCCGTATTCCAATGCCGTGGGCTCCGTCATGGTCAAGTCCGACAGCGGCATCAGGAAGCTGGCCGACCTGCAGGGGAAAAAGCTGGGAGTGGCGGGAGGGCCATCCGACAAGACCTGGCTTCTGTTGCGTGCGTATGCGCAACGCAAGCTGGGAGTGGATTTGACGCAATACACCCAGCCAAGCTATGCCGCGCCGCCGCTGCTGAACGAACTGGCGTTGCGGGGGCAAGTGGATGCCGTTCTCAACTTCTGGAACTATGCGGCCCGGCTGGAAACGGCGGGCATGCGTCCGCTCATTGAAGTGCCTGAAATTCTCAGAGGCCTCGGAATAGACAAGCCGATACCGCTGATCGGCTGGGTGTTCCGCGAAGATTGGGCTAACGCCAATGCAGAAGCGGTCAAGGGCTTTTTGACTGCTTCGTATGAAGCAAAAAGCCTGTTGGCCAAATCCGATGCACAGTGGGACCTGATCCGGCCCAGGATGCGCGCTGAAAACGACGCCGTGTTCCGGGTGCTGCGTGACAGATACCGTGCGGGCATTCCTGTCTGTTCGGATCAGGACACCATGGCTGCGGTCAGCGCCATGTTCAAAATTTTGGCGGATACCGGCGGTGAGAAGTTGGTGGGAAAATCGAAGACCCTGGCGAGCGGCACCTTTTGGCCCGGGTTCGTGTTGCCAGCATGCAACTGACGCTCAAACGATTCGGAGAACGGGTGCGAGGTCGTTGGGCCCGCGTTCTTCCGATGCTGCTTTTTTTGTGTATCTGGCAAATAGCAGCGTCAGCGCTGGAAAGTAAGACACTGCCGCCCCCCAGCGCGGTTTTAGCCACCCTGTGGCAAGAGATTCAAACCGGTGACCTGCTGTTTCATCTGGGGATGACACTGCGCCGGGTGGCGATCAGTTTCACCGCGGCCATGCTCATCGGCATTGCCTTGGGCTTGTTGATGGGGCGGTACAAAAGCTGGGATTGTCTGCTCGATAATTTTTTGATTCTTGGCCTGAACATACCGGCCTTGGTAACGATCATCCTTTGTTATATCTGGTTCGGCCTGTCGGAAGCAGCCGCTGTGCTGGCGGTGACGCTCAACAAAATTCCGGTCGTGGCCATCAGCTTGCGCGAAGGTGCCCGTGCAGTAGACCCAAGCCTGCTGCAAGTGGCACGGGTCTATCGCCTTTCACGCTGGGACACTTTTTTCAAAGTGTATTTGCCCCAACTCACGCCGTACCTGCTGGGTTCAGCCCGCAATGGGCTGGCGTTGATCTGGAAAATTGTTCTGGTGGTAGAGCTTTTGGGGCGCAGCGATGGTGTTGGTTTTCAGATTGGCAGCCTGTTTCACTTTTTCAATATCACGGGAATCCTTGCCTACACGCTGGCGTTCGCGTTGGTGATTTTTGGTATTGAGGCGGTGTTTCTACGCCCGCTTGAAACGCGTTTGAACCGGTGGCGTCCATGAAGCCCCTGTTGGTGAACATTCGCAAGAAGACGTATCCAAACGGCTGCTGCGCCATTGAGAACATGTCTTTCGATGTTCAGCCGGGAGAGTTCGTCGCTCTTGTGGGGCCCTCCGGGTCGGGCAAGACCACATTGCTCAACCTGATAGCCGGGCTGGACTTGCAGATGGAAGGGCGTGTCAGTTTTGACACCGAAGGTTTGCCCGGCGAGCGCCCCAGAATTGGCTTTATGTTTCAGGAGCCGCGCCTGATGCCCTGGCTAACCGTTCAGCAAAATCTGGAGTTGGTTCTGCCAGCGGCCACGCGTGTGCGGCAAACGGTGCCACTTCAGCAGTGGCTGGAACGGGTGGGCTTGCCGGACTGTGCCCCGCTGTTTCCTGGTCAGCTATCGGGTGGAATGCAGCGCAGGGTGGCTTTGCTGCGCGCGTTCATTGTTAAACCGGATGTGCTGCTGATGGACGAGCCGTTTCAGTCTCTGGATGCACCCACAGCACACCAGCTCAGAAACCTTCTGCACGACTTGTGTGAACGGACCCAGCCTACCGTGCTGTTTGTTACGCACAGTCTGCGCGAGGCGCTCAGTCTGGCTGATCGCGTTTTGTTTCTCTCGACCGGGCCATCCACGGTCATTCTTGATTGTCCGGTCCCTTTGCAAAAGCCGCGCGCCATAGAGGACGCGGCGGTGCAGGCAATGCATGACGCCCTGCTTGCTCAATACCCGCGGATTCTGAGCGGAGCCCTCTACTCCTGACGTCCCAGTAGCAGGTATTCCAGCAACGCTTTTTGCACATGCATGCGGTTTTCGGCTTCATCCCAGACGACCGACTGCTGTCCATCGATTACGTCGGCGGCCACTTCTTCCCCCCGGTGGGCGGGCAGGCAGTGCATGAAGAGGGCGTCGGGCTTGGCCACCGCCATCATTTTGGCATCGACACACCAGGCCGCGAACGCAGTGCGCCGTGCCTCGTTTTCGGCCTCATAGCCCATGCTGGTCCACACATCGGTGGTGACCAGATCGGCACCGGTACACGCCTCTAATGGGTTGCTATAAGTTTTATAGCTGCCTGCGCCCATTCCACGGGGGGTAACGGCCACTTTCTCATCCAGTTCATAGCCGCTTGGCGTGCTCACGCGCAGGTGAAAGCCCAGCAGTGCCGCTGCCTGCAACCAGGTGTTGGCCATGTTGTTGCCATCGCCCACCCAGGTCACGGTCTTGCCTGCAATGGGGCCACGGTGCTCGATATAGGTGAAGATGTCCGCCAAAATCTGGCAGGGGTGGAACTCGTTGGTCAGGCCGTTGATGACCGGCACGCGCGAGTGTGCGGCAAAGCGCTCAATCTTGGTCTGCTCGTAGGTGCGGATCATCACGATGTCGGTCATGCGACTGATGACGCGGGCGGAGTCTTCAATCGGCTCTGCCCGGCCCAGCTGGCTGTCCCCGGTGGTCAGGTGCACCACGCTGCCACCCAGCTGGTACATGCCGGCCTCAAAGCTGACCCGGGTGCGGGTCGATGCTTTCTCGAAAATCATCGCCAGCGTACGGTCCACCAGCGTGTGGTGGCGCTCAAAGGTTTTGAACTTGGCCTTGATGAAGGCGGCGCGTTCCAGCAGGTAGCCGTACTCTTCGGTGCTGAAATCGGCAAATTGCAGGTAGTGCCTGACAGGAGGCGCACCAGTTGGAACGGTGCTGGGAATGCCTTTTACGGTGGCTTTTGCGATGGCTTTGGGTGCGGTGCTCATGCCGCATCCTTCAACAGGCTGGAGATCAGCGGGCACAGAATAGCCACGATCTGCTCAGCCTCGACCGTGCTCAGAATCAGCGGCGGCACCAGGCGAATGACAGTGTCAGCCGTCACGCTGATCAGCAGGCCGTTGTCCGCACACTGTTGTACCAGAGCGCCGCAGGGTTTGGCCAGGTCCACGCCCAGCATCAAGCCCTCGCCACGGATGTCTTTTACGGCTCCGCTGGCCAGTTCGGCTGCCAACGCTGTTTGCAGCGCAGCTTTCAGGTGGGCGCCCACGCGGGCTGCATTCGCCATCAGACCTTCTTCTTCCATGATGCGGATGGTTTCCACCCCGGCGCGCATGGACAAGGGGTTGCCACCGAAGGTACTGCCGTGGTTGCCCGGAGCAAATATGTGGGCGGCTTTGGGACCAGCGACCACCGCACCCACGGGCACGCCCGAGCCCAGGCCTTTGGCCAGCGGCATGACATCGGGCTGGATACCGGCCCACTGGTGCGCAAACCATTTCCCGGTGCGGCCCATGCCGCATTGCACTTCGTCAATCATCAGCAGCCAGTCGTTGGCATCGCACAGGGCGCGCACGTCGCGCAGGTAATCCATGTGCATGGGGTTGACGCCACCTTCGCCTTGAATGGCTTCAAAGAATACGGCGACGACATTGGGGTTGTTGGCGGTGGCCGCTTTCAGGCTGTCGATGTTGTTGATCGGTACCCGGATAAAACCTTCCACCAGCGGGCCAAAGCCGGCCTGTACCTTGGGGTTACCGGTAGCGCTGAGTGTGGCAATGCTGCGACCATGAAAGGCCTTCTCGTACACCACGATCTCCGGACGCTCAATACCTTTGTCGTGGCCGAACTTGCGTGCCAGTTTCAGCGCTGCTTCATTGGCCTCCAGCCCGGTCGAGCAGAAGAACACATTGGTCATTCCCGAGCGCTCCACCAGAAGGCGTGCCAGCTCTTCCTGGAGGGGTATGTGGTAGTAGTTGGACGTGTGGATCAGCTTGGTCACCTGGTCCTGCAGGGCTGCTACCAGTTTGGGGTGGTTGTGCCCCACGGTGTTCACAGCAATGCCACCCAGAGCGTCCAGGTACTCGCGGCCATTCACATCCCATACGCGGCAACCCTGGCCATGCGAAAGTGCAATGGGCAGGCGGCCATAAGTATTCATCACATGGGGTGAAGACGGCGTGGCAGGGGACGTGGCGGCGGTCATGTAAAGGCTCCATTTTTGGCTCAAAAACAAGTCGGCCCAATGCGAGCCCGGGCAGATCCGGGCGGGTTGGGCCGTTGAACCGTGATTCTAGGGCCATCGGCCGTCGGTGTGCCCATGCGTTGGGGCTTCACCGCCCGTTAACACAAACCGTTTAATATTTGCACTTCAGTGATGGCTTATATGGAGGTTCCCATGTTGTTTCGCACCGTCTTAACTCCGCGCATTCTTGTAGGTGCCCTGTCACTTGCCGCCAGCGCGTCCCTGTGGGCCGCAGACCCGGTCACCGATGCCCTGCAACAGGCCTATGCGCCTTACCGCGCCGCGTTGTTCAAGACCAATACGGGATCACAAGCCGATTCGCAGCAGGTGATCGGTCAGGCACAGGCGGCCTGGACGCAGATCGTCAGCCAGTTTGGCAGCAAGCCGGCTGCGCCCTATGACCGGGACGCCGGATTCGCAGCGTCGCTTGCCGAAGTAAGCCGGGTGTATGCCAAAGCGGCGGATGAAATCAGCAAAAACCAGCTTGCTGCAGCCCACGAAACGCTGGAGCATGCGCGCGAGGTGATGGCCGGGCTGCGCCACCGCAACAATGTGATCGTGTACAGCGATCATATGAACGCCTATCACGCTCAAATGGAGCGCATATTGATGGACGGTGTCAAATTGATTGACCAACCCAGGGGACTGCTGGAACTCACCGCACAAACCGGTGCACTGGAGTATCTGGCCCGGCGGCTGGACACACAGGCGCCGGCTGAGTACGTCGCCAATGCGGAGTTCAAAGCGCAACTCAATGCCGTTCAGCAATCGGTGGCAGACCTGAAGGCGGTCTTGCTGGCGCAAGATGCCGTGGCGGTTAAAGCGGCTATCGGAAAGTTGAAGGGGGCGTACGGGAAAATGTTTGTGAAGTTTGGTTAAGGCCGCGTGGTGAGAGGGTGTCAGCAAAGTGGGGGCGGTGTCAGATAGAATCGTATTGCGGCGCAGCAATACCATTGCTGCAGCAAACCAGCCGCGGCGACCAACATCTATCCGATGGCTTCCACACCTTCCAAAGAGCTATACATTCTGGGTTTGACCCGACAAGGCAAGACGTTTCGCCCCAGCGACTGGGCTGAGCGTCTGGCGGGGGTGATGAGTCAGTTTCGTCCCGGCGGCCCGCAGCCTGGCAGCCATCTGGGGTATTCACCTTGGTGTGTGCCAACGTCCATTGGCCAGGTGAAGTGTGTGATCGTCCACCCCGATTTGCGTGAATATGACGTGATGGCCTGGGATTTTTGCCTGAACTTTGCCAAAGACAACGAATTGCAGGTCAGCGAAACCCGTCCTGTTCACACGTAGCAGAAACAAAAAAGCCGTTCAGTTGAACGGCTTTTTTGCTTTGCTGGCAGCGCACCCTTACAAAACGGCGCGCGGAGTTTTTGAAGACCCTGCGCGTGCTTTTTGCCTAAAAATTAGGCTGCGAGTGCCAAGGCTTTCACCTTGGTAGCCAAACGGCTCTTGTCGCGTGCTGCTTTGTTTTTGTGGAAAATGCCTTTGTCAGCCACGGTGTCAACCACGGCTTGCATTTTCGCAAACAGTTCTGCGGCTTTGGTCTTGTAGCCGGCAATAACTGCTTTCTCTACGTTCTTGACCGCAGTACGGTACTTGGAACGCAAAGAAGTGTTTGCTGCATTGATTTTGACGTCCTGACGGACGCGCTTACGGCCCGACGCAAGGCGCGGGTTCTTTTTCTTGGGTTTTCCAGATGCCATAGTAATAGTTCCTTGTGTTCGAGGATGATGCCAGCAAAGCCCACTATTGTAACAGCTACACTTGGCTTGTGAGTCTCTTCAAATCCGCCTCTACCGTCTCCCTGTTGACCCTGGCATCGCGCATCACCGGGCTGGTGCGTGAACTGCTGATTGCTTCCACGTTTGGCGCCAGCGCCATGACGGATGCGTTCAACGTGGCATTTCGCATTCCCAACTTTTTCCGCCGCCTGTTTGGCGAAGGGGCCTTCAGTCAGGCTTTTGTGCCGGTTCTGGCGGCTACGCGCGCGCAGCAGGGGCAGGAAAACACCCATTTGCTGGTGGACCGTGTGGCAACGGTTCTGGCCTGGGCCCTGTTGCTGACCTGTGTGCTGGGGGTGGTGGGTTCGCCTCTGCTGGTCTGGGCCATGGCCAGTGGGTTACAGCAAAACCCCCGGGGCTTTGAGGTGGCTGTAGTGATGACCCGCTGGATGTTTCCCTACATCGGCTTCATGTCGATGGTGGCATTGGCAGCAGGGGTGCTCAACACCTGGAAGCGCTTTGCAGTGCCTGCCGTCACGCCAGTCTTGTTGAATCTGTGCATGATTGTGGCCGCCTGGCTGGGCGGACCGTGGTTCAAGACCATGGGGCTGGAGCCCATTTATGCCCTGTGTGCGGGGGTATTGGCGGGCGGAGTGTTGCAGTTGACCGTCCAGTTTGTGGCTCTGCACAAAATGGGTTTGATGCCGCGCGTGGACTGGCGCCTGACCGCCATTCGCGCCGCCTGGGCCGATCCGGGTACCAAAAACGTGGCCCGGCTCATGGTGCCCGCACTGCTGGGCGTCAGCGTTGCGCAGATATCCACCTTGATCAACACGCAGATTGCCTCGCACCTGCCCAGTGGAAGCGTCAGCTGGCTCACCTACGCAGACCGCCTCATGGAATTCCCCACCGCGATGCTGGGTGTGGCACTGGGCGTGGTACTGATGCCGCAGCTGGCTTTGGCCAGTGCGTCGGGCGACGCCAAAAAATACTCGGAGCTGCTGGACTGGGGCCTGCGCATCGTGGTGCTGTTGTCGGTGCCGTGCTCCATCGGACTGCTGATATTTTCCAAGCCCCTGGTAGCGGTGCTGTACCACTACGGCGCTTTCACCGAATTCGATGTACAGCAGACCACCGTGGCCCTCATGGGTTGGGGCGCCGGTCTGGTGGGCATCATTGCCATCAAGGTGCTGGCTCCCGGCTATTACGCCAATCAGGACATCAAAACCCCGGTGCGCATTGCCGTGGCGGTGCTGGTGATAACGCAGTTGCTTAATCTGGCATTGGTGCCTATCTTTAAGCATGCGGGTTTGTCGCTGTCCATCAGTTTGGGCGCTTTGATCAACGCCCTGTGGTTGCTGGCGGGTTTACTCTGGCGCAAGCGCTACCGGCCGGAGCCGGGATGGGGCGTGTTTATCGCCCAGGTGCTGGCTGGCGGAGCCTTGCTGGTGATCTATCTGTTGTGGGCTGCGCAGGCGTTTCCCTGGATTGAGCTGCGCAGCGAGAGCCTCAAGCGCATTGGCTTGCTGGCGCTGTTGCTGGTGGGATCCGGGGCGGTGTATCTGGGGGCCGTGTGGGCCGCCGGTCTGAATTTGCGGCAGTTCCTGCGCCGCTGAAATTTGTGGGGGGATCAACATGAACCTGTCTTTTGACGTGCCCACGCCGCTGGATTACTTTTCCACGCTGGTGCACAGCGACAACGACTTTGCGCTGTTTGAAGCGGCCGTGAGCCTTGCGCAGGATGAGTATCCCGAACTGGACGTGCAAACCGTTCTGGGCGAAGTGGACCAGCTTCAGGCGCGCCTGCGCCGGCGCATTCCGGCCGATGCCGCGCCGATCCAGAAGCTGCGCATTCTGAACCAGTTCTTTTTTCAGGACCTGAAATTTGGCGGCAACGTCAACGACTACTACGACCCGGACAACAGCTACATCAGTGCGTTGTTGCACACGCGCCGAGGAATTCCAATCACGCTCGCGGTTCTGTGGATGGAATTGGCGCAGGGGCTGGGTCTGTCGGTGCGGGGAGTCGGGTTTCCGGGGCATTTCATGGTGAAGGTTTCCCTGCCCATGGGGCAGGCCGTGATCGACCCCCTGAGTGGCAAATCACTGAGCCGTGAAGACCTGGCCGAGCGGCTGGAGCCCTACCGCAGGCGTAGCGGCCTGCTCGATGAATTCGAGGCGCCGTTGGGGCTTTACCTGCAGACGGCACCACCCCGGGACATCATCGCGCGCATGCTGCGCAACCTGAAAGAAATCCATCGCAACCAGCGGGACTGGCAACGTCTGCTGGCCATTCAGGAGCGCATGATTGTGTTGCTGCCCGAATCGTGGCCTGAATACCGTGACCGGGGTTTGGCCCACTCGGAATTGGGGCACACCGAGCAGGCGCTGGCTGACCTGGAGTGCTATCTGGTGCATGCCGACGATCTGGTGGATGTGGATGCCATTGCTGACCGGGTGGATGAACTGCGCCGCACCGGGCATTAGATTTTTGACCAAATAAGGCCCTAGCCCCCGTTTCTGTTGCGCATGCAGCTATTTTTTTGATAGCAAAATGGTGTTTGATGGGGTCTTATCTGTAGTGGCTTTGTGGTGTTCAGTGAAGTCAAGTGCTCAGGCGGCGCGAGTTGGCAGGATCGCGAAATACCAGCGGGTGTTCCTGGGCTTTGACCGTGGCCGCCTCGGCTACGGCGGCCTGCACCGTGTGGTGAAGAGGGCTCAGGCGGCACACCGGGTCGGTGGCTTCGGCGTCGTGCGCGAGCATGTAGGCTTGGCAACGGCAACCGCCCAAGTCTTCTTCCTTGTGGGCGCAACTGGAGCAGGGCTCCTTCATCCAGCCTGTGCCGCGGTAGCGGTTGAATCCGTCGGAATCAAACCAGATATCGCGCAAGTTGGCCTCTTTCACGTTGGGGAAAATCAGGCCGGGTAACAGGCGTGCTGTGTGGCAGGGCAAAGCGAAGCCATCGGGCGCGATCGTCATGAACATGCTGCCCCAACCGTTGACGCACTTCTTGGCCTTGCCCTCGTGGTAGTCGGGCGCCACAAAATAAATCTTCATCGCGTCGCCCAGTTTGGTGCGCCATTCTTCTGTGACCATCTCCGCGTGCTTGAGCTGGGCATGCGTTGGCAGCAGCTGCGAGCGGTTCACAAACGCCCACGAGTAATACTGTGTATTGGCCAGCTCCAGGTATTCGGCGCCCATCTCGTGGGCCATGCGGATGATCCGGTCAATATGGTCGATGTTCAGCCGGTGGATCACCACGTTCATCACCATCGGCCAGCCCTGGTCCTTGATGATCTTGCCCACTTTGTTTTTCAGACTGAAGGTTTTTGTGTGGGACAAAAAATCATTCATCTCCCGGGTGGAATCCTGGAACGACAACTGCACATGGTCCAGCCCGGCGGCTTTGAGGGCAGCGGCGCGCTCCTCGGTCAGGCCGACGCCCGACGTGAGCAGGTTGGAATAGAAGCCCGGGCGGTGGGCCTCGGCCACAATCACCTCCAGGTCATCGCGCAAGAGGGGTTCGCCGCCCGACAACCCCAGTTGCACCGCACCCAGGGCGCGGCCCTGCTGCAGCACACGAATCCAGTCCTCGGTGGAGATTTCATCCTCGTGGCGGGCAAAGTCCACCGGGTTGTAGCAAAACACGCAGTGCAGCGGGCACCGGTAGGTCAACTCAGCCAACAACCACAGCGGAGGGCCTGGGCGGGCGGGTGTGGGCAAGTTCGGTATTGCGCTCATGGTCTTACTCCCAGGACAGCCACAGCTGTTCTTTGGCCACATTCATGAAGCCGATCACATCGGCCTCCAGCCCGGTGGTGGAAAACGCTTTTTCAAGTTCCGCCACCACTTCGGCCACGCTGCGCTTGCCGTCGCAGCGCGTCATGATTTCGCCGGCGGCCTGGTTGAGCTTGACCATGCCTTCAGGGTATAGCAGCACATGGCACTCTTGCGCAGGCTCGAACTGCAACCTGAAACCCGATGCAACCCTGGGAACCGACTGCAAAGTGAGCGCGCTCACGCGGTCACTCCGTACTTCAGTGCGATGGCATCGTTCAGTGCCCACAAGATGTCGAGCTTGAACTGCAATACTTCCAGTGCGCGTTCCTGCAGGGTGCGGGTGTTGAAGTGCGCCAGGGTAATAGCCAGGCCCTGGTCCACATCGCGGCGCGCCTGGCTGATTCGGTTGCGGAAGTAGCTCAGGCCGTCTGAATCAATCCACGTGTAATGCTCGGGCCAGGTCGTCAGCCTTTGCTTGTGAATCTCAGGGGCAAACAACTCGGTCAGCGATGAACACACCGTCTCTTGCCACGGTGCACGACGCGCGAAATTGACATAGGCATCCACCGCAAAGCGCACTGCCGGTGCCACATGGCGCAGGTCCACCACCTCGTCGCGGGTCAGCCCGACCGCCTGTGCCAGGCGCAACCAGGCCTCGATGCCCCCCGCATCCTTGACGCCCGCGATCTCGAATCCATCGTGGTCCAGGATGCGCTGCACCCAGCCGCGGCGTACCTCGGAGTCCGGGCAATTGGATAGCACTGCCCCGTCCTTGATCGGAATGGC
>JBBRYR010000039.1:0-32298 GCA_038237415.1 Burkholderiales bacterium
CCTCGCAGGCGATTTATGGCTTTTTGGATAGACCGGGAATCCGTTCGACCAACTTTCCGGCTTCACATGTATATCGCCCCAATCATCGTAAAGCTCGGCGATACGTTCAAACTTGGATTCAAGTTCGACGCACTTGGCATTGTCGCCCGCACCCTTGGCTTCACAGTAGGCCTTGTAGTCACCATTTAAAGCAAAAAACTTGCGCCAGAGTGTCAGCCACTTGTACCTCATTTTCATCATAAGTGCTCTCTCAACGGGCCACTCTTACTTGGGCTTCTTCACCTTCGGCTTGTGCATGTACATCTCACTAATGATCGTGCCCGCTGCAATGCGCCGCCGCGTTTCTTCACCCCTAAGTTGCTCGATGGCCTCCAAGACTTTTAAGTGGCTGTAATGCTTTTCAATCATGGGCGTACTGGTGCCCATTTGCTTGGCAAGCACGTGAATATTGGTCTTATCAAATGTCAGCGACAAGGTCGCATAGGTATGTCGGAAACTGTAAAACACGCGGTTTTGTTCAGTCTTCGGGTCAACCAATAAATTGTGCTCTTCCAAATACCGTTCCAACATTTTCTGGAAGCTGCCACTGACATCCGCTTTCTTTTCCTTCGTACGCAATACGAAATCGTTATTTAGAGGCGTAACAACATCCTTGAATGGGTCAAAGATAGAATTTTCGACGCCATAGTTTCGCCGGGCAACTCGCTCCAATACCTTCACGGTCGGCAGTCGACCAATTATTTGTCGCGGCCCCGTCTTGCCATCAACAGTCAATTCAACTGTCCTGTTTAGATTGTGTGTCGTCAGTGGTTCTGGTGTATCGCTGTCTTCGTCAATGATCTGGCCCGTTTCGGAAATGGTTGGCGCCATTTGAAATGTGATGTGCTTCCACTTTAAGTTCAGCAACTCCACACCAGGCCGCGCACCAGTATCGACAAGCATTTCAACGTAGTCCCGCATGATCTGACGCATCTCCGTGCTGTGGTCAGTCCTTGCCCGTTTTATCCAGTCGTCGAAGTTGGCAAATACAGCTTGCAATTCGTTCAATTCAAACGCCGGACGTCGATCACTCTTTCTACCCTTCGCTTCTAACTTTGGCCGGTTTGCTTCAGTCAAGAAATTGCGAATCACGCCTTCGTCGAAGACCAGATTTAGCGCCGCATTTTGACTGAGCATTGTGCTGTTGCTTGGCACTTTGCACATGATCTTTATTCGCTCTGAATCCAAGTGGTCAAGTGCAGCGGAATCAATGCTAGTTATGAGTCTGTTGCCCAGTACTGGAATCAAATATTCGTTGATGACGCGGATGTAATCTTTGTATGAGACCTTGCCTTCGCCATTCTTTAATTTCGTTTCCATCCGCTGTATTGCAAGCTTGGCAACGTCCCTGAACCTGCGGGTTATAACCGGCAAGTTGTCATGCTTGCGTATTTCGGCCCGGATCATCAAATCTTTGGCGACCTTCTTGGCGAGCTTGAGATCACGTTCCTTTGTTGAGGCCCGTTGCCAAACGCCATCGACCTTGTATCGGCATTGCCAAATTGAACTTCTCTCACGCTGGTACACGACGAGTTCGTTTTCCATTAGCGTGTGGGTCGTCTCAAGTTGATCTGGCATACAGCAACTGTACGATCAAAATACACTAAGGACAACCAATTAAGTGTGCAAGCTGCACATAAAAAAAGAGGACTGCTTTTACACAGTCCTCTTTAGTGTTGGTAGGGCGTGAGTGACTTGAACACTCGACCAAAGGATTCCGATTTGTGTGACTTTCGCCACTCTCTGGACTTTGCCTTCACCATTGCTTTCGCTTTAGGTGGGTGCCGTCAAGTCTCTACACGTTCAAAGCGATTTCTCACTGAGCTTCGCTCGGCATTGCCGTATGCGTTACCGCACTTAGGTTTCACCGACTTTGACACCATCCCTTACGCAGTTTCCAGACGTAAGGCACATTTGAAAAATATGAGTCCTCTGCTCTAACCAACTGAGCTAACGCCCCGTAAATCGTATTGTACTTCCCTGTTTTCATTCAACAAAAAACGGCAAAAGTGTGTAAGCGGTGTGTAGGCAATTTTTAGCCACAAAAAACTGCTGCAAGCCGCATAAACACTAGGTTTTCTGATAATTTTTCTTTGGGGTGAATTGATTATGAGTCCTCTGCTCTAACCAACTGAGCTAACGGCCCAACGCAACCCGTGATTGTAGCGGCCTACTTGTGGTGACTCAGTGCGTTGCTGACCAATTTGGAGGTGATGTCCACAATCTGGATCATGCGGTCATAGGCCATGCGGGTGGGGCCAATCACGCCCAGGGTGCCCACTATCTTGCCATCCACCTCGTAGGGGCTGGTGACGATGGACAAATCCTCGAACGGCACGACCTGGCTCTCGCCCCCGATGAAAATGCGCACACCTTCGGCTTGACCGGCCACGTCCATCAGCCGCATGAGCTGGGCCTTTTGCTCGAACAACTCGAACGCCCTGCGCAACTGGCCCATGTCGCTGGAAAAGTCCGACACCGCCAGCAGGTTTCGTTCACCCGAGATGATGACTTCATCCTGTGTATCGGTAATGGCCTCGGAACTCACGGTTACGGCTGCCTGCATCAGTGTGGCAATTTCGGAACGCAAAGACTCCACCTCGCCTTGAAGCCGTTCACGCACATTCTCAATGTCCAGTCCCACGTATTGGCTGTTGAGGAAATTGGCCGCTTCCACCAGCTGGGCCTGCGAGTAGTCCAACTCGGTGAAGATAACGCGGTTCTGCACATCGCCGTCGGGCGACACAATGATGACCAGCAAGCGCCGTTCCGAAAGCCGCAAAAACTCGATGTGCCGAAACACCGACGTGCGACGAGGTGCGATCACCACCCCCACAAACTGCGACAAATTGGAAAGCAGCGTCGCTGCGTTGGAAATCACCTTCTGCGGCTGATCGGGCGCGAGGATGTGCGAACCGTACTGACTTGGTTGCACCGTCAGCATGGTGTCGACAAAAAGCCGGTAGCCGCGGGCCGTCGGAATGCGTCCTGCAGAGGTGTGGGGGCTGACAATCAGACCCAGTTCCTCCAGGTCCGACATCACGTTGCGAATGGTCGCTGGCGACAATTCCAGACCGGAAGCCCGCGACAGGGTTCGACTGCCCACCGGCTGTCCGTCGGCGATGTAGCGCTCAACCAGAGCTTTCAACAACAACTTGGAACGTTCATCGAGCATCCGACCATTTTAATGATGTAATTTGCGAATGAAGTCCAAATTCCGCCACGTTGCCCTGATTGGCAAATACCACGCCAATTCCTCGGGTCCATCGGGCGCTGCCGCGCGCACGGCACTGGACGGAATCGCGCACTTTCTGATGGACCAGGGTTGCGAGGTTGTGGTGGAGGAGGACACTGCCGCAAATATGGGGCTTTCCAACTACACAGCGGCCACTGTGGCAACCATTGGCACGGCTTGTGATCTGTGCCTGGTGGTGGGCGGAGATGGAACCATGCTGGGCATTGGTCGCCAGATGGCACAGTACG
This sequence comes from Burkholderiales bacterium, assembly GCA_038237415.1. Lineage (GTDB taxonomy): Bacteria > Pseudomonadota > Gammaproteobacteria > Burkholderiales > Burkholderiaceae_C > Allorhodoferax. Next base: position 3,523 of record JBBRYR010000039.1, read on the forward strand.
GCGTGCCGCTGATCGGCATCAACCAAGGAAGACTCGGCTTCATAACCGACATTCCATTTGACAGTTACCAGACGACGTTGTTGCCCATGTTGGCCGGCCTCTATGAAGAGGACCACCGCAGCCTGATGCAGGCGCGGGTGATGCGGAGTGGACATTGCGTGTTCTCGGCGTTGGCCATGAACGATGTTGTGGTCAACCGGGGCGCCACCTCAGGTATGGTCGAGTTGCGCGTGGAGGTGGATGGACACTTTGTGGCCAACCAGCGCGCCGATGGCTTGATCATTGCCACACCGACAGGCTCTACCGCGTATTCCCTATCCGCCGGCGGCCCGCTGCTGCATCCGTCCATTCCGGGCTGGGTACTGGTGCCCATTGCGCCGCATACTTTGTCAAATCGGCCAATTGTCCTCGCCAATGTTGCGGAGGTAGCTATCGAAATCGTAGCAGGCCGTGATGCCAGTGCCAACTTTGACATGCAATCCCTGGCATCCCTTATGCACGGGGATCGCATTGTGGTCACCCGGTCCCAGTACCAGGTGCGCTTCTTGCACCCCAAGGGCTGGACCTACTTTGACACATTGCGCCAGAAACTGCACTGGAATGAAGGAGTGGCTTGACCGTGGCGCTAAAACGTATTGTCCTGCGGGATTTTGTGATCGTGAGCGAGTTGGAGCTTGACCTGCAGAGCGGTTTCACGGTGCTTACCGGGGAAACGGGCGCTGGCAAGTCGATCCTGATCGATGCGCTGCAGTTGGTTACCGGCGCACGAGCTGACACGGGAGTCATCCGTGAGGGTGCCAGCCGCACTGATGTAAGCGCAGAATTCGACACGCCGACCAGCGTCCGTACTTTCTTGCAGGAATCAGGCTTTGACACCGAGGACGAATTGCTGCTTCGTCGAACCGTAGACCTGCAAGGCAAAAGCCGGGCATGGATCAACGGTAGCCCCGCCACTGCGCAGCAATTGCGCGCCGTGGGGGAGCAGTTGCTGGATATTCATGGCCAACATGCCTGGCAAAGCCTGACGCGCCCGGATGCGGTGCGCGGGCTGCTGGATGCCTATGCCAAGGTCTCCACCAATGCACTAAGCGCACTTTGGTTCGCTTGGCGCCAAACACAGAATGTATTGGCTCAGGCCTTGACGGCGCAGGATTCACTGCAACGCGAACGCGAGCGGTTGGCCTGGCAGATCAGTGAAGTCGAAAAACTCAACCCCCAACCCGAAGAATGGGATGAGCTGCAAAGCAGCCACAGCCGCCTGTCCAATGGCCAGGCCCTGCTGGATGCCGCGCAAGGCGCACTTCAACTCTTGGAAGATGACGACAGTAACGTAGTCAAACTGCTGCACAGCGCCATGCAACTGCTACAACACCAGTCTCATCTGGAAGCCGACTTCAAGGACCCGGCTGATGTATTGGCATCAAGCCTGGCGCAGGTCGAAGATACCGTGCATACCCTGCGCGCTTACTTGCGTCGAACCGAACTCGACCCGGAACGTCTGGCCGAACTCGACGAACGGCTGTCAATGTGGATCTCGCTTGCGCGGCGTTATAAGCGCCCGCCTGCCGAGTTACATGCACTGCTGGAATCCTGGAGAGCCGAGGTGGTGCAGCTGGATGCGGCTTCCGATCTGGATGGTCTGCAAAGTGCTGAGAAGAAAGCGCATGCAGCCTATTTGGCAGAGGCCAAAGCCTTGTCGAAGGCGCGCGCCAAAGCCGCGCCCTTGCTGGCACAGTCCATCAGCCAGGCCATGCAGGGCCTGGGTATGCAAGGGGGTCAGTTTCAAGTGCAGTTGGAGACCAGTGCACAGCCGATGCAAAGCGGGCTGGAAGACGTGACATTTCTGGTGGCAGGCCATGCCGGCAGCACGCCGCGTCCTGTTGGAAAAGTGGCGTCGGGGGGCGAGTTGTCACGGATGGCGCTGGCCATTGCCGTGACTACCAGCCAGTTGGGGACTGCGCAGACCCTGATTTTTGACGAGGTGGATTCGGGCGTCGGAGGCGCCGTGGCCGAGACCGTGGGTCGCCTGATGCAGCAACTCGGCATCGACCGGCAGGTGCTGGCTGTTACCCATTTGCCGCAGGTGGCGGCTTGCGCCAACCACCACCTCGTGGTGGCCAAGCAATCAAGCGGCAAGGTCACGCTCAGTACCGTTGCTCCCGTACAGGGTGAGCAACGCGTTGGCGAAATTGCCCGTATGCTGGGCGGCGAAAAAATGTCAACAACCACCCTGGCCCATGCGCGGGAAATGTTGCAATCTGGAGCCTGAAGCCATGTCTGAAGACCGACGTTCCATACAAATTGTGCTCATCACGGGCATGTCTGGCTCTGGCAAGTCCGTGGCTCTGCACGCGCTGGAAGACGCGGGTTTCTACTGCGTGGACAACCTGCCGCCCGAGCTGCTTCTGCCCTTTATTGAACTGGAACAAAAGCACGAGGCCAAGCGGGTGGCCATCGCGATCGACATACGCAGTGCCACCTCGCTACCGCTGGTGCCGCAGCAACTGGAAGATTTGCGCCAACAGGGTATTGCCGTCAAATCGCTGTTTCTGGATGCCAACACAGAGACACTGGTGCGCCGCTACTCGGAAACCCGACGCAAGCATCCACTGTCCCAACTGGATTCAGGCCACGGTGAACAGGACGCGCGGCACGCGCTGGTGGATGCCATTGAGCTGGAGCGCAATCTGCTGGCCGAGCTGCGGGAGCAGTCGCATGTGATTGATTCCAGCATCATCCGGCCTTCGCAATTGCAGGGCTATGTCAAGACGCTGATTTCTACCCCCAGCAAGCAATTGACACTGGTGTTTGAGTCCTTCGCGTTCAAGCGCGGCGTCCCGACCGATGCCGACTACGTTTTTGACGTGCGCATGCTACCCAACCCCCATTACGAGCCCGGTCTGAAGCACCTTACCGGGCGCGACCAGCCGGTCATTGATTTCTTGCTGGGCCAGGCCGAAGTGGATTTGATGCTGCACCACATCACCTATTTCCTGGAATGCTGGATGGACGCATTGGCACGTGACCACCGCAGTTATGTCACCGTAGCCATTGGCTGCACGGGCGGTCAGCACCGCTCGGTCTACCTGGTTGAACGTCTGGCGCAGCACTTCGCAGTCAAGTGGGTCACGCTCAAACGCCACCGGGAAATTGACGCCATTTGAGATCGCTATGGAGCGAGTGCCGCGCGTCAGTCAGCGAGGTTCCGCTGTAAAAGCTTGCGAATCGGTGCAGGCAAACCCAAACCTGGCCAGTCCCGGGCGCTGATCCACTGCCCCTCGTCCCAGGACATCGCCTCACTCGGCAGCGATAAACGCCACGGATGCAAATGCAAATCTTTGTGCGTGAGCACATGGGTGAACACGGGTTGCGCCTCCAGTTCGGCACCAAGGTGCGCAGGCACATTGCCAAGCAAGTCACTTTCACTGTCAAACAGGGGCAGGCAATACAAGCCAGCCCAGACGCCGGGAGTCGGGCGTTTGTCGAGCCATACCGCTCCGTCTGCCGATTGCGCCCACAGCAGCCAGATGGACTGACTGCTCCGCTTGAGTTTACGGGTACGTACTGGATATTTTTCGGGGTTACCTGCTGCTGCGGATACGCAAAAGGATTGCACCGGACAGGTGCTGCAAGCGGGCTTCCTGGGTAGGCATACGGTTGCGCCCAGATCCATCATGCCCTGGGTATAGCGCGGCATGGCCTTGCCAGCGTCTTCCGGCTCGGGCAACAAGGCGGCTGCCGCTTCCCACAAAGCCCGCGTGTTGGCCGCCAGCGCCAGGTCGGCGTCAAATCCCGTAACCCGCGTCACCACCCGTTTGACGTTGGCGTCCAGTATGGCCACCCGTTCGCCAAAGCACAAGGACGCAATGGCCGCTGCCGTGGAGCGTCCAATGCCTGGCAGTGTCTCCAGCACTTCTGAACTCCCTGGAAATACGCCTTGATGCTGGGTCATCACTTGCTGCGCACAGCGGTGCAAATTACGGGCACGGCTGTAATAGCCCAGCCCGCTCCACAAACCCATGACGTCGTCCTGACTGGCTTCTGCCAACGATTTCACGTCCGGAAATCGGTCCGCAAATCGTGTGAAGTAGTCCCGAACGGTTGCCACCTGCGTCTGCTGCAGCATGATCTCTGACAACCAGACGCGATAAGGGTCTTGCGTGTTCTGCCAAGGCAGGTCATTTCGACCATGGCTTTTTTGCCAGCCCACCACCCGCGCAGCAAATGCGCCTGCAACTCCCATTGTGGTCAGGCGAACTCCAAGTCCAGAACGGCTTTGGCTGGCTGGTTGGACTCAATGAGGTAGGTGGTCAGTTCCGACAATTTGACGTCGACCTGATTCAATGAAGCCCCCTGCGACTCAATATCCTGAATGCGTTCTTCGAGACCGCCAGCGGCTTGCTGGATGCGGTCGATTGCTTCAATGCGACGACTGAAGTTTCGACGGCGCTCTCGCAACTGCGCATCCAGCTGGGCTGCAGCCGACTTGCTCCACAACTCCACGTCTGCCAATGCCGTTTCATGGATGTTGCGAAGGCGGGTCGACAGCGCACGGACCAGACGGTCAGCAAACTCAGGCTGGGCCAGCTTGAACGCGTTGCCAATGCCCAAGTATTGCAGGTGGCTTCGCTCGACCAGATCAAGGTCGTTGAGGTATTGCGCCATTTGGGGCTCGGTAGGCGCCTGCAACGAAAAGCCATGTTCACCGTTGAGCTGGCGGAAGGTTGCCGCCAGCATCGACTGGATTTCTCCACACAGGGACTGAACCTTTTGCAGATTGCCCCGAAGCCGGTCGAACGTCTCCCCATACGCCCGCTTGACACCCAGCTTGAGACCTTTTTGCATCAGGGCGCCATTCAATTGGGCCATCTCCTTTTTCAGGGCGGTCGACCCCAAAATACCGAATACTTCGCGCAGTAGTTTCAGATGCACGGACCGAACGGCGTGTATCTTGGCCCCGCCCAGATCAAACTCTGCCTGCTCCTGTGAAATGCGTGAGCGCATGTGTTTGATCACCGAGGCATTCTTGCCCTGCAGGCCCTTGAGCTCCATCATTTGCTCGGTCAGATCCCGCTTGCGAATATTGATCACACGACCGGTCTCTGCGCGCAAGTCTGAAATACCCGACACCATGGCATCCGCGAGGATCTTCTGGCGCTTGCCCATCATTCCCCGACCCAGCGCGTCTTCCAGGACCGGCAGGCAACTCTGCCTGAGCAGTTCTTCATCATTGGTCACCTTGGCCACCAAGCCCTTTTGGGCCGACACGGCAATCACGCGATCCCGTGGAATACCCAGAATCTCGGCAGTGCTGGCTTTTTGACGATCAATCTGCGCCTGAATCTGCGCAGGTGTGCTCAATTCGTCCCAGAGGGTATCGATCTTGTTCAGTACAACCAGCCGGGAATCGGTGTTACCGGACTCGGTAATCAGATGCTCGCGCCAGATGGAGAGGTCCGATTTGGTGACCCCGGTATCCGCACCCAAAATGAACACCACCGCATGCGCCTGCGGAATCAGACTGACAGTCAATTCGGGCTCGGCGCCAATCGCATTCAAGCCCGGCGTATCCAGAATCACCAGACCCTGCTTGAGCAAAGGATGGGCGATGTTGATCAACGCATGCCGCCAGCGTGGCACCTCGACCATGCCTTGCGCGTCGAGCAGGGGATTGTCTTCCTGCGACCGGTTATCCCAAAAACCCAAAGCGCGCGCTTCATCCTGGGTGACCTTCAGCGTCTCGGCAACTTTTTCCAAAGCCTTGGCCAACTGTTGCGGATTGTTCACATCCAGGTCAATTCGGGTCCATTTTTCTGGCGCCATCCGCCATTCCATCAGCGCCTGCGGCTTCAGGCGGGTCTCAATAGGGAGCAGCCGCAGACAGGGTGGCACGTCCGAGTCGTATCCCATCTCGGTCGGGCACATCGTCGTGCGCCCGGCGCTTGCCGGCATGATCCGACGGCCATATCCTGCAAAGAATACGGCATTGATCATTTCCGATTTGCCTCGGGAGAATTCGGCAACAAATGCCACCATCACCTTGTCATTGCGAACCTGGGCTTCCAGCCTGCGCAGGCGCTCTTCGACCGCGGCGTCAAGCAACTCGTTGTCCTTCATCCACTCGGCCAGCAATTTCAGGCGCAATGCAAACTCACGCCTCCAAGAGCCGTGCTGATCAAACTGTTCGTTAAATGAAGTTGCCAAGAGTCCCCCCGATGGAATCTTTCAATATAGCACCGCGATCGCCGGTAGCGCTCAAGGTTTTTGGCAAGTGCCGCAGAAAAACGTCGATCGCTGCCCTTGCCGGATGGCCTTGACGGGCGCGCCGCAGACCTTGCAGGGCTGGCCTTCCCGCGCATACACCATGGCTTCCAGCTGAAAATGCCCCGATTCGCCTTGCGCGTTGGAAAAGTCGCGCAAAGTACTGCCCCCCTTTTCCACGGCTCGCGCCAGTACATGGCGGATGGCCTGATGCAGCCTGGCAACCCGTGGGCGACTGAGACGAAAAGCCCGGGTTGTGGGCCGGATACCGGCAAGAAAGAGTGCTTCTGAGGCGTAAATATTGCCCACCCCCACCACGACATCACCCGCCAAAAGAACCTGCTTGATGGGTGCTTTGCGCAGCACCAGCCCCGCGTGAAACAGTCGCGCGTCAAAATCCGCACCCAGTGGTTCTGTGCCCAACTTTCCAAGAAGCTTTTGGGCAACCGGGTCCTGTTCACTCTGCGCATGCACTACCGCGCCAAACCGGCGCGGATCATGGAGCTGTAATATGCCGTGGGTAGTACGCAACTCAAAATGATCATGTACACCCGCCGTGGGCAATTGACGGTCAAAGGTCAGGCTACCTGACATACCCAGATGCAGGAGCAAAAGCCCCTCGTCCATGTCCAGTAGCAGGTATTTTCCACGCCGGCGAACGCCTGTCACCCGTCGGCCCACCAAGCTATCCGGATCACATCCCAAGGGCCAGCGCAAGGGTTTTCCCATACGGACCGACCGGATCTGCGCTCCCGCAATGCGGTCGGCAAAACTCAGGCGGGTCACTTCAACTTCGGGCAATTCAGGCATGGGGCAACAGGTTTACGGGGTTGGATTATTATGGTCCGATGAGAAGACACCATCGACTAATCGCCCTTGCCCTGTTGATTACTGCCGCATTCAACGGCGTTCATGCAGCAGCACCCGCGACCACCAGCCCCAATAATTCCACCCTGGACAGCGAACTGTTTTATCAGTTGCTGGTTGGCGAGCTGAGCGCCCAATCGGGTGACACCGGCTCGGCTTACTCCCTGATGCTGGACGCCGCCCGCAAAGCCAATTCGCCTCGCTTGTATGAACGCGCTGTGGAATTGGCGCTGCTTTCCCGTAGCGGCACTTCTGCGCTGGATGCGGCGCAAGCATGGGCACGTGCGTTCCCTGCCTCCCGCGAGGCCAATCGTTACGTGCTCCAGATCCTGATCGGATTGAACCGGATTGCCGACACGCTGGAACCCCTCAAGCGCGAACTGGCTGGTTTGCCTCCGGCTGAGCGTTCAGCGGCTATCGGCCTCCTGCCGCGCTACTACGCCCGTGCAACCGAAAGAAAACTGGTCGCGACTGTGGTTGATCAGGCGCTGAAGCCGGATTTGCTCAACCACACCACCGGCCCCACGGCATGGTCCGTCTTGGGCATCCTTCGTTTGCAGGCGGCAGACACAAGCGGTGCACTGGAAGCGGCGCGGCGCGGTGCTGCACTGGACCCTCAATCCGAAGTGCCGATGATGCTGGCGCTTGCTCTGATGGAATCCAAAATACCGGAAGCAGAGGTTCTGGTCCGTAAATATGTGGCAAACAAACCGCGCCCTGATGTGCGCATGGCTTACGCCCGCCACCTGCTGAGCACGCAGCGATTCGCCGAGGCATACGCGCAGATGGAATTGCTGACAGCAGAAAAGCCCGATTACCGGGAAGCGTGGCTGGTACGCGGCTCGCTGGAATATCAGGACAAGAAAATGGCGCTTGCAGAGGCGTCGCTGAAAAGCTTTGTTGCCCTGAATCCACTTGCACCCAGCGCTAACACCGATCAGCCCGCAGCCATGGATCGCGGCCTGGTTCAGGCCTACTTGCTGCTGGCACAAATTGCAGAACAGGACAAGCGGCTGGATGAAGCCCAGAGTTATCTGGCGCGCATTACCGGCCCGCAGGACGCGCTGCGCGTGCAAAGCCACCGTGCCACGATTCTTGCGCGTCAAGGCAAGCTCGATGAAGCGCGCGCCGTTATACGCAACACCCCTGAGTCGCAACCCGGCGATGCACGCGCCAAGGTCAGCGCAGAAGTGCAGCTGTTGCGAGACAACAAACAATTCCTTGCAGCGTACCAACTGCTGGGAGAGGCCATGGCTCGCTTTCCGGAAGACGCCGATCTGGCCTATGACCAAGCGATGCTGGCGGAAAAAGTTGGCAAGCAGGATGAAATGGAACAACTGCTGCGCCGGGTAATTGCCGCCAAGCCCGATTACCACCACGCCTACAACGCGCTGGGTTATTCGCTGGCAGACCGCAACGTGCGCTTGCCGGAGGCCCGCCAGCTGGTCGCCAAGGCACTGGAATTTGCACCCAACGACCCCTTCATCGTCGACAGCCTGGCTTGGGTGGAGTTTCGGTCTGGCAATCCTGCCGAGGCGGTGCGTCTGCTCCAGGGAGCCTTTCAGGTCCGGCCCGATGCGGAAATCGCAGCCCACTTGGGTGAGGTGCTGTGGTCCATGGGACAACGTGACCAGGCCAACGCCATCTGGACAAAGGGTCTGGAGCTCAATCCTGAAAACGAGACATTGCAGGACACCATCAAGCGTCTGCGCGACAAACCGTGAAAGTGACCTTCCTTTGGTGGGCCAAATGGATTAGCATATTTGCTATTATTTTGATAGCTGGATGCGCAAGCAATACGAGGGCTAGAGGGCCATTTGATGCGCAAAACCCGCATTGGCAAGGCCGCCTCGCGGTTCGCGTGGAAAGCACACCGGTGCAAGCTTTCTCGGCAGACTTCGATCTTCAAGGCAGCGCGCAAGCCGGCAGCATGACATTTACCTCCCCGCTGGGTAGCACGCTCGCGCGCCTGCAATGGGATGCAGACGCCGCCACATTACAGACCACCGGAGAGGCCCAACACTTCGCATCGCTGGATGCCCTGGTGTGGCATGCAACGGGAACTGATCTGCCCATAGCCAACCTGTTTTCATGGCTGCAAGGTATCGCATCGGATACACCCGAATGGCAAGCCGACTTGCAGGACCTGCCCACCGGTCGGCTGAGCGCCAGGCGACTGCCACCCGGCACACCCGCTGAACTCAAGATCATTCTGGACCGTTGAGTCCATCCGATAATTGACCCATGCAGTCGCTCTACGACATTCCCGCCCCCGCCAAGCTCAACCTGTTTCTGCACATTACCGGACGACGCGATGATGGCTACCACCTCTTGCAATCCGTCTTCATGTTGATCGACTGGTGCGACACCCTGCATTTCGAGCTGCGCCGTGACGGCCAAATCAGCCGCGAAGACCTCACATGGAAGTTGCCCGCAGACGATTTGGTGGTGCGCGCGGCCCGTACCCTGCAGCAAGCAACGCAGTGCCCGCTGGGCGTGCACATCGGCGTCTCCAAATCGGTGCCGGCGCAAGCCGGCATGGGCGGCGGATCGTCGGACGCAGCCTCCACCCTGCTGGCACTCAACCGACTCTGGCAATTGAACTGGCCTCTGGAAAAGCTGTCGCAACTGGGCCTGGCACTCGGTGCCGACGTCCCTTTCTTCCTTTGCGGCCACCATGCCTGGGTCGAAGGTATCGGCGAAAAAATAACCCCACTGCAGTTACCCGCAGCCCGCTTTATCGTCGTCAAACCCGATGCCGGACTGGAAACCCGACTTATTTTCTCTGACCCCTTGTTAAAACGGGACTCAGAGCCTGCTATAATTTCAGGCTTCGCTGCAGATTCATTCGAAACCGCATTTAGTTACGGACGAAACGATTTGCAAGCCGTTGCCCAAAAGCTGTGCCCCGGTGTGAATCAAGCCCTTGAGTGGCTTGAGTCGCAGGGTTTGAGCGGTCGAATGACTGGCTCTGGAAGTGCAGTATTTGCGCAAGTGCGGCAAGACGCGGATCTGGATCGTTTGGGTGGCTTTGAGTCAGCGCCGAGCGGTTTTCAGGTTAGGCTTTGCAGCGGCTTGGATGTTCACCCTTTGTTGGGTTGGGCAACCAGCGATGGTTTATCGGTGGGCAGCGTTTAGCTGTCAACCCGTGTAGGGGAGTCGCCAAGTTGGTTAAGGCACTGGATTTTGATTCCAGCATGCGAAGGTTCGAATCCTTCTTCCCCTGCCAAATCTGTTGTTCCGGATATCCGGACCACGGCACGCGCAACGTACAGACATAAACCTAATCTCTTCGCTGGAACCCGCATGCAGGCACCCCTTCCCCCTGATTTCATGGTTTTCACCGGCAATGCCAATCCTGGCATGGCGGCGGACATTGCCCGGCACTTGAACATCTCCCTCGGATCAGCGACAGTTGGCCGCTTTTCGGACGGCGAAGTCACCGTCGAAATCAACCAGAACGTGCGCGCTCGCGACGTGTTTGTGGTCCAGAGCACCTGCGCTCCCACCAATGAAAACCTGATGGAATTGCTCATCATGGTGGACGCGTTGAAACGCGCATCCGCCGAGCGCATCAGTGCCGTGATTCCTTACTTTGGTTACGCCCGGCAAGACCGCCGTCCGCGTTCCTCACGGGTGCCGATTACAGCGAAAGTGGTTGCCAACATGCTGCAGGCCGTGGGTGTGGCGCGCGTACTGACCATGGATTTGCACGCTGACCAGATCCAGGGTTTCTTTGATATTCCCGTCGACAACATCTATGCATCCCCTGTGCTGCTGGGTGACTTGCGCCAGAAAAACTACGAAGACCTGATTGTGGTGTCGCCCGATGTCGGCGGCGTGGTGCGCGCCCGTGCGCTCGCCAAGCAGCTCGGTTGCGACCTGGCCATTATTGACAAACGCCGCCCCAGAGCCAACGTCAGTGAAGTGATGCACGTTATCGGTGAGATTGATGGCCGCAATTGCGTCATCATGGACGACATGATTGACACGGCAGGCACGCTGGTCAAGGCGGCTGAAGTTCTGAAAGAGCGCGGCGCCAAAAAAGTCTATGCGTATTGCACGCACCCGATCTTCTCGGGTCCCGCCATCGAGCGTATTGCCAATGGCGGCGCACTGGATGAGGTCGTAGTTACCAACACCATTCCGCTGAGCGCTGCAGCCGCGGGTTGCAAGAAAATTCGCCAACTCACCGTGGCACCGCTGATTGCTGAAACCATTCAGCGCATCGCCAAGGGTGAGTCGGTCATGAGTTTGTTTTCGGATCAGGAAAATCTTTTCTGATCGAAACAAAAAGTAGACGCCCAGCCTGAACGCAGGCTGATCCGCGTTTTTATCAATCGGAGTCGCACTGGTCGCGGTGGACTCTTTCAGGAGTAAGTTATGAAATTTGTCGCTTTTGAGCGCGCTATGCAGGGTACGGGTGCGAGCCGCCGTCTCCGCAATTCGGGTCGCACACCTGGTATCGTTTACGGTGGCGCTAACGGCGAGCCCCTGTCGATCGAACTCGACCACAACGCCCTGTGGCATGCCATCAAGAAGGAAGCGTTCCACGCCTCCATTCTCGACATGGAAATCAACGGCGTTGAGAGCAAGGTTCTGCTGCGCAACGTGCAGATGCACCCGTTCAAGCAATTGATTTTGCACACCGATTTCCAGCGCGTGGATGCCACGACCAAGCTGCACATGAAGGTGCCATTGCACTTCAGCGGCCAGGAAGAGTCTTCTGCAGTCAAGGTTGACCACTGCCTGATCAACCACGTGTTGACCGAAATGGACATCTCCTGCCTGCCAGCCGATCTGCCAGAGTTCATCGCGGTAGACCTCGGTGGCCTGAAGAAAGGTACCTCGTTCCACGTGAGCGATGTCAAGCTGCCCAAGGGCGTGTCTGCGGTCATCAAGGGCCGTGAAAACCCGGTCCTCGTGTCCGTGGTAACGCCAGCTGCTGAAATTTCCGCGGAAGCCGCTGAAACTGCTGCACCTGCAGGCAAGGGCGGCAAGGGCGCTCCAGCTGGCAAGGCACCTGCTGCTGCCAAGGCACCGGCCGCAAAGCCCGCTGCAAAAAAATAATCCCTTAGCCGCAAGGTTTTAGGTGATATCGCTCAACGGCCCACTTCGGTGGGCCGTTGTCGTTGGGGGGCCCGCATTTTTGCCCTACCATTCACGACACCTTAGACACACCACCCTGACTACCCGTCATGATCAAACTGTTTGTTGGGCTCGGAAACCCGGGCCCGGAATACGATGCTACCCGCCACAACGCCGGATTCTGGTGGGTGGACGCACTGGCCCGCGAGCTCAAAGTGTCACTGGTCATGGACAAGGGTTACCACGGCCTGGTGGCGCGTACCACCGTGCATGGACAAACAGTCTGGTTGCTGGAACCGCAGACCTTCATGAACCTGTCGGGCAAATCGGTTGCCGCGCTCGCAAGATTTTTCAAGATCGCGCCGCAGGAAATCATGGTCATCCACGACGAGCTCGACATCCCGCCAGGCCAGGCCAAACTCAAACTCGGCGGCAGCCACGCCGGGCATAACGGCTTGCGTGACATCCACGCCCAATTGGGTACCGACGACTACTGGCGCCTGCGCCTGGGTGTTGGCCACCCTGGCAATAAAGCTGAAGTGGTCAGCTGGGTACTGAAAAAACCCATTCTGGATGATCGAATTGCCATCGAACAATGCGTTGACCGATCCCTCAAGGCCGTGCCCGCTTTTATGGCTGGCGACATGAACAAGGCCACCTTGCTGGTGCACACCAGCAAGCCCCCAAGACCCCATGCGCCCCAGCAGCCGCGTCCCCTCAAGCCAAACCAGTCAGCCGACCCGACGGTGAACCAGGTTTCTCCCACTGACATTGCTCCCACACCAACCAACCCAGGAACTATTGCGTGAAAAAACTTCTGTTCACCGCTATTACTTTGATAGCTGCTTGTGCACTATCGACGGGGGCCTGGGGCCAAAAAGTCTATAAATGTGGTGCCTCATACAGCCAGACGCCCTGCGACGGTGCTGTCACGGTCAACACCGAAGACCCGCGCAGCAAAGCCCAAAAAGCCGAGGCCGATGCAGCTACCCGGAGCGAAGCGGTCGCAGCCAACACCATGGAAAGAACGCGTCTGAAGGCGGAGGCGCAAGCACTGGCCGACAACAAAGCCGCAGACAAAAAAGAGGCTGCAGCAAAGGCTGCCAAGTCAAGAAAAGAGCAGGCCCAGATGGAAGCGGACCAAGCCACAAAGACCAGTGCCCAAAAGAAAAGCAAAGCCCGGAAGAAAAAAGAGCCGGAGTATTTCACGGCCCACGTAGCTGGCGAAAAAAAGCAGAAAACTGCGGACTGAGCCTTGCGCTAAACCTTGGCGACCAACTGAAGCCGGCGGTATTTCTGCCACAAGGTCTCGTGGTCTTCCACAAACGCCGGGTTGACCGGAATACAGGACACCGGACACACCTGCACGCACTGGGGTTCATCAAAATGCCCCACGCACTCGGTGCATTTGCTGGGGTCAATCTCATAGATCTCTGAGCCCATGTAGATGGCCTCGTTGGGGCATTCCGGTTCGCACACATCGCAGTTGATGCACTCGTCGGTAATGATCAGCGCCATGGCGAGCCCTCCACCAATAACCTTGCGAGAAATGAGACGTTTTGCATGGGACCCATTATCGTTGCTTGGCCCATAATGGTTTTCTCCCAAGGCTGCAACACCCTACTGCCATGTCTGAAAACACCCTGTCATCGAACGCGTCGCGCCCCTTGCACGCGTGGAGCGCTACGTCCTTGCTGCGCGCCTACCGGGCCCGTGAACTCTCGCCCGTGGCGGTGACCCAATCGGTGCTCGACCACATCGCCCGCTGGGAGCCCCATCTCTGCGCCAGCTACCTGCTGCGCCCCGAGCGCGCACTGGAGCAAGCCCGCCAGTCCGAGGCACGCTGGCAGCGCGGTGAACCCTGCGGTGCACTGGATGGTGTGCCCGTCACCATCAAGGAAAACATCGCCACCCGGGGCGACCCCATTCCCCTGGGTACCCTGGCCACCGATGCGCGGCCCGCCCTTGTCGATGCCCCGCCCGCCGCACGGCTGCGTGAGGCGGGCGCGGTCATGGTGTGCAAAACCACCATGCCCGACTACGGCATGCTGTCCTCGGGCGTGTCCACCTTCCACAAGCTCACGCGCAACCCCTGGAACCTGGAAAAGACGCCGGGCGGCAGCAGCGCCGGAGGTGCCGCCGCCGCGGCTGCGGGCTACGGACCACTGCACATTGGCACCGACATTGGTGGCTCCTTGCGCCTGCCAGCGGGCTGGTGCGGCATCTACAGCCTCAAACCCAGCCTGGGGCGCATTCCCATCGACCCGGCCTACACCGGGCGCGCAGCAGGCCCCATGACACGCACCGTGGCCGACTCCGCGTTATTGATGCAGGTGCTGAGCCAGAGCGATGACCGCGACAGCATGAGCCTGCCACCCCACACCATTGCCTGGGATGACTGGGACGCTCCCGTGCGCTTCGTACGCGACCTGCGCATCGGGCTGCTCATGGACGCGGGCTGTGGCCTGCCGGTAGAGCCCGAGGTGCGCGATGCAGTGCTGCGTGCCGCGCAACTGTTCTCCCAAGCGGGGGCCATCGTCGAGCCCATGGCGCCCTTTCTCACCCGCCAGATGCTCGACGGCATGGACCACGCCTGGCGCATGCGCTCGCACCTGGATCTGGCGGCGCTGCCGGCCGGTAAAAGGGACACCGTTCTGCCCTACATCCGCCAATGGGCAGATAGCGTGAAAGACATGGCGGGCACTGCGGCCTTTGTCGCGTTTAGCCAGTTCCACGCCACGCGCGTGGCCACGGTGCAAGCCTGCAATGCCTTTGATTACGTCATTTCACCCACGGCGCCCATGCCGGCCTTTGCGGCCGAGCTGCCCTCGCCCACCAACGATCCGCTGCGCCCGCTGGAGCACATTGCGTTCACCGTGCCCTATAACATGTCGGAGCAGCCCGCCGCATCCATTCAGTGCGGCTACACGACCGATGGACTGCCGATTGGTCTGCAGATTGCCGGTCGGCGGTTTGATGATTTGGGTGTGCTGCAGCTCAGCCGCGCATTCGAGCTATTGCGCGACCCACTGCGGGCTTGGCCACCAGTGCCCGTGGCCTGAGGCGATCGTCAGCCGCTCAAGGCTCAGTTAAGGCTCGGCCAACGCCTCTGAAAACTCATCCGGCTTGACGATCATGACCGGCACCGCACTGGCGTGCAGAACTTCATTGGAAACCGAGCCCAGTATGGCAAGGCGCAAGGTGCTCGTTCCGCGGGCACCCATCACAATCAGGTCGCAGCCAAAACGCTCGGATATTTCAATGATGATGTGTGCCGGGTCACCCTTGGCCACTTCGCACTCGTATTCCACACCAGCGGCGTCCAGCAAGGCTTGCGCGCCTGCCAAAGCGTGCAATCCCGCTTCGGCACTGGCCCTGTCGATCAGTTCTGGATCGTGCGCCACCAGGAGCTCATAGAGGTTGGCGGGCTCCTGCACATTGGCCAGCACCGCGTCGGCCCGCAGGCCCGCCAGCACCATGCGGATCGCAAAACGCACCGCCTCCAGAGACAACTCCGAACCATCCACGGGTAGCAAGATTTTCATGGTGCACTCCTGTTGGGCGACGGCCCATACACAGTATGCAGCGCCTAGGCCTTGGGCGTCTGCAATTTTTGCAGCAGGCGAGCGTGCACGCTGGGTGCCACGAACTGCGCCACATCGCCCTTCAGCGTAGCAATTTCGCGCACCAGGGTGCTCGAAATATGCTGGTAGCGGGAATCAGGCGTCAGAAACACCGTCTCCACATCGGGCGCCAGCGCACGGTTCATGCCTGCGAGCTGGTTCTCAAAATCAAAATCCGTCACCGAACGCACACCCCGCAGCATGGCCCGTGCGCCATGGTCCACCGCAAAGTCGCGCACCAGACCGGAAAAAGCTTCTACCTGCACATTGGCATAAGGCTTGAGGACTTCGCGCACCGTCTCCAGGCGCTCCTCCAGGCTGAACATCGTCTTTTTGTGGTGGGCTGCCGCCACCGCCACGATGACGGTGCCAAACAGACCCGCCGCACGGCGAATCAGGTCCTGGTGGCCCAGGGTGATGGGGTCGAACGTGCCGGGATACACGGCAATCACGGGGTTTGACATGGAATGCTCCGGGGCCCACAGGCCCTGTTGTGCCAGTAATTATTCAGCGGCTGGGGTGGGTTCCACCGCCGCTGCAACGACAGCGGCGGCCTGCAGCAGGTGCGCATGCACAGCGCCCGCCTTGAGGTGGCGGTGCACGGCCAGCCCCAAAGGCGCCAACGCCTCGTCCGTCCAGGCCTTGGGCGCTTCCAGGTACACAAAGCCGCCGGGCGCCAAGGCGCGCGCTGCAGCGGTCAATGCGGCTTCGTAAACATCGGCGTCAAACGGGGGATCCAGAAAGATCACGTTCTGGGTGCCAGGGGCCAACTGGCGCAACGCCGCCACGCCCTCGCCGCGCTGCAGTTGCAACTTTTGCGGCACTGCGGGCTTGGGAATATCAAGGCTTAACAGCTGGGTGTGCACGCGCTGCAGTTGCTCCACCAGCGTGCCGTCTTTCTCTACCAGCAGCACGTCGCTGGCGCCGCGTGAGGCGGCTTCAAAACCCAGTGCGCCGGTGCCGGCAAAGGCGTCCACACAGCGCATGCCCGTCATGTCCTGGCCCAGCCAGTTGAACAGGGTTTCGCGCACGCGGTCGGGCGTGGGGCGCAAGCCGGGCTTGTCGGCCACTTTGAGTTTGATACGTTTCCAGTGCCCGCCGATGATGCGGATTTCGTGGGTTTGAACCAATTTGACGCGGATGGGGCGTTTGGGTGCGCCGGGGGTGCCGCGCTTAAGGGTGGATTTCTTTGCTTTCATGGGCAAAGCTTAACCCAAGGTGATCAGAGCAAACCCGCCGCCGCGACGACCTCCCGCCACGCGGCCAGTTTGCGCTCAAAGCTCCAGCTGGCGTTGGCCGGGCTGGTGGAGGGCAAGCGGTAGACCGGCAGGCCCAGCGCGGCCGTGTGGCGCGCGTGCCGAAAACTCTCGCCTCCGTTGTGCGCAATCACCCGCAGTGCAGGGCAGCGACGCTGCATGTCCGCAAAGTCATTGACCTGCGGGTGCCGAATGGCGGTGTCCAGACTGCCCTCGCGCTCGCAGGAGGCGTACACATCCCACACGCCCAGCCCTTTCTCCAGCATCCAGGCGCTCTTCTTTTCATAGCTATCCACGCTTTCTGCATGCGGACTGGAAGGCCAAATGGCTTGAAGAATGCGCCAAAAGCCATTCTGGGGATGGGCGTAATACTGCTGGCGCGCCAAGGAGGTAGCACCGGGAAAACTACCCAACACCAGCAAGCGGGTATGGGCCGCCATCAGGGGCGGCAAGCCTTGCAGACGCACAGGCGCATTCACGGCAGGCGCCTCAAGGCCCGCCACCCAGCACCACCGTCACCATCTTTTCCGGCTGCAGTTTGCGCGCAAAAGCTGCGCGAATGTCGGCCACGGTGAGTCGTTCCACGTGCTGCGTCCAGGTGTCCAGATAGTCCAGCGGCAGGCCGTTCCAGGCGATATTGGCGACGTTGTCGAGCAGCTTGCGGTTGCTGTCGATCAAGAGCGCAAAGCCGCCAACCAGATTGTCTTTGGCGGCTTGCAACTCTTTCTCGGTCGGGCCATCGGCCACGAACTTCGTCAGTACTTCACGTACGAGTGCCAATGCCTGCTGCGCCTGGTCGGGGCGGGTTTGCAGGCCGATCGTGAAAGCCCCCGCGTGCAGGCCCGGGGAAAAAGTGCTGTAGACGCTGTAACTCAGGCCGCGCTTTTCGCGCACCTCTTCGGTCAGGCGCGAGGTGAAGCCGCCACCGCCCAGAATGTGGTTGCCCACCATCAGGGCAAAGTGATCGGGGTCGTTGCGCTTGTAGCCGGGCTGGCCCACCAGCACATGGGCCTGGGCCGAGGCAAAGGTGATGTCTTTTTCCTGGGCCTGCTCCAATGGCGGCACTTCGGGCACCGGTGGCAAGGCCGGGCAACTGCCTGCGGGCAAGTGTGCAAACAACTGCGTCACCAGCGCATCGGCCTGTGCCTTGTCGAGCGCACCGACGATGCTGACCTTGGCGTAGCAGGGGCGCACTGCGCGGGTGTGCAGCGCGGCCATATCGGCCACACCGATGCGCATCAGCGACGCTTCTGTCATCTCCGCGCCATAGGGGTGCGTGCCATAGACGGCCTTCGAGAAGGCGCGCGCTGCCTGCGTGGCAGGGCGGGTGTCGGCTTCTTTCAAGGCGGCAATCAGCTTGGGGCGGTCGCGCAGCCAGTTGGACTGCGGAAAGGCCGGCTCGGCCAACTGGCGCGCCGCGAGTGCCACGGCCTTTTGCAGCAGGTCCGGGTAGGTGAGCGATCGCAGCGAGAAGCTCAGGCGGTCCACCCCTGCGCCGCCGCCGAACGATGCACCCAGATCGGCCCAGGCCTCGCTCAGGCCGTTTTCGTCCAGTGCCGGTCCGTGGGCCGTGGCCCGCACGCCGTTGGCCGTGGCGGCCGCCATAAGGTTGGAAAGGCCAGGCTTGTCGGCCGGATCACGGCGGCCGCCGCTGTCCAGTTCAATGCGCACGTCCACCATGGGAATGGCCGGGCTTTCCACCAAAAAAACCTGCACGCCTGAGGGCTGCGTCCATTGGATGATGGGAATGCCCGCCCACGCAAAATTTACAAGAAAAAGGCCTGCAGCCCCCGCCAATACTGCGCGAGCAGCTCTCATTTTGATAGTAATCATAGGGGCTTCAGTGGCGGGCGCCAGCCAGGGGCACGCGGGGTTTGCGGTTTTTGTCCGGAGGCTGGGGCAAGAGGGTGGCCACCGTCAGGGCATCATCGCCAAAATACTGTGCGGCCACCGCCTGCACTTGGGCTGCGGTGACGGTGCGCAGGCGGGCAATCAGGCGCTCGTCGCTGTCCAACGGGAAACCGGTGATCCAGTTCACGCCCAGCGAACGGGCCTGGTTGAAGACGCTGTCGAGTTTGTAGACCTCACCCGCCACCCATTGGGTTTTGACGCGCTGCAACTCCGATTCGGTAACCCCCTCGCTGGCAATGCGCGCCACCTGCGCACGCAGCGCCTGCTCCACCTGGGCAGCGGTCTTGCCACTGGCGGGCACGCCCGAGAGCATGAACAGCTGCGGCCCCCGGGCGCTCAGGCCATAGTGCGAGCCGGCGTTGTCGGCCACATGGTCTTTGGGTTGGGTGAGGGCACGGTCCAGGCGAGCACCTTCATAGCCATCCAGCACGGCGGACAGTACCGTCAGTGCCAGCGCATCGGCATTGTCGGCGTTACCCGAAGCATCCGCACTCGCCGCGTCCAGACCACCGGGCGCCAGACCCGGCACCTTGAATGCCAGTGCCACATAGGCCTGCTCGGCGGGGGCCTTGAAATCAAGGCGGCGCACGCCTGCCTGCGGGGGCTCCTCGCGCGGTTTGCGGGCGGGTACCGCGCGTGCTGGAATGCTGCCGTAGTACTTTTCAGCCCAGGTGCGAACCTGGGCCACATCCACGTCGCCCGCCACCACGACCGCAGCGTTGGCAGGGGTGTACCAGCGCTGGAAGAACGCGCGGGCATCGTCCGCCGTCATGGCGTCCAGATCGCTCATCCAGCCCACAATGGGCCTTCTGTAGGGTGCGGCTACATAGACAGCGGCGCTCAGCGCCTCATAGAGGCGGGCATGGGGGTTATCGTCGGTGCGCAGGCGGCGCTCTTCTTTGACCACTTCGAGCTCTTTGGCAAACACCGCGTCACTCCACTGGTTGTGGGCAAAGCGGTCGGCTTCGAGCTTCATCACGTCTTCCAGACGGGCCGTGGGTATTTGCTGGTAGTAGCCGGTGTAGTCCTTGCTGGTGAAGGCGTTCTCGCGGCCCCCCAAAGCGGCCACGCGGCGCGAAAAATCGCCCGCTGCCACCGTGGGCGTACCCTTGAACATCATGTGTTCCAGGACATGGGCCACGCCGGATGTACCGTCCACCTCGTCCATCGAGCCGACCCGAACCCACACCATATTGACAGCCGTCGGGGCGCGGTGGTCGGGTTTGACAATGAGCGCCATGCCGTTTGCCAGGGTGAATTGCTGCACGGCCGGTGCGGCCTGCGCTGCATGGCCTTGCGCTGAAAAGCCCAAGCCAAAACTCATCGCCACCGTCAACGCTATCGCGCGGGGCCGTGCGGTAAACCGGTGGGAAAAAAGGTCGGATGGGGTCAACAAGCGCGGCTTGGACGGGGGCTGTGGGTGTTTCATAGAATGTGTGATTCTAAGAACGCCCCACATGTTCAGTTTTTTCAAAAAGAAATCCCCTCCTCCGCCCGTTGTTGCACCCGTTGTCGCGCCCGTTTCACCGCCTGATTACCCCCCGGCGGCGCGGGGCGGCTCGCTGATTGGCAGCGCGCTGGTCGCACCCATTGACATCCCGGTACCCAGTGCCACGCCGCCCGAGCGGCAAAAATGGCTGGACAAGCTCAAGCTCAGTCTGGGAAAAACGGCGTCCGGCATCTCGACGGTGTTTGGCGGCTCGCAGATCGACGAGGCGCTGTACGAAAGCCTCGAAGACGCCTTGCTCATGGCCGACACCGGCGTACCCGCCACGCAGTATTTGCTGGCCGAGCTGCGCCGCAAGGTCAAGGAAAGCGGCGTGACGCATCCGGTCGCCCTGAAAAACATCCTGATTGCCACGCTGACCGACCTGCTGCAGCCGCTGGAGAAACCACTGGTGATTGGCCAGCACCACCCCACCGTCATCATGGTGGCCGGCGTCAACGGCGCGGGTAAAACCACGTCGATTGGCAAGCTCACGCGGCATTTGGCCGAGCATGGCGCCAGCGTGCTGCTGGCAGCCGCCGACACGTTCCGTGCGGCAGCGCGCGAGCAGCTCAGTATCTGGGCCGACCGCAATACGGTGGACATCATCAGCCAGGAAGGGGGCGACCCGGCCGCCGTGAGCTTTGATGCCGTCAGCGCCGGCAAGGCGCGCGGCAAGGATGTCGTGCTGATCGATACCGCCGGGCGCCTGCCAACCCAGCTTCACCTGATGGAAGAGTTGAAGAAAATCAAGCGCGTGATCCAGAAGGCCGATGCGACGGCGCCCCACGAAATCCTGCTGGTCATTGATGGCAACACCGGGCAAAACGCCCTGACCCAGGTGCGCGCCTTTGACGATGCGCTGGGCCTCACCGGGCTGATCGTCACCAAACTGGACGGCACGGCCAAAGGCGGCGTGCTGGCAGCCATTGCGCGCGAGCGGCCCATTCCCGTGTACTTCATCGGTGTGGGTGAAAAGCTCGAAGAGCTGGAAACCTTCAGTGCCCGCGAATTTGCGCAGGCCCTGCTGGCCTGACCCGGTTTAACCTTCCTATTTTTTCGCCATGAACCACACTTTCCCCACACCTAAAGGCACCCCACTGACGCTGTCCCGTCGCCACGCTCTGGCTTTGGCCCTCGGTAGCCTGGCATGGCCTGCGCTGGCCCAAACCACCTCCGCCTGGAGCGACATCCAGAGCAAGGCGCGCGGGCAAACCGTATATTTCAACGCCTGGGGTGGTGGGGACAACATCAACGCCTACATCCAGTGGGCGGGCGCCGAAGTGCGCAAGCGCTATGGCGTCACCGTGGAGCACGTCAAGGTGACGGATACCGCCGACGTGGTCAAACGGGTGCGCAATGAAAAAGCGGCAGGCAAGTTGAGCGGTGGCTCGGTGGACATGGTCTGGATCAACGGCGAAAACTTTCTCGCCATGAAACGCGAAGGCCTGCTGTTCGGGCCCTTTGCTGAAACGCTGCCGTCGTACGCCTTTGTGGACGTGCACGGCAAGCCCACGACCCGCGTCGACTTTTCCGAGCCGGTGGACGGCATGGAAGCGCCCTGGGGCATGGCCCAGCTCACCTTCTTTGTTGACAGCAAACGCGTGAGTGCGCCTCCGCGCAGCATGACCGAGTTGCTGGCGTTTGCCAAAGCGCACCCCGGGCGCGTCACGTACCCGCGCCTGCCGGACTTTCATGGCGCCACCTTCATCAAGCAGGCGCTGACTGAACTCAACACCGACCGCACCGCGCTCTACAAGCCCGTAACACCCGAGGCTCTGGCCCAAGCCACTGCACCGCTGTGGGCGTATCTGGACGCACTGCATCCCCACCTGTGGCGCGCAGGCAAACAGTTCCCGCAAAACGCGGCCGCGGTTCGCCAGATGATGGCCGACGGCGAGTTGCTGCTGGCATTCACCTTCAACCCCAATGAAGCGGCGAATGAAATCGCTGCCAAGCGCCTGCCAGCGAGCGTCAGCAGCTATCAATTTCGTAGCGGAACCATCGGCAACACGCACTTTCTGGCGATCCCGTTCAATAGCGCAGCCGCAGCCGGTGCGCAAGTGTTCGCCAATTTCCTGCTGGGTGCCGAGGCACAGGCCCGCAAGGCGGACATCGCCGTCTGGGGCGACCCCACGGTGCTGGCGGTGGACAAACTCCCCGTCGCCGAGCGCGCCCGCTTTGCCGCGAAACCCCTGCCCGGCCAGGTCGAGGTGAGTGCACCCGCCATCCCCGAGCCCGATGGCAGCTGGGTGGGTCCGCTGGAAAAAGAATGGCTCAAACGTTACGGACAGTAGATGAAAAAATTTCTATCCTGGAGTGCGGCGTGCGTGCTGGCACTGGCGGCCTACCTGTTGCTGTGGCCCGTACCCATTGATCCGGTATTTCTGGTGACGCCTGCGGCACCCGGCTATGTGGGCGTGCATGCCGTCAACACCAAACTGGCCCACCTGCAGATCATCGACTTGCATGGCGAGGTGGGCCCCGAGCACATCCTGTTTGGGCCGGACGGCAAGCTCTACACCACGGTGGCCAGTGGCAACATCCTGCGCATGCATGCCGACGGCACGGCGCAAGAGGTGTTTGCCAACACCGGTGGACGCGTGCTGGGCTTTGACTTTGATGCCAAAGGTAACCTGATTGCCGCTGATGCGGTCAAAGGTTTGCTGTCGATTGCCCCCGACCGCACCGTCACGGTGCTGACCGACACGGTGGGCGGCGACCCGATTCGCTACGCCGATGCGGTGGTGGTCGCCAAAAACGGCAAGATGTATTTCAGCGACGCCTCCACCCGCTTTGCGCCCAAGGACTGGGGCGGCACCTTTGAGGCCAGTGTGCTGGACATCATTGAGCAGGCCTCCACGGGCCGCATTCTGGAATTTGACCCCACCACCCAGGTCACGCGCATCGTCGCGCAGGGCATCAGCTTTGCCAACGGCGTAGCCCTCAGTACCGATGAGCAACACCTGTTTGTCAACGAAACGGGCAAATACCGCGTCTGGAAAATCGCTGTCTCCGCCAGCGGGCTGAACGTCGCCCAGACCAGCCCGCAGGCGACGGTGCTGCTGGACAACCTGCCCGGCTACCCCGACAACCTGATGCGCGGGCTCGACGGAAAGATCTGGCTCGGTTTTGCCAAGCCCCGCAACCCGGTGGCGGACAACATGGCCGGCAAGCCCTGGCTGCGTCGCCTGACCCTGCGCCTGCCGCGCATGTTCTGGCCTGTGCCCCCCTCGTATGGTCACGTCATCGCCTTCACCGAAGAGGGGGAAATAGTCGCCGATCTGCAAGACCCCACCGGGGCTTACCCCGAAACCACTGCCGTCACCGAAACCAAAGACCGCCTGTATATCCAGAGCCTGCACGCGCAGGGTCTGGGCTGGCTGGCGAAATGATTTTTACTGTTTGATATGACCACTCTGCTACCCCGCATCGAAATCGAAAGCGCGCCCAACCCCACTGCTGCGGTCATCTGGCTGCACGGTCTGGGCGCGGATGGCAATGACTTTGCCGGTCTGGTTCCGCAACTGGACCTTGCGGGTTGCCCGCCCATCCGCTTCGTGTTCCCCCACGCCCCCAGCATGCCCATTACCCTCAACGGCGGCTATGTCATGCCAGCCTGGTACGACATCATGGGACTGAATCTGGTGGACCGCCAGGACGACCGGGGCATTCAGAAATCCGAGTGGGCCATCACCGCGCTGATCAACAACGAGGTGGCACGGGGCATTCCTTTTGATCGCATCGTGCTCGCCGGCTTCAGCCAGGGCTGCGCCATGGCGCTGCACACCGGGCTGCGCCTGCCGCACCAGCTGGCCGGCATCATGGCGCTGTCGGGATACTTGCCTCTGGCCGACCGCTTTCCCAGCGAACGCCACACCGCCAACGCCCACACACCCGTGTTCATGGCGCATGGCACGCAGGACCCGGTGGTGATACTCAAGCGCGGTGAAGAGTCGCGCGATGCCCTGGTCGCGCTGGGCCACCCGGTGCAATGGCACACCTACCCCATGCCGCACAGCGTGCACCCGCGCGAAGTGGCCGATATTTCTGCCTTTTTGACCCAGGTGCTGGGCGCGTCCAACCGTGCAGCCTGAGGACACCCAACTCACCCTGGGCATCGACTTCGGAACCTCCAACTCAGCCGCGGCGCTGATTGGCGCCGATGGAAAAATCCAGACCATTCCGCTGGACGGCGTGCGGGCCGAAATGCCCACCGCTCTGTTCTTTGCCAGTGAAACGCACACCGTTCTCTATGGTTCGGCCGCCATGCAAGCCTACCTGGCAGGCACCGAGGGGCGCTTGCTGCGCTCCCTCAAGAGCCTGCTGGGCAGCCGGTTGATGGACGAATACACCGCCGTCGATGGCCAGAGCATTCGTTTCTTTGACATCGTGGTGCTGTTCTTCAAGGAACTCAAGCGCCGCTGCGAAGCCCATGTGGGACAGCCGCTCACGCGCGCCATGCTCGGGCGCCCGGTGCACTTTGTCGATGATGACGCCGAGCGCGATGCGCTGGCGCAAGAAACGTTGGGCCGCGCGGCGCTGGAGGCCGGGTTTACCGAGATTGCGTTTCAACTGGAACCGATTGCCGCCGCGCTGGATTACGAACAACGCGTCGACCGCGAGACCACCGCGCTGGTGGTGGACATTGGAGGGGGCACCTCCGACTTCACTGTCATCCGCCTGAACCCGGCGCGCAGCCAGATCGGCGACCGCACGGCCGACATTCTGGCCACCACCGGCGTGCACATTGGTGGTACCGACTTTGACCGCCTGCTGGACCTGTCCACCGTGATGCCGCTGCTGGGCTACAAGCACCTTGGTACGGGCGGCCGCCCGGTGCCCAACAGCGTGTTTTTTGACCTGAGCACCTGGCACCTGATCCACCAGGCCTACACCCGCAAGTCCCTGCACTTTGCCCGGGAACTGTGGACCGACTACACCGACCAGACCCTGCACCGCCGGCTGATGGACGCGCTGGAAGAACAGCACGGCCACCGCATGCTGGCCGGGGTGGAGGCGGCCAAAATTGCCTGCTCCATCAGCGGCGAGGACGCGCTGGTCGATCTTGACTTTCTGGGCCACGGCCCCTCTGAACACTTGGGTGCCACCGTCACGGCCCCCGGCATGGCCGACGCCCTGCACCAGTCGCTGGCCCAGGTCGTGCAATGTGCCGCGCTGTGCGTGCAACAGTCCGGCCTGCCTGCGGTGGATGCGGTCTACCTCACCGGTGGCTCATCCGCGCTGCGCCCGTTAATTGAGGCGTTGCGAGTGGCCATGCCGACCGCCACGCTGGTGGAAGGCAACCGCTTTGGCGGTGTGGCGGCGGGATTGGCCTATGCAGGGGCTACACTGCCGGCGTGAACCCTTTCCAACGCATCCACCGCATCCAACTGACGGCCTTGATCGTGATGGCCGCCCTTCTGCTCGGCGGGTGCGGTACTGCACCTCCTGTGCCGCAGGGGTCAGTCGCCCTTGCAACCTGGAACCCACCTTCGCGCCTGCTCCCGGGGCAGGCCGACGACATCACGCTGTACGCCCTTGGGCTCGTGGGAACGCCGTATCGCTTCGGAGGCAACACGCCAAATTCTGGCTTTGACTGCAGCGGGCTGATCGGCCATGTCTATCTGACCAGCGCGCGAGTTGCCCCACCCCGCACCGTATCCAACCTGAACCGCTGGGGGCAGCCGGTGTCGAAAAACCAGGTACAGACTGGCGATCTGGTCTTCTTTTCCCAAAGTGACGTCGCCACCCACGCCGGAATCTACGTGGGAGAGGACCGCTTTGTCCACGCACCGTCCACGGGCGGAGAAGTACGACTGGATTCGTTGAATTCAAAATACTGGGCATCACAGCAAGTGTCTTTCCGCCGGCCCTAAAATTGCGCCCACCCCTTCAGGAATTTGATCGCATGCAACCATCAACGCCAGCCAAGGCGAACTGGGCCACTTCGGACGCGGGCATCTGGCATCGGTGGCGGGGCTATACCGTTCGCTGGCTGCTTTTCGGTGAAGTCGTCCAGCTATACCAACCCACCGTGGACGGTCCGGACAGCTATTGGGAGCAAAAGCTGTATCAGGCGCTGATGGGCCTGGTGTTTGGTGCCACGTGCGCAGTGGTCTTCACGCTGGCGGAAAACACGCTCAACGTCGTCCGCGTGAAATGGAAGTCCTGGCTGATCGTCATTGCAACCTGGATTGTCGTGAAAGTGGCCTTTGTCAGCGTACTGTCTGCATGGTCTTCTTAGTGCTATTATTTTTATAGCTGCTTGCGCATATTCCACGGGGGCTAGAGGCCATTTTCACCTATAAGTCGGCATGGTAGCCCCACCCCATTCCCTTCGCATCCAACACCACCACACCAGTGCACTTGTGCTGCTGGCATTGGCGGGCTTGCCGCTGCTGTGGAGTCTGTGGGGTGCGGTGGCTGCCGCGCTGGACATGGCTGCCTGGTCAGCGCTGGTCCACGATGCACAGACCCTGCGGGCACTGGGCATGAGCCTGTGGACGGGCCTGCTCTCCAGCGCTTTGGCGGTGGCCGGCGCGGCCTTTGTTTTGTCGCGC
Source organism: Burkholderiales bacterium (assembly GCA_038237415.1). Classification (GTDB taxonomy): domain Bacteria; phylum Pseudomonadota; class Gammaproteobacteria; order Burkholderiales; family Burkholderiaceae_C; genus Allorhodoferax. Next base: position 30,578 of record JBBRYR010000039.1, read on the forward strand.
AGCTTTGGCCAGCCGGCTTGGCCGCGTGTGGTGCGGCTGCTGGGGCCCATGCTGGCCGTACCGCATGCAGCGTTTGCCATCGGGCTGGTGTTTTTGATTGCGCCCAGCGGCTGGTTGCTGCGTGCGTTCTCGCCCTGGGCCACGGGCTTTGACGCACCGCCACCCTGGCTCACCACGCAAGACCCCTGGGGCTTGGGCTTGATTGCCGTGCTGGCGTTGAAAGAAATTCCTTTTTTGCTGTGGGCCGCGCTGGGTCATTTGCAGCAGCCCGATGTAGCGCGCCGACTGCAACAAGAGCTGCAAGTCGCGCAAACCCTGGGGTACCGCCCGCGCACCGCGTGGTGGCGGGTGGCGTGGCCGCAAGTGTGGCCACGCCTGGCTGGCCCGATGCTGGCGGTACTGGCGTATGGATTGACGGTGGTGGATGTGGCGCTGGTCATCGGCCCCACATCTCCGCCTACCCTGTCCGTATTGGCGTGGCAATGGCTGCGTGATGCCGACCCCGCCATGAATGCACAAGGCGCCGCCGCCGCGTGGCTGCTGGTGGCTGCGCTGGCCAGCAGTGCCGGATTGGCTTGGGGGCTGACGCAACTGCCACGGTGGCGCAAGTGCTGGGTACGCGGCGCACCGAACCATGGCACACACACGCCTACCGGCACCGGCAGCCTCTGGGCCTTGGCGGCAGTCTATGCTTTGGTGCTGCTCGCGCTGCTGGTGGGCAGCGTGTTTGGCAGCTGGCCTTTTCCGTCGCTGTGGCCCGAGAGCTGGACGGGGTCGGCCTGGTTATCGGTAGCTGGCAGTAGCCGCACGTTGGTCACCACCGTGTGGCTGGGCCTTGCCAGCAGCCTGGCCGCGCTGGTGTGGGCCGTAGCGTGGCTGGAGCTGGCCCCCGCCCGTTGGAACACGCATTTGCGCCAGGTGCTCTACCTGCCGCTGGTACTACCGGCCGTGCTGTGGGTGGTAGGCCTGCATCGCCTGGCACTGGCATGGGGTCTGGATGGTCAAGCATGGGGCGTGTGGCTGGCGCACACACTGGCCACCTTGCCCTATGTGCTGATGGCGCTGCACAGCGCCTATGCCGGGTTTGACCCGCGCCTGCGCGCCATTGCCGCCAGCCTGGGGCATGGGCGCTGGGTGTATTTGCTGCGCATCAAATGGCCACTCTTGCGCGCCGCACTGGCCGCCAGCTTTGCCGTGGGTTTTGCGGTGAGTGTGGCGCAGTACCTGCCCACGCTGTACATCGGCGCCGGGCGCTTTGCGACAGTGACGACCGAGGCCGTCAACCTGGCCGCGGGCGCACAGCGTTCGCTCACATCCGCCTACGCATGGCTGCAATGGTTGCTACCGGTGATGGTGTTTTCGCTGGCCGCCCGCCTGGGGCGGACGCGGCGGTTTTAACTCCGTTTGAGCACCAGCGTCAGGATGTCGTACGACGCCACCAGCTCGTCGTGCTGGTTGGTCACCTCCACATCCCACGCCACCACGCCCTGACCGACACCATTGGCATCCTTCTTGTTCTTGTCGGTCTTGCGCTTGCAGGTCAGGCGCGCACGAATGGTGTCGCCAATGCCCACCGGTTTGATGAAGCGCAGGGTATCGAGCCCGTAGTTGGCCAGAACGGGGCCGGGTGCGGGTGACACAAACAAGCCTGCCGCGGCAGACAACACAAAGTAGCCATGCGCAATGCGCTTGCCAAAGGCCGATTCTTTCGCGGCAATGTC
>JBBRYR010000040.1:0-31609 GCA_038237415.1 Burkholderiales bacterium
CTCGCCGCCCGACAAGGTGGGCACTGGTTGACCCAGCTTCACATACTCCAGCCCCACATCCACGATGGGCTGCAGGGCACGAATCACATCGCGGTCTCCGGCAAAAATAGTCGCGGCTTCGCTGACCGTGAGGGCCAGCACGTCGGCCACATTGAGACGCACCGCCGGGGCGCCAGCGGCACCCGGGCGCTCGATCGTTACCTCCAGAATCTCGGGGCGGTAGCGCTTGCCATCGCAATCGGGACAACGCAAATACACGTCGCTCAAAAACTGCATTTCAATGTGTTCAAAGCCCGAGCCACCACAGGTGGGGCAACGCCCGTCACCGCCGTTGAAGCTGAACTTGCTGGCCGTGTAGCCGCGCTCACGCGACAGGTCCGCGCCCGCAAACAGCTCGCGCACGGCATCCCACGCGCCCACGTAGCTCACGGGGTTGGAGCGCGCGGTTTTGCCAATGGGCGACTGGTCCACAAACACCACTTCGCTGATCAGTTCGGCACCCAGCAGGCGTGCGTGGGCACCCGGCGTTTCGGTAGCCTTGCCAAAGTGGCGTAACAGTGCTGGCGCCAGCACATCCTGAATCAACGTGGACTTGCCGGAACCGCTGACGCCGGTGATGCACACCAGCCGTTGCAGCGGAATCTCGACCGACACATTCTTCAGGTTGTGCTCGGTGACACCTTCCAGAATCAGGCGCGGCGTGTTGGCGGCCACCAGCCGCTTGAAGCCCATGCCCACTTGCTTGCGGCCGCCCAGATAGGCACCAGTCAGCGTGTCGGCACTGCGCAGGTCGTCGGTTGAACCATCAAACACAATTTGCCCACCGCGCTCGCCCGGGCCCGGGCCCATGTCGATCATGCGGTCGGCGGCCAGCATCACGGCCGGGTCGTGCTCCACCACCACCAGCGTGTTGCCTGCATCGCGCAGGCGCTGCATGGCCACGATGATGCGGTGCATGTCGCGCGGGTGCAGGCCGATGCTGGGTTCGTCCAGCACAAACAAGGTGTTGACCAGCGAGGTGCCCAGCGCAGTCGTCAGGTTGATGCGCTGCACTTCACCGCCGCTGAGGGTGCGGCTCTGGCGGTCCAGCGAGAGGTAGCCAATGCCCACGTCACACAGGTACTTCAGCCGGGTGCAGACTTCTTCCAGCAACAGTTTCAGGGTTTTGACGTCGGCCTCCGAGGTGGCCGAGGTCACGGGGGCGGATTGCAATGCGTCGAAAAACGTCCGCAGCCGGTCAATCGGCATCAACATCAGGTCGTGCAGACACAAGCCCGGCAGCGCTTCCAGCTGGGCGCGGCTCCAGGTGACACCCTGCGGCATGAACCGCTTTTCAGGGGCCAACACCGCATCGGCCTGCGCCTTGGTGCCCATGCGCCACAGCAAGCTTTCGGTCTTCAAGCGCGCGCCACCGCAGGTGCCGCAGGGCGTGTAACTGCGGTACTTGGACAGCAGCACCCGAATGTGCATCTTGTAGGCCTTGGTCTCCAGGTAGGCAAAAAAGCGCTTGATACCAAACCAGTGCTGGTTCCACTTGCCGTTCCAATTCGGCGAACCGTTGATCACCCAGCCCTGCTGCTCGGGTGTGAGCTTGTACCAGGCCGTGTCGCGCGGAATGCCTGCGGCCTCGGCATGGCGCATCAGGTCGTCTTGGGCCTCTTGCCAGGCGGGAGTCTGCATCGGCTTGACGGCCCCGGCACGCAGCGTGAGCTTGTCGTTGGGAATGACCAACCCATAGTCCACCCCCACTACGCGGCCAAAACCACGGCAGGCCTCGCAGGCGCCAACCGCCGAGTTGAACGAGAACATCGAAGAAATGGGGTCGGCATAGCGCAAATCGCTCTGCGGGCAATGCAGGCCGGTGGAGAAGCGCCAATCGGGCAACGGGGAAATTGCTATCGAATCAGGAGCAGCTTGCGCACTATCGACGGGGGCTACAGCATCATTTAATACATAAACATTCAGGCGACCGCTGCCGCGCTTGAGCGCCGTCTCAATCGCTTCCAGGGCGCGGGCCTTTTCCACGCCGGCCATGCGAAACCGGTCTGCCACCACATCCAGCACCTTGCGCGGGCCACCGACGGTGGCCACCTGCCGCTCCGCCTGAATACGGGTGAACCCGCTGGCGGATAACCACTGCGTCAATTCCTCCGCCGTGGTGCTGGCGGGCAGCTCGACCGGAAAGGTGAGCACCAGCCGCGGATCGGGCGTGGGCGCAACGGCGGCGGCCCGGCGCAACAGCTCGGCGTAGATGGTCTCAGCGGTGTCATGCTGCACCGGCAAGGCGGTAGCCTTGTCAAACAACTGGGCCGCACGCGAATACAGCAGCTTGACGTGGTCGTTGAGCTCCGTCATGGTGCCCACGGTGGAGCGGCTGGAGCGCACCGGGTTGGTCTGGTCAATGGCGATGGCCGGGGGCACGCCTTCCACCTTGTCGACCGCCGGCTTGTCCATGCGGTCCAGAAACTGGCGGGCGTAGGCGGAAAAGGTCTCGACGTAGCGGCGCTGGCCCTCTGCGTACAGGGTGTCGAACACCAGACTGGACTTGCCTGAGCCGCTGGGGCCGGTTACGACCGTCAATTCACCGGTACGAATGTCCAGGTCAAGATTTTTGAGATTGTGCTGCCGCGCTCCGCGAATGCGGATGGTGCCCTGGGACATAGTGAATGGTCTTTCCGGTTGGGGAAAGACATTCTAGGCAGTTGCCCTCAGCCTTTGAGGGCGCGTTCCAATTCCTGACAAGCCTGAGGGCCTGCAGCCTCCTTGATTTTGGGCAGCAAGACCAACAATTCCTCAAAGCCGCTGGCCGATTCAACCGACAGGTTCAACCGGAACCCGCGCAAGCCCAGCTTGGCCGTGAGCTGGGTCGCCAGCGGTTTGGCCTCTTTATAACGGTCTTGCGTAGAGCGCGCGCTGAAGGCTTCAACGGCAGACTGTTGTGCGGCCGCCTGCGCAGCCTGCGCCTCCGCCAGCAGTGCCTGACCCGGCGCCGGGGTCAGAAACCCCAGCTCCACCATATGGTCGACATCGGACGGATTGACACCCATGCCGGATGTGGCCACCAACACCTGCTCCACGGTCTTGTTGCCATCGAACATGATGAAAGCCGTACGCTGGCGCGACGACAACGCGGTGGAGCGCTCTTTGAACGCCTGCTGTCCTGCTTCAGTTTTGATGTATTTCATGGGTCCGTTCTAATCACGTAGAAAACCCCTCCCCAGTTAGCCGATGTCTCATTCCGGTATTTCCGGATATTTTGTGCACGCAGTTTACTTGCTTGCGCTGGCCGCGGCCATGGGCGCAGATGCAGCAGCCGCGGCAGGCGCATGACTGTCATCCATTCCGTGCTTTTCACCACCCATGTCAATGTCGCCGCCCTTGCTCAGAATGTACAGGGCCAAACCCGCAAAGACGACAAAACCCACCACAATTTTCCACATACAGACTCCGAATAAAAAAGGCCCCGGGCCATGAAGGTCCGGGGCCGTTAACTCAACTCAATGATCAATCGTTTGCGTAGATATCCACGTCTTTGGTTTCCTTGACGAACAACATGCCGATGACAAACGTCATACCGGCAATGATGATCGGGTACCACAAGCCGTTGTACATGTTGCCGGTCTGCGCCACGATAGCGAACGCGGTCGTGGGCAACAAGCCGCCGAACCAGCCGTTACCAATGTGATAAGGCAGGCTCATCGATGTGTAACGAATACGGGTGGGGAACATTTCCACCAGCATCGCTGCAATCGGGCCGTACACCATGGTGACCAGAATCACCAGGTAGGTGAGGATGGCAACGACGGTAACCTTGTCAAACTTGGCCATGTCAGCTTTGGCGGGGTAACCAGCTGCCTTGAGGGCATCAGCCAGGCTCTTCTTGAACGCGTCGCCCTGTGTCTTGGCATCTTCCTTGGACAAGCCCTTGGATGTGTAGCCTTGAATCACAGTGGTGCCAACGGTGATGGTCGCCGCAGTACCGGCCGGTGCAACAATGTTGTCATAGCTCACGGAAGCGCTGGCCAGTGCCTGCTTGGCAATGTCGCAAGAGCTGGTGAACTTGACGGTACCCGTTGGGTTGAACTGGAAGGAACACTCTTTCGGATCTGCGTGCACCAGCACCTTGTTGGCAGCCTGTGCAGCAGCCAGATCAGGGTTGGCCGCTTTGGTCAGCGCGGTGAACACCGGGAAGTAAGTCACCACAGCCAACAGGCAACCGGCCATGATGATCGGCTTGCGGCCAATCTTGTCAGACCAGGAGCCAAAGATCACGAAGAACGGGGTGCCGATGATCAGGGAGATCGCCACCATGATGTTGGCCGTTGCGCCGTCCACTTTCAATGCCTGGGTCAGGAAGAACAAAGCATAAAACTGGCCGGAATACCACACCACGGCCTGACCCGCGGTCAAACCGATCAGCGCCAGAATCACGATCTTCAGGTTCTTCCACTGACCGAAGGACTCGGACAAAGGCGCCTTGGAGGTCTTGCCCTCCGCCTTCATTTTTGTGAAAGCAGGTGACTCGTTCATGCTCAAACGGATGTAGACCGACACGGCCAGCAGCAGAATGGACACGAGGAACGGAACACGCCAGCCCCAGTCAGCAAACGCTGATTCGCCGATCAGGGTACGGGTACCCAGAATCACCATCAAACTCAGGAACAGACCCAAGGTTGCAGTAGTCTGAATCCACGAGGTGTACGCACCGCGTTTGCCCTGTGGGGAGTGCTCAGCCACGTAGGTCGCAGCACCACCGTACTCACCGCCGAGCGCCAGGCCTTGCAACATGCGCAAGGCAATCAGGATCACGGGGGCGGCCACACCGATGGTGGCGTAGTTAGGCAGGATACCCACGATGAAAGTGGACAAGCCCATGATCAGAATCGTCACCAGGAAGGTGTACTTGCGACCGATCATGTCGCCCAGACGGCCAAACACCAGCGCGCCGAAGGGACGTACGATGAAACCGGCAGCAAAAGCCAGCAACGCAAAAATGAAAGCCGAGCCTTCGTCCAGGCCGCTGAAAAACTGCTTGGCGATGATGGCTGCCAACGAGCCATACAGATAAAAGTCATACCACTCAAAAACCGTACCGAGCGAGGAAGCGAAGATGACTTTCTTCTCTTCTGCGGACATCGGACGCGGGGCTGCTGTTGCCATAAATTCGTCTCCTTATAAAAATAAATCCAACCACCCGATAAGAGCGGGTGCCCGGACTATGTTGTCTGGTTCTGACCCATTTCTGACACGACTCCAACAGCAACTGACGTCAAGCTGTTGCCAAACTTACAGAGCAAGGGCAAACCCTTATGACTTATTTCTCATCATGGAAGAAATGCCATCCAAAGGAGAAAAGCGTGAATTTTTACACGGTGGCGAGTTAGGGAAAGTCCTAGTATTTCCTTTTGTCTCGTAAGGACTTAGTCAGACCACCCGCACAAGATCCACCCCCTGCAACGCCTGTATTGGGCTGTTGTTAAAGCTGAATCACTGCAGGAGGAGAAATATGATTGATCCCGTTGTGGCCAAAATCGAGGCCAACCCGAAGTACCACGAACTTCGCAGAAAACGCAATACCTTTGGATGGCTGCTGACCGCCGTCATGATGGTTGTGTACTACGGCTACATCGCACTGATTGCTTTTAACAAGCCATTCCTTGCGCAGCCCATTGGCGACGGAGTCACATCCCTGGGTATTCCCCTGGGCATGGCCGTCATCGTTTTCACTATCGCCATCACCGGCCTGTATGTTCGCCGTGCCAATAGCGAATACGACCGTTTGACCGCTGAAATTCTGAAAGAGGCTTCAAAATGAAGGCCGGACTCCAACTCCTGATGGCCCTGACGGCACTGCTGGCAGCGGCTGCAGCACAAGCGGCTGGCGGCGACCTCGGACAAGTTGACAAGCAACCCACCAACTGGGTTGCCATCAGCATGTTCGGTGTTTTTGTGGTGGGCACCCTGTTCATCACCAAATGGGCGGCGGCCAAAACCAAATCGGCTGCTGACTTCTACACGGGCGGCGGCGGTATTACCGGCTTCCAGAATGGCCTGGCCATTGCAGGCGACTACATGTCGGCGGCTTCCTTCCTCGGTATCACGGCAGCGGTCATGGCCTCTGGCTATGACGGCCTGATCTACTCGATCGGCTTTCTGGTCGGCTGGCCCGTCATCACCTTCCTGATGGCTGAGCGCTTGCGCAACCTGGGCAAGTTCACCTTTGCCGACGTAGCCGGCTATCGCTTCCAGCAAAAGCCGATCCGCATTTTTGCGGCTTCCGGCACGCTGGTGGTGGTTGCGTTCTACCTGATCGCCCAAATGGTGGGTGCCGGTTCACTGATCAAACTGCTGTTTGGTCTGGAATACTGGATGGCCGTGGTGATCGTCGGCGCACTGATGATGATTTACGTGCTGTTTGGCGGCATGACAGCCACCACCTGGGTGCAGATCATCAAGGCCTGCTTGCTGCTGGCTGGTGTGACCTTCATGGCGTTCATGGTGATGTCCGAATTCGGCTTCAGCTTCGAAGCGCTGTTTGCAAAGGGTGTTGAAGTCAAAACCCTGCTCGCAGGCCATGCGAAAGAGTCGGCCGCAGCGGCTGCTGCGGTCGCCGCAGCAGCGGCCTCAACGCCTGAAGCGCAGGCCACCGCAGCAGCGGCCCTGGCCAAGGCCCAAGCCATGGACCCAGCGCAAATCGGCCGCGCCATCATGGGCCCAGGCGGCTTCATCAAGGATCCTATTTCTGCGATCTCCTTCGGCATGGCACTGATGTTCGGTACTGCGGGTCTGCCACACATCCTGATGCGCTTCTTCACGGTGCCTGATGCCAAGCAAGCACGTAAATCCGTGTTCTGGGCGACTACCTGGATTGGCTACTTCTATGTGCTGATTTTCATCGTCGGTTTCGGCGCCATCACCCTGGTGTTGACCAACCCTGAATTTGCCAACGTCGTTACTGGCGTCATCAAGGGCGGCGGCGGGTCGGCCAACATGGCTGCAGTGCTGGTGGCCAAAGCGGTTGGCGGCAATGTGTTCTTCGGCTTCATCTCGGCCGTGGCATTTGCCACCATTCTGGCGGTTGTGGCGGGCTTGACTCTGTCGGGTGCCTCTGCTGTGTCACACGACATCTACGCGACCGTGATCAAAAAGGGCAAGGCTGACAGCGCTTCAGAGCTGAAAATTTCGCGCTTGACGACACTGGCACTGGGTGTGGTGGCGGTGGTTCTGGGCATTGCATTCGAGAAGCAAAATATTGCCTTCATGGTGTCTCTGGCCTTTGCGATTGCGGCTTCTGCCAACTTCCCCGTGCTGTTCATGTCGGTGCTGTGGAAAGACTGCACCACCAAGGGCGCCGTGATTGGCGGCTTCCTGGGCCTGATCGCAGCCGTGGGCCTGACCATCGTGTCCCCTTCGGTCTGGGAAGCCACCATGGGCAACCCTAAAGGCTCGGCCTGGTTCCCGTACTCATCACCCGCACTGTTCTCGATCACGATTGGCTTCGTGGGCGTATGGTTGTTCTCGATCCTCGACCGCAGCCCACAGGCCGCGCAAGAGCGCGCAGCCTATAAGGCACAACAAGTGCGATCCGAGACCGGTCTTGGCGCGTCAGTCGCTTCGGGCCACTGATTGCAAACGGTCGCATCAAAAAGGCCGGGCTTCGCCCGGCCTTTTTTTCGTTTGCCCTTCGGCTGATCAGCCTTGTGATTGCGACATCAGGGCATCACAACATTCAGCGGCACGCTCGAACGCCAGCGAATTGACAGCGGCGTTCAACGCATCGAACTTGTCGCCAACTTCTGGCTCATATTCGAGCCGGAGTCTGGCGTGCAACTCCAGCGCTCCCATATCGGAACGCAGCAGCAAAGCACGAAGCTGCTCAAGACTCTTTGACATCACCACCATACCGGACGCAGCGTTTGCGCCTGGGGCACTCTTGGTACCGGCCTTCGCATGCCCGGCGTCCAGCATTGCAATCGCGGCGACCAGATCCGGCCTCAAAAGACCCACTGCTATTTGCAAGCCGCCAACCAATTGCCCGTCGTCCCGTCCCGGCACGGTCATCAGTGCGACCTCCGTCTCGCCTGCAAAGGAGGCGAACGCAGTCGCGCCTACCGTGGCCGCCAGACCTTTGAGGGTATGCATCAAACGCACCGCTTCGACGCGGTCGCCGGAGGACAAGTGATGCGGCAGTTGCCTTTCGGCACTGTCGCACTCGTTCATAAAGGCTTTCAAAGCCTTCAGATAAAGTGCCGTGCTTCCACCCATGCGGGACAACGCGACTTCGGCCTCCAGTTGCCCGAATGGCGCCTCTGCTGTCGCGGCCTTTGTTGCCTGCCGCGCCTGCAGCGGGCTGTGACTGGCGGGTCGCTCGACAAATTCCACCCAGCCAACACACCGCCGCAGTGTGGCGACAAGGGTGTCAAGATCAAAAGGTTTGCCGACAAAGTCGGTCATGCCTGCATCCAGGCAGGCTGCGCGGTCCGAGGGCATCGCATTGGCGGTCATTGCGACAACCGGCAAGTCCGTCATGCCCAATTTCGCACGGATGACGCGGGTGGCGGTATAGCCGTCCATAACGGGCATTTGAACGTCCATCAGGACTGCGTCAAAAGCAGGATGGGCGGCCTGAATCGCCTCCACGCCCAACTGGCCGTTGGCGGCCAGTGAAACCAGTGCCCCCTCGTAAACCAGCAACTCTTCGGCGATTTGCTGGTTGACCATGTTGTCCTCCACCACCAGCAAGCGCATGCCATCAAGGCGACGCTGGCTGCTGGCAGGGTCATCCACGGTGGCCACTCCCGCCCTCGCTGAGCGCGCATCCACAAAGGCATCAAAGACCATTGAAGCAGTGACAGGCTTCACCAGGAATCCGTTGATCTGGGCCTGCTCCTCTCGGGTCCGCAGGCTGAGCGTCTGCTGCCCATTGGCAGTGACCATGACCACCAGTGGCCTTTTGTCGCCCAGGTCTGGCGCGATATTGCCAATCTGGCGCAAGGTTTCCCAGCCGTCCATCCCCGGCATCTGCCAATCCAGGAACAGCACATCGAATGGCGCCGCATCACCCGCTGCCACAGCGCGCAGCATCCTGACGGCCTGGCTTCCGCTGCTCCGCAGCGTTGTATCCCACCCCAGCGATCGTGCCATCTGCAGCAACAACTCCCCCGCAACCGGGTGGTCGTCAACAATCAGCACTTTGATTGCCCCCAATACCGGGCGGGATCCGGCTTGCAGCGCCACCGGCACCTGCTCCGCAATGGCCAGCGGAACACTGAAGTGAAACCGACTCCCCGCACCCAGCTCGCTCTCCAGCAACAACTCGCCACCCATCAGCTCTACCAGTCTTTGGCTGATGGACAATCCCAATCCGGTTCCCCCGAATTGACGGGTCGTAGAACTTTCGGCCTGCGAGAAGCCAGAGAATATGTGCCCCTGGTTTTCGGGCGAAATACCAATGCCCGAATCCTTTACGGCAAACTCCAGTACAACCTCGTGCTCACGGCGGTCTTTGACCCGTACCTGCACCACTACCTGCCCATTCGCGGTGAACTTTACGGCGTTGCCGCCGAGGTTCACCAGCACCTGCTGCAGCCGCAAGGAGTCACCCAGCAGCACGGCAGGAATATCGGGCCCAATATCAAACAGAACTTCTACCGCCTTGGAACCCACGTAGGCAGAGAAGATGACCGACAGACTGCGCATCAATTGATCCAGGCGAAATGGCTGGATATCCAGCTTCATCTTGCCGGCATCCATTTTGGAGAAATCCAGAATGTCGTTCAAAAGCCCCAAAAGTGAATGCGCAGCTCCCTTGGTCTTGTCCGCATAGTCGCGCTGGCGGGTGGTGAGCGGCGTCTTCTGCAACAGGCTGAGCATGCCCAGGATGGCGTTCATCGGCGTGCGAATTTCGTGGCTCATATTTGCCAGAAACTGGCCTTTCGCGGCGGTGGCCCGGTCGGCCTCCAGCTTGGCCTGCGTCAGGCTGCTCTCATATTCTTTCTGCGCGGTGACGTCAAAGTTCACACCAATCAGTCGCACCGCCCGCCCGGATTCATCGCGACGAACGCTCCCGACACTCTTGATGTGCCGCAGATCACCGTTCGGCCACAGGATTCGGAACTCTGTTCTAAAAGCGAAATCGTCCGCCAACGCAGCTTTCAGTGCGGCCCTGGACTGCCCAACATCTTCCGGATGGACGCTCTGCTCCAGAATCACAAAGGGGTCGGTTGCATCCCCAGCAGATCGTCCGTAAAGGTGATACATCCACTTGTCCCAATGCAGTTTTCTGAGCGCCACATCAAAATCCCACACCCCTATCCCTGCCGAATCGGCCGCCAATTCAAATCGCTCGTTGGTTTGCAGCAGCGCCAACTCGGTATTTTTTCTCTCTGTAATGTCCTGAAAGGCACCTACCAGCGCTACCGGCTTTCCCGCCGCAAGCTGCACCTCCCCGGCCGTTCGCACCCAGATTGGGCGACCTGTTGCCGTGATTGCGCGAAGCTCTGCATCCCAGGGGGTTCCTTCCGAAATGCACTTTTGTACCAGGGCTTTGATGACCAGACGGGACTCCGGCGCATAGAACTCAACCGCCGCTTCCAGGGTCGGCTGATAGCCCGGTGGAACTTCATGAATGCGGCAGGTCTGATCGGTCCATTCCGGCATCATGGTGCCCAGATCCAGCCGCCATGCACCAATGCCAGCGATTTTCCCGACGCGGTCAAGAAAGGCGTGGGCCAACCTCAGGTCGTTGGCCATGTGCTGGGCTTTTTCACGCGCCTGAACCAGGTCGGCTTCAAACCGGCTCCGTTCCGTGGCCACAAAGAACACCCAATGAATGCAGTCGGCGTCGTGGTACCTGCCGCTGCTTCCATTGAGCATGACGGGGACAGGCTGCCCCGAGGTATCCCGCAGGTGCAGGTACAACTCCCGCACGTTGCCGGTTTTAAGCAGCATGGGCCAGACGTGGGTCTGAAGGAAGATGCGGGAAGGCACGGTCAGCAGCGCGTTCATGTTCTGCTGCTTCCATTGGTCATTCGTACCCCCTACAACCTGGAGCAAATCTTTGTTCGCCGCAAGAATATTGCCCTGCGGGTCCGTAACCAGCAGCGGACACGGGATCTGAAGCAAATCATCCATCACGGGTGTCCGGGACTCCGCCGTCAGGCAGACTGCTGTGGCATATAGCGGCGCATGGCGTCAATCACGAGGTTCGGGTGACTCATGTGCGCGCAGTGCCCTGTGACATCCATCACTTCCAGGGTGCTGGCACGCAAATGATTGTGCAAATAGTTACCCACGGACAGCGGTGCCAGGGCATCGTTCCGATGTTGAAGTATCAGACAGGGGCGAGAAACAAGGGGCAGGTCTTTGCGGTTATCCGAAAAGAATGTGGCTTGGGCAAACACCTTGGCCGCAACTGGATCTGTTGAACAAAAGCTACCCGACAGTTCCCCGGCCAGTTCGTCGCCCTGCGGCGCCCCCGCGACGACCGGGGCCAGGTAGTTGGCCCAGCCAATGTAGTTTTGATCCATGAGGGCAAGCAGTCCCTCCAGATCGGCGCGTTCAAAACCACCCAGGTAGTCCGGCGGATCATTTAAAAAACACGGGGTAGGGCCAACCAGAATCAATCGTTCAAAAAGCTCCGGGCGCGCTATTGAGGCCAGCATGCCAATGCTGCAACTCACCGAGTGTCCGACGAAAGTGACCCCGCTGGTCAACCCCAGCTCGTCACACACGTCCAGGACGTCCTGGGCGTAACCACGCAGGTCGCCATACCGCACCGGGTCAAAGGACGCCATGTCTGATTGCCCGCTACCGACGTAGTCAAACAGCACCTGCCGATGGCTGTCGGCAAAGGCGGGGGTCACGCGACTCCACATGGTCTGGTTACAACCAAATCCATGGGCATACAGCACAACCGAACCGGATTCGCTTGCAATATGGATGTTGTTGCGACTGCGTGTGCTCATGATGATCCCTTCGAGTGGTTCGGCAACCCGGATTTCGGGTCGAGTCAGTGTACACAAACGGGCTTATTCGACATTCCCGCTTCAGGCGCAGCACTCAGGCGTGTTGCATTTGCCGCAGCTTCAGAAAAGCCAGAGCCGCCATCACGGCGTCATTCAGGGCATCGTGCGCTGGGCGCAGGGGTAAACCCAGGTCGAGCATCAGACTGTTAAAGCGCAGGTCAATGGAACTGTTGTCGCGTGCGCTGGACGGCAACTGCTGGTACTTGTAGTCGTAGTACAGCGCCGACACTTCAATTTTTGGCTGGGGCAGGCCCATCCCAAGAAGGGGAAACAACACCCGGTTGATCATGGCCACATCAAACTCCAGGTAGTAGCCCACCAATGGTCGGCTGCCAATGAAGCGCATGAGCTGCATCATGGCGTCGTCTGGCGCCATGCCTTGCGCCACGTCCTGCTCCCGCAGGCGATGCACCCGCACACTATCGGCAGACAGTCGTTTTTCGGGCCGGACGATCAACTCCAGCCGTTCACTGGTCATGATGCGATTGCCCTTGATTCGCACGGCACCGATGGAGATGATGTCGTCGGTTCTGGTATTGAGCCCGGTAGTTTCACAATCCAGTGCCACCCATTCGTCGGCAGGCGGCTTGTCCCACATGAAGCGAAAACGCTGATCGCCCAGGTGGTACAGCATCCACTCCCGCTTGAGCGCGGCCACCCAGGAGGTGGGCGACAGGGCAGAAAGCATTACACCGCCTCCAGGTGAAACCGCTGGCTCAGCAACACCTTGAATTGCTTGACCACACCCAGTGTGTCCTTGAGCAGGTCACGGTCCAGGCTGCTGAGCTTGTCTATCTGCATGCCTCCGGATACACCATGCCCGGTCGCCAGCTCCTGCAAGCCCACTTTGAGCTTGAGCCCCATAAAGAAATGCAGGCTGTCGAGCAAATCGCCGGCCAGTTTTTCGGGCAATTTCCCGGCTGCCATCAACGCTTCAATGCGACCCGCCGTGGAGGTCTCCCCAATATGGTGGGCCAGCGCCAGGCTGCGGATGCCATGCACCAGCGGGAAGATGCCCACCTTCTTGATGTCCATTGACTCCTTGCCCTGCTCACCCAATAGCAGCAGCCGATTCCACCAACCACTGCTATTGCCAAAGAAATTGATGGCGGACGCAAATCGCGCCAGCATGGCATCGTTGTCTGCCGTCAGGTCGAATACGGAGGAGCGCACCGTGTCCAGCAGGGTCGTATCACCACACACGGCGTGGGCATCCAGAAAAATGGCAAGCGCCATCAGGCTGTCGGGGTCGGCTGTTGCAGACCACAAGCGCACCATTCGGCTGAAATCGGTCACGCTCTGACACCACTGCGGGTTGCTGACCATGATGTTGCCAGGACAGGGCGGATAACCAAAATCCGCCAGCGCCTGGGAAAACTGGGCGCACAAACCGGGAAGGTCCACCGAACAGACGTAACCATCCCGCAACACCAGCGCGTTGTCCTGATCGGTCTTGAGCAGCTGCTCGCCGCGGCCTTCACTGCCCATCACGAACAGACAGCTATTGGCCACCAGATCCGGTGGCGCAATCAGTTGCCAGGTGCGCTCAAACAGGCGGGCGTTGAGTTCCTGCACCAGCCGGCCAATCAGGTTGACCTTGGTGCCATTGCGGTACAGCAGGGAGATGAGTTTGGTAATCTGGTCAGCTGCGAGCTTGAGGGTCGCCACGTCCTGCGCGCCGATGATCTGCACATTGATCTGGTAAGACTGGTTGGACAAAAAGCTGAACAGGTCCAGCGCCTCCAGCACCCCGAAAATGGTTTCGCCATCGGCCACCACCACCCGGTGCACATTGTGTTTGATCATGACGGCCAGCGCCTCGCCCAATTGGTCGCTGGGGCGCACCCGGATCAACGAAAAATTGGCCAGCTCGCCCACCGGCAACTGGTCCAGTGGTGTGCCGTGCAGAATGGCCCGCTGCAGGGCCGTGGCCGTAAAAATGCCGACCCGGGGTGGATGGGAATGCGCATCGCGCACCAGCACCGTTGCCGTGCGCATCGCCTGAAAATGCCTGACCACGTCCAGCACGGAGGTGTCTGCATCCACGAAATGGGGGGGCCGCACAAACGCCTCATCCACCCGCGCCATGGTCAGCGACTGCAGTTCGTGGCGGCTTTGGCGTTCTGACAAGGCGCTGAGCTTGTGGGACAAATCGGAAAACAGCAGCGCACCAAAGGTGGCGTTGGCGGCAATCAGGTCACTCACCGCCTGCTTGGTCAGCTGGTAAGCCACCACTTCTTCTGCCGCCACAAACCGGCTGCTGACCTTGCCCGCCACCAGCCCGCGGCCATCAAAACAATCATCCGGGCCATAGGTGTTGACCACCTCGTTGCCATCGAACTGCTGCACAAAGCCCTTGATGATCACGAACAGGTGGGTCGGCTGCACGCCCAGGGCCAGAATGGTTTCCCCTTGGGGAAAGTAGGCAATATCCACGCTGCTGCGCACCAGGCGCTGCTGCTCCAGGGTCAGGCAGTCAAAGGGGGACGCGGAGAAATTGAACGCACTGGGCATGTTGAACTCACGGGGTAGGCAGGCTGAAACCGGATTCGCTGCATTTTCCTCCGGTTAAACATGCACTTTTCTGACATCCGCTTTACTGACGTGACACGCTGCGGCAGCCGTTCTCGCACTCTTGCGCGGGCTCCAGTGGGAATTCCGGATTTTGTAAGCAGTCGTTATTGAAGGGGCTTGTTTCCGCCGGTTAAGGTAGGCTTGAGCCCAATCCTTACTTTGAAAACATGGCCAAAGCATTTTTCTCCTATGCCGCCGTTGGTATCTGCGCAGGTCTATTGCTGACCGGCTGCGGCGGCGGGGGTGGCGGAGGTAGCTCCAGCGCGGCTCCTGCCGGGGGAACACCCACTTATACCGCCCCAACGACCAATGCCAGCGTGCCGGTTGTCGCTACGGGGGCGTCCGCCACAACGTATGCAGGCGAGGAGCTTGACGCCTACAACTGGTTCAGCACCAATCGCCAGACCTGTGGGTTTGGCCCTTTGCAGCAAAACGCCCAGCTCGACACCGCTGCCAGAAATCATATTGTCTGGATGGTCAACAACAACACCTTCAGCCACTATGAAGTAGCCGCCACGGCCGGGTTCACGGGTGTCACCCCCTGGGACCGCATGGCGGCAGCGGGCTACTCAGGGGTTCAGTTCGGGGAAATTCTGGCGGGTATTTCAACGTCCAACAAAACGGGCTTTGGCCTGAAAGGGGCAAGAAATCTGTTGGTGGCACCCTACCACCTGATGGGCGCCATGCAGGGAAACCGGGAGATTGGCGTCAGCGTCAAAAGTGGCGGGCCGATCGGGTCTGGCGCGGACTACACCGCAGCTGTCACTGCCAATGAGAGCTACCTGGCGGTCGATATGGCTGCGAGTCATGCTTTGCTGCCCCAGGTGCAACGCAGCACCGACGTGCTGACCTACCCCTGCCAGGGCGTCACCGGAACGGCGTACGCCTTGACCGCTGAGTCGCCCAATCCGGTTCCGTCTCGCAATTTGGCGGTGAACCCGATCGGGCAGCCGGTATTTGTACAGGTGCTGGCGGGCAACGCCCTGGTCATTACGTCCGTCTCGGTCACGGGACCGGCGGGCGCCGTAACGCTACTGCCAACGATGACCGCTTCGAATGATCCCAATCAGGAACTGCTGGCCAATATGGCCATCATCATGCCCAGCGCACCGCTCAGCCCCAGTTCCGTCTATTCCGTGTTCATCACGGGCACCAACAATGGCGTGGGATTCAGCCGCAGCTTTGGGTTTTCAACGGGGACCTGACGCGCACTATCGCCGCGCAATCCCGGATGGCACTTGGACCACGGAATCCCACTGGTGGCCGTCAAACCACGCATCGCCCTCCAGGTAGGCGCGCAGCATGGGCAGGCCATCCAGCCCCCAGAAAACTTTGCCGTCCACCTCAAACGAAGGAACGCCAAACACGTCTTTGGCAATGGCCTCGTCGGCATGCGCCTTGAGCTGGGCCTTGACGGCCGCATCCGCCGGGTCTTGTACCGGTGCGAGTTGCTGTGTGGCTGCGGCCAGCCGCGCAGGATCGGCTGCATCGGCCCCGCCCACCCACACCTGGCGAAACAAGGTGTCACACACATAGCGGTTGGGCAAGCCCTGGGGGTCGGTTGCCACGGCCAGACGCAGCAGACCCAGCGGGTTGAACGGATGCTGGGCAGGCATATCCAGCGGGTGACCCAGTTGGTGCGCCAGCCATTGCACGTGGCGATAGGTCCAGTCGCGCTTGGGTGGCACTTCCGCGGGGCCCAGCATGGCGTTGTGCTTGAGCAGCCCCCCCAGAAAGACCGGTTTGTAGGCCACCGTGTAACTCAAGCCCATGAGCGCCTTGGGCAATTCCTTGAATGCCAGCCAGGCGTAGGGCGAGATGAAGTCCAGATAAAAGGTGATGTGCTTCATGCGGGGCCTCTTGCGTGCTACGAGCTGACTTGGGCGAAAGCGTCAGGATGCGTCTGGCGCAGGCGCCCGGACAAGGTGGCCCACATCACCTTCTTGGCGGCGTCGTCGCTGCTGCTCCAGAGGCGAATTTCGTCCAGGGTGCGAAAGCAACCTTCGCACAAGCCGCTGGCTGCGTCCATACGGCAGATCGACACGCACGGTGAAGGCACATTTTCGACCGCAGCCCCCGCCAATACTGCGCGAGCAGCTAGCGTTTTATTAGCATCCATATCAACCGGCCCGCTTGGCCAACAGCGCATTGCCCGCGCGCGACTGGGACTTGCGACCCAAAAATTCGCTGATGAACTGGCCCGCATCGATGAGCTTGTCCAGATCAATGCCGGTTGCAATGCCCATGCCGTGCAACAGGTACACCACATCTTCCGATGCGACGTTGCCGGTGGCGCCCTTGGCATAGGGGCAGCCGCCCAGGCCCGCGACCGAGGTGTCGAACTGCCACACGCCCATTTGCAGGCTGGCCAGGGTGTTGGCCAGCGCCATGCCGTAGGTGTCGTGGAAATGGCCAGAAATCTGGTTGATGTCATAGACCTTCAGGGCCGCGTCCAGTGCGCGCTGCACCTTCTGCGGCGTGCCCACGCCAATGGTGTCGGCCACGCCCACATGCTGCACGCCAATGCCGTGCATCAGCCGTGCCACCATCTCCACCCGCTCGGGGGCAATCTCGCCTTCATAGGGGCAACCCACGGCGCAGGAAATGGCACCCCGCACGGTGATGCCCTGCGCCAGTGCAGCTTGCACGACGGGGCGGAAACGCTCAATGCTCTCGGCAATCGAGCAGTTGATGTTCTTCTGGCTGAAGGCCTCGCTGGCAGCGCCAAACACCGCAATCTCGTCAGGCCGTGTCTTCACCGCCGCGTCGAAGCCCTGCAGGTTGGGCGTGAGTACCGAGTAGCGCACGCCCGGCTTGCGGGCAATGCCCGCCATCACCTCGGCGTTGTCGGCCATTTGGGGAACCCACTTGGGCGACACAAAGCTGGTGACTTCAATGTCCGTCAGGCCGGCTTCCTGCAGGCGGTGCACCAGCTCGATCTTGACGCTGGCGGGCACTGGCTGCTTTTCATTTTGCAGGCCGTCACGGGGGCCGACTTCAACCAGTTTGACGCGCTGGGGCAATTCCATGGGGCATTCTCTTTTCAATAAGCGGGGGTCAGTATCCCCGGGATGGATCAACCATGCCGGCGACAGGTTCGCCGCGCTGCAGGGCGGCAATTTTTCCGGCGATCTGGGCAATGCTCTCGCTGCGCAGGGTGCGGGCCGAAGTGTGCGGCGTCACGGTGATTTTTTCGTGGTGCCAGAACGGGTGGTCTTTGGGCAGCGGCTCGCTGCGGAAAACATCCAGCGTGGCACCTGCCAGGTGGCCACTGTCCAGCGCAGCCAGCAGGTCCGCGTCCACCACATGTGCGCCGCGCGCCACGTTGATGACATAGCCCCCAGGGCGCACACACGCCAGACGCTGCGCATCCAGAATATCGCAGGTTTCAGGGGTCAGCGGCAGCAGGCACACCACGATGCGGCTGGCGGCCAGAAAGGCGTCCAGCGCACTATCTCCCGCATAACACTGCACGCCGGGCAGGGTCTTGGGGGTGCGGCTCCAGCCGTTGACCGGAAATTCGAACTGCGCTACGGCGCGCGCCACGCGGTCTCCCAGCACGCCCAGCCCCAGAATGCCCACGGGGTAATCCAGCCGGCTGTGCGGCTTGCGAAACGACCACTTGCCAGCCCGGGTATCGGCCTCATACCGGTCGAACTCACGGAAATGGCGGATGACGGCATGGCACACGTACTCGGCCATCTGCACCGACATGCCCGCATCGTCCAGCCGTATCACCGGCAACGCGGGTGGCAACTGCAGTTGCATCAGGGCATCGACCCCCGCCCCGGTGTTGAAGAGGGCCTTGAGCGTGGGTTGCTCGTCCAGCAATTGCTGGGGGGGCTTCCACACCACGGCGTAATCGGCAGGCGGCGCACCCGGCGCCCAGAGGCTGACCTCTGCACCGGGCAAGGCCGCCTGCAAGCCGGGAATCCAGGATTTCTGGTCCTGGTCCACACTGTAGTAATAAACACGCATAGGCGAATTTTCGCCGGAGTTCAGGCAGTCGCCTCCAGCTTGAGCAACTCGGCGCCTTCAGGCACCTGGTCACCCGGTGCAAACAGCAGCTCGGCTACCACGCCATCGGCGGGCGCTGCGATGGTGTGCTCCATCTTCATGGCTTCCATCACCGCCAGCGCTTGGCCCTTTTTGACAGCGTCGCCTGCTTTCACCGCAAACGACACTACCTTGCCCGGCATGGGTGCGGTCAGGCGGCCGACCTCGGCATGCACCTCGCCGGCGTGGGCCAGCGCATCGATTGCTATCACTTGTGTAGCACCCTGCGCAGTAAACACGTGGGCTACCTCGCCTTTTTTATACAAATATACGGTGGAGCGCAGGTCGCCATAGCGCACATCCAGCGCGCCATGGGCCAGCGGCGTGTAGTGCAGGGCCGCGGTCTTGCCATCGAGTTGCAGCTGCAAGCCGCCGCCGTGCAGACGGGTGAATTGCGCGGTGTGGGGTTCGCCATGGAACTCCAGCATGAATTCGCGCACCGATGCACCGTGCGAACGCCAGCCGTCGCGCTGCGCCCAGGGGTCGATCCAGCCACTGGCGTCGGCCTGCGTGGCAAAAGACTGCTCGCTCACCAGGGTGTGCGCGATCAGCGCGGTCGTCGCCAGCGGCAAGCCCACTTTTTCCTGGTGGAACAGCACGGCGGCTTCACGCGGAATCAAGGCCGTATCCAGTTGCGCCTGCGCAAACGAGGGGCTGGTGACCACATGGCGGAGAAACTGCACATTGGTCGCCAGGCCCACGATATGGGTTTGCGCCAGCGCCGTGTCCATGCGGGCCAGGGCTTCTTCACGCGTGGCACCGTGCACGATGAGCTTGGCGACCATGGAGTCGTAATACGGGCTGATGGTGTCGCCCTCGCGCACACCATCGTCCACGCGGACATGAATGCCGGCATGGCTGCCATATCCACTACCGTCTGCGCGCTCAAAGGCGGTGCAAACGGGCTTGCGGTAGACGCTCAGCGTGCCAGTCGCGGGCAAGAAGTTGTTGTCGGGGTTCTCGGCGCAGATGCGTGCCTCGATGGCATGGCCAATGATCTTGAGCTGGTCCTGGCGCAGCGGCAAAGGCTCGCCACTGGCCACGCGCAATTGC
Source organism: Burkholderiales bacterium (assembly GCA_038237415.1). Lineage (GTDB taxonomy): Bacteria > Pseudomonadota > Gammaproteobacteria > Burkholderiales > Burkholderiaceae_C > Allorhodoferax. Next base: position 19,710 of record JBBRYR010000040.1, read on the forward strand.
CACTCCACCAAATCAAGACCGGTAATCGCTTCGGTGACGGGGTGCTCTACTTGCAGGCGCGTGTTCATCTCCATGAAGAAGAAGGTCATCGCGCCACCGTCACGCTGCTCCACGATGAATTCCACCGTGCCGGCACCCACGTAATTCACGGCACGGGCCGCCGCCACGGCGGCCAGACCCATTTGCTGGCGCATTTCGGGGCTCAGGCCGGGCGCAGGCGCTTCTTCCAGCACCTTCTGGTGGCGCCGCTGCACCGAGCAATCGCGCTCAAACAGGTACACGTAGTTGCCCTGCGTGTCGCCAAACACCTGGATCTCGATGTGGCGCGGGCGCTGCACGTATTTTTCAATCAGCACCGCGTCGTCGCCAAAGCTGTTGATGGCCTCGCGCTTGCAACTGGCCAGGGCTGCGGCAAAATCTTCGGCCTTGTCGACCGCGCGCATGCCCTTACCACCGCCGCCAGCGCTGGCCTTGATGAGCACAGGGTAGCCAATGCGGTCGGCCTCCGCCTGCAAGAGCGCCGCGTCCTGGTTGGCACCGTGGTAACCCGGCACCAACGGCACTCCGGCGCGCTCCATCAGCTGCTTGGACTCGGCCTTCAGGCCCATGTCCTTGATGGCCGAAGGTGGCGGGCCAATGAAGACCAGCCCGGCGGCGGCGCAGGCCCGTGCGAACTCTTCGTTCTCGCTCAGGAAACCATAGCCGGGGTGGATGGCCTGCGCGCCAGTGGCCTGGGCCGCGGCAATGATTTTTTCCCAGCGCAGGTAGCTGTCCTTGGGCGCACTGCCGCCAATGTGGACGGCCTCGTCGCAGGCAGCGACGTGCTTGGAGCCGGCATCCGCGTCGGAATAGACGGCCACGGTCTTGATGGCCATGCGGCGAGCGGTAGCGGCAACCCGGCAGGCGATTTCGCCGCGGTTGGCAATGAGGATTTTTGTGAACATGGTTTGTATCCTCTTTACATGCGGAACATGCTGAACTTGGCATCGGGAATCGGCGCGTTGAGCGTGGCCGAGAGGCCCAGCGCCAGCACGCGGCGGGTGTCAGCCGGGTCGATGATGCCGTCGTCCCACAGTCGGGCGGTGGCGTAGTAAGGGTGGCCCTGCTCTTCATACTGGCGGCGAATCGGCGCTTTGAAAGCTTCTTCTTCCTCTGGGCTCATGCTGCCGCCTTTGGCTTCCAGGCCGTCACGGCGCACCGTGGCGAGCACGCTGGCCGCCTGTTCGCCACCCATGACGCTGATGCGCGCGTTGGGCCACATCCACAAAAAGCGCGGGCTGTAAGCGCGGCCGCACATGCCGTAGTTGCCCGCGCCAAAGCTGCCGCCGATGATGATGGTGAACTTGGGCACATTGGCGGTCGCCACGGCCGTGACCATCTTGGCGCCGTTGCGGGCAATGCCCTCGTTCTCGTATTTGCGACCCACCATAAAGCCGGTGATGTTCTGCAAAAAGATCAGCGGAATCTTGCGCTGGCAGCAGAGTTCAATGAAGTGCGCGCCCTTCAGGGCCGACTCGCTGAACAGAATGCCGTTGTTGGCGATGATGCCCACCGGCATGCCTTCGATATGGGCAAAGCCGGTCACCAGCGTGGTACCAAAGCGCGGCTTGAACTCGTGCAGCTCCGAGCCATCGACGATGCGCGCAATGATCTCGCGCACGTCAAACGGTTTGCGCGTGTCGGTGGGGATCACGCCGTACAGCTCTTCTGCTACAAATTTGGGAGCTACTGGCGCAAGTAGCGCGGGGGCTAGCGGCTTCTTTTGATTCAAATGCGCGACGGCACTGCGTGCCAGGGAGAGCGCATGCAGGTCGTTTTGCGCCAGATGGTCGGCCACGCCCGACAGGCGCGTGTGCACGTCGCCACCGCCCAGGTCTTCGGCCGTCACCACCTCACCTGTGGCCGCTTTCACCAGTGGCGGGCCGCCCAAAAAGATGGTGCCCTGGTTCTTGACGATGATGGTCTCATCGCTCATGGCGGGCACATAGGCACCGCCCGCCGTGCACGAGCCCATGACGACTGCGATCTGGGCAATGCCCTCGGCGCTCATGTTGGCCTGGTTGAAAAAGATGCGGCCAAAGTGGTCGCGGTCCGGGAACACCTCGTCCTGATTCGGCAGGTTGGCACCGCCTGAATCCACCAGGTAGATGCAGGGCAGGTGGTTTTGCTGGGCAATCTCTTGCGCGCGCAAATGCTTTTTGACCGTCACGGGGTAGTAGGTTCCGCCCTTCACCGTGGCGTCGTTGCACACAATCATGCAGTCCACACCGCTCACACGGCCAATACCGGCAATCACGCCGGCGCAGGGGGCGCTGTCGGTGCCGTCGCGGTCCGGGTACATGCCCAGCGCCGCCAGCGGCGAGAGCTCCAGAAACGGCGTGCCGGCGTCCAGCAGCATGTGCACCCGGTCCCGTGGCAACAACTTGCCGCGCCCCGTGTGCCGGGTACGGGCGACCTCGCCACCGCCCAGGGCCGCTTTGTCGATCTGCGCGTTCAAATCAGCGACCAAGGCTCGCATGGCGTTGGCATTGGCCACAAAATCCGCAGAGCGGGCGTTGAGTTGGGTCTCCAGAATGGACATGGGTGCTTCCGGTGGTGGGTTTCAGGACAAGCTGCATTTTCAACCGGATAGGGCCGAACACACAGGCCACAAAGGTTGCAAATCGTGCCACACGGCAGAAAACTGCGGCACACTTGCCCCATGGCGACCACCGCACCGATTGCAGCAACCCCCATGGCCTTTGTACAGGCCATTGTTGCCGCCTACGCGCGTTACGGGATAGACCCTGCAAAGGCCCTGCAGCAGGCACAGATTGCGCCAGAGCGGGTCCAGCAGAGTGGCGCCCGCATCACTGCCTGGCAAATGGAGCAGTTCTCGGGCACCGCCATGCAGGAGCTCGACGACGAAGCCCTGGGCTGGTTCAGCCGCCGCCTGCCTTGGGGCAGCTACGGCATGCTGGCGCGCGCCTCCATCAGCGCGCCCACGCTGCAGCTGGCCTTGAGCCGCTGGTGCCGCCACCACGGACTGATTGCACCCGATATTGCACTGGAGTTGAAGGTGGTAGGCGACGTAGCGACTATCCGCATCACCGAGAAAACGATGCCCGCAGGCCGGGCGGCAGGGGATTTTGCGCAGGTCAAGGAGGAGCCCGCCAAGCGGGCGGGGGACACGGAGCAGAATCCCCTGCCGCCCAGCCTGCCCCCCCATATGCGCGAGTTTTGCCTGGTCTCGGTGCTGCGCAACATCCACGGCCTGGCCTGCTGGCTGGTGGATTCGCGCATTGCGTTGCAGGGGGCGCAATTTCCGTTTGCGGCGCCAGCACACGCGAGCGCCTACGCAGTCTTGTTTTCCGGCCCTACCCGCTTCGACAGCGGCCCGGCCGCCATCCACTTTGATGCGCGCTACCTGAGCCTGCCACTGCGGCGCGATGAAAAAGCCCTGCAGCACATGCTGCAACATGCCCTGCCGCTGACCGTGCTTCAGTACCGGCGCGACCGCTTGCTGGTGCAGCGCGTGCGCCAGACGCTGTCCAGCCACGCGCAACAAACCCACAGTGCCGAGGCACTGGCCACGCTCTTGCACGTGTCGCCGCGCACGCTGCACCGCCAGCTGAAAGAAGAAGGCGCCACGCTGCAGGGCCTGAAAGACGAGGTGCGCCAGGCCCGCGCTGTTGAACTGCTGCACCGCACCGAGCGCCCTATCAAACAGGTGGCCGAGGCGGCGGGTTTCCAGAATGAGAAAAGCTTTATCCGCGCCTTCAAGGGCTGGACCGGCTTGTCGCCCGCCGAGTTTCGAAAGCAGTCCACACCGATTGCATGACCGACCCACGATTTACCCAAGATGTGCCCATGATCACCCTCTACCACTGCGTCAGCGCCCGCTCCTTCCGCCCTCTGTGGCTGCTGGAAGAAATGGGCTTGCCCTACCAGCTGAAAATGCTGCCGTTTCCGCCCCGCGCACTGGCGCGGGAGTTTTTACAGGAGAACCCCATGGGCACGGTGCCGCTGCTGGTGGACGGCGATACCCGCATGACCGAGTCGGCGGCCATGTGCCAGTACCTGGCCGCGCGGCACAGCTCCAGCACGGCGCATGGAACGCCCCACGAATCGCTGGACGTGGCGGTCAGCGACCCGGCCTACGGCGCCTATCTGAACTGGCTGCACATGAGCGACGCCACGCTTACGTTTCCGCAAACGCTGGTGCTGCGTTACGCCCACTTTGAAACCCCTGCCCGCCTGCAGCCACAGATCGCCGCGGACTACAGCCGCTGGTTTCTGGCGCGGCTGCGCGCGGTGGATGCGGCCTTGCAGCAGCAAAATTATTTATGCGCGGGACGCTTTACCGCAGCGGATGTGGCGGTGGCTTATGCTCTGATGCTGGCAGAGCACTTGGGGCTATCCGCGCAATTCAGCACCACGGTGGCCGCCTACTGGGCGCGCCTGCGAGAGCGCCCCGCCTTTCAGCGGGCCTTGGCCATTCAGCACCAGGCGGCGATGGACCAAGGCGTGCCCACAACACCGGCGCCCGATATCCGGCCGGGTGCTTGATGACAGCCCAGGCGCTCCTTTTTTTATAGCTGCACGCGCTGTATCCGCGAGGGCTAGAGGCCGATTTGACCCGAAAATTACCGTGCCGTGCGAGCATGGCTTTTACGTCAGCCTCCTGCAAGTTTTTTGAGTAATGCTGCACTGCAACATGAATCAAGAACTTCGTCTGCAACTCGGTCTTGAGGATCTCCTCGCTGACCTCCACCATGCCCGACAGATCGATGACCTGGGTCGCTTGGCGTTCGTCGCGTACTGCGAGGTTCGTCGATGGGCGCGCGAGGCAGGGGAGCCTGTCCTTGCCGAGCATGCATCTGAACTGATGACGGGTCAGATCCCCGCCAACAAGACGACGTTCCTGGAGCAAATAGACAGTCTCGTCTTGGAACTCGATGCGTTGCACAGAGGTCTTCCCTGCTATTCGAATCGGGCGCACAGCCGTGTGGCGTACGCGGGCGGCATATTTGCAGGCAGGCGTTGAACTGGCAGTGTTCGACGTGGCACGCTCGGGCCGCCCCGCGCAGTACGACACGGATGCAGAGGCGCGGGTGACGGCGTTGGCATGAATATAGCCACCTGACGGCCGACAGCGCTGGACGATAGCCGCGCTCGAACGCGCCGCATACTTAAAGAAAGCGACCTCAAGCCTTGGCGCCGGCTGATGCGGTGCATCGGGCAATGTCTGGATCGACGGAATCAACTCGAGAAAACCATTGAGTGGACGCTCACACGGTAGGATGCTGATCGAAAGCTCGGATCGCATTGTGTTTCGAATCTTGCATGTTGAGGTACCAGCGCAGTAGCGACAGGCACAGACAGCGCGCGATGTACTTTACCGGTATCTGATGGGATACTTTGACACATGCAGTTGAATTTCCTACCCCTCGAAGTGAAGGCCATCCTTATGAGGCTAGATGCCGGTCGATACCACTTTCTGCCTGCCTGGGTGTTGCTGGCAACCCTGGCACTGGTTTCAAACGGGCCTGTTCAGGCGCAGACAAAAAAACTTTCGCTGGTCACGGTTGCGGCCTTGCCACCGTTGTCGGCGTCCATGGATCGCCCCGGATTCCTCAATATCCTGGTCGCGGGCGCCTTCCAGCGCATCGGCGTTGAAGTCGAAGTAACCATCGTGCCTGCGCAACGTGCACTCATCAACGTCAACAGTGGACTGGACGACGGCGATATCTTTCGTGCGCCAGGTGTCGAGCGCGACTTCCCGAACCTGATCCAGGTGCCGGAACCCTTGCTTGGCTACGATTTCGTTGCCTATGCCAAGCGGCCCGATATCCAGATCCGGAATTGGGATGATCTCAAGCCGTACGCGGTTGGCTATGCCAGCGGCTGGAAAATTTACGAAAACAATGTCAAAAACGTGAAGGAGGTGACGACCACACCCTCCATTCTCGAGCTGTTTACCCTGCTGGAGAAAGGCCGCGTCGACGTGATCCTGCTGGACCGCTGGGGCGGCCAGTCGATTGTTCACGAAATGGGCTACAAGCTCAAACCGATAGAGCCAGCGCTGGCCCACATCAACATGTTCATGTACCTGAACAAAAAACACGCGGCCCTGGTACCCAAAGTGGCACAGGCCCTGCGCGACATGAAGGCAGACGGAAGCTACAAGAGGATCTACGACGCGACGCTCAAGCCGCTGGATACGCGATGAGACTGCTTGAACTCCTGAAACCGAAGTTCTTCAGCAAGGCACTGATTCGCAACAACGGCATTGCGCGCCGGATCATGGTGGCCGTGATCCTTTTCAGTTCAGCCGTGACGGCCGTCATCACTGCATTCGAGCTCTATCTGGACTATCGCACCGACATGCGCGGCATCGACGAACGCATCGAGTCGATCCACAGAGTCTACCTTCCTACCCTGACCGAGAGCGTCTGGGTGGCCGAGCGCAACCAGATCCAGAATCAGCTCAACGGTCTGCTGAAGCTGGGGGATATCGAATACCTGGGCATCGTGGTCGACGGCCAGACCCAATGGTCAGCGGGCGCACGCGCCTCGGCGCGACAGATGGAAGCCACCCTGCCTTTGCGCCGCGTTCATCGGGGGCAGGATGTACTCATTGGCGAACTCCACGTGGTTGCCAGCGTCGACAACGTGTTCTCAAGACTCTGGTCCAAGCTCATCGTCATGCTGGTGAGCAATGCCGTCAAGACCTTTTTGGTCACCGCCTTTGTGTTGCTGATCTTTCAGGCGATGGTGGGGCAGCACCTGGAACACATTTCCAGCTATCTGCGGCGCTTCGCCAGGAATGTGTCGGATGAGAGCATGTTGCGGCTCAATCGCCCCACCACCGGACGTTGGCGCCCCGATGCACTGGACCACGTGGCAAATTCCGTCAACCAGATGCGCGAGGAGATTGTGCGGTTCAGCGGAGAACTCAGAGCAACGAACGATCGGCTGGCATCGGTCATCGAGACATCGCCGCTGGCTATCTACACGCGCGACATAAACGACATCGTGACTACCTGGAACCCGGCGGCCGAAAGAATTTTTGGCTGGAGCGCGGCCGAAGCGATCGGCCACCCCGTGCTCTCCGTGCCAAGGGACAAAATCCCTGAATATGAAGACCTTGCTGCCAGGGTACGAAGTGGCGAAACGATCAACCAGCGCGAGTTGCTGCGGGAACGACGCGATGGCTCGCTCATCCAGATCAGTTTGTCCGTCGCCCCCCTGTATGGTACGGATGGACGGCTGTATGGTTACGTATCCATCGTGGCGGACATCACCGAGCGCAAGGACACCGAGAAGCGCATTGAGTTCCTTGCCTACCACGACGCACTGACTGGTCTGCCCAACCGCCTGCTGCTGCAGGACCGCTTTGAGCAGGCCAAGGCTTATGGATCGCGCGCAGACACCCAGGTGGCACTGCTGTTTATCGATCTGGACAACTTCAAGAGCATTAACGACTCGCTCGGCCACGTCGCCGGTGACTCCCTGCTCAAGCAGATTGCCACCCGCTTGAGCGGCTGCGTGCGCGAGACCGACACCATCAGCCGGCAAGGCGGTGACGAGTTCCTCATACTGCTGCCGGACCTGGCTCACGCCGACGATGCCGCGCCGCTACTGGCCAAGGTCATGGAGCAAATGCAGATTCCCTTCTCTGTTGAGGGCCATGAGATTTCAAGCTCAGTGTCGATGGGCGTGACGGTCTACCCCGCGGATGGCAGCACTTTTGATGTCCTGCTCAAGAAGGCCGACATGGCGATGTACAAAGCCAAGGACGACGGGCGCAACACCTACCGCTTTTACGACGAGGTCATGAACGTGGAGGTGGTGGAACGCCTGTTTATCCGCAACGGCCTGCGCCGTGCGTTGGACCGCGATGAGTTCGTGCTCCACTACCAGCCGCAGATCGACCTTGCCAGCAAAGCCATCGTCGGGGTCGAGGCCCTCATACGGTGGAACCATCCCGAACTCGGCATGGTGCCGCCTGGCCGCTTCATCACAGTGGCTGAAGAAAGCGGTCTGATCGTGCCGATTGGCGACTGGGTTCTGCGTGAAGCCTGCCAGCAGGCCATGGCGTGGCAGCGCGCCGGGCTGCCTGCGCTGTGCATGGCGGTTAATCTCTCGGCCGTTCAGTTCAAACGCGGCGATGTGGAGCAGTCCGTGATCCACGCGCTGGAGCTGAGTGGTCTCAATCCGGCACTGCTGGAGCTGGAACTGACGGAATCGATCCTGATCCATAACGTGGAGGGCGTGCTGGCGACCGTGAAGCGTCTCAAACTTCTGGGCGTGAAACTGTCGATCGACGATTTCGGCACCGGCTACTCCAGTCTGTCGTATCTGAAGCGCTTTGACATCGACAAGCTCAAGATCGACCAGAGCTTTGTGCGCGATCTGGCCACTGACCCCGATGATGCGGCGATCGTGCGCGCCATCATCCAGATGGCGCGCAGCCTGAACCTGCACACCATTGCCGAAGGTGTGGAAACCGTCGACATGCTGCACCAGCTGCGCGTGTTCCAGTGCGACGAGGCGCAGGGTTACCACTTCGCCCGGCCGATGCCGGCAAATGACTTGCCCGACTGGGTTGCGCGCTGGCAGGCGAACCCAACGTAGGCGACGTTCCTGGAGCAGATAGACAGTCTCGTCTTGGAACTCGATGCGTTAAACAGAGGTCTTCCCTGCTATTCGACGGATCTGCACCCTCAGCGAGCGACTCAGACCGGTCTGTATCGCACAGCGGTATCGGGCGTCGTTCGGCAGCTAGCGCTGATCACCGTCCACATACAACCAGCAAACGCCCTCCCGCACAAAGCGGCTTAACTCATGCAGACGCACGGCGCGCCCACCGGGGTCACGCTGGCGGGCCACAAACTCCACTTCAGCGTGGTCAGCATCCAGCACATGGTGTTTGCGCACCTCCAGCCCCAGCCACTTCACCTGCGGATCAAACGCAATCTCCGGCGGACGCGTGTTGGCCTGCCAGGTTTTCAGCAGATACGCGCCGCGCTCCAGCACAAACGCGCTGTAGCGTGATCGCATAAGGGCTTCTGCATCCGGTGCCGGGGCACCAGTCTCCAGCCACTGGCCACAACACTGGGCATAGCGCAAAAGGCGGGACGCGGCACTCAGGCGCCCGCAGGGGCACGGGCTGTTACCTGCCAGCGTGCTCAAGTCACCACCGGCGTGGCGCGCTGGATGAGGGTGGCGCAATCCACGCCGCGTGGCAGGTTGCCAAACGTCAGGCCGCTGCTGTCGCCGCCCAGGCGGGATGCGCAAAAGGCATCGGCCACCGCTGCGTTGCCGTGGCGCACCAGCAGCGCGCCCTGCAGGGCCAGCGCCATCTTCTCTACGATGCCGCGTGCGCGGTATTCGATGGCGGACGGATCCAGCAACTCGCTGCCCAGATGCGCCACATACTGGTCCAGCCGGCGGTCGGCTCCTGCAGCGGCTTGAACCTCTGCCATGTAAGCGTCCACCGAGCCGGGGCTGCGACCCATGGCACGCAGCATGTCCAGGCACTGCACATTGCCACTGCCCTCCCAGATGGAATTCACCGGCGATTCGCGGAACAGCCGGGGCATGATGCAGTCCTCCATCACGCCACTGCCGCCAATGCACTCCATGGCCTCGTAGGCGTGGGCCGGGGTGCGCTTGCAAATCCAGTATTTGCCCACGGCGGTGCCCATGCGCACCAGCAACTTCTCGGACTCGCTGGGAGTGTCCAGCGCGCGGGCAATGCGCATGGTCAGCGCCAGCGCGGCCTCGTGTTCAATCACCAGATCGGCCAGCACGTTTTGCATCAAGGGTTGGTCAGACAGGCGCTTGCCAAAGGCCGAGCGGTAGGCGCAATGGTGCAGCGCCTGCGCCACCGCCTGGCGCATGCCGCTGGAGGAACCAATCATGCAGTCAAAGCGCGTCATGCTGACCATCTTCAAAATAGTGGCTACGCCTTTGCCTTCGCCACCCACCATCTGCGCATAGGCACCGCGGAGTTCGGTTTCGCACGAGGCATTGGCCACATTGCCCATCTTGTTTTTCAGACGCTGAATCTGCATCGGGTTCTTGCTGCCATCGGGCCGCCAGCGGGGCAGCAAAAAGCAGGACAAGCCGCCCGGCGCCTGGGCCAGCACCAGGAAGGCATCGCACATGGGGGCCGACACAAAATACTTGTGCCCCACCAGTTCGTAGGCTTGCCCCGGTCCGCCACTGCCCACCGGGTGCGCACGCAGGGTATTGGCCCGCACGTCCGATCCGCCCTGCTTTTCCGTCATCGCCATGCCGATGGTGAGGGCCTGCTTCTGGTCCACGGGGACATTGCGCGGGTCGTACTGGCAGGCCATGATCTTGGACACCCACTGCGCGGCAATGTCCGGCTGCTCCAGCAGGGCGGGAATCGCGGCTGAGGTCATGGTGACAGGGCAGCCGTGCGCCGCATCCACTTGGCTTTGCATGTAGAACTTGGCCGCTCGCACCACGTGGGCGCCGGGCTTGGGATCGGTCCAGTGTGATGAATGCAGGCCGTGCTCCAGCGAGGTCTGCATCAACCGGTGGTAGGCCGGGTGAAAGCGCACTTCATCAATGCGGTGGCCGTAGTTGTTGTGCGTGTAGAGCACGGGCTTGTTTTCATTGGCCTGAAAGCCCAGTTCGATCACCTCGCGCGAGCCGGTCAGCGCACCCAATGCCTGGATGTCAGACTCGGCCCAGGCCGCGCCTTCGCGCTGCACGGCCTCTTGCAGGGCTACATCTTGCTGGTACAGGTTGTAGTCCTGCAGCGGTGGTGGCTGGTTCTCTACCGCATGGGTTTCCGCCAGGAACGGGTTTTTTGACAAGGTATCGATCATTGCTATTGACTCCGTTCAGCCCTTGGTGCTGCGGCGTGCCTTTTGCGCCTCCAGCGACTCGGTAGGCGCCCCCTGCTTCACCCATTCGGCATAACCACCGTCCATGTGGGCCACATTGGTCATGCCCATGTCCTGCAAGGCCTTGGCGGCCAGCGCACTGCGCCAGCCCGCGCCACAAAACAGAATGAATTCGCGTGACTCATCGGCAAACAGGGGCTTGTGGTACGGCGAATCGGGATCAACCCAGAACTCCAGCATGCCGCGCGGCGCATGGTAGGCGCCGACCACCGTGCCGTCGGCCAGCTCGCGAATGTCGCGGATATCCACAATTTGCACCGAGGCATCATTCAGGCGGGCCTGCACGTCGGCTACGGTGTAGGTCGTGACAACGGCCATGGCTTCGTCCACGAGGGTGCGAAAACCTTTGGTAATGGGCATAGTGCGTCCTTTCAAAGAGCGTGTCGTTGGCATTCGTTGCGTTGTCACAAAATCGCCTTAAGCTTGGAGCATAGCCAATCACGCCGAGCACCCTCCATGAGCCTACGCAATCTCGACTCCCTGTTCGACCCCGCATCCGTCGCAGTGATCGGCGCCTCTTTGCGCCCCGCCAGTGTGGGCGCCACCGTTTGGCGCAACCTGTCAACAGGCACCTATGCGGGCGCGGTGTACCCGGTGAACCCCAAATACTCCGAGCTCGACGGTCGAGAAACCTACGCCCGCGTGGCGGACCTGCCACAGGCGCCCGAACTGGCCGTGATCTGCACACCGCCCGCTACCGTGCCGGGCATCGTGCGCGAACTGGCCGAACGCGGCACGCGCGCAGCCATCATCCTGAGCGCCGGTCTGACTGCCGAACAAAAGCAGGCCACGCTGGACGCCGCCCGCCCCCACCTTCTGCGCCTGCTCGGCCCCAATTGCATTGGCCTGCTGTCGCCCCACGCGGGCCTGAACGCCAGCTTTGCACACATTGGCGCCCAGCAGGGTGACCTGGCATTTGTGTCGCAATCGGGCGCGCTGGTCACAGCCATGCTGGACTGGGCCGATGCACAGCAC
>JBBRYR010000041.1:0-31532 GCA_038237415.1 Burkholderiales bacterium
GATAGCAACTGGTGAACAGTCCAGATGCCTGCCACCGTCAACAGCAGTGACCCGATCAGATGAACACCCGCAGTGCCCAGCGCCAGCGCATAGCGTTGCTGCATCAGCAGGGTGACCACTTCGGCGCTGAAGCTGGAGAAGGTGGTGAGGGCGCCCAGAAAACCGGTGACCAGGGCCAGGCGCCACACGGGGTCCACATGGGGCATGGCCTGAAACACTGCGACACAGATGCCGATCAGGTAACCGCCAATCAGGTTGGCCGCCAGCGTGCCCCAGGGAATGACGCCGCCAGGGCTAAGCCAGAGACCCAGGCCCCAGCGTGCGAGTGCACCCACACTGGCACCGGTACAAATTGCAATAACAGACCACATGGGCCTAGTTTGCCATTGTTTTTTCAGCGCGCGTGCGTAACGCCGCCGTCCACCGCCAGTGTGGCGCCCACCACATAGTCCCCCGCGCGGGAGGCCAGGTAAATGGCTGCGCCGGCCATGTCTTCATCGGTACCCACGCGCCGGGCTGGAATGCGGCTGGCGACCTCGTCGCCATGGTCGCGCGCGTCCTTGTTCATGTCGGATGCAAATGCCCCGGGCGCAATGGCCGTGACCACAATGTTGTCCTCAATCAGCCGCAAGGCCATGCGGCGGGTCAGATGGATCAGGCCGGCCTTGCTGGCGGCATAGGAGTACGTTTCCATCGGGTTCACCGAAACGCCATCAATGGACGCAATGTTGATGACCTTGGCCGGCCTGGCGCCGCCGTTGGCGGATGCTGCCTTGCGCAACAGAGGGGCCAGGGCCTGGGTCAAAAAGAACGGGGTTTTCATGTTCAGGTCAACCACCTTGTCCCAACCCGATTCGGGAAACTCATCAAACGGCGCGGCCCAGGCGGCGCCGGCGTTGTTGACCAGAATGTCGAGCGACGATTCGTGCTGGCTGTAGGCCGCCGCCAAGGCCTTGGCCCCCTCGACGGTGGACACATCAATCGGCAGCGAAACGCACTTGCCCAAGGCCGACAGTTCCATGGCGGTCTGGTCACAGGCCATGGCCTTGCGTGCGGTGATGTAGACCGTAGCGCCCTGGGCCAAAAAGCCCGCGGCAATCATGCGGCCAATGCCGCGAGAGCCGCCGGTAATCAATGCGGTTCGGCCTTTGAGAGAGAAGAGTTCGCTGGTATTCATTGGGTTGTCCTTGGTCATACGGTGGTGGGCTGGATTCACAGCACGCGCAAAGCGTAGCCGCAAGACCACGGGCTTGCCGTCGCCTATGTGGCAACGTGGCCGGATCGCGGCACAATCGCACGCATGGATGCTCTGGCCGAGAACTACCGTTTCCTGTCCCGTTACAACCGCTGGTTCAATGCGCGGTTGTATGCCGCCTGTGAGAGCCTGAGCGATGCCGAGCGCAGGCGTGATCGGGGCGCATTCTTTGGCTCGATCCATTTGACGCTGAACCATCTGGTCTGGGCTGATACGGTCTGGTTGGGTCGCTTTGCCCGCCAGGGTTGCGATTTTGTGTCGCTCTCCGCCTCGATACTGCGCTTGCCGGAAGGCGCGAACCACCGGACGGAATTGTTTGGAGATTTTTCTGACCTGCGTGCCCACCGCGCGCGTCTGGACGCAGCTATTGATGCCTGGGTGACCGACATGCCACCCGGTTTTGCGGAGCGCACCATGCGCTATAGCAATACCAGGGGTGTGGAGCGGCAACATCCGATGTGGCAGGCCATGACCCATTTTTTCAACCACCAGACACACCACCGCGGTCAGGTCACGACTTTGCTGATGCAGGCGGGTGTGGATCCGGGTGACACCGATTTGATCGCCTTGGCGCACGCGTAGCTTGCTATGTTTTTGGTAGCTGCTACCCCAGTACTTACGAGGGCTTCAGGCATATTTTTATTGATAAAACAAAAAAACCCGCCGAAGCGGGTTTTGCTGAGACCGGAAGTGAATTACTTCTTGGCAGCGCTGGCGGCGGCTTTAGGAGCCTCGGCCTTGGCGTCTTTCTTGTCAGCCATTGCTTTCTTTGCGTCTTCCTTGGCTTGTTTTGCAGCGTCTTTTTTGGCCTTCGCTTCTTCTGCTTTTTTGGCTTTTTCGTCAGCCTTGGCTTTCTTGGCTTCGTCAGCCTTCATTTTGGCTTCCGCTTTGGGATCTTTCTTTTCTTCCTTGGCGGCTGGTGCAACAGCGGCTGCTGCTGGCGCTGCGGCTACTGCCGGTTTGGCCGCAGGTGCAGCAACCATTCCCTTGAAGCCAGCGCCATTGACTGTCAGGCCTTCGGTGGAGAACTTGGCCGCATTGCCTTCACCCACGCCTTTGACGCGGTCTACAAAATCAGTCCAGTCCTTGAAGCTGCCTTTTTTGCGCTCATCAATGATTTTGGTTGAAATGCCGGGACCGATGCCTTTAATGCCGTCAAGCTCAGCGGCGGTGGCTTTGTTGACATCGACAGCGGCAAAGGCAACGGCGGCGGACAGCATGGCGACGAGGGCCAGAATCTTTTTCAACATGGGTCAGTTCCTTCGGAATAGGGATAGGTCGTGGACGAGTGGCACCAGAATTCTGATGTCTTGCCCACAACGTGCATTGGTTCTCCCCGGTTGACGCAAGTTTTCTGAATCGCTCAGGAGAAACCCTTATCCGACGAACATCGGAATCAGGTGGAGGCGGCGAGGGCCTCTACGTAACTGCGCACGCCACTCTGCACATCGGCAAACACATGCTGGCAGCCGGTGCTGCGCAGCGCACTCAGGTCGGCCTGGGTATAGGCCTGGTATTTGCCACGCAGCGCATCGGGAAAAGCAATGTACTCAATCAGGCCAGCCGAGACAGCCTGATCCAGTGAAAGGGTGCTCTCGCTGCGTTGCTGGCGCAGCGTGTTGACGACCGAGACGGCAACATCGTTAAACGGTTGCGCATGCCCGGTGCCGAGGTTGAAAATGCCGGATTGGTCCGGATGGTCAAAGAACCACAGGTTGACCGCCACTACGTCGTCAATGAATACAAAGTCGCGCATCTGTCCACCTGCAGCATAGCCGCCGTACTCGCCAAATAGTTTGACCTTGCCATCGGCATGGAACTGGTTGAACTGGTGAAACGCCACGCTGGCCATGCGCCCTTTGTGTTGTTCGCGGGGACCGTACACATTGAAATACCGAAAGCCCACCACCTGGTGGGTCTTGCCGGCCTTGGTACGCTGAAAATCGGTGCCGCATTCGCGGCGCATGCGCTGGTCGAACAGCAGTTTTGAATAACCATACACATTGAGCGGCCGCTCGAAAGCAGGGTCTTCTCGGAAGGTGTCGGATCCGCCGTAGGTGGCCGCCGACGAGGCATAGAGCAAACGTGCACCCCGTTTTTGGCAGGCCTGAAACAGGTGCCATGACAGCGTGTAGTTGTTGGCCATCATGTACTTGCCGTCTGGCTCCATCGTGTCGCTGCAAGCGCCTTCGTGGAAAACGGCCTCGATCTGCCCGTAGTGACCCGATGCAAAGTCATCGTAAAAAGCGTCTGCATCCACGTAGTCGGAAATGCGCAGATCCGCCAGGTTGCGAAACTTGTCGCCCTGCTTGAGGTCGTCAACGGCAATGATGTCGTCAATGCCGCGGGCATTGAGCCCCTTGATGAGGTTGCTGCCAATGAAGCCGGCTGCGCCGGTTACAACGATGCGGGTCATGGGATTGCCTTTATGCAAACAATTCGTCAAAGCTCACGGTCGCCGTACCAAACTTGCCAACGACCAGACCACCTGCCCGGTTGGCATACGGCAGCGCCTCGCGCAGGGTCATGCCAGCGGCTACCAGCGCAGCCATCGTGGCAATCACCGTGTCGCCCGCACCGGTGACGTCAAACACTTCGCGCGCTTGGGCGCTCACGTGCAATTCGCCCTGGGCATCGAACAGGGTCATACCCTCCTCACTGCGGGTCAGCAGAACAGCGTCCAGATTCAAGGATTCACGCAGCTGATGGGCTTTGGCACGCAAATCGTCTTCGTCGCGCCACACGCCGATGACCTGTTGCAACTCAGCACGATTGGGCGTGATGACGCTGGCATTTTTATAGCGTGTGTAGTCGCTGCCTTTGGGATCTACCAGAATGGGCTTGCCTGCTGCGCGCGCACGCGCAATCATGTCGGTAATATGCGCCAACCCGCCTTTTCCATAGTCCGAGAAAAGCACGGCATTGTGTTGCGGCAGGAGTTGCTCAAACACGGCGGTTTGCGAAGCAAGAATCTCGTTTTTTGGCGTGTTTTCAAAATCCAGTCGCAGCAATTGCTGTTGACGGCCGATCACACGCAACTTGACGGTGGTTTTCAGATCTGCGTCCCGACCGAAGTGGGTCTCGATGCCGGTTTTTGCCACCAGTGCTTCAAGTTTGTGACTGGCTTCGTCATCGCCCACAACCGTCAGCAGGGATGCCTGCGCGCCCAGTGTCACCACGTTGTAGGCCACGTTGGCCGCGCCCCCATTGCGTTCTTCTTCGCGGGTAATGCGTACGACAGGTACCGGGGCCTCGGGGGAGATGCGGTCGACGGCACCGTACCAGTAACGGTCGAGCATGACATCGCCGACCACCAGCACGCGTGCCGCTGCCATTTGTTCTCGGGTCACAGCCCTGTTGTTTACGTTGTGGGTCATAACTCTTCTACCCGTCGTGCGGGGTAACTGTCCCAGGCCTGGCATCCCGGGCATTGCCAAAAATGCTGCTTGGCCTCAAAGCCGCAGGCCGCGCAACGGTAGCGGGTGAGAGGCTTGACTGCGTGATCGAGTGCGCGCTGCACTTGGGGGTGAAACTGTTCATGCTCCAGCTTTTCACCCGCAATCCACTTGGCTGCCGCCACGAGCGAGGGCTCTCTTTCCAGATGGCGTGCATACCATTCGCGTGCGCTGGCAGTAGGGGCGCCACTGGCCCCTTCCAGGGCGACAATTCCGTCCAGTACGTCCAGCGATGGCGTCTGCGCATAGGCCGCTTTCAGCAGTTCCAGAATCCGGGGCCCTTGATGGGATGCCACGGCGTACTGCGACAGCGGCGACGCGATCAGCCCAATGGCAGTGGGCGCCAAAGACAGGGCTTCGGCCAGTGTCTCACAAGCCAGTGCTGGATTGCCTTGCTGGTTCTGGAGCTGCGCCAGGTCCATGCGCGGGCGCGGTGCCTCCGGAGCGATTTGTACTGCCTGCTGGAGGTGCGCTTGCGCCTGAGAAATGTTGTTGGCACTGATGCAGCTTGCCGCCTGCTCGCACAAGTAATGCGCCAGGCGCCCCGCGAAACTGCCTTGTCCTGAAGACTCCAGTTTTTGGGCAATCTGCGCGGCGTGTTCCCAGTCACGTGAGCGTTCGTAGTTGGCCAGCAAGGCCAGGCGGGCCTGGGCTTCAAAACGCGTTCCTTCGAGTTTGAGCAGTGCTTCCTCCGCGCGGTCCAGCAACCCTGCTTTCAGGTAGTCCAGTGCCAGCGCGTGCTGCGCCCGATGGCGGTCATCCAGGCTCAAGTCGCCGCGAGAAAGCAGGTGCTGGTGCACGCGCACCGCGCGTTCATATTCACCCCGACGACGAAACAGGTTGCCCAAAGCAAAATGAAGCTCGGACGTGTCGGGGTCGTTCTGGACGGCTTCAATAAAAGCGTCAATGGCCTGATCCTGTTGCTCATTGAGCAGGAAATTCAGGCCCTTGAAATAAGCCTTGGGTGCCTGGCGGTTTTCCATGCGCAGTTGACGCACATCCAGCCGGGAGGCCATCCATCCCAACACAAAGGCAATGGGCAGGGCCAGCAACAAAAGGCTCAAATCAAATTCCATAAGGGGGCGTCGTAGAAGGCTTTTCTGAATCGGTTGGCACAGGTGGGGCGTGGCGGGCCATGGCAGCCGCCCGGCGATGCTGCCACCAGCGCGGGACCATGCCCAGAACACCGATGACCAGGCCAGCCGCAAAGGCGCTCAATACCACCAGAACAAGGGGCGCAGTCCACTGTTGCCCAAAGAAAAAGCGCACGGTCGCATCGTGCTGGTTGTTCAGCGCGAAAGCGAAAAGGGTAAAAAAAATGGCTGCTTTAAGTGTCCACTTAAAGAACCATGCAAGCTGTTTCATCTGTCTCCCCGGTGTCGAGGTGATTCTACCGTTGCCGGTCAGCCTTTGGGCTTGGTTTCAAGCTCAGCGGTGCGTTGATCCACAGCTTCGCGCAGGGCTTTGCCCGGTTTGAAATGGGGTACGCGTTTCTCAGGGATGGCCACGCTTTCGCCGCTGCGCGGATTGCGACCCATGCGGGGTGGGCGGTGGTTGATGGAGAAACTGCCAAAACCGCGAATCTCGATGCGATGTCCAGCCACCAATGCGTCATTCATGGCGTCCAGAATGGCCTTGACGGCAAATTCTGCGTCACGATGGGTGAGCTGGCCAAACCGGTTGGCGAGTTCTTCAACAAGGTCAGAGCGTGTCATGAGAAGGGTTGTCCATTAATGAAAAAACGACCGGTGCACACAGGCAGCCGGTCGTTCATTCAGTTCAACAGCAAGGATTAGTTGTTGTTGTCAAGCTTGGCGCGCAGCAGAGCGCCCAGGCTGGTGGTGCCGGCGTTTTCGCGGGCAGACGACTGGCTCAAAGTAGCCATGGCTTCGTTCTGGTCCGCTGCGTCCTTGGCTTTGATCGACAACTGGATGTTGCGGGTCTTGCGATCCACATTGACAACCACAGCAGTCACTTCGTCGCCCTCTTTCAGCACGTTGCGTGCGTCTTCAACGCGGTCACGGCTGATTTCGGAAGCACGCAGGTAACCGATGATGTCTTCGCCCAGATCAATTTCAGCGCCCTTGGCATCCACGGTCTTGACCTTGCCGGTCACAACCTGGCCCTTGTCGTTGATCGACACGAAGGTGGTGAAAGGATCGGAGTCCAACTGCTTGATACCCAGGGAGATGCGCTCGCGGTCCACATCAACCGCCAAGACCAAAGCCTCAACTTCCTGGCCCTTCTTGAATTCGCGCACGGCAGCTTCGCCGGTTTCGTTCCAGGACAGGTCAGACAGGTGCACCAGACCGTCGATACCAGCAGCCAATCCGACGAATACGCCGAAGTCGGTGATGGATTTGATCGGGCCCTTCACGCGGTCGCCGCGCTTGGTGTTCTGTGCAAACTCTTGCCATGGGTTGGCCTTGCATTGCTTCATGCCCAGGGAGATGCGACGCTTGTCTTCGTCGATTTCCAGAACCATGACTTCGACTTCGTCGCCCAGGGCAACGATTTTCGAAGGCGCAACGTTCTTGTTGGTCCAGTCCATCTCAGAGACGTGCACCAAGCCTTCGATTCCGGGTTCGAGTTCCACAAATGCGCCGTAGTCGGCGATGTTGGTGATCTTGCCGAACATGCGCGTACCTTGTGGGTAACGGCGGTTCACGCCCATCCATGGATCATCACCCATTTGCTTCAGACCCAGAGACACGCGGTTTTTCTCGGTGTCAAATTTCAGGATCTTGGCGGTGATTTCCTGACCAGCAGTCACCACTTCGGATGGGTGACGCACACGACGCCATGCCATGTCGGTGATGTGCAGCAGACCGTCGATGCCGCCCAAGTCCACGAATGCACCGTATTCGGTGATGTTCTTGACCACGCCCTGAACCACAGAACCTTCTTTGAGGGTCTGCATCAGTTTTGCGCGCTCTTCGCCCATGGAGGCTTCCACCACAGCACGGCGTGACAGCACAACGTTGTTGCGCTTGCGATCGAGCTTGATGACCTTGAATTCCATGGTCTTGTTTTCGTACGGAGACAGATCCTTGGTAGGACGTGTGTCGACGAGCGAACCTGGCAGGAATGCGCGGATGCCATTGACCAGAACGGTCAGGCCACCCTTGACCTTGCCGCTGGTGGTACCCGTGACAAACTCGCCGGATTCGAGAGATTTTTCGAGGGACATCCACGAAGCGAGACGCTTGGCGGTATCGCGGCTGACGATGGTGTCACCGTAGCCGTTTTCCATGGCCACGATGGCGACAGAAACGAATTCACCGACTTGAACTTCGAGGTCACCCTTGTCGCTCTTGAATTCGGAGAGGGGAACGTAGGCTTCCGACTTCAGGCCGGCGTTAACCACAACAAAGTTGTGCTCAATGCGCACGACTTCAGCGGTAACGACTTCACCAATGCGGGTTTCAGAGCGCTTTTGCGACTCTTCAAATAGTTCTGCGAAAGATTCAGACATTTTTTTTTGCGACAGGGGTCGCGGGGTTAAGTTGTTGAACCACACAACCGATGCGCTGCTGCGCGAGAGGGGGTGTGTGGACCGACCAGCCCGTTCAAACGGTTCGAAAAGGCTGTTTGCTTTGCCACCAGCTCAACACCAGATCGACCGATTTTTCAACCGTCAAATCCGAGTTGTCCAGCAACTGGGCATCTTCTGCTGGCTTGAGAGGTGCAACCGCCCGGGATGAGTCCCTAGCGTCACGTGCTTCCAGATCAGCGCGAAGACTGTCGAGTGTAGCGGAAATCCCCTTTGAAATCAACTGTTTATAGCGACGCTCAGCGCGGCGCCCGGCACTTGCTGTGAGGAAGACCTTTAGGGCCGCCTGCGGAAAGATCACCGTGCCCATGTCGCGTCCGTCTGCGACCAGTCCAGGCAATTGACGAAAGCTGTGCTGCAGGTCAATCAGGGCATCCCGAACGCACGGAAGGGTGGACACTTTGGAGGCGTTCATGCCGGCTTCTTCGGTCCGGATGGTGTCGCTCACGTCGTCACCGTTCAGCAGTACCCGACCGTTGGTGAACTGGATGTGCAGTTGCTTCACCATCTTGGCGATCTCTGCTTCGCTGGTGGAATCCAGCCCGAGTCCGGCGCGCAGCGCGGCCAGCGCGGTGATGCGGTACAGCGAGCCCGAATCCAGAAAGTGGTAGCCCAATTTGTGTGCCAGCACCACGGCCAGCGTGCCTTTGCCTGACGCGGTGGGGCCGTCCACACAGATCACGGGAATCGCCTGGTCTGGCGTCTGCGCAACCGAAAAAAGGGCCTCAAAGTAGTCCGGGAACGTTTTCGCAACGCATTTGGGGTCTTCTATGCGCACCGGCAAGCCGGCCGGATTGAATGCGGCCAGTGAGAAGCACATGGCAACCCGGTGGTCATCGTAGGTGTGGATGCTGGCAGCGCGCCAGTCAGCTGGCGCGGCGGGCGGCGTGACCTGGATGAAGTCGGCCCCCTCGACGACGGAGGCCCCCAGCTTGCGCAGCTCGATCGTCATGGCCGCGATGCGATCGGTTTCCTTGACACGCCAGCTGGCGATGTTGCGCAGGGTCGTCGTGCCGTCGGCGTACAGCGCCATCACGGCCAGTGTCATGGCGGCATCGGGAATGTGGTTGCAGTCCAGGTCAATGGCTTTGAGCGGCCAGACTCCACGCGAGATTTCCAGCCAGTTGGGACCACTCTCAATATGTGCGCCCATTTGCTGCGCAGCGTCCATGAACCGGATGTCGCCCTGGATCGAGTCCGCGCCCACGCCTTGAATTCTTATACTTTTTTGGCAAAACCCCAAGTCCAGGCCACTAGCCCCCGTCGCTATTGCGCCAAGCGCTATGAAATAGCTAGCAGATGAGGCGTCGGCTTCGACGTGAATGGCACCTGGCGAACGCAGGCGACAGCCCGCAGGAATCGTGAATCGCTGCCAGCCGTCCCGCCGTACGTGTACGCCGAAGCGTGCCAACAGGTTCAGGGTGATTTCTATGTAGGGTCGCGAAATCAATTCGCCCACCACCTCGATCACGATATCTTGCTTCGCCACCAAAGGCAGCGACATCAGCAAGGCGGTCAGGAACTGGCTGGATACATCACCCCGGACCCGAATGGGCTCTTGAACCATGAGCACCGGCATGCCGATATGCAGGGGTGGAAAGCCTTCGTGGCCCAGGTAGTCGATGCGACATCCCAATTGGCGCAGGGCGTCCACCAGGTCGCCAATGGGGCGCTCGTGCATGCGGGGCACTCCGCTCATTTCAAAGTCGCCACCAAGAACCGCGAGTGCAGCCGTCAGCGGGCGCATGGCGGTACCCGCATTGCCCAAAAACAGCTTCGCCTGCGCGGAACCCAGTTTGCCGCCCAAACCGTCCATGTGAAGGACGCTGCCTTCCCGGCGCAATCCACAGCCCAGCGTCTGTAAGGCCTCCAGCATGACGCGGGTGTCATCCGAATCCAGCACATCGTGGATGGACGTGGTGCCCTCGCTCAGCGCGGCCAGCAGCAAAACCCGGTTGGAGATGCTTTTGGAGCCTGGCAGGACAACGGTTCCTGATGCACTGGCCAGTGCGGGAATATCCAGAAATTCAGTGGAGAACATTACTTGTTGATCTTGGAGGTCATGCTCCAGTTTCCGCGGGTGTTACTGGCTTGCTCAATGAGGCCCTCCAGAGCTTCCGTGTTGCCACTGGAAATCATCAACTCCAACGCGTGCAGGTTGCGTTGAAAGATCTTGGACTGCGCCAGCAGTTCTTCCCGGTTGGAAGCCAGTATGTCCCGCCATACTTTGGGGTCGCTGGCGGCAATGCGGGTGAAGTCCCTGAAGCCGGGGCCGGCCAGCGAGAGATAGTCCTTGCCCTGAGGCTGGCCCGAGATGGCATTCATCAAGGCGAACGCAATGAGGTGGGGCAGGTGGCTCACGGCAGCAAACGCAGCGTCATGCTGCTCGGGTGACATTTTCAGTACCCGGCATCCCAGCGCGGTCCACACGTCCATGGCTTTTTGCAACTGCACGGTCAGGGTGCGTTCAATCGGTGTGAGGATAACCTGGCGACCCGCGTACAGGTCGGGGTCTGCATTCTCGACACCCGAGACCTCTTTGCCGGTGATGGGGTGCGCAGGGACAAAGGACCCGATCTGCTCGCGCAGGGCACGGCGTCCCGCGTCAATCACGTCACGTTTGGTGGATCCCACATCCATGACCAGCATGTTGGGGGTGACCAGATGCTTGATAGCCTTGAAGGTGGCCTCGGTCGCCGCCACCGGCACGGCAATCAACACAATGTCGGCACCCGATACGGCCAACAGCGCCGATGGTGCCTCGACATCGATCACACCCATCAGCCGGGCTCGCTCGGTGGTGCTGGGTGACTTGCTGTACCCCACAACACGTTTGACCAGACCCGCGCGCTTGAGGGCCAGTGCAAACGAGCCTCCCATCAAACCGCATCCGATCAAGCCAAGTTGTTCAAACATAGGGGTTCCTGGAGGAGTCTGCATCAGTCGGCCAAGGGGTAAGTGCCCAGCACTTTGTAAAAAGCGCACAGACCCTGCAAGTCCTTCAACGCCGCCGCCACGTGGGGCTGCGAGGGATGGCCCTGCAGATCAATATAAAAATAGTAGTCCCACTGGCCCGAGCGGGCCGGACGCGACTCAAAGCGCGTCATGGATACGCCGTGCTTTTTGAGCGGCACCAGCATGTCATGGACGGCTCCGGGACGGTTGGGTACCGATACCACCAGGCTGGTGCAATCCTTGCCGGTTGCCTCTGGTGCTGGCATGGTGCTGGGCAGACACACCACGACGAAACGGGTGCGGTTGAAGGCCTCATCCTGAATCGCGAGGGCCGCTATATGCAAGCCAAACTCGGAGGCCGCCCGTTCGCTGGCAATGCCGACCCATGCCGGGTTTTCGGCGGCCAGGCGTGCGCCCTCGGCGTTGCTGGAAACGGCGCGTCGCTCGGCATCCGGTAAATGGGTGTTGAGCCATTGCTGGCACTGGGCAAGGGCCTGTGGGTGGGCCAGAACCACCTGAATTCCCTCCAGGGAAGGCGTGGTACGCAGCAGGTTATGGCGCACCAGCAGGCTGATTTCCCCCACGATGTGCAGGGGCGAGTGCAGCAACAGATCCAGTGAACGCGTAACCACGCCCTCGGTGCTGTTTTCTACGGGAATCACGCCAAACTCGGCGGAGCCTGCAGTGGCTGCATGGAAGACCTCGTCGAAATTGCCGCACGGAATGTGCTGGATGCTGGAGCCAAAAAATCGCAGCGCGGCTTCTTCACTGAACGTGCCGGAAGGGCCCAGGTAGGCCACCCGCTGCGGTGCTTCCAGTGCGCGGCAAGCCGACATGACTTCACGCCAGATCATGGCCACGCTGCTGTTCTTCAGCGGACCGGGGTTGGCTTGCTGCAAGCTTCCGATGACCTGTGCTTCGCGCTCCGGACGAAACACCGCCGAGCCTTCGACGCGCTTGATTTCGCCCACTTCATGCGCCAGTGCTGCGCGCTGGTTGAGCAGGGCCAGCAGTTCCAGATCGACGGCGTCAATCCGGATGCGGAGTTCGGGGAGTGTTTTAGCCATGGAACTGTCAGCCATTGGTACGCTCAAATTCTTGCATGTAGTTCACCAGCGCCTGCACGCCTTCCAGGGGCATCGCGTTGTAGATGCTGGCGCGCATGCCTCCCACCGATTTGTGGCCCTTGATTTGCAGTAGCCCCGCCGTTTTGGCACCCGCCAGAAAGGCGTCGTTGCGCGATTCGTCGCGCAAAAAGAAGGGCACATTCATGCGCGAACGGCAATCGGGCTGGACCTTGTTGAAGTAGAACCCTGATCCATCAATGGCTTCGTACAGCAGTTTCGCCTTGGCGATATTGCGCGCCTCCATGGCCGCGATGCCGCCCTGGCGCTTGAGCCACTGAAAAATCAGCCCTGCCATGTAGATGGCATAGGTGGGTGGCGTGTTGTACATGGACTGGTTGTCCGCTACGGTTTTGTAGTCAAACGCGCTGGGGCACACGCGCATGGCATGGCCCAGCAGGTCTTCACGCACCACGACCAGGGTCAGCCCGGCAGGCCCCAGGTTTTTCTGGGCACCACCGAAAGCCAGACCCACGCGGGTCCAGTCGACTGGCCTGGAGGCAACGTGGGAAGAAAAATCAATCACCAGCTCCGCCTTGGACCCCATGGCACGCAGGTCGGGCAGGGTGTGAAATTCCACACCGTTGATGGTTTCATTGGTGCAGATATGCAGGTAGCTGGCCTTGTCGGTCAGCTGCCAGTCGGACGCTGCCGGTATGCGGGTATAGCCATCGTCCGCATTGCTGGCCGCAATGTTGACCTCGCAGTACTTGCGGGCTTCTTTCTGGGACTTGTCGCTCCAGCTGCCGGTCACGACAAAATCCGCAGCGCCGGTTGCACCATCGGCTGTGCGCAGGCGGCTCAGGTTCAGCGGGACGATGGCGTTTTCTGCCAGACCGCCGCCCTGCATGAACAGAATTTTGAAATGCGCCGGGATCGCCAGCAACCCGCGCAGATCGGACTCGGTCTGTTCATAAATGGACAGGAATTCTTTCCCGCGGTGGCTCATCTCCATGACGCCCATGCCGCAATGGCGGCCGCTTGCGTCCGGCCAGTCCAGCATCTCTGACGCGGCCTGGGTCAGCACTTCCGGAGCAATAGTGGCGGGGCCTGCCGAAAAATTAAAAGGGCGTTGCATCACGGTAATTCTTAATCAAATAGGGGTCTAGCCCCCGCCGATTATGCGTGAGCAGCTATCAAAAATATAGCAATCAAGGATTTTCGGTTTCGCCCCCGGTTTCGCCGGTGTCCTCGTCAGGGTTCTCGTCAACCGTCGGATTGGCATCGTTTTCCACAATGCGCTGCAGTCCACTGAGTTTGGAGCCTTCGTCCAAGCCGATCAGGGTCACACCCTGTGTGGCGCGGCCCAGTTCGCGGATCTCGCTGACCCGGGTGCGCACCAGCACGCCCTTGTCGGTAATCAGCATGATCTCGTCGTCCGCATGGACCAGCGTGGCGGCCACAACCTTGCCATTGCGCTCGCTCTGCTGGATGGCGATCATGCCCTTGGTGCCACGTCCGTGGCGGGTGTATTCCGTGATGCTCGTGCGTTTGCCGAAGCCATTGCGCGTGGCCGTCAATACGCTTTGCTGCTCGTCTTCGGCCACCAGCATGGCAATCACGCCCTGGCCATCTTCCAGCATCATGCCGCGCACACCGCGGGCATTGCGGCCCAGGGGACGCACGTCGTTTTCGTCAAAGCGAACGGCCTTGCCGCCATCGCTGAAGAGCATGACGTCATGCTGCCCGTCGGTGAGGGCTGCACCAACCAGGTAGTCGCCGTCATCCAGATTCACGGCAATGATGCCGCCTTTGCGCGGGTTGTTGAATTCGTCCAATGCTGTCTTCTTGACAGTGCCCATGCTGGTTGCCATGAACACATACTGGTCGGCGGGGAAGCTGCGCTTCTCGCCGGTCAGTGGCAGCACCACGTTGATTTTTTCGCCTTCCTGCAATGGGAACATATTGACAATCGGGCGGCCGCGCGATCCGCGCGAACCCTGCGGCACTTCCCACACCTTGAGCCAGTACAGACGTCCGCGGTTGGAGAAGCACAGGATGTAGTCGTGGGTGTTGGCAATGAAGAGCTGGTCTACCCAATCGTCTTCTTTGGTCGCCGTGGCCTGCTTGCCGCGCCCGCCGCGCTTTTGCGCCCGGTACTCACTGAGCGGCTGGCTCTTGATGTAGCCGCTATGGCTGAGCGTCACCACCATGTCAGTGGGCGTGATCAGATCTTCCGTGCTCAGGTCATGGGAGCTGTACTCCACCAGGCTGCGGCGTGCGCCGACCTTGGTTTGACCAAATTCGATTTTGACGGCCGTGAGCTCTTCGCTAATGATGGTGGACACGCGCTCGGGCTTGGACAAAATATCCAGAAAGTCTTCGATCTCGCCCATTACTTCTTTGTATTCAGCAACGATCTTGTCCTGCTCCAGCCCGGTCAGGCGTTGCAGACGCATTTGCAGAATTTCCTGGGCCTGGGTTTCCGACAGGCGGTACAAACCATCAGCGCCCATGCCGAATTCTTTTTCCAGGCCATCGGGCCGGTAATCATCTGCATTGATAACGCCACCATCGGTGCGGGTACGGGTGAGCATTTCGCGCACCAACTTGCTGTCCCACGGACGGCTCATCAATTCGGCCTTCGCCACGGGCGGTGTAGGCGCGTTGCGGATCAAGGCGATGAAATCGTCAATGTTGGCGAGCGCCACAGCCAGGCCTTCCAGCACATGGCCGCGTTCGCGGGCTTTGCGCAGGTTGTAGATGGTGCGGCGGGTGACAACCTCGCGCCGGTGCTCCAGAAACACCTCGATCAGGTCCTTCAGGTTGCACAACTTGGGCTGGCCGTTGACCAATGCCACCATGTTCATGCCAAACGTGTCTTGCAGCTGGGTTTGCTTGTACAGGTTGTTCAGCACCACCTCTGGCACTTCGCCGCGTTTGAGCTCAATCACCAGGCGCATGCCGGACTTGTCGGACTCGTCCTGGATGTGGCTGATGCCTTCGATCTTCTTCTCGTGGACCAGCTCGGCCATGCGCTCCTGCAGCGTCTTCTTGTTGCACTGGTAGGGCAGCTCGTCGACGATGATGGACTGGCGCTGGCCTTTGTCAATGTCTTCAAAGTGGCATTTGGCACGCATCACGACGCGGCCACGGCCCGTGCGGTAGCCGTCTTTTACGCCACTGATGCCATAAATGATGCCAGCGGTGGGGAAGTCCGGTGCCGGGATAATTTCCATCAACTCGTCAACACTGGCCTCCGGGTTGCGCAGCAAATGCAGGCAGCCGTCGATCACTTCGTTCAGGTTGTGGGGGGGGATGTTGGTGGCCATGCCCACGGCGATACCGGACGATCCGTTGACCAGTAAATTGGGAAACCGGGCTGGCATCACTAGCGGCTCTTGCTCACTGCCGTCGTAGTTGGGGCCGAAATCAACCGTTTCCTTGTCCAGATCAGCCAGCAACTCGTGGGCGATTTTGGACATTCGGATTTCCGTGTACCGCATCGCAGCTGCGTTGTCACCGTCGACCGACCCGAAGTTGCCCTGGCCATCTACCAGCATGTGGCGCAGGGAGAAATCCTGCGCCATGCGCACAATGGTTTCATACACCGCGCTGTCGCCGTGCGGATGGTACTTACCAATGACATCACCGACGATACGGGCGGACTTCTTGTAAGCCCGGTTCCAGTCGTTGTTCAGCTCGTGCATGGCAAACAGCACGCGCCGGTGCACCGGCTTGAGTCCATCCCGGGCATCGGGCAGGGCACGACCCACAATCACGCTCATCGCGTAATCAAGGTAGCTGCGCCGCATTTCCTCTTCAAGGCTGATGGGCAGGGTTTCTTTGGCGAACTGGGTCATGGGGTGATCTGTGCTGTGTCTGGGACAACCGGTGATTCTACGGCCCACAGGATGTCGCATGGCGGCAACAATTTGTTGCAATGCGGCCTTTTGCCCGCGTTTGCCTACGCTGACCGGCTGGGATGCCGTTCTGGCTGTGGCACAATTGCTCAGTCGCTTTATATGCTTAGCATGTAAAGTGCCTTCCAATCATCCGCAGCGCTGCTGCAGTTTGTTCCGCAAAGGGAAAATCATGAAACAATTGAATCGAGTAGCCATCGCTATTGCTGCTGCAGCACTGTCCACCCTCGCTGGCGCGCAGGAAATCCACAACTGGAAGAGCGCCGCTGGCGACGTCTGGAAAGACGCAGCTGGCGAATGCTGGCGTGATGGAAGCTGGACTCCAGCTACTGCCGCTGTTGGATGCGACGGTGCAATCGTTGCTCCTGCACCCGCTCCAATGGCTGCACCTGCACCCGCTCCAATGGCTGCACCTGCACCCGCTCCCGCTCCAGCACCTGTGGTTGTACCCGCACCTGCTGCTGCAGCCAAGGTAACGTACGCTGCTGACGCATTCTTTGACTTTGACAAATCGGTTCTGAAAACCGAAGGTAAAGCAAAGCTTGACGATTTGGTTGGCAAGGTCAAGGGCATCAACCTGGAAGTGATCATTGCCGTGGGTCACACGGACTCAGTCGGTACTGATGGCTACAACCAGAAGTTGTCTATTGCCCGTTCGGAAGCTGTCAAGGCTTACTTGGTGTCTAAGGGCATCGAGAAAAACCGTGTCTACACTGAAGGCAAGGGCGAAAAGAACCCAGTTGCTGACAACAAGACAAAAGAAGGCCGCGCAAAGAATCGCCGCGTTGAAATTGAATTGGTTGGTACACGCGCCAAGTAATGGGTCAGGTTTTCCGATCTAGTCAAAAAACCCGCTTCGGCGGGTTTTTTGTTGTGTACATAATTGCAGCATGAACAAAATCTTGAATGCAGATCCGGCTGAGTTGGCCAAATTCTCCGACCTGGCCCACCGGTGGTGGGATCTGGAAAGCGAGTTCCGCCCATTGCATCAGATCAATCCGCTGCGGCTGGAATGGATCAATGGCATTTCCCCGCTTCAGGGGCAAAGCGTGCTGGATGTAGGCTGTGGCGGCGGAATTCTTGCAGACTCCATGGCCCGCAAGGGCGCCAATGTGCTGGGCATTGATTTATCGACCAAAGCGCTCAAAGTCGCACAAATGCATGCTTTGGAAGCGCAAACCCCCCGTGTTGACTACCGTGAAGTCAGCGCCGAAGCGTTAGCCGCCGAAGCGGCGGGGCAATTTGATATGGTGACCTGCATGGAGATGCTGGAACATGTACCCGATCCGGCGTCCGTGGTTCAGGCATGCGCGACCCTCGTCAGGCCCGGCGGATGGGTGTTCTTTTCAACGATCAACCGAAACACAAAGTCCTTTCTGTTCGCCATATTGGGGGCAGAGTACCTGTTGAATCTGGTGCCCCGGGGAACGCATGAATTCGCAAAGATGATCCGCCCAAGCGAACTCGCGGGGTATTGCCGTCGTTCGGATCTGGATGTTCGTCACACGCGCGGTTTGGACTACAACCCGCTGACCAAACGCTATTCCCTGGGTTCGGATACCGGGGTGAATTACATGTTTGCGACCCAAAAACCTGGCGGGGTGAGGTGATGGTTGTTTTTCAGGATATTGCTGCGGTATTGTTTGACTTGGACGGCACGCTAATCGATAGCGCCCCGGATCTGGGAGCCGCAGCTGACCAAATGCGCCTGAAGCGTGGAATGCCTTCGCTTCCTCTGGAAGGCTATCGGCCCTTGGCCGGTGCGGGCGCCCGTGGCATGTTGGGCGTTGCCTTTGGCGTTGGAGTCGATGATCCAGGGTATGAAGCCATGCGCGAGGAATTTTTTTCCAACTATGAGCGCTGTATGACCGAACGTACTGTCGCATTTGACGGGGTTGCAGAACTGATTGCCCAGATTGAACAGAGGCGCCTGCTTTGGGGAGTAGTAACCAACAAGGCGTCCCGATTTACGGATCCGCTGACTCGCGCAATGCCTTTGTTCGACCGCGCGAAGGTGATTGTCAGCGGTGATACCACTTCGCATGCCAAGCCCCACCCGGCGCCGTTGCTAGAGGCTGCGCGCCGGATTGGAGTGGCTCCCGCACAGTGCCTGTACGTAGGGGATGATGAGCGTGACATCGTCGCAGGGCTTGCCGCTGGTATGCAAACGGTGGCTGCGACCTATGGATATTTGGGGGAAAAGGCCGAAATCAGGGGTTGGGGCGCACATGCGCAGATTAATTATCCCTTGGCCCTATTGCAATTGCTCGCAAACGCCTAAAATAAGTACCTTGGGGCTGCACTGGTTTCGACGTGGGTTCGGACGCGCAGCAGGGCATGTCGAGGTTCTGTCACCTCGTTAAACCGCAGAAAAAAACTAACTGCAAACGACGAACGTTTCGCACTCGCCGCTTAATTGCGCGTGAGCCTCGCAACAGCAAGCCAATAGGCTGGGCAAGGGTTGTGGTGCCGCAAGGTGTCACAGTCCAGGCTGCGGGGTAACTTCATTTGGCTGGGCCTGCCTTGGGTGACTTAAGGTGGGTCGAGAAAATAGGTTACTGGCGTTTTGCATAGCGTGCCACTGCGCGATGCAAAAGGCGAGACTTAAATCAGAGGGCTACACATGTAGAACTGTTCGAAGAAGGCTTGCGGACGGGGGTTCAAATCCCCCCAGCTCCACCATTACCCCCTGCAAAGGCCACTAACGATGTATCGTTAGTGGCCTTTTTCATTTTAAAAGGCGCGACTTCACAATCTAAAAAAAGGAAGAGACATGATGAAGCTGAAAACCTGCCTGCCGTTACTGGCGGCCGCATCACTTGGACTCGCAACGCTACCTGTTGCTGCGCAGACCTATCCCGCCAAGTCGATCAAGCTGGTTGTTCCGTTCTCGGCCGGTGGAACCACCGATATTCTTGCGCGCGCAGTGGGTGTCGAGTTGACAAAAGCATGGGGACAAAGCGTCATCATCGACAACAGGCCCGGGGCAGGTGGCAACGTCGGCTCAGACGCTGTGGCAAAGTCGCCCGCAGACGGCTATACGCTTTTGATGGGGACGGTCGGGACGCATGGCATCAATCAAGCCCTTTATCCCAAGCTTTCATTTGATCCCATCAAGGACTTTACGCCGGTGACACTGGTCGCCGAGGTACCCAATGTGATGGTGCTGAATACGGCGTTCGCTGACCGAAATCAGATTACCGACATCCGGACCTTCGTGTCCTATGCCAAAGCCAATCCTGGCAAGTTGAACATGGCATCCAGCGGCAATGGCACTTCGATTCATTTGGCGGGGGAGTTGTTCAAGACGCAGACGAAGACCTTCATGGTGCATATTCCCTACCGGGGTTCTGCGCCAGCACTTACGGATTTGATTGGCGGCCAGGCAGACTTGATGTTCGACAATTTGCCGTCTGCGCTTCCGTTCATCAAGGCGGGCAAGCTTCGAGCTTTGGGTCTAACCAGCAGCCAGCCGTCTCCTGCTTTGGTAGGGGTGGCACCTATCGCCCAGAGTGGTGGTGATCTTGCCAATTTTGAAGCCAGTTCATGGTTTGGCATTCTGGCTCCTGCGGGAACACCAAAGGAAATTGTCGTCAAACTTCAGCAGGAAATCGCCAGAGCACTGGCCAGTCCGGCAGTCAAGGAGAAGCTGATGGCGCAAGGTGCAAATCCCATTGGCAACACGCCAGATGAATTCGCCGCCTATATTCAGAAAGAATCCAGAAAATGGGCGCAGATCGTTAAAGCGTCCGGTGCCAAGGTGGATTAGCCTTGGCAATCGGCCCCATTGCCTTGTGACTAGGAGCCCAGAGGTGCGGACCGGCTGTCCAGCGGTGTGACGAAGGAGTTTTGCTCCCAGCCGGATCCAAGCCGACTTTCTGCGAAATCCGAAGTGTCCCCCAGCGTGGACTCCAGCCGGGTAAAGCTGCTGCTCTTGTTGTGCCGTTGCCGGGTGACTGCCGCCTGAAGGTTGTCCTTGACGTCCTTGAAGCGGCTTTCAAGATGATCGCGCTCATTTCCCTTGACCGCGTCTTCGCCCAGAAATGCCGTGCGAATCTGCGTTAGATGGGGCAAGTTGGAAGGGTCTACCACCCAATAGCGAATGCCGCACTGCGACAGCAGCGTATGTTTGAGCGTCTGGTTGCCCATCGACAACCCTTTTGGACCTGGCACATCCACACATCCAATCACCTGACCCTCGGTATTGCAGACTGTGAACGTGCAGTAAACGCCATTGAGCAGTTTGTACCAATGGGTTGCTTCTTCCTGGTGGGACGGTGTCGTGAATCGGGTGACTGGCAGCTTTATGAGGATTTGCTGGTCAAACATGACCTTGGTAAGCCATACCCAAACCCGTCTTTCGCGGTTATTGACGAGCGGTCGCACTTTCAGCGGCCATTCCTTTGGAATACGCCGACTCTCGCGTGCAACCATCTTGTTGCGCCAGTAGAGTAGCCCCGCCCCTACTGCCAAACCGACAAAAAAAGCATAAAACATTTCATTTACCCTGATTACTCAGCCATCTAACGGGGCTTCACAAGCGATTGCAGTTTACCGTGCTTTGATCGTAATTGCACTAAAACCGTCTAACACCGGTTAAGTGGTGGTTGGAGGACTGCAATGGGCTGGTTTCGGTAAAAAGTCTCAGTTTGCATACATTTTTTCTATTGCTTGCCGATTGGAATTGAGCAATGCAATTAACTCGGGGTCAAAATGCGCCCCGGATTGAGAGTTCATGTACGCAAACGCCTCTGCAAGTGACCATGCTTTCTTGTAGCAGCTGCTGTTGATCAGGCAATCCAGTACGTCAGCGACCGCAGCAATCCGGCCCGCCTGGCTGATTTGCTCGCCCCGGAGGTTCTGCGGATAACCGGAACCGTCCCACCGCTCATGGTGCTCCAGCGCGATCACAGCACCCAGCCTGTGCAGCTGCGATCTGGATTGGGACAAGAGAGTGTGCCCCTCGCGAGCATGGGTTTTCATGGTCTCCCACTCCTCGGCAGTCAATGGGCCGGGTTTGGTCAATATTTCGTGCGGTATGCGGGCCTTACCTGTATCGTGCAGTGTTGCAGCCACCCGGATGAGCCCCGCGTCTCGCTCGTTGACCCCGCTCTGCGCTGCCAGCAAGGCTGCAATCAGACCCACCCGATGCAAATGCCGATCCTGGGTGGGTTCACCACCGCGCTTCTCGATGGCCCACCCCAAAATGGCAATGGTGTCGTTCTGGGCGCACTCGGTATCTTCACGCAAGAGCAGGCCGTCGTAGGCGATCGCAACGTTTTTCGAAAAGACCTCGAGCAGTTCACGAGCCGCTTCATTGATGGATTCGGGGAACGACATGTAAATGGTGCTCTCGCTGCCCGACTGCGTGCGAAAGTACCCAGCGTAATACTGGTCGCCATGGTGGCTGGTTTTTTCGTTCAAGGTCCGCTTCAGGGCGATCTGCACTTCGACAGGCAGGTTGGCAACCTCTTCGTCGACCATGAGGCGGGCATAGGCCTTGGTTGCCGCGAGCACCTTGATATGGCCGCCATTCGAACTCGCGGTGTAGGCTGCCAGATGGCTGGCGCACAGACCCTCGCCATTGAGGTCCAGCAGAAAGTTGACCTGCTCCAGCACGGCAGAAGCGAAACTGCGCAACGTGTGCGACTCGTAGACTTGGCCGATGGCTTCAATTGAGCGGCGCAATCCCTGGCGTGCATGCTCAATGCGCATCAAATCCCGGTAAGCACGCAATCCTGCATAAAAAACGGTTATCAGCTTGCGCCGGGTGAGGTCGGTCTTCTCTTTGTAATCGTTGATGTCGTAATCTCTGATGACCTGCTCTTCCGGCGCTTGACCCGGCTGTCCGGTTCGCAACACGATGCGCACATTGACATTTCCGATGTCTTCACGAATATGGCGTGCCAGATCAAGCCCCGCGTGCTCCGTCTCCATGACGACGTCCAGCAGGATCAGGGCGATGTCGTTGGGAGCACCCAATTTCGCGCGCGCCTCGGATGCGCTGTAGCAATGTGAAAACTGCAGGAGACGGCCGTCCATCTCGAAGCCGGCCATTACCAGCTTCGTCACCTCATGGACTGCGGGATCGTCGTCCACTACCAGCACCTGCCAGGGAGTGAGTCGCCTGACGGGAGTCAGCTCGGACTGTTCTTCACTAAAAACCAGATCGTCTGACATAACGGGGCCCCGGCAAGGTGGAAAACGTGCTTTGAAATCAGTTTATCGGATTGTGGCTGCGATACTACGGTCCATGCAGTTACAGGACATTCTTTATTCGCAGGGTTTTGGTACACGCAGGGTGTGTGCCGGCCTGATTCAACAGGGTTTTGTTGAGGTTTATCCGTCAAAAGATGCCGTAGCCCCCGTGCTTTGTGCGCAATCAGCTATGGAATTTGTAGCAGAAGGTCTGCGTTTTCGGGTTCAGGGCGTGGACTGGGAGTATTTCGAAAAGGCCTATGTGATGTTGCACAAGCCCGCCGGCACCGAATGCTCTCAAAAGCCCTCCACTTACCCCAGCATTTACACCCTGCTTCCGTCTCCACTGCGGTTGCGCCCGCAAAAAAGCGCCGTGCAGGGCGTGCAGGCGGTAGGGCGGCTCGACCAGGACACCACGGGCTTGTTGTTGCTGAGTGATGACGGCCAGTTCATTCACCGCATGAGCTCTCCCAAGAAGCACAGCCCCAAGGTTTACGAAGTCACGGCCAAGCATCCTCTGGACGACAAGCAGGTCGAGCGTCTGCTGGCGGGTGTCGTGCTGGATGACGACCCCAAGCCCGTGCGAGCCGCCGCTTGCGAGATCGTTGACGCGAGTGGTGCTTCCTTGCACCTGCGCCTGACGCTGACCGAGGGAAAATACCACCAGGTCAAGCGTATGCTGGCGGCCGTTGGCAACCGCGTGGAGGGCTTGCACCGGTCAAAAATGGGTGCGTTGGAGTTACCCGATGACCTGGCGCCAGGGCAGTGGCGCTGGCTGAGGGAAGAAGATCTGGAAAAACTGCAGGTCAAGGCATCAGTCTGACCCTTCGAGGCGGCGTGCTGTGACTTGTGAGTGTCTGACTTGAGCCAAGTCAGACAATCGGCTTCCAACTAAGGGAAAATACGGGGTTGGCGACTAAACTCGTGTCCTACCCGTAAAGTGACTTGCTGTGACGACTATTGCCTCTCTAACTGCTTTTTTGATGCGCTCCGTGAACCGGTCGCTGACCCGAATTGCCCTGCTGGCTGCAGTGGGGGCCACGTTGGCCGCTCCTTCCGTGGTTTTGGCCCAGGCGAAGCCGGTTTTTGTACTCAACTCCCTTGACGCCAACGTGAGCGTGATCGACCCTGTGAGCTGGAAAGAGATCCGGCGTATTGCTACCGGCAAGGAGCCGCACCACCTGTACCTCTCTCCAGACCAGAAGTCCATCATCGTTGCCAATGCCTTGAGTGATTCACTGACCTTTATCGACCCCAAGACCGCTGAAGTTCAGCGTGTTGTCCGCGGCATCGTTGATCCCTACCAGCTGCGTTTTTCTCCTGACATGAAATGGTTTGTGACCGCTGCGAATCGTCTGAATCATGTGGACATTTACCACTGGGACGGTTCCGAGTTGATCCTGGCCAAGCGCGTGCCCACGGGCAAGACGCCAAGCCACCTCTGGATTGACAGCAGCAGCACCACCATTTACAGCACGATGCAGGACAGCGATGAACTGGTGGCCATTGATTTGCCGACCCAAACCATCAAATGGCGCAGTCCTACCGGGCCCATGCCTGCCGATGTTTTTGGTACACCCGACGACAAATTGCTACTCGTAGGCCTGACCGGGGGCGATGGCGTGGAAGTGTATGACGTGACCGGAGCCAAGCCGAAGTTGCTGCAACTGCTGAAAACCGGCAAGGGCGCGCATTCGTTTCGCGCCGCCGGTGACAAGCGCCATGTGTTCGTGAGCAACCGGGTGGCCAACACCATCAGCAAAATCGATTACCTGGCCATGAAGGTGGTGGATACCTTTGACGCACCCAGCGGACCGGATGACATGGATGTGTCTCCCGATGGTCAATTCATTTACGTGGCGTCACGCTGGGCCGGCAAACTCACCGTGATTGATACCCGGACGCGGCAGGTAGTGCGCCAGATCAAGGTTGGAAAATCTCCCCATGGCGTCTGGACGCTGGACCATGCGCCGCGTCAATAACGTGACTAAGGGTAGCGTGATGGCTTCTCGCCAGTCGTTGCAGCTTGCTATTATTTTCATAGCTGCTTGCGCAGCATCCACGGGGGCTAGTGCACAGAAGTCTTGTGAAAAGCCGTTGTATCTGACGCTGGACACAGGCCATATGGAGATTGCGCCACTGGTGGCCGAGGTGCTCAACCGCCAGAACGTCAAGGTCACCTTCTTTGCGGCCAATGAGCGCACCAAGGAGGGTGACGGCAGCCTTGGGAACTACTGGGCTCCCTGGTGGAAAGCACGGGCCGCCGAAGGGCACGAATTTGCCTCCCATACCTATGATCATGCATATTGGCGTGGTGATCTGCCCGGCGTAGAGCCCCGGTTTCGCATTCGCCCCACATCGGGTGCGTTTGAAGGGCGTGAATTCACCTGGGATGCGGCCAAATACTGCGGTCAGATCGACCATGCCGCGCAGCGCCTTCAGGACTTCACCGGCAAGAAGACGTTGCCCATGTTTCGTGCGCCTGGCGGCAAGACTTCGCCACGCTTGCTGGCCGCAGCGAAGGCTTGCGGCTATGCGCATGTGGGATGGGCCCCTGCCGGGTTTTTGGGGGATGAGCTGCCCAGCGAGAAATTCAGCAATGACGCCTTGCTGGGCAAGGCGTTGCGGGATATCCGCCCTGGTGACATCCTGATGGCACACCTTGGCATCTGGTCGCGCAAAGACCCTTGGGCACCCGCCGTACTGGAGCCCTTGATTGTCGGCCTCAAGGCCAAAGGTTTCTGTTTCCAGACCTTGCGTGAGCATCCAGCGTATAAAAGCTGGATTGCGGCGCACGGTCAATAGCTGGCGTCCCCAATGATGTCGGGTCCGCTGTGAATTCATTTTTCGACGCGTTTGCCAACGCCTTTTCTTCGGCGCAGGCGTGGCTTTTTGAAGCGCTGGTGCAGCCGCTCATGTTCTTCTTTGGCATGGCCAGTCTGCTGGATGATGGCTATGCGGCCACGGGCTGGCTGTTGGTAGGCCTGTTGCAACTGCTCGTGTTGATTGCGGTGATCGGGCCACTGCAACGCTGGCGACCGGTAGAGGCGGTTGTCGACTCGGCCACCATTCGCACCGACATGGTCTACACCGTGATTCACCGGCTGGGGCTGTTCAGGCTGGTGCTTTTTTTCACGCTCAGTCCGCTGTTTGACCAGCTGTTTGGGAACTTGCGGGTGGCCGGATGGGAAACCTTCCACCTTGATGCCGTGTGGCCGGGTGTGACCGATCAACCGGTCGTCAGCCTGTTGATGTACCTGGTTGCGCTGGATTTTTTCAACTACTGGCTGCACCGCAGTCAACACCAGTTCGAGTGGTGGTGGAGCCTGCATTCCTTGCACCACGCCCAGCGCCAAATGACGATGTGGAGCGACAACCGCAACCACTTGCTGGACGACGTGCTGCGCGATACGTTAATGGTCGTTCTGGCGCAGCTGATTGGCATTGCCCCGGGGCAGTTTGTGGCCATCGTTGCGTTCACCCAGCTCAGCGAGAGTTTTCAGCATGCCAATCTTCGCCTCTGGTTTGGCCGCGTCGGTGAGCGCCTATGGGTCAGTCCGCGCTTTCATCGACTGCACCATGCAATTGGCATCGGACACGAGTCGGCGGGCAAGCAAACCTTGGGAGGCCACAATTTCGGGGTATTGCTGCCTTGGTGGGACATGCTATTTGGCACCGCGAATTTTGAGCAGCGCTTTGAGGCCACCGGCGTGCGTGACCAGGCGGAGCAGGGGCGTGACTATGGGCGCGGCTTCTGGAGCCAGCAGTGGCAGGGAATCAAGCGTCTGGCAGGCCGTGCCTGACGCAGAGCCGCTCCGGCTTCAGCGCGTTATGCTTGGCCCATGAATCTTTTTCTTGACTCTTTCTGGCGCGCAGTGGCGTACTGCCTGCACCCGCGGGTGATTCTCCTGTCGCTGTTGCCACTGATTTTGATGGCCGTTCTGGCGCTGGGTCTCGGGTATTTTTATTGGTATCCCGTGCTGGATTGGGTGAGTTCCCTGCTGGAGTCCTCCACCGTATTCAACAATGTGTGGAACTGGCTGGAGGGCATAGGCGCTGGCAAGGTCAAGGTCGTAGCGGGGCCACTGATCGTGATCTTTGCGGTAACACCTGTCCTGGTGGTGGTCTCGTTGCTCGCTGTGGCGGTCATGATGACGCCCGCGCTGGTTTTCCTGGTGGCGCGAAACCGTTTTCCGAAGCTTGAGCGCAAACGTGGTGGTTCGATGTTGCTGAGTATTGTCTGGACACTTGGATCGACCTTGCTGGCCCTCGTTGCCCTGGTCCTATCCACGCCTCTTTGGCTGGTGCCCCCGTTGATCATGATTTTGCCTCCCCTCATTTGGGGCTGGCTCACTTACCGTGTAATGGCTTTTGATGCGCTGGCAGAGCACGCCAGCAAAGACGAGCGTCGCGAGATCTTTCGCCGCCACCGCGGCTGGCTGTTGGGTATTGGCGTAATCACCGGTTTTTTGGGGGCTGCGCCCAGCATTGTGTGGGCTTCGGGCGTACTGTTTGCCTCCATGTTCGTGATTCTGGTGCCGGTGGCGATCTGGATCTACACGCTGGTGTTTGCGTTCTCGTCGCTCTGGTTTGCGCACTTCAGCCTGTATGCCCTGCAATCCCTTCGGGCTGAGTCGACTGCTATGGCAAATGTTGCGGCCGCGCCACCTGACGCGTTAGCATTGCCGGATGATCAAGCCTCTGGACCAAACCCTATCCCCTGAACCCGCAGTCCGCTTTGGACTGATCATTGTTGGAGACGAGATTCTTTCCGGCAAGCGGGCAGACAAGCATCTGCCCAAAGTCATCGCGTTGCTGAAGGCGCGCGGACTGCAACTGGATTACGCCCACTACGTGGGTGACGATCCCGATCGCATTACCGAAACATTGAAGCGTGCGTTTGAATCCGGTGACGTGCTCTTTTCGACCGGTGGCATCGGTGCCACGCCGGACGACCACACGCGCCAGTGCGCTGCAAGGGCCTTGGGTCTGGAGCTGGCGCTGCATCCGCAAGCTGAAGCGCTGATTCGCGAACGTATGCAGGATCTGGCACGGGAGCAAGGTGTGCCCTATGAACCTGATCGCAGCGACAACGCGCACCGGCTCAACATGGGCATGTTTCCAGTGGGCGCACAGATCATTCCCAACCCGTTCAACAAAATTGCGGGCTTTAGCTGTGCCGGCGCCGGGAATGGCCGCGTTCACTTTGTACCCGGTTTCCCCGTGATGGCATGGCCCATGATTGAATGGGTGCTGGACACGCACTACCCGCATTTGTTTACCCAAAACGCCTGGATTGAACGGTCCGTGATCGTGTTTGGTGCCATGGAAGCGGCGCTCACCCCACTTATGGAGGAAATTGAGAGCACACATGCGGTGAAGGTATTCAGTTTGCCGAGTGTGGATCACGCCGAATATGGGCGCCACATCGAATTGGGGGTCAAGGGAGAACCTGTGGCGGCTGGAGCAGCCTATGAAGCAATGCGGGCTGGCTTATTGAGATTGAATGCCCGCCTTGGCCCTGAATTGGTGCGTGAATAATTTTGCACCAACTGAGTGCGGTAATTGGGGGTCCAATAATGGTGCATTTGCTCTGATGGGCGGCTTGCTGAGTGGAAAGCCGTCGCATGTCTTTGACATAGGCAGCGAAAAAACCGTAAATCTCAGGGCAAAATAGAGCGCTTTATCAAAATAATCTGCAATTCGGTTTTTGGCACAAAAGCTGCATTGTGGACAAGGCAATTTTTTTACAACCGTGCAACAGGAGTATTTGATGGCCAAGACCGTCGCAGACGTGATGAAAATGGTGAAAGAGAATGAAGTCAAGTTTGTTGACTTCCGCTTCACCGATACCCGCGGCAAAGAGCAGCACGTGACTGTGCCTGTTTCCCATTTTGACGAAGACAAGTTCACATCGGGCCACGCCTTCGACGGTTCATCCATCGCCGGCTGGAAAGGTATTGAAGCCTCCGACATGCAACTGATGCCTGACGCAAACACCGCCAACATCGATCCTTTCTTTGAAGAAACCACGATGTTCATGAGCTGCGACGTGGTCGAGCCTGCGGACGGCAAGGCCTACGACCGTGATCCACGCTCCATCGCCAAGCGCGCTGAAGCCTACCTCAAGGCATCCGGTATTGGCGACACGGCGTTCTTCGGTCCTGAGCCAGAGTTCTTCATTTTTGATGACGTGCGCTGGAATACCGACATGTCCGGCACCTTCTTCAAGATCGACGAAGGCGAAGCACCCTGGAATTCAGGCAAGAAAATGGAAGGCGGCAACAAGGGCCACCGTCCTACCGTCAAGGGCGGCTACTTCCCTGTGCCACCGGTCGACAGCACGCAGGATATGCGCGCTGAAATGTCCCTGATTCTCGAATCACTGGGCATTCCCGTTGAAGTGTTCCACCACGAAGTGGCAGGCGCTGGCCAGAATGAAATTGGCACCAAGTTCAGCACGCTGGTTCAGCGCGCGGACTGGACCCAGATGCTCAAGTACGTGGTTCAAAACGTCGCGCACGCTTATGGAAAGACCGCGACCTTCATGCCCAAGCCCATCGTTGGCGACAACGGCTCCGGCATGCACGTGCACCAATCCATCTGGAAAGACGGCAAAAACCTGTTTGCTGGCGACGGCTATGCTGGTCTGTCTGACTTCGCCTTGTACTACGTTGGTGGCATCATCAAGCACGCACGTGCATTGAACGCCATCACCAACCCAGGCACCAACAGCTACAAGCGCCTGGTTCCTGGCTACGAGGCACCGGTGAAGCTGGCTTACTCGGCTAAAAACCGCTCGGCCTCCATTCGCATTCCATTCGTGGCAAACCCGAAAGGTCGCCGCATTGAAGCGCGTTTCCCCGATCCACTGATGAATCCGTACCTGGGCTTCTCTGCCCTGATGATGGCGGGTCTCGACGGTGTGGAAAACAAGATTCACCCAGGCGAAGCAGCCACCAAGGATCTGTACCATTTGCCACCCGAAGAAGATGCGTTGATCCCAACCGTTTGTCACAGCCTGGACCAGGCCCTGGACTGCCTCAACGCAGACCGTGGTTTCCTGACCAAGGGCGGCGTGTTCAGCGACAGCATGATTGACGCATATATTGAGCTGAAGATGGGTGAAGTGACGCGTTTGCGCATGGCTACGCACCCCATCGAATTTGACATGTATTACTCCCTGTAACACTTGCTGCCAATTTGGCAGCCAGACAGTGAGTTAATAGGGACGGCGAAAGCCGTCCTTTTTTTTGCAACCTATTTGCTCAATTGAAGTCCAATGAAATCTTGAGCCGCCGGGCGCTTTATGATCTGGCCAATTTTGGCGCATACTGGCCTGACAGCCCTTGCACTTTGATGCGTGGACACCGAATGAAAACGATATATCTGATCTCCGTTATTGCTTCGCTGGTTGCTACTTGCAGTTGGGCAGAAGAGCGCATTTACAAATGCGACAACAACGTCTATACCAACACGCTGCAAGATCCAAGGGCACAGGGCTGCAAGCCCATCAGTGGCGGCAACGTAACGGTCGTGCAATCCCAGCGCCCCAACCCTGCAACGGCTGCGCGTGCTCCAGCTGCATCACAGCCTGGCCAGCGCATCGACTCAGGCGATCAGCGCGCCAAAGATTCTGATGCCCGCATGATTCTGGATTCCGAGTTGAAAAAAGCCGAGGCGCGCCAGGCTGAGCTGATCAAGGAATACAACAATGGCGAACCAGAAAAGCTGGGCCCCGAGCACCGTAATAACCAGAAGTATGTGGACCGAATTGCGGAGCTCAAGGCCAATATCAGCCGCAACGAGAGCGATATCGCAGGCATCCGGCGTGAGCTGGGCCGGGTGCCTTCTGGTTCAGGCGCTTCTGCAGCGAAATAACCCGCTTGGACGCGTCAGCCAGGTTCTCGCCGTTTGACCTGTTAGCCACGCTGGTTGCGGTGGTGAAATCCGATGCGTCGGTGTTGTTTTCCAACTCTGCTCTTGAGGATGCCTTGGGAACCTCGCGGCGCATGATCGTGGGATCTTCCTTTTTCGAGGTTTTCACGGAACCGTCGCAACTGCAAAGTGCGCTCGAAGGCGCGAGCGAAAACGAATTTGCGGCCCTCCGTTACGACGCGTGGCTCAAGCGCCTGGGGCAAGAACCCTTGCCGGTACACGTCATCATCACCCGCACCGAGCCCATAGAAGAGATCATTGTTGAGATGATCCCCTTGGAGCAGCAGACCCGACAGGACCGTGAAGAGCGGCTGGCCGAGCAGGCGCAAACCAACAAGGAGCTCATCCGGAATCTGGCGCATGAAATCAAGAATCCGCTTGGCGGCATTCGGGGTGCTGCACAGTTGCTGGAAATGGAAATGGAGTCACCCGAGCTGACCGAATACACCCAGGTCATCATCCATGAAGCCGATCGGCTGCAGAGTCTGGTGGATCGTTTGTTGGCGCCTCATCGGCGCCCGCACATGGTGGGCGATGTCAATATTCATGAGGTGTGCGAGCGGGTTCGTTCTCTCATATTGGCCGAGTTCCCCAAGGGTTTGCGTGTAGTTCGGGACTACGACACCTCCATCCCCGAGTTTCGGGGTGATCACGAGCAGTTGATTCAGACGGTGTTGAACATTGCTCACAATGCCTGTCAGGCGCTGTCTGAGCGCATTGCGGCAGGGGATGCGCTACTGACATTTCGTACCCGCGTGACCCGGCAAATAACTTTCGGCAAACAGCGCTACCGGTTGGCATTGGAATTGCATGTCATCGATAACGGACCTGGTGTGCCAGATTCGATCAAGGACCGCATTTTCTATCCGCTGGTGTCGGGCAGGGAAGGCGGCTCCGGGCTGGGGCTGACATTGGCGCAGACTTTTGTTCAGCAGCACCACGGTTTGATCGAGTGCGACAGTGTGCCAGGCTGCACGGATTTCAAGATATTGATTCCGTTGCCGTAATGTTTTTTTGTTCGTAGACCTGAGGTGCCAAAAATATGAAGCCGATTTGGATCGTAGATGATGACCAGTCTATCCGCTTCGTGCTGGAAAAGGCGCTCTTGCGCGAGAACCTGCCAACGCGCAGTTTCAACAGTGCGCGCGAGGTCCTGACCGCGCTGGCTGATTGCAACGAAGACATTGCGCC
>JBBRYR010000042.1:0-28917 GCA_038237415.1 Burkholderiales bacterium
CCGTGTGTACTTTGGAAAATCCCTGAAGGATGTGACGATTGCACAGGCTGCCATGCTGGCAGGCTTGCCGCAGGCACCCAGCACGGTCAACCCGGTAGCCAACCCCAAGCGCGCGGCAGCGC
This sequence comes from Burkholderiales bacterium, assembly GCA_038237415.1. Classification (GTDB taxonomy): domain Bacteria; phylum Pseudomonadota; class Gammaproteobacteria; order Burkholderiales; family Burkholderiaceae_C; genus Allorhodoferax. The sequence goes on from JBBRYR010000042.1 coordinate 123, forward strand.
GCCAGCACCTGGTGCTCAAACGCATGCGCGAACTCGGCTACATCAACGACGCGCAACTCAAACAGGCGCTGCAGGAAGATATCAAGGTACGCCCCGAGGGGCAAACGTTCAGCAACCATGCCCAGTATGTTGCCGAAATGGTGCGGCAAGCCATGTACGCCCAGTTCAAGGAAGAGACCTACACCAGGGGTATCAGCGTCACGACGACACTGGTCCAGGCGGAGCAGGAAGCCGCGTATGACGCCGTGCGGCGCAATGTGCTGGCCTACGACCAGCGCCACGGCTATCGCGGCGCCGAAGCCTTCGTGGCACTGCCCCATAACCCGGTGGAGCGGCAAAAGCTGATTGAAGCCACCCTGCAAAAGCACCCGGCCAGCGACAAACTGTTGTCTGCGGTCGCCCTCACCATGACACCCAAGAGCCTGCGCGCCGCGCTGGCCAATGGCGATGAAATTGAGCTTGGTGCAGACGGCTTGCGCTGGGCCGCCGCGGCGTTAGCGTCCAAAGCGCCCGCGGCGCTCAAGCTCAAGCCCGGCTCGGTGATTCGCGTGGTGCAAGACAGCAAAGGCCGTTGGAGCATCACCCAATTGCCCAATGTGGGGGCGGGCTTTGTGGCGCTCAATAACCAGACCGGAGCTTACCGCGCCCTGGTGGGTGGATTTGATTTCAACGCCAGCCAGTTCAACCACGTGACCCAGGCTTGGCGGCAACCCGGCTCGGCCATGAAGCCCTTTATCTATTCAGCCGCGCTGGAAAAAGGTTTTTCACCGGCTACCCTGGTCAACGATGCGCCGCTGACCCTGACGGGTGCGGAAACCGGGGGCCAGCCCTGGACACCGCAGAACGATGACGATGTCTACGACGGCGCCATTACCCTGCGCACCGCGCTGGCCCAGTCCAAGAATGTGGCTGCCGTGCGCCTGCTGCGCGCCATCACGCCCCAGTATGCGCACGACTTCCTGCCGCGTTTTGGTTTTGATGCAGCCAAGCAACCGGTCAACTACACCCTGTCGCTGGGCACCGGCTCGGTGACTCCGCTGCAAATGGCGGGTGCGTATTCGGTGTTTGCCAACGGCGGATTCAGGATCAACCCCTATCTGGTTCAGAAAGTCGTGGATGCGCGTGACGGCGTACTTTTTGAAGCCAAGCCGGTGGTGACAGGGCAAGAGAGTGATCGCGTACTGGATGCGCGCAACGCCTTTGTCACCAGCAGCATGCTGCACGAAGTAACCGTCTCGGGTACCGGCGCAGCGGCGACACAAAAGCTGGCGCGCCAGGACCTGGCGGGCAAAACAGGAACCAGCAGTGAGGCTTTCGATGGCTGGTTTGCGGGCTACAGCGGGTCCACCACCGCCGTGGCCTGGATGGGCTATGACGAGCCCCAGTCTTTGGGCGGACGCGAGTTTGGGGCGACCCTGGCGTTGCCCATCTGGATCGACTTCATGCGGGTGGCATTGAACGGGAAAGCGCCTAGCCAGGCAGCGCACCCTGCCGGCGTGTCGCAAGTGCAGGGCGACTGGATGTATGACGAGTTTCAGGATAGCAGTGCGGTGCGTACGATTGACCTCGATGTCCTGCAACGATTCAAGGAAATGCTGAATCTCTGAGCCCCATTATTCTGGTTTTCCCTTGCTTGTCCGGAGAGGGTATTTGGTGCAGTATCAGTCTCCCATCAACCAGGCAGGAGAGCAGAAATGGTCAAGGTCAGCGTCATGTATCCGAACACCGCCGGAACGCATTTCAACCACGATTACTACCGCGACAAGCACATGCCCATGGTCAAGGAAAAAATGGGTAGCAGCTTGAAGTCGTACACGGTTGACAAGGGCATTGCCGGTGGTGCGCCCGGGCAGCCACCTGGTCACATCGCGGCGGGCCACTTGTTTTGTGAATCGGTGGAGGCGTTCCAGAGCGGATTTGGCCCGCATGTGAACGAGATTATGGGAGACATCCCGAACTACACCGACATCTCACCGGTCATTCAAATCAGCGAAGTCGTCGTAGGCTGAGTGTCCGCGCGTTGATCCACCGGCACCGCCGCAGAACACAGTAGCAGTTCGTTGGGTCCCTCCCATCCCTGTGTTGTGGAGTAACTGTCCAGTTGACGCGCCATGTCATCCCATGCTGCGGTTTGCGCACTGACCGAAAGGGTTTTCAGCATCTCGATGATGGGCGACGCGGAGGTGCGCACAAATTCGAGGTAGTCCTTGCCGGTCGGTAGACGAAACGGGGCCGATATGGGTCGCACGTTGATGTCGGTGAATCCGGCTTCTTCCAGTAGCAATGCCAGCAGGCCAGGCTTTCCCAGACTCATCAGCGAGCCCGGTGCAAAGGGGTCGCCAGCGGGCAGTCCTGCGTGGCGCTGTGCTGTTCGGGCCAGGATGGCGATACAAGGGTTCGCCTGGGGGCTGGAAAACACCAGCGCAGCCAAACGCCCCTGCGGCCGAAGCGCCTGACGGATTTCCTGTAACGCCCGCAGCGGAGAAGTGCAGAACATCAGCCCCAGCCGACAGACAGCCGCATCGAAGTGGGCGCCCGCCAGCCCGAGCGCTTGCGCATCAGCCACACGCGTGCGCACCTGCGAAAAACCGGCTGCACGCAGCTTGTCTTGTGCGAGCGCCAGGATGGCACCGGAGATGTCGGTTGCCAGCACCTCGCCGGTCGCGCCCACCCGGTCCGCAATATCCAGTGTCTGGTCGCCCGCGCCTGCGGCGACGTCGAGCACGCGGGCTCCGCTGGCGACGCCCGCGCTGTCCAGCATCTCGGTGGTGGCGTCCTGCAGCCAGGCGTGGATCGTTGGAGCATGCCGATTCCATCCCTGTGCGGCCTCGTCCCAGGGGTGCGGCTTCGTTGAAGTTAGTTGGGGAGCCATCATTCAGCCCGAATGCCCGTTGTGCGCATGACCTTCTGCCAGTAGCGCTGCTCTACGGCGATGCGGTCCGCCAGCGCTGCGGGTGTACTGGCGCCTGCGACCATGCCGGCCTCGCCTAACGTGGCGATCAGGGGCCCATGCGCTGCCGACTGACGGATGGACTGGGACGTGGTCTCCACCACGTTCGCCGGAGTGCCGCCGGGCAGGAAGAAGGCGAACCACTCGCGCATCACCACGTCGGGGAAACCTTGTTCGACGAAGGTGGCCACGTCCGGCATATACGCGCTGCGTGTTGCGCCTGAAGTGGCCAGCACCCGCAGCTTGCCCGTGGCGTGGTGTTGGCGCAGCAGGCCTTCCGGCAGGATCAGCATGGAGAGGCGGCCCCCCATCAGGTCCACGATGGCGGGAGGGCCGCCCTGGTAGGCGACATGCTGCGATTCGACTTGCGCTTCGCGAAAAAAGACTGCGCCCAGCAAGTGCGGCAAGGTGCCGATGCCGGGTGAGCCGTAATTGGCCAGTGCCGGATTGCGCCGCGTCCACTCAACCAAGTCGCGCAGAGTGACCACGCTGTCGGGTACGCCTGGGCCCACCGCCAGCCCCAGCGTGGTTTCCACTGCCATCGACACGGGTTTCAGATCGACCGCCGGGTCATAAGCGAGCTTGGCATATAGATAGGGATAGACCGTGGCGATGGCACCCTGCGCGAGGAGGATTGTGGTGCCGTCGGGGCTGGCCTGCTTCAGGGCCCCCACGGCAATCTGGCCGGCGGCGCCGACGCGGTTGTCCACCACCGCGCCGCCGGCAAATCGCCCTGCGAGTTGTTCGGCATAGCGGCGCGCAATGATGTCGGGAATACTGCCTGCCGGCCCGCTGCAAAGGATCCGCAGTGACCCGGCTATAGGCTGGGCAGTGGCCGCACGGTGACCACCTATAGCCAGCAGCGCGGTGAGTGTGGTGAGCGCGGTGCTGTGGCGAAGAAAGGCGCGTCGCGAAGTATTAAGGGCATACATGAAATTCTCCAGTCATTGAACGGTGATGCCACGGTAAGGGCCACTCACCTAGAAATGACTTAGAGATTCGCAAACCCGCGCCGGAGCCCGCCGGTTTCAGGCTTCGCGGAGTGTCGCTGCGAGTGCCTCGGACTCGGCGGATGGCCGAATTCCCAGCACCACCGACAACTGCTGGCGGCAGGTTCGGTAGGCCTCATAGGCTTCGGCCCGCAGGCCCAGCTTTTGCAGGCAGAGCATGAGACGGCGGACCATGTCCTCGGAAAGTGGCTCGCGCTCGATTACCCGTCGGTACACCAGCGCCGCGCGCTCAGGTCGACCCTGCGCCTCCAGCAGGGCACCCAGGGTGGCCATCTGGCGCACGAACAGGCCCCGCAGGCGGTTGCGCGCCACCAGCACGTCGGGGTGGCTGTCGTCGCCCGCCAGGAAGTCGCCCTGGTACAGCGCCAGCGCGTGGTCAACGATGCCTGCCACTTCAACCGGATCCGCTGCCGCTGTGAGTGCGTCCACTCTCTGCAGGCAAGTTTTCAGTTCTGCGACGTCGGTCCAGCAGGTGGCCGGGTTCAGGCTCAACGCGCCCAACTGCAAAATGACATGGTGCTCACCGATCAGCTTGCGCAGGCGGTGAACCGCGTTGTCCAAGGAGTTCTGCGCCGCATCGCCCAGCATCTCGGGCCATAGCAATGCTGCCAGCCGGTCGGCCCGAACCGCAGTGCCACCCAGCGCGATCATGAGCTTCAACAAATCCAGTGGTTTGCGACTCTCCTTGCGTGACTGCGCGAGTGATTGCCCGTCGCACGCAATAGCAAAATGCCCAAGGCAGTGAATGCGGATGGGCCAGGGCCATTGTTCGCCCGCGTTGGCGGGCGCGGGCAGTGCATGCCGGCGCACGATAGCCAGAGCGAGGGGTGCGTCGACACCGTGGGCCATGGCCAGTCCACACAGCCTGGACATGGTGTTGCCACAGCAGTACAGCAGGGGGCCGTAGTCGAACCCGTGCGCCCGGGACACTGCAAAGGCCCGGCGCAGGGCGTTCAGACAGCGCGGCAGGTCGCCCTGGCTATCGGCAAGGTGGGCCTCCACCAGCGCCTCAATCCAGTGGTGCCAGGTGCACACCGCATGGAACGGGTGGGCTACGGCCTCCTGCAGCGTTACCTCGGCCAGGTCGAAACGGCCATTCTGTGTGGCGGCCATGGCCACACCCAGCAACGCGATGTGTTCACGCAAGGGCCAGCCGGATGCGCGCCCGCTGGTCAACGCATCCTCCATGACGCGCAGGGCGGTTGGCCAGTCGCCTTCCAGCAGGGCCAGCAAGCCGCGCTGAAAGCCATAGGTTGTGGCGTCGATCGGGCTGCCTGGCACCATCCGTGCTGCCGCCTCCTGGAGATGGGTGCGTGCCCGTCCCGCATCCAATGCGGCCAGTGCGGCCAGCACCATCAACAGGTGCGCTTTGGCCATCATGGCGGGTTGCCCGGCGGCCACGTCCAGCGCAGCCTGGGCATCTGCCAGGGCCTCGTCGACCAGACCGCGCAGCGAACGGATCAACACGCCCACGCCGTACCAGCGCAGCCGGGTCGCCGCAGCCGTGTGCTGCACCGCGCACATACGGTCAATCTTGACCATGATGCGATCGAGCCGCGCAAGCTGGCCGGTCCACATCAGATAGGTCGCCAGAGAGCCCAGCAGGATGCGCTGGCTGGCGGCGTGCGGCTGGTCGAGCAGGGATTCGGCCACATCCGCGAGCCGCGCGGTGAGCGGGTCCGCCGTTCTCCGGTTGACGTAAGCGGCCAGCAGTCCGGGCAAGACCCGCAGGTCGAGGTCCATGTCGGGCTGAACCAGGCGTTGCGCCAGATAGGCCGGCGCATGCGCGCTCAGAATGACGATCCACGGCTCCAGCACATCCAGCCGGTCGCCGAGAAAGACGATGGCATCGGCCGCTGCGGCAGCCGTCTGGAACAAGCCCGCCGTATCGCCCACCGCATCGAACCCGTGCCGGGCCCGCTCCAGCTCGTCCAGCGCCAGTGCCGGGTTGGAGGCCAGCTCGCTAACGCCACGCCAGTAGTGCATGGCGGGCCGTTGCTGCAGGGTTGTTGGCAGGGCGAGAATCCAGTCCCGTATCGAGGCGGTGCGCCCTTGCGCCAGAAAGTGACCGGCGTGTTCCTCCAGCAGCAGGGTGGCATCGTCCCACGCAGCGGCGGCCATCAACTGGGTGATCGCCACGTCAACCTGTCCGTGTACCGCCAGCAGCCTCGCTGCCCGAAGGTGCAGAGCCTGCAATGCATCTGGCGTTAGCGAGGCCGTCGCGTGCGCGCGCAAAAACTCCCCAAACAGGGCGTGAAAGGTATACACAGGCTCCGCGTCGGATCGCCGGTCGGTGAACAGGCTGCGCGCGGCCAGGTCGGCCAGCAACAGACCGGCTCGGGCATCCCCGCTGATGGATGCAGCCATGGCCTGCGTCGTGCTCGGAAGGAAGGCGATGCATGCCAGCGTGGCGGCGTCGCCTGGGGGCATCCTGGTCAGCACCTCGCCTGCAAAGAATGCAAACAAGGGGCCGCGCGCCGGCCCGTTGTTGATCGCCTCGTTGGGCGCCAGCGTGCCACGTGCGGCCATGATCAGAATCATCGCTGCTGCCCAGCCGTCCGTACTTTCCTGCAACGCATCCGCCTGGATCGGATGCCCGTGAAGCTTCACTAGCGCCCGGGTTTCGTCGAGTGTGAAGCGCAAGTCCTGGGCGTCTATCAAGCCGAGCTGTTGCGCTGCCAGGGCACGCGTGAATGCCGCTGGTGGAAGGTCCCGGCTGATAAATACCAGGTGGGCTGCAGGCGGCAGCTCGGCCAGCATGGCAGCCAGACCGGCGTGCAGTTGGGATGCCGCTGCGATCTCCTGCATGTTGTCCAGCACCAGAACCCAGGGCACTTCAAGCGTGGCAGCGAGGTAGCGCAAACAGCGACGGATGAACCCCGCAACGTCCCGCAGGTCGTCTGCAGTGGGTGCGGCGAGCCGCAGGCGCCGGCGGGGCACTGCGTCAGCGAGAGCGAGGTTCAAAAAATGTACGAACGCTGCCGGGTCCGCATCCCCGGCGTCGATCTGAAGCCATAGCGTCTGGACGCCGCGCGCTTCAAGGTAGGTGGCGACCAGCGTCGTCTTGCCGACCCCGGGCGGCCCGGCAATCCAGACGCCTGGCGCTTCAAAGCGTGTGTCGAGCAGCGCGAACAGGCGCTGGCGATCAAACACCCGGCCCAGCCGAGGGGGCATGAGCTTGCCCAGTACGGGCCGTTTGCGGCGGGAACCGGCGATTGGCATGCTGGCATGGTAGGCCCACGGGGCCCTGGTGACAAGCCGCCGTCTCTGCCCGACCGTGTACGCCACTCGGCGTATTTCCCCAGCGGCATGGCTTCCCTACAGTTCATTCATCGTGTCGCAAAAGCTGTTTTGGCAGCCAGCGCACCACGACTCACGAACTGTTCACCAACCGGAGAAGCACACATGCAACGCGTTAATTCACGTCGATTCACACTCAAGGCGCTTACGGCCGCCGTCGCACTGACCACCTTATCGGCAATACCAGCATATGCCGCTGACACCATCAAGGTGGGCATTTTGCACAGCCTGTCCGGCACCATGGCCATCTCGGAAACCGTGTTGAAAGACACCGTGCTGATGGCCATTGATGAAATCAACGCCAAGGGCGGCGTACTGGGCAAAAAGCTCGAACCCGTGGTGGTGGACCCAGCAAGCAACTGGCCCCTGTTCGCTGAAAAAACCAAGCAGCTGCTGACGCAGGACAAGGTCGCGGTCATTTTTGGCTGCTGGACCAGCGTGTCCCGCAAGTCGGTATTGCCAGTGGTTGAAGAAATGAACGGCCTGCTGTTCTACCCCGTGCAGTACGAAGGTGAAGAGCTGAGCAAAAACGTGTTTTACACCGGTGCGGCGCCCAACCAGCAAGCCATTCCGGCTGTGGATTACCTGATGAGCAAAGAAGGCGGCGGCGCCAAGCGTTGGGTCCTGCTGGGCACCGACTACGTCTACCCCCGCACCACCAACAAGATTCTGCGCGCCTACCTCAAGAGCAAGGGCGTGAAAGACACCGACATTGACGAAAAGTACACCCCGTTTGGCCACAGCGATTACCAAACCATCGTGGCTGACGTGAAGAAGTTTTCCGCCGGTGGCAAGACTGCCGTGGTGTCCACCATCAACGGTGACTCCAACGTGCCTTTCTACAAAGAACTGGGCAATGCCGGTCTGAAGGCCAAGGACGTGCCCGTGGTGGCCTTCTCGGTGGGTGAAGAGGAGTTGCGCGGCGTGGACACCAAGCCGCTGGTGGGTCACCTGGCTGCATGGAACTATTTCATGAGCATCAAGAACCCGACCAATACCGAGTTCATCAAGAAGTGGTCTGACTACGCCAAGGCCAAGGGCATCGCCGGTCACAAGGACAAGCCTTTGACCAATGACCCGATGGAAGCCACCTACATCGGCATCAACATGTGGAAACAGGCCGTGGAAAAAGCCAAGTCTACGGATGTGGACAAGGTCATCGCTGCCATGGCCGGCCAGACCTTCAAGGCACCCAGCGGCATCATGAGCAAGATGGATGAGAAGAACCACCACTTGCACAAGTCGGTGTTTATTGGCGAGATCAAGGCGGATGGTCAGTTCAACGTGGTGTGGAAGACGCCGGGCCCTGTGAAGGCCAAGCCCTGGTCTCCTTACATCGAAGGCAACGACAAGAAGCCTGACGAGCCGGTCGCGAAATAAGGCAAAAAGCGGGGAGTGACAGCCGCCATCGCCTCAACAGCGGTGGCGGCTTGTTTCAATCACTTGAGGAAACTGGCGCATGCCAAAACGAATACACCAGCTGCTGTTGATTGCTATTTTATTGATAGCTACCCACGCTTACGCATTGACGGCTGACGAGGCAAAAGCCATTGCAATTGGCGATGGCGATGCCCGCATTGAAGCACTGCGTGCATCCATAGCCGGTGCCGATGACAAGACGGCCCAATTCATCCAGGCACTGTCTGATGACGCGGTGAAAGTGGTGGCAGGCACGCCTGTGATTGTGAAAGAAGACAAGGCCATCGATCCGGTCACCGGCGCCGAGGCCACCTTGCCCGAAACGGCTGACGACGTGATGAACAACAACCGCATGCGCGGTGAGATTGATACCGCGCTGGCGTCCCTCAAGTTGCTGTCCACTGACGCTGTTGTGCGACGCGACGCCGTCAAAACCCTGCAGGGTGAGGTGGATGAGAGCAAGCTGCCCTTGCTCGACAAAGCCTTTGCAAAGGAGACCGTTCCCGATATCAAGGACCAGCTGGGCCTGTTGCGCGCTGCCGCCATGCTCAGCAGTGCGGACAAAGCCAAACGGCTGGATGCCGCCACCCTGTTGGCGCAAAGCGCACAGGCCGCAACCAAAACGCTCCTGATCGAGCGATTGAAGATCGAGGCCGACCCAGGCGTGAAGAGCGCCCTGCAACTTAGCCTGAGTCAGGTGGAGTCGCGTCTGGCCTGGGGCGACCGTCTGGGCGCCATTTTCAGTGGCATCAGCCTGGGAAGCATATTGCTATTGGTGGCGCTGGGACTTGCCATTACCTACGGGCTGATGGGCGTGATCAATATGGCCCATGGCGAACTGATGATGATTGGTGCCTACGCCACCTATGTGGTGCAGGGCGTATTTCAAAAATATCTTCCAGGTGCGTTTGACTGGTATCTGCTGGCGTCCGTGCCGGTAGCCTTTGCGGCTTCTGCGCTGGTGGGTGCTGCGCTGGAGCGCAGCGTGATCCGCTTCCTGTACGGTCGTCCGCTGGAAACGTTATTGGCGACCTGGGGCATCAGCCTGGTGTTGATGCAAGGGGTGCGCACCCTGTTTGGCGCACAAAACGTGGGGGTAGAAAACCCCAGCTGGATGAGCGGCGGGGTGCAGGTCATGGGCAATTTGTCCTTGCCCTACAACCGGCTGGTCATTGTGGGCTTTGCGTTTGCAGTGTTGTTTGGTGTCTGGTTCTTGATTGAGAAAACCCGGCTGGGTCTGTTTGTGCGCGGTGTCACGCAAAACCGCCCCATTGCGGCGTGCATGGGCGTGAATACCGCCCGCATTGATACCTATGCGTTTGCACTGGGATCCGGCATTGCCGGACTGGCCGGCTGTGCTCTCAGCCAGGTCGGTAACGTCGGGCCTGACCTGGGTCAGGGCTACATCGTGGATTCGTTCATGGTGGTGGTGCTGGGCGGTGTCGGCCAGTTGGCGGGCACCGTGTATGCGGCGGTGGGCCTGGGCGTGTTGAACAAATTTCTGGAGGGCTGGACCGGTGCCGTGCTGGCCAAGATTGCCGTGCTGGTTTTCATCATCATCTTTATTCAGAAGCGCCCGCAAGGCATATTCGCCATGAAGGGCCGGAGCGCAGAAGCATGAGCCCACTCAACTTACCCCAACCCGCGCCCCTGCTCACCCGCACGGGCTGGAGCGCCTGGCTGGTCGCACTGGTTCTGCTGTGTGCCTGTGTGCCCGTGCTCAACCTGTGGGTGCCTGCCAGCAGCATCTTCCACCTGAGTGACTTTGCGGTGGGCCTGATCGCCAAGATCATGTGCTACGCGATCTGCGCTTTGGCCATGGATTTGATCTGGGGCTACACCGGCATTCTGTCGCTGGGCCACGGGCTATTCTTTGCGTTGGGTGGCTATGCCATGGGTATGTACCTGATGCGCCAGATTGGCACCGACGGCAATTACAAAAGCAACCTGCCGGACTTCATGGTGTTTTTGGACTGGAAGACTTTGCCCTGGCACTGGACGTTCAGCGACAGCTTCATCGCCACGCTGTTTCTGGTGGTGGCGGTGCCGGGGCTGGTGGCCTTTGTGTTTGGCTACTTTGCGTTTCGCTCGCGTATCAAAGGCGTGTATTTTTCCATCATCACACAGGCCCTGACGTTTGCGGCCATGCTGCTGTTCTTTCGCAATGAAACCGGTTTTGGCGGCAATAACGGGTTTACCGATTTCAAGCGGCTGCTCAACATTCCGATTGCCACGCAAGAGATGCGCATGACGCTGTTTGTGCTGACATCAGTCACGTTGCTGGGCTTCTTTTTGCTGGGGCGCTGGCTGGTCAACAGCAAGTTTGGTCGTGTGCTCCAGGCCGTGCGGGACGCCGAAACACGGGTCATGTTCTCGGGCTACAACCCCATTGGTTTCAAGCTCACCATCTGGACCATCTCGGCCATGATGTGCGGAGTGGCGGGTGCACTCTATGTACCTCAGGTGGGCATCATCAACCCCAGTGAAATGAGCCCGGCCAACTCCATCGAGATTGCCATCTGGGCCGCCGTGGGAGGCCGCGCCACGCTGATTGGACCGATTGTGGGCGCCTTCATCGTCAACGGCGCCAAGAGCTGGTTGACCGTGACCTACCCGGAGTTCTGGTTGTACTTTCTGGGGGCGTTGTTCATTGGCGTCACGCTGTATTTGCCCGATGGGGTGGTGGGCCTGGTCAAGAAGCTCAAGGGAGCGAAACAATGACACCGGATTTGTTGGAACAAGGCGCCCGACGCGTTGAGGCCCGCATGGCAGCCCTGGCTGCGCGGGACGGACAAACCGAGTCGGGTGGACGCAGCGCCGGCTTTTCACGGGTGATGGCGCAGGGCGAGGTGGACGTCACCCACGGCCGCATTCTGTACCTGGAAGACGTGCACGTCAGCTTTGATGGCTTCAAGGCCATCAACGGTTTGTCGCTGGACATTGCACCGGGTGAACTGCGCTGCATCATTGGCCCCAATGGTGCAGGCAAGACCACGATGATGGACATCATCACCGGCAAGACACGGCCCAACTCCGGCACGGTATTTTTTGGCAGCACCATGGACCTGCTGCGCTATACCGAGCCCGAAATTGCGCAGCTGGGCATTGGCCGCAAATTCCAGAAACCGACGGTCTTTGAGCAACTGACGGTGTTTGAAAATCTGGAGTTGGCTTTGCACACCAACAAGGGTGTGAAATCTTCCCTGTTCTTCCGCTTGGACTCTGCACAGGGGGACCGGCTTGCCGAGGTGCTGCACACCATTCATCTGGCAGACAGTGTGGGGCGGCTCGCAGGCAACCTGAGCCATGGACAGAAGCAGTGGCTGGAGATTGGCATGCTCTTGATGCAGGAGCCCAAGCTACTCCTGTTGGACGAGCCCGTGGCCGGTATGACCGATGAAGAAACCGAGCGCACGGCCGAGCTGTTCTTGACGCTGAAGGGTAAACACTCGCTCATGGTGGTAGAGCACGACATGGGCTTCATTCGGACCATCAGCGATATCGTCACCGTGCTGTGCGACGGCTCTGTGCTGGCGCAGGGCACGCTGGACCAGGTGCAGAGCGATGAGCGCGTCATTGAAGTCTATTTGGGCCGCTGAAGCCACACGAACATGCTGAACGTCAAAAACATCAACCAGTACTACGGCGGCTCGCACATTTTGCGGGACGTCAGCATCGAAGCCCAATTGGGCAAGGTCACTGTCGTTCTGGGACGCAACGGTGTGGGCAAAACCACCTTGCTAAAATCGCTCATGGGACTGGTTCCCATCAAGACCGGCTCCATTGAGCTGGACGGCAAACCGATTCAGCGGGACACACCCTACCAGCGCGCCCGTGCCGGCATGGGCTTTGTACCGCAGGGCCGTGAGATTTTTGGACGCCTGACAGTGGAAGAAAACCTGCGCATGGGCTTGGCTTACAAGCCCGCAAGCACACCCATTCCGCCCGAGTTGTTTGAGCTGTTTCCCGTGCTCAAGCAGATGCTGGGTCGCCGCGGGGGTGACCTGTCAGGCGGGCAGCAGCAGCAGTTGGCCATTGCCCGCGCACTGGCCGCCAAGCCCCGCGTGCTGATTCTGGACGAACCCACTGAGGGCATTCAGCCCAGCATCATCAAGGACATTGGCCGCGTGATCCGCATGCTGGCGGACCGGGGTGACATGGCGATTGTGCTGGTCGAGCAATACTACGACTTTGCCCAGGAACTGGCAGACCGGTATGTGGTGATGGAGCGGGGCGCGGTAGTGGCCAGTGGCAATGGCAAGGACATGGAAGCCAATCAGGTCCGCAGTCTGGTGGCGATTTAGCCCACTTGGTTTGGCGGAGCCACCGATCGGTCTGCCGTCCGGTTTGCCGCACCCGGGCCAGCCCCTGTTCGCAACACAAGGCCCCCAGCCTGGCGTTTTTGCTCGCCCAGAGAAGCCTTGGCATTGTTCACGCCGAAGCGTGCGCGCAGCTCCTGAACCGCTTCGCCAAGCGCCTTGGCGTCCTTGATTTTGGCAGCGTGTTTCTGCAGAACCTGGTAGGCGTTGTCAATCAGCCGGGCGTTAAACGTGCTCTTGCCGTGAAGTACCAGGTTTTTGACGGCAGACGTCGGGTCGCCCGACATGCTCAAGGCCATGGCAACTTCAGCGTATTCCAGTACTTTTGCCTGGCACGCGCGGATGCGATCGGCATACGGCGGGTGGATCAGGGCGCTGGCTGCCAGCAGTTCGGTGAGTGACCGGTTACTGCAAAAACGCAGGCCGATGGTTTCCACTGCGGACTCTGCGTCATCCAGTCGTATGGCCTTGTGGGCCAGTTGCGCCATGAGTGCCAGCAGGTTGCTGGCGGACTCGAAGTCGAATTCGGCCTGGGTGACGGTTTTGGCCAGGGCGCGCACGGCATCAACCGACTGGGCGAACTGGTGTTGCTGGATCAGGTTCAGCGCAATGACGATGTCTGCCAGACGCCTCTGGCGGGCATTGTCAGGATTGCGCTCGATCAGGCGGTTGAAGTCATCATGGCAGCGCTGCAAACCCTTGCGGTCACCGGTTTCAAGGCGGGTAAACGCCAACAGCACCAGGCTTTGGCAGTCAAACATTTTGGATTCCAGCCCCATGCGGGCGGTGCGGTCCAGCAGCTTTTCAGCTTCCACATGGTCGCCCGCGTAGTAGGTCATCATTGCGAGGTTTTGCAGGCGGCTGATGGACGCAGGGGTGAGCGTGGCGGCCATTTTGTAGGTTTCCAGTGCCTTGTCAAACTTGCCCAACTCAAACTGCGCCCGGCCCATTACGTCGTAGGCGTCTGCATACGTGGGGTCAGCGCTGATGAGGTTTTCCAGCATGCTGGTGGCCTGGCTGAGCTGGCCTGCATCAATCTGGGAGCGTGCGACGCCCAGTTTGGCCCACGGCAGAGTCTTGGCAGCCACTACCGCCTGGTAGAGCGTTTGGGCCTCTGCACAGCGGCCGGTGCGCAATAGCAACTCGGCACCCACCCGCGCGGCATACAGCCAGAACATGCCTCTGGATTCGAAGCGGTCCAGGCACAGTTTGGCGGCCGTCTCGAAGTCTTCGGCTTCAATGGCGGTAAAGATTTCCTGCAAGGACACCTTGCGGATACGTGCCTGGTGCAGCCGTTCGGCAAGGTGGGTTGCCTTGTGGGGCTTGAGCAAGTAGCCGTCCAGTGCCGACTCCGCTGCTTCGGCCACCTTGGCATAGGTAGCCTCACCCGTGATCATGATGAAAACGGTGGAGAACGGCAACAGCTGGCTACGGCGCAGGTCATCCAGCAGGTCTTGCCCGGAGCTGGCCTCATTGGCGAAATGCCGCTCGCACAAAACAAAGTCAAAAGACCGGAACTCCAGTTGCCTGCGTGCATCCGCCGCACGCGCAGCCTGCACCACCGTTCCCACGCCGAAGTCGCGCAGTTGCGAAACCAGAATGGACCGGGAGGTCGGGTTGCCGTCTACCACCAGGGCAGAACTGGCCGAAAGGTCATCTTCAAACGTTGCCATCAGGGTGGCGAGAATAGCACTACATGGACCAGATGCGGGGATTCGACGGGACCGTGTTCCACAGCTGCTCGCGCCAGGTGGCACGCAACGCACGCAGCAAGTCCATGGCCGGTTCTACGACGGGTGCAACAACCCGTATCACTACGACGTTCAGGTTGGGGCTCGTGGCACCGGCTGACTGCGCGAGCGGATGCTGCGCCATGACCTCCCGCACACTGTCCAGCGCCCGTTGGCGGCGGTCGCGGGTGAGCGGGGTGCCGGTCACGAAAAACAGGGACGCCATGCAGCGATTCCCAGCCAGGCCGGTGGGGCCATTCAGCAGGCGGGCATCACGGGCATCAATCGCGCCGCGCTCCAGCCAGACGCCGGGTACGGCGATGTGCTGCCGAAAATGCCCTTGCACAAAGGGCTGGTTGGCAAGGGGCAATCCCAATGCGGTCACGTCCCACCCGATCAGCTCCGCGCCGGCCGCCAGGTCCATGGTGAGGCGGTTTTCGGCCATGCAGCCGCTGTAGCACAGGGCTTCGAGCGGCAACCACTCCAGCCGCGCTTCGGGTTCAAGTTTCAGATGGGTGTTTTGCAGTGCTGTGAGACCGTCGGAGCGGTAGAAGCGGGTGGCACCGGGGGTCGTGATCAGACCATGGGCTCCGGCTTGGGCGTGCACTGCAATGTCGAGCGTGTCGCCACCCACCAAACCGCCGGGCGGGTGCACCAGCACGTTATGGCAAATGGCGTCGCCCTCAGGATAGAGACTTTGCAGAATCCGCAGAGGCCCGCTGTGCGTGTGGCGTGCCACGGTTCGGGCGGACTCCACGCGGTAATCCAGCTGCAGTTGGGCGTGCCACGACATGGAGGCTATTGACTCACTCGCCCGGCGAACCGCTGAGGGCCCAGCCAGTGGCGATCAAAAAAGGGTGTGCAGGCATCAATGGGCATCCGCTTGCAGCGCCGCAGCGACAGCGGCACCGGTATCCGAATGGCCACCATTGAAAAAAAGGTTCAGCAGCACTGCGCTGATGGAGGATAAAAGAATGCCTGATTCGATGAGCGGGTGAATGCCATGGGGCATCCATTGTTTGAAGTTGGGCGCGATCAGCGGAATCATGCCGATCCCTAAGGAAATGGCGACGATGAGCGAATTGAACCGCTGGGTTTTGAAATCCACGGTGCCCAAAATACGAATGCCGGTCGCGGCCACCATGCCAAACATCACCAGACCTGCGCCGCCGAGCACCACGGTGGGCAGTGATTCGGCGAGTGCGGCCATCTTGGGCAGCAGTCCCAACACAATCAAAATGATTCCGCCTGCAACACAGACAAAGCGGCTGCGCACGCCGGTCAGTGCCACCAGGCCCACGTTTTGCGAGAAGCTGGTGTAGGGAAAAGTGTTGAAAAGACCGCCAATCAGGGTGCCCAGACCATCGGTGCGCAGCCCGCGCGCCAAGTCTTGCTGCGAGATGGTCTTGCCGGTCATTTCACCCAGTGCCAGAAACATACCCGTCGATTCAATCATCACCACGACCATGACCAGCGACATGGTCAGTATCAGTACCGGGTCAAACACCGGCATGCCGAACTGCAGCGGCAGCACGACGTCAAACCAGGCCGCCTTGGCAACTTTGTCGAACCCCATGAGGCCCATGGATGCAGCGGCGATACCGCCGATGACAATGCCCAGCAGCACCGAGATATTGGCCAGGAATCCTTTGGCGAATCGGGAAATGAGCAGGATCGATGTCAGCACCAGTGCGGCGATGCCCACGCCGCCCAGATCGGCATATTTGGGGTTGGGCACGGTGGCAACAAGCGCCAGCCCTTTGGGCACGGTTGCCAGGCCCGGCACTGCCGCACCTGCGGCGGCAGCTGCCTGGGCCAGCCATTGGGTGTGCTCGGGGTTGACGATGTTAGGGGCCGTAGGGCCGAAGGGGTTGCCAAAGATCCAGTTGATGCCGATGCGCATCAGGCTGATACCAATCACCGCAATGATGGTGCCAGTGACCACGGGAGGAAAGAAACGCAACATGCGGCTCACCAGCGGCGCAATCACGATGGAGACGACACCGGCGCCAATGATGGATCCGAAAATAAGCTGGGCGCCTGCCACCCCCGGTGCGGCATTGGCCATGGCAACCATGGGCGCGACGGAGGCAAACGTCACCCCCATCATGACGGGCAGCTTGATGCCAAACCACTGGGTGGCGCCCAGGGACTGGATCAGCGTGACCAGACCGCAGCAAAACAGATCGGCTGAAATCAGCATAGCCACTTGCTCGGGGCTGAGTTTGAGTGCACGGCCGACGATGAGCGGCACGGCTACCGCTCCGGCATACATCACCAGGACATGCTGGAGACCCAGGGCTGCCAGCTTGCCATTGGGCAGTCGTTCGTCGACCGGGTTCACGAGGCTTGTCATGTCTGTCTCCTGTTTGATATCAGCAGCAACTAAGTCAGCAGGTCGCTCAAGGTGCGCGCGATGACCTTGGTGGCACGCCGCAGGTCTTCCAGGTCAAGGTGTTCGTCGGAGCGCTTGGCGTTGGACTCCAGCACCGTGCGCGGCCCCGCGCCGTAAATCACGCCCGGAATACCGGCTTCGCAAAACAGGCGCACGTCGGTATACAGCGGGGTGCCCAGCGCCGGTATCGGTTCACCAAACACTTGCGTGCCGTGCTTTTGAATGGCATCCACCAAAGGCTTGTTGCCGGGCAGTGGCTGCAGGGCACGGGCCAGCAGAATGCGCTTGATATCAACGGAGACGCCGGGCGTGCGGGCGGCTGTTTCTGCAATCAGCGCGCGCAGGCCTGCTTCCACTTCGGTCGGGTTTTCTTCCGGGATCATGCGGCGGTCGAGTTTGAAGGTGACGCGCCCGGGAACCACGTTGGTGTTGGTGCCGCCCTCAATGGTGCCAATGTTCAGGTAGGGGTGTGTGATGCCCTCCACCTGGGAGGTGATCTGCTGGTACAGCGTGTTTTGCGCGTACAGGGCTGTGAGGATGGTGTTGGCCGCCTGCAAGGCATCGACGCCCGAGGCCGGAATGGCGGCATGGGCCATCTTTCCGTGCACTGTGACTTCCATTTGCAGGCAACCGTTGTGGGCGGTGATGACCTGGTAGCTAAAGCCCGCTGCCACCATCAGATCGGGGTGAATGATCTTGTGTGCCAGCAGCCAGGCCGGACCCACTTCGCCACCAAATTCTTCATCGTAGGTGAAGAGCAATTCCACGCTGCCGTGGACTGGTTTGGCGACGGCTTCCAGCGCGCGCACGGCAAAGGCATAGGTGGAAAAATCGCACTTGCTGACCGCCGCTGCGCGGCCATAGATCTTGCCGTCTTCAATCTCCCCGCCATAGGGGTCGTGCGTCCAGCCTTCGCCTGGCGGCACCACGTCACCATGGGCATTGAGCAGCACGGTGGTGCCCGCACCGTATTTGCGGCGCACCACCAGATTGGTGATGGTCTCCAACCCGGCGGCGTGCACTTGCGCCTCGGGCACTGCATACTTTTCTACTTCGAAACCAAAGCCCTGCAGCAATTCGGCTGCGCGCTCGGCGTGGGGCGTGTTGTTGCCGGGTGGCGTGTCGGTAGGAACACGGATGAGTTCCTGCAAAAACTTCACTTGTTCGTCAAAGTGCGCGTCGATCCAGGTGTCCAGTTTTTCGTAGGCGTTCATGGGGTTATTTCTTGTAGCAGCAAAGAAAAGGCGTCGATTGCGAGTTGCATGTCATCGCTGGTGGTGGA
Source organism: Burkholderiales bacterium (assembly GCA_038237415.1). Classification (GTDB taxonomy): domain Bacteria; phylum Pseudomonadota; class Gammaproteobacteria; order Burkholderiales; family Burkholderiaceae_C; genus Allorhodoferax. Next base: position 18,528 of record JBBRYR010000042.1, read on the forward strand.
CTCCAGCGGGTTGTGGCTGATGCCGGAGTTCTGTCCCCGCACAAACAGCATGGCCTGGGGCATCACTTCGTGCAGCTTCATGGCGTCGTGGCCCGCGCCACTGGGCATGCGGTGCAGTGGCACGCCCAATGCTGTTACTGCCCGTTCCCAGCGGGCTTGCCATGCGGGCGCGCTGGGGGCGGCGCTGGCACGCATGGTTTCTGTCAGGGTGTGGTGCACGCCACGCCGTGTGCAGATGGTGTCGAGTTCGGCTAGTACGTCGGTCGCCAGGCGGTCGCGTTGCGTGTTGTTGGGTGCACGCAGGTCCAGTGAAAACTGGCAGCGACCCGGTACCACGTTGATGGAGCCGCCCGGTACGTTCAGGATGCCAACGGTGCCCACCGAGTCGCCATCGGCTGCAGCCCGCTGTTCCGCAAACAGCATCAGCTCCGCAACCGCAGCGGCGGCGTCGCGACGGCTGTTCATCGGTGTGGTGCCGGCATGGCTGGCCATGCCAATCACCGCGCCCTGGTAGCGCACGCTGGCGTTGATGGAGGTGACGATGCCCAGCGGTATATCCAGTGCGTTAAGCACGGGACCCTGCTCGATGTGCACTTCCACAAAGCCCAGGTAGTCGGCAGGATTGCGCTTCAGCGCAGCAATGTCCGCCGGGTTGAGCCCCGCGTGAACCATGGCCTGGCGCATGCTGATGCCGTCAGCATCCAACTGCTCCAGCCACGCGGGATCAAAGTCGCCCGTCAACGCGCTGGAGCCCAAAAATGTCGCCTTGTAGCGCTGGCCTTCTTCTTCGGAAAAGGCCACTACTTCCAGTGCGAACGGCAAGCGACGCTGCTGGTGGTGCAGCTCGCGCACCACGGCCATGGGCACAAAAATACCCAGACGGCCATCGTACTTGCCTCCGTTGCGAACGGTATCAAAGTGGCTCCCGGTAAGAAGCGTTTGGGATGTTTTAAGGCTGTAGCCCCCGTCATTCCTGCGCGAGTAGCTACTATTTTCATAGCGCCCCACCACGTTGCCCACCGCGTCGATTGCCACGCTGTCAAAGCCGCAGTCGCGCATATGCTGTGCAATCTGCGCGGCGCACGCCCGGTGGGCGTCGGTGAGGTAGGTGACGGTGAGCTGCCCCTGCGCGGCATATTCGGGCTCGGAGTGCTGGGCCAATGCTTCATGCCAGTCCCATACGTCATTGCCGCGGTCGGGGGTCACGCCGAACAGGTCGTTCAGGCGAATCTCCACAATGCGGTGGATGTTGCGCAGGCACTCCTGCCGCTCGAATTCCGGGTGGCCGAGCACGCGGCGCTCAAACGCCGCAATGATCCCGGCCTTGGTCAAGCCCGTGCCGCGCGGGCCGCGCACGGCCAGGATGAACGGAAACCCAAAGCGGGCGTTGTAGTCGCGGTTGAGTTGCTGGATTTTCTCGAACTCGTGGGGCGTGCAGTGGGTCAGGCCGGCCTTGCTTTGCTCGTTGCTGGATTCGGCGGTGAGGCTGTTGTCCACCATGGCTTTGCCGGCCAACTCGGGGTGGGCGCGAATCAGCGCCAATTGCGCATCGATGCCAGCCGCGTTGAGGGCCTGCACCATCGCGTATTTGAGTTGTGCCAGTGAATGAAAGGGTCGTTGGGCCAGCGCGGTTCGCGGTATCCAGGGGGAGTGCTCGTACAGTCCGCTCAGCAAGGTGGCGGCCTCATCCAGTGGCGCCTGGTTGAGTTGAGTCAATGTGATGGGCATGGCTGCCTTACTCCTGATAAGGGTGTGTGGTTTTCCAGTGCCGCGCGATGTCCAGACGGCGGCACACCCACACCTGCTCATGGCTGGCTACGTAATCCAGAAAACGTTGCAGTGCGGTGATGCGCCCCGGGCGGCCCAACAGGCGGCAGTGCATGCCGATGCTCATCATGGCGGGCTGGTTCAGGCCCCCATTGTCGGTGTCGGGGTCGCCTTCGGCGTAGAGCACATCAAACGTGTCTTTGAGGTACTGGAAGAACGGATCGGCGTATGAAAAACCCTGGGGCAGGGCGAAGCGCATGTCGTTGCAATCCAGCGTGTACGGTACGATGAGCTGGGGCACTTTGGTGCCGTCGGTTTTCTGCACCTGCATCCAGAACGGCAGGTCGTCGCCGTAGTAGTCGCTGTCGTATTCAAAGCCGCCATAGTCGGCCACCAGACGTCGGGTGCGCGGGCTGTCGCGGCCGGTGTACCAGCCCAGGGCTCTTTGGCCGGTGAGTTTCTGTATGGCGTCCATACCCCGCTGCAGGTGTTCGCGCTCGGTGGCTTCGTCGACGTTCTGATAATGAATCCAGCGCCAGCCGTGGCAGGCAATCTCGTGGCCCAGTTCCACCAACGCGGCGGTCAATTCGGGGTGGCGTTCCAGCGCCATGCCTACGCCAAATACGGTCAGTGGCAGGCCCCGCTTTTCGAACTCGCGCAGGATGCGCCACACCCCCGCACGCGAGCCATATTCGTAAATGCCCTCCATGCTGATGTGGCGGTCCGGGTAGCTGGCCGGGTTGAACATTTCGGACAAAAATTGCTCCGAGCCAGCGTCGCCATGCAACACGCTGTTTTCGCCGCCTTCTTCGTAATTCAAGACAAACTGCACGGCTATGCGCGCGCCGTTGGGCCACTGGGCATGCGGCGGGTTTTTGCCGTAGCCAATGAGGTCGCGTGGGTAGGGCTGGGTGGAATCGTAGGTCTTCATGGCGAAGGTGTGGCGTGGGTGTTCGGAATGAGCGTCAGGGCCTCTTCGACGTTGCGCAAATGCGCGTCCATCAGTTGCAGAGCCAGCGCTTCGTCACGCGCCTCCAGAGCCTTGACGATGGCGCCATGCTCCTCATGGGAGTGCTCGGCAGAACTGGAGGATTGGTACATCAGCGTGATGAGCGCGCAGCGCGAGAGCAGGTCCATCAGCAAGTGGGCCAGCACGTCGTTGCCCATGAGCTGCGCCATGCGCACATGAAAGTCACCCAGCAGCAAAGTGCGCCCGGGCACATCGCCGCGCTCCACGGCTGCGTTCTCATGGGCAATGTGCTCTTTCAGCGCATCAATGTGGGCTTGTGTGGCGCTCTGGATGAACTCGCGTGTCATGCCGGCCTCCAGCATGCGGCGTACGGCAAATACCTGCTTGGCCTCGACCACTGAAGGGGCCGCCACAAAAGCGCCGCGGGCGGGCTCCATACGAATCAGCCGGTTTTGCGACAGCTTGAAAAGGGCTTGGCGAATGAGGGTACGCGAAACGCCGAACTGATCGGCCAGCGTCTGCTCAACCAGCTTGGCACCTGGCTGCAGCCGGTGCTCTACGATGGAGCGGGTGAGCGTTTCGACGATGAAGCCAGTGGTGGTGGAGTCCATGCAGGCATGATAGCTGCAAAGCAAAAAAGTGTATACACTTTGAATGCATCAACGGAAGGAAATGGCCATGGGCTTGAGCACACACGTACTGGACACCATGCACGGCACCCCGGCAGCGGGAATGCAAGTGGCGCTGTACACCACACAGGATGAGCAGGCCACACTGGTCAAGCGCTTTGTGCTGAACCAGGACGGCCGGAGCCCGGATGGCATGCTGTATGACAACGCCAGCCTGAAACCGGGTACCTACCGGCTGGTGTTTGATGTGGCCGGGTATTTCAAGGATCGCGGGGTGGCGCTACCGGAACCCAATTTTTTGAACCGGGTTAGCCTGGATTTTGGCGTAGCCCATGCGGACCAGCACTACCACGTGCCGCTCTTGGTCAGCCCCTGGAGCTATTCCACTTACCGGGGGTCCTGAGCGATTGTCGGGTGTCGCAACGTAAGAATTACAACTGGCCTTCGGTCAGCGTGTCGAGCTGGAAGCGGCCGCTTTTGTGCCACAGCCAAGTGTCGGTGTAGGTGACACGGCCCAGGAGCACAGGCGCCGGGTAGGGGGCCGCCTGACGAACCGAGCGCTCAATCTCCGCCATGACTTCGGGTGCCTGGCTTGGAGCGCGCATCCAGCTGATGCCTGTGACATTGCCACGACCGTCGATTTCCACCTGCAGTACACCCACCGCGTAGAGCAGAGGGGGCATTTTGCCGGTGTAGATGCGTGAACCATTGCGCGCATACAAGTGCGCGGCTGCATCACGGCGGTAGTCGCGCGGCGTGCGGGCATCAGAGACCTTCCCGGTATAGGCCGCAGGAGGTGCCACCACCACTTGGGGCTGCTGGGGCACCACGGGTATGGCCTTTGCTACCGGCGGCGGGGTATCGACTGGTTTGGTGGCGCAGCCCGCCACGATGGTGGCGATACTGGCCCACAGGCCAGCGAGCTGCAGTGTTTTGCGTGATGTTTGGAGTGTCATGGTGGATATCCCCGCAGTTGAGCGAAGGCATACTGTGCCTGAGGTTGGCACTGATTGTGCGTGATTGTGCGTTTTAAAGGTATCTGATTGTGACTTGGACATCGCGATTCCTGCAGCGGCTCACAAGTGAGCCTGCGGTGCTGGTGACCGTGCAATCGACCCGGGGCTCCGTCCCGCGCGAGGCAGGTGCCTGGATGGCGGTCTTCGCCACTGCCACCGCTGGCACCGTCGGGGGTGGGCGTCTGGAGCTTGACGCCATCGCCCACGCACGACTTTGCCTGGCGCGGGGCGCAGCGGACGCGGTGGTTCGTTATGCGCTGGGTCCCAGCCTTGGGCAGTGTTGCGGTGGTGAAGTGTTTTTACAGTTCGAGCAGGTTGCCGCGCGGGACGTGGCCTCTCTGCAGGTTCGTCTTGCCAGCCAACATGTTCCCGTGGCCTTGTTTGGTGGTGGCCATGTGGGGCACGCACTGGTGCAGGTACTGGGTCATCTGCCCATGGATGTGGTGTGGATTGATAGTCGGGACGAGGTGTTCGGCCCTGGCTTCGATGGCTGGGAGTTGCCTGCCAACGTGCGCTGCGAACATTCTGATCCGGTGCAGGCCGCAGTGGCCGATTTGCCAGCCGGTTCGCGCGTGCTGATCATGAGCTTCAGCCATGCCGAGGACCTGGATGTCGTCGCCGCCTGTCTGGAGCGGCAGCGCAAGCGGAATGATTTGCCTTATGTGGGTCTGATTGGCAGCAAGACCAAATGGGCGTCCTTCCGCCAACGGCTCCAGGCCAGAGGCTTTACGGAGCTTGAGCTGGCGCACATAACCAGCCCCATTGGGGTGCCCGGAATTGCGGACAAGCGGCCCGAGGTGATTGCGGTGGGCGTTGCGGCCCAACTCTTGCAAGTACCCCAACAGTAAGCAAAGTGTATACACTTTGGGTTCAAGCCAAGGAGAACACCCCGCATGGAAAGCTACCTTCTCGACTGGGCCAACCTGCTGTTGCGCTGGGTCCACGTCATTACCGCCATTGCCTGGATTGGCTCGTCGTTCTATTTTGTCTTTCTGGACAGCAGCCTCACGCCGCCGGTTGACGAAGACCTGAAGCGCCAGGGCGTCAGCGGAGAACTGTGGGCTGTGCACGGCGGCGGTTTCTACCACCCGGTCAAGTTTGCCGGGGCGCCGCCGCAACTTCCGTCGCATCTGCACTGGTTCTACTGGGAGAGCTACAGCACCTGGCTGACCGGATTTTCGCTGTTCACCGTGTCCTACCTCTGGAGCGCGGGCACCTACCTGATTGACAAGTCGGTGATGGACTGGGCGCCCTGGGCTGCCATTTCGGTGGCGCTGGCGTTTCTGGTGGTGTTCTGGGTGGCCTATGACCTTATTTGCCGCATCTTTGGGCAGCGCAAAAATGGCGAGGCCATCGTGGGTGCGCTGGTGGCCGTGCTGGTGTGTATTGCGGCCTGGCTGGCCTGCCACTGGTTTGCGGGCCGGGCAGCGTTCTTGCTGGTGGGTGCCATGATGGCCACGAGCATGAGCGCCAACGTCGCCCACTGGATCATTCCGGGCCAGCGCAAGATGGTGGCTGCCATCAAGGCCGGGCAGCCGGTGGACCCGATTTATGGGAAGCGCGGCAAGCAGCGCAGCGTGCACAACACCTACTTCACGCTGCCAGTGCTGTTTGCCATGCTCAGCGGGCACTACAGCTTTACCTACACCCACCCGCAAAACTGGCTGGTGCTGGTGCTGATGATGTTTGCCGGTGCGGCCATTCGCCAGTTCTTTGTGCTGCGCCATGGCTTCAAGCTGGGGCGCAATGCGCACCCCTGGCCTTACGCGCTGGCCGGCGTGGTGGTTATTCTGGGTACGATCGTCTGGCTCAAGCCCATGCCTGTCGCGGGGCAATCTGCTATGAATTCAGGAGCTGCTGGCGCAGGTTCTGCGCGGGCTAGCGACCCAATTGGCTATCAATCGCTGCAGCCAGTGCTGGCGCAGCGCTGTTACCTGTGTCACGGCGCCGAGGTACAGATGAAAAACGTGCGGCTGGATTCACCCGAGGGGGTGAAGCTGCATGCGCAGGCGATGTACCAGCAGGTGGTGGTGACCAAAATCATGCCCATGAACAACGCCACCGGCATCACGGACGCCGAGCGGGGTTTGATCAAGCAGTGGTTCGAGGACGGGGCCCGGGTTAACTAGAACCAAGATGGTTGAAGGCAGGCCGGTCTTCCCAGTCCACCCATGTGACGGGGTGGGTCTTGAGGTAGGCACTCACGGCCTGGCCGATGGTTGCGAAAAACCGCTCCTCCCCCAGCCGGGAAAAAAGACCGAAGCGCTTGAGCTTGTCTTTCACCGGGTCCTTCAACTCGGCAAAACACAATTCAATGTCCGCAGCGCGCAGGGCGGCGTCCAGCTCGTCGAGCATATCGGCGGCGGTAATGTCGACGCTGGTGATCGGTTCGGCACCGACGACGAGCCGGCGCACCGGATCGGGCGATGCCGCCACCGCGTCCAGCACGCGGTCCCGAAACAGCTCGGCATTGGCGAAGAACAGCGGTGCGTCCCAGCGGAACAACACCAGCCCTGACACGATGCGGGCGTCCGGGTAGCGGCGGATGTCATGGTAGCCCTTGATGCCGTCAACCCGCCCCAGGACGGCCGAGTGGGGACGCCACCCGTCCCATAAAAACTCGATAACCGCGGCTGCGATGGCCAGCCCAATACCCGGAATGGCGCCGAGTACCGCGACGCCCAGCATGCAGCCGATGGACAACCAGAATTCCCAGCGCTGGATCCGGTAAATCCGGCGCAGGTCGGTGACTTCGATCAGTGCAATGGCCGACCCGATGACGACGGCGGCCAGTGTGGCGGTCGGCAGGTTCTTCAGCAAACCCGGAGCGGCGATCAGCAGCACGGCCACTGCGACGGCCCCAACCACGCCCGTCAACTGCGTTTTGGAACCGGCAGCCAGTGCCACGGGTGTGCGCGATGCGCTGGCGCTGATCGGAAAGCCCTGAAATAGGCCGGCCACCAGATTGGCAGCGCCAAGCCCCACCATCTCCTGGTTGGCGTTGACGTAGCTACCGGAGCGCGCAGCGTAGGTGCGCGACAGAACGCTGGTGTCGGCAAACGAGACAAGTGCAACCGCGAGGCCACCCAGTAATACAGGGACCATATCCCCCGACGTGATCAAGGGCAATGCAAAGCCCGGCAAGCCCTGCGGAAGAGTGCCCAGCACCGCCACACCGGTGCGCGCTGACAGGTCCAGCACGGAGACCGCAACCGTGGCACCCACCACCGCAATCAGCACGCCGGGCAGGCGTCGGCTGCGCCTGAGCATCCAGATGACCGCCAGTGTGCCGGCACCGAGCATGAGCGTGGGCAGATGGGTCTTGCCACTCAGGATGGCTTCGACAAAGCCGCTTAAGCCGCCAAAGTAGCCATCTTTTTCCACGGTAAAGCCAAAAAGGGTGGGCAATTGACTGAACAGCACCGTGAGCGCAATGCCGTTCATGTACCCATAGCGGATGGGCTTGGAGAGCAACTCGGTGACAAAACCCAGCCGGGCAACGCCTGCCACGATGCACAAGAGTCCCGAGACCACTGCCATCATTCCCGCCAGGGCCATGGCACGCTGGGGGTCCCCCGCGGACAAAGGCAGCACGACTGCGAGTATCAGCGCAACCAGCGAAGAATCAGGCCCCAGCACGAGCACCCGGCTCGGACCCAACATCGCATAGGTCAGCAAGCCGAATATGGTGGCGTAGAGACCGCAAATGGCTGGCACACCGGACGCGACCGCGTACGCGATACCCACCGGGATCAGCACGGCAGTCAGCGCCAGACCGGCCACCACATCGTGGCCCAGCCAGGCGGTTTCATAGTTGCGCAGGGTGTCCAGTCCGGGCAGCCAGCGCCTCAGCCCCGTTTGTTGTGCCATTCCGCTCGGGCGCGCAATGCGCCCCGGCTCCAATGGCGCGGATGCAGGATCGGAATGGGCCATCGTTGCGTGCCCTGTTAGAGCGTCTGGTTGGCGAGCTGCATTGCCAGTGCATTGTGCCGTTCCACCAGGGGGCCCAGCTCCAGCGTGGCAAGTTGTCCGTTGCGCACCACGACACGGCCGTTGACGAGGGTGTAGTCGGCCTGGGGGCTGGCGCACAGCAACAGGCTGCCCACGGGGTCGTGTACCGCACCGCCAGCAAAACCCAGCGTGTCCAGATCAAACAAGGCCAGGTCGGCGCACATGCCCACGGCCAGGTGACCAATGTCGCTGCGTCCCAGCACCTGGGCTCCGCCGCGCGTGGCGATGCCCAGGGCGTCGCGCGCCGTCATCTCGGCAGGTCCCAGGTCGCAGCCAAAAAAGGTTTTGCCATCGCGTTGTTCGGGCGGCTGCATGGCACGGCCCACGCGCGCCAGTAGCAGGGCCTGGCGCGCCTCGTTCACCATGTGGGCGGCGTCGTTGCTGGCGCTGCCATCTACGCCCAAGCCCACGGGCACACCGGCATCGAGCATGCGGCGAATGGGGGCAATGCCACTGGCCAGGCGCATGTTGCTGCAGGGGCAATGGGCCACACCCGTGCGCGTGGCGGCAAACAGGCTGATGCCCTCGTCGTCCAGCTTCACGCAGTGGGCGTGCCACACATCGGGGCCCAGCCAGCCCAGGTCCTGCGCGTATTGCGTGGGAGTGCAGTTGAACTTTTCTTGGGTGTAAGCCAGGTCGTGGTCATTTTCCGCCAGGTGGGTGTGCAGGCGCACGCCATGGGCACGCGCCAGCCGCGCAGATTCGCGCATCAGATCCCGGCTCACGCTGAACGGCGAGCAGGGCGCTACGGCCACGTTCACCATGGAGCCGTGTGATGCGTCGTGGTGCTGCTCGATCAGGCGCTGCGTGTCCTTGAGGATGAAGTCTTCACGCTCCACTACGCGGTCGGGCGGCAGGCCCCCTTGGGTCTGGCCCACGCTCATGCTTCCCCGACTGGCGGTGAAGCGCATGCCAATGGCCTGCGCGGCCTCGATGCTGTCGTCCAGGCGCACACCGTTGGGATAGATGTAGAGGTGGTCACTGCTGGTAGTGCAGCCGCTCATCAGCAGTTCGGCCATGGCCACCTGGGTGCTCACCCGCACCATTTCCGGTGTCAGCCCGGCCCACAGAGGGTACAGGCCGCCCAGCCATCCAAACAATTCGGCGTTTTGCACAGCGGGAATCGCCCGGGTGAGCGCCTGGAACATATGGTGGTGCGTGTTGATCAGGCCTGGCGTCACCAGGTGGCGGCGCGCGTCAATGACCTCATCGGCCGTGTGTGCCTCTGGGGGTAACTCGGCAGTGGGTCCCACGAATGCGATGCGCCCGTCGACGATGAAGAGGGACGCGTCCCGCAACTCCCGCCCCAGGGCCGGGTCGGCGTGGTCAAACGTGGCGACACAGCGGGCGTTTTTTATCAGCAGGTTGGGCATCGCGGGTTTCGTCAAAATAGGGGCTGCACACAGAAACGCCATTTCACCATGACTGCACCCAACCCCTACACCACCCCCCACCAGTTTCTGGAACATCTCTACTGGACGGCCGTGCAGCGGGCGTTGCCCGCGCACACGCTGGCGGGCTATCTTCCCCTGCCGCCTGTTGAGCCGGGCGCACGCACCGTGGTGCTGGGCGCGGGCAAGGCAGGCGGCGCCATGGCGCAGGCGCTGGAGGCAGCGTGGCCAGCGGATGTGCCGTTGCAGGGGCTGGTGGTGACACGCTATGGCCACACGCCGCCGCGCGCCGCAGGTACACCCGCATCGCGCATCGAGGTCGTGGAGGCCGCCCACCCGGTACCTGATGCCGCGGGGCTGGCTGCGGCCCAGCGCATTGCCGCCCTTGCGCAGGGGCTGACCTCCACGGATTTGGTGATTTGCCTGATTTCGGGTGGTGGTTCCTCCCTGTTGACTTTGCCAGCGCAGTGGGATGGTGGTGGGGTGTCATTGGAAGAAAAGCAGCGTATCAACAAGGCTTTGCTCAACAGTGGCGCCAACATTTCAGAAATGAATTGCGTTCGCAAGCACTTGTCTGCCATCAAGGGCGGGCGCCTGGCCCAGGCC
>JBBRYR010000043.1:0-27255 GCA_038237415.1 Burkholderiales bacterium
ACAGAGGAATAGCCAGCAACAGGCCGGCGCGGATGCGCACAGCGATATCGTTGATATAGGGCTGCTCGGCGCGCGGATCGAGGAACCAGAGCTGCTTGAACCCTTGCGCGATAGACGAGAACGACTTTTTCGACAACATGATGTAAGGCCTCGGTTAGGACTGCAGACGGGCTAGCCTTGCTGCGGAACCCGCGAGCCAGCATGGTCAAGGATTTTAAATCCGTGTGTGCTTATATTGCATCCCCGGGGGTTTTAAAGTTATGTAAAGAGGGGGAGGGCGGCGGCCGTTTGACGGTTTACCCGAGGCCCACAGCCACGGCAAGGTCGTGGCCATCGGCATGCCAGTAGAAGTGGAGCAGGGTAGCTATACCGATGTGCCGCCCGCGAGGAAGTACGGCACAGCACATCGATGAGTGCTATAAATTCAGTAGCTGTCTGCGCAATCTCTTCGGGGGCTGCACGGCTTTTTTACTCTGAATCAGCCTCACCGGTGCGCGCACCCTGCGGTTGGGCGCGCGCCTGCCTGTGTTCAAATTGGCACGCCATGCGCCAAGACCCGCAGTCATTTGAGGTTGATGTGAGGTCGGCCAGCGGCAGGAAATGGGACCCCTGATGACTGAGAAATTCGAGCCACTTGCGCGCCGGCACGACGATGTCGGAAACCCGATTTTGTGGGAGCCGTCAATGGCTTTTCTCAAGTACGCGGTCGCCACCAATGTGGTGGGTTCTGTAGCCTTCCTGATCGTTGCCCGATTCGTGGCACCGGATCAGCACATACGTATGGTCGGGCCGGTGCTGCTTATGCTGGTCTCCCTGGCTGCCTGGCTGTTGATTTTGCGCGGCAGGCTGCACGCCGCTGTGAATGCGCTGGGAATTGGGGTCTGGATGGTCATTACCGGGGTAGCCGCGTTCAACGGTGGCGTGCGCGCACCCCTTGTCGTCGCTTACCCGCTCGTTGTCATGTTGATCGGTTGGCTGGTCAGCCGGCGGGCGGCGGTAGCTGCCGCCGCTCTGACCGTGGCGGCGATCATCGTTCTGGTCTTGCTGGAATCATGGAGTTTGCTGCCGTATGCGCCACCCGCTCCCCCCGTGTTGCAAGGCGTGGTGCAAGTTATCCTGGTGGTCCTGGCGACGCTGATAGTGGTCTTTTTGGTACTCGCCTATGAAAAGCGCCTGATGGATCGGGCCAACGTCAGTAGAGACCTCGCCTGGCGAACGCGGGACCTGGAAACGAGTCAGGCCGAGTTGAATCGGGCGCAAGCCGTTGCCATGATCGGCAGTTGGGTTTACGACATCACCAGCGACAGAATGCGTCTGTCCGCCGAGACATGCCGTATCTATGCGCTACCTGAAGGCACCATTGTCAGCCTTGACCAATATATAGCGCGCGTCTATGCGCAAGATCGCAGTGCAGTGGTTCGGGCGTGGCAGGCGGCACTCAAAGGGGCGGCCTTTGACCAGGAGCATCGCATCATGGTTGGTAACGCGATCCGCTGGATCCGCCAAAAGGCTGAACTGGAGTTTGCGTCAGATGGCACAGTGCCAAGCGCCGCGGGCATTACGCAGGACATCACGGAGCGCAAGAATGCAGAGGCCGAGATGTTCACGCTGAATCGCGACCTGAGCGAATCACGCCAGCGTTTGCGTGAACTGGCGGCGCAAAGCGAGGCCCGGCGGGAGCGCGAGAGAAAGCACATCGCACGGGAAGTGCATGACGAACTGGGCCAGGTTTTGACTGCGTTGCGCATCAATCTGTCTTTGCTGGGCATGCGTTTCGGCACGCTTGAGCCGGCCTTGATCGACAAAATACGAGAAAGTAAGGGGCTGGTGGACCGTGCCATTCTGGGGGTGCGTAATGTGGCCGTGAACCTGCGGCCGACCGCGCTTGACATGGGGCTGGTTTCTGCCGTTGAGTGGCTGTGCATTGAGTTCACCCGGCAAACCACCACCGCGTGCGTGCTCCATGCGCGGCAAGAAAACATCGACCTGGATGAAACCCGGGCGGTGGTGGTATTTCGAATCGTGCAGGAGTCACTCACCAATATCACCCGCTACGCCAGCGCAAGCCAGGTCGACGTCACACTCGGGCAGGTCGGCAACGAACTGCGGGTGCAAGTACGGGACAATGGTGCAGGCTTCGACCTCGAGAGCGCGCGCAAGAAGAAATCATTTGGCTTGCTTGGCATGCACGAGCGGGCGCTTGCCTTGGGCGGCCAGGTGGACATTGCCAGCGTCCCAGGCCAGGGGACGGTGATTGACGTGACGATCCCCATGGATTTTGAAATTTTTGCAAAGGACAATCCATGATTCGACTGGTCATTGCCGATGATCATGCCATCGTGCGCGGCGGCTTGAAGCAGCTTTTTGCGCTGGCGCCAGATCTTGAAGTAGTGGGCGAGGCCGTAAACGGCAGCGAAGTGCTGGAGCGCGTGCGCCAGGACCTTTTCGATCTCCTGCTGCTGGACCTGAACATGCCCGGCATCAGTGGGGCCGATTTGATCACGCGGGTCAAGGCGCACCGGGCGGATTTGCCCATTCTTGTCCTCACCATGCACAACGAACCGCAAGTGGCTACGCGCATGCTCAAGGCCGGTGCGACCGGCTACATCTCCAAAGACTGTGAACCCGACATTTTGCTGGCGGCCATCCGCAAGGTCGCGGCCAACGGCAAGTACATTGCGCCCGACCTGGCAGAAAAAATGGTGTTCGACTTAACTTCGACGGCGCAGCGTCCGCCGCACAGCCTGCTGTCCGACCGCGAGGCGGAAGTATTCCGACTGCTGACCACCGGCAAAGGCGTCAATGAAATAGCGATGCAACTCGCGATCAGCAACAAGACCGTCAGTACCCACAAGGTGCGGCTGATGGAAAAAATGAACCTGTCAAGCATGGCCGACCTGATGCGCTACGCCATGCAGCACAACATCCTGGGCTGACCGTTCCCAAGGGCTTCGTGGCGCTTAGGGTAGGGCGTTTCCTACCCCTTACCATCCCTTTCTGATAACAAAATCGGCATCGCCCGATGGCGCTGTCCGCCCGGCCAAGGCATGCTCTCTACATGTCCATGAAGCTGCTGATTGTTGATGATTCGGAACTGATCCGCGACGCGCTGCTTTTGATGCTCGAAAACATCCAAGGCATCGAATCCGTTCAAACTGCAGCCACATTGGCGCAGGCGCTGGAAAGCGTTCCCAGCCTCTTGCCAACCTTCGTCATTCTGGATCTCCATTTGCCGGATGGCAATGCCACCCAGATCATCCCTTCCATCAAGCGACTGGCGCCCGGGGTGCAACTCGCCATGCTCACAAACGATGCGAGCGCGTTCAACCGCAGCAAATGCATGCGGGCCGGCGCTGACTGGTTTTTCGACAAAACCTTCGAATTTCACAACTTGCGCGACCTGGTCCGGCAGCATGCCGCATTGCATTGAACGAGCCAACACAACTATCAGCCCACCCGCATGGCCCACGCGTCCGCGTTCGTCAAGGGCGTGGTCAATTTGCGCAGTGCAATCGTGCTCAACATCGGAACCCAGGTAGTGGGCATGGTGGTGGATGGCGTGTCCGACGTGATCACCTGCTGGCCATCGGCTCCATTGGCAACCGCATGCCAATGCTGCTCGATATAGAACAACTCATGAGCAGCGCCGAGATGGGTCTGGTCGTGCACACATTGCTGTAAGCAGTATTTTATTATTCAGGAAAATATTGTCATGAAGATCACAACAAAAATCCAAATCTTCGCCGCCGGGCTGCTCACTGCACTCCTGCTGGCCAGTGCTGTGGCCGTGTGGCAGTCTCTTTCCACCCAGGCCTCCAATGAGCACACCTATCAAAGCGAAACCCTGGCGACGGCAGCATTGGCTGATGCCAACAGCACCCTGTGGGCCATGCGCTGGGGCGTTGCCCAGTATTTGGCGCTGACCGACCCAGCCGCGCGTAAGAAACTGGTGGATGGCGACAAGAATAACTATGCTGAATTCGAGCGGCATATGCAGACTTTTTCACAGCTGCCGCTTTCCGAAAAGGCGCGCACTGCCACGGTGGATGCAACTGACAGCTACAAAAGGTACGCAGCAGCGCGTGTGATCTTTTTCGATCTCATGGAGCAGGGAAAAACCGAAGAAGCGGTAGCGCACCGTAGTCAGAACCTCACTCCTGCAGGGGCCGCCGCGGTACCGGCGATCGCCAAGTTGATTGAACTTGTTCGCAAGGGTGCGGAAACCGATGTCCATGATCGCAACGTCAATCTGCAGGCGCTTGCAACCTGGCTGCTGGTCGTCAGCGTGGCGGTTGTGGTGGCAGGCATTGTCTTCACCCTGATGCTGATCCGCAACATACAGCAGCGCATGGGTGCCGCCATGAGCATGGCCAATGAACTAGCTGAACTGAATCTCGATTCCAGAGCTAACGATCAGAGTGACGACGAAGTCGGCAAGATCGTTCTCGCGCTGGACACCATGCGCCACAAGCTGGTGGACGTTGTGGGCAATGTGCGCCAGGGATCCGAGAGCGTGGCCACTGCCAGCGCCGAGATTGCCCAGGGCAACCACGACCTCTCGGCTCGCACCGAGCAGCAGGCCAGCGCGCTGGAAGAAACCGCCGCCTCGATGGAGGAACTAAGTTCTACCGTCAAACAAAACGCGGACAACGCCAGGCAGGCCAACCAGCTGGCGCAAAGCGCCAGTACGGTAGCCGTCCGGGGTGGCGAGGTGGTGGGCCAGGTGGTTGAGACGATGAAGGGCATCAACGACGCCTCACGCAAGATATCCGACATCATCGGCGTGATCGACGGCATTGCCTTTCAGACCAACATCCTGGCGCTCAATGCCGCTGTCGAAGCCGCCCGCGCTGGTGAGCAGGGTCGCGGCTTTGCCGTAGTGGCCAGCGAAGTGCGCAGCTTGGCGGGACGCAGTGCCGAAGCCGCCAAGGAAATCAAAAACCTGATCAGCGCCAGTGTGGAGCGGGTGGGGCAAGGCACGACGCTGGTGGATCAGGCCGGTGTCACCATGACCGAAGTGGTGGGTTCGATCAAACGCGTGACCGACCTGATGGGGGAGATAAGCGCTGCCAGCTCAGAGCAGAGCCAGGGCGTGGCGCAGGTGGGCGAAGCCATCACACAGATGGACCAGGTGACGCAGCAAAATGCGGCGCTGGTGGAAGAGATGGCGGCGGCCGCCAGTAGTCTGAAATCGCAGGCGCAGGAATTGGTTGGTACTGTCGCAGTGTTCAAGCTGGCAGAGGGTGACTCGCAACCCCACGGCGTGGCACATCGCACCCTGGCTGTGCGCGCGACGGCACCAGGAAATTTTGCTTTGGGCCAACCGAAGCACCTGTGAACAATGGATACCCGGGCGCGTCCCTCAAGCCGAAGGCGCTAGCACTGGCGCAGCCCAGCCCTCCCAATCCCGGCGGCTGGTGCTGCACACAGGGTGGGAACCACTGACGTAAGGTGCAGTAAGACCATCCAACCGCCCCCAAGCTGGGCGACCGTATCGGCGTGACGGTGGAAGTGGCGAACGGTATCTGTACCGACTTGCCACTGGCGCGCAAGTAAGCGAATCAGATCAGCTAAAATTGCTATTAAATTGATAGCTATCCATGCAATCCCTACGGGGCTGCGTCCGTTGAACGGACCACACTGCACCAATCGTTGGCAACACGAAAAATGCTGACTACGGGCATCAGCAGGTCGGGCATGAAGCACTGCTTGTCGGCCATGCGCCGGAAGTCGAGGGACCGTTTGAGCAGCCACCGAACGCCTGTCGCGCCGCACGCCCGCATGGCCAGCCGCAACGCGGCAACCATCGAGCAGAACGTCGCGCAAAGGCCCTGGCCACAATGGCAACATGCCCGTACTCTATTTTCATGTGAGGCGAAGTCCTAGTCAGGGCCCACGACCTTGTTGGGTGTTCGTTCGCCGCGGAGAAGCAGCGCGATGCCACTGCCGTAGGCAATCACACTCACCGCCGCGAGGCTCGGCCCAAAACTGCCCGCCAATGACAGCGAGGGTGCGAGCAACCAGCCTGTCCACGACCAGGCAAACGCAAGCGCGCACCTCGTCGTCGTGCCCGACCCCGGTGTGTCCGTCTTCGTCGAATCCGATGAACTTCGCGCTGGCATAGGTGGCGTACCGATCGTCACGCGCGCTGATGATCAGCGTCGGCACACGGATTGACTCCAAAGGGGATACCACACCTTCTCAGCAAAGTAGCGCACGAGTTCGCCACGGGCAATCTCGCCGCTGCCCTTCACCTGTGCAACCAGGCAGGCGCCAGCAGCAACGATGAGCCCAAGTCCCAAACCTGTCCAAGCCCAGCCATTCATGGTGAGTTTTTCCTTTTGATTCAGTGAGGCGGCCAGATCAGCACCGCATGCACCGGCCCGCACCTCGGCTGTTCGTTGTGCCTGGAGACGAACACCGCGGTACCCGCCGCAATGTGCATATGCCGCGCATTCGGGTCACTACTCACTTGCCAGAAGCCGCAATAAAAGCGGGTGCAGCACTTTGCGTGCGGTATAGATCAAATGGAACTCTTCCTCCACGTCCTCGCAGATTCCGATCTGCTCCAGTTTGTGGGTCTCCAGCAAGTCATCGTTGATGGATACGGCCGCCGGAAAGACTCCCACGCCGGCTGCACCAAAGGTCATCAGCAGCGCGCTGTCCTCAAATTCCCCTGCAATCAGGGGCCGTATACGCTCACGCTCAAACCAATGGTCGATACGCAAACGCACTGCGGAGTGCCGCGTCGGCAGCAACAGGGGTACATTGGAAAAACTGTGCGGGTAACCGCTGCGGGCTGCATCCGACCAATTCTTCGGCGCGTACCAGCCAATGGGGCTGCGGCTGAGCACTTGGCTGGTTATGCGCAACTCCGACTTGGCGGGGGCCGCCCGGTCGGACAGCACAGCATCCAGTTTGTGCAAAGCCAACTCCGCTAGCAGTTGCTCAAACTCGCCTTCATGGCACAGCAGACGCAGCTTGGGTTCGCTCAGTACCGGGGCCAGAATGCGGTGCACCGCCAGCTTGGCAATACCGTCTGAAATACCGACATTGAAGCGCACGCTGGTTCCGCTCACGGCTTCACGCACCCGGTGCGGCAGACCTTCGCCCAAGGCAAATATCTGATCGGCCTCGCGCATGGTTGCCACACCGGCCTCTGTCAACACCAGGTTGCGCCCCTGAGCCTTGAGCAGGCTCACTCCGAGCGACTTCTCCAGCTCCCGCACCTGGGTGCTGATGGTGGGCAGCGACATGTCCAGCCGCTCAGCAGCGCGGGCCATTCCACCCTCCTTGGCAACAATCCAGAAATAGTAGAGGTGGCGGTAGTTGAAGGATTGGCTCATTGCGGGTCACTATCCAATGACAAATTATTGCGCTATCTCGGCACACAAGCCAGCGCTGCTGCGGTGTGTACCAGTGGCCGCACGACGGCATCGGCCAGGAGCCTGGGAGACTTGCATCTTCAGAGTGGAACGAAAGCCGCCCTTACGGATGCCGAACATGAAAAAGAGATTGGCAGGGTCAAGCAGGCTTGTCATATCGCGAGTCTATGGCGATAGGGCAGTTTCAGCATGCAGATAAAGTAAGTAATTTACTTTCCAATATGAAGATATTACATTCTTTTTTAATTCCATTGAGGCGCCTACATTCAATGCCGGAAGACATTTAATCCCTTAACCTCTGGAGCCAACCATGCAGATTGTTTTTGACGTCAAGCCGGCCGATGCCAAACCGTTGAAGGGCATTGCTGCCGACCGCTTGCGTTTTGCTCTGCGCCGTATGGCGCAGCAAGTCAGTACCGCACGGGTCAGCTTCACCGACGTGAACGGGCCGCGCGGGGGAGTCGACAAGCATGCCCAGATTCAATTGCATCTGGAGTTCCACGGCACCGTGATCGTCGGTGCTACGGCCAGCAACTGGCGCACGGCGTTGGAAGACGCCTTGCGCCGCATCGTGGCCAAGATGGTCAAAACCCTGACCCAGGCCAAGCGGCCCAAGCGCCAATCCATGAGAACCCTGGCGCTGGCACAAACCGACGGCTAAACCTGACCCAAACTAACGGAGAAAACACCATGAACGACTCAACCCAACACAACCAGGCCCGCGCTGCTGAGTGGCCCGGACGCGCCACGCAACAGGCCGAATACAGCAGCAGCCAAGCTTCCCCCGCCCTGCAAAACCGCGTGGTGCGAAACACCTATGCCCTGCTGGCCATGACGCTTTTGTTCAGTGCCGGTGTGGCGACAGCCGCTATGGCGTTGCAGGCGCCCAGCCCCGGAATCATCATCACGCTGGTGGGCTACTTTGGCCTGCTGTATGCGGTGCACAAACTGCAAAACAGCGCTTGGGCCTTGCCAGCCGTGTTCGGACTGACCGGATTCATGGGCTACACCCTGGGCCCTATCCTTACCCGCTACAGTGGCTTGCCCAATGGTGGCGAGGTGATTGGTATGGCGCTTGGCGCCACGGGTGTGACGTTTTTTGCCCTTTCGGCCTACGTGCTGACCACCCGCCGCGACTTCAGCTTCATGGGTGGCTTTCTGTTTGCCGGCATGGTGATCGCCTTGCTGGCCGGTGTGGGGGCCATGGTGTTTGACGTACCTGCGCTGGGCATGGCGGTGTCGGCCATGGTGGCTTTGCTTTCAGCGGGATTGATCCTGTTCGAGACCAGCCGCATTGTGAATGGGGGGGAGACCAACTATGTGCTGGCAACGGTCGGTTTGTTCGTGTCACTATTCAACCTTTTCACCAGTTTGCTGAGCCTGTTTGGATTTGGCAGCGGCGACGATTAGCCGCGGCCACTGACTCGGCAGCACAATACAGTGGCCCGGCACCAGCCAGGTCGCATCGACAACAAATGGAAATACGATGGAAACAATAGGAACCTGGTGGATGTGGGTGGGCTTTGCCGTCTTTGTGGTGGTGGCCATTGCCATTGACCTTTTGGTAATGGAAAAGCAGGGTGCCCACAAGGTCACCATGAAAGAAGCCGCCCTGTGGAGCGTCCTGTGGTTTTCAATGGCCTTTGTGTTTGTCGCCGCGCTGTGGTGGTACCTCGACGGTTCGCAAAGCCGCGAGGTGGCCAACACTGTCTCCATGCAGTTCATCACCGGCTACCTGGTGGAGAAGAGCTTGTCCATCGACAACATCTTCGTGTTTCTGATGATCTTCACCTACTTCGGGGTGCCAGAGCAGTACCAGAAGCGCGCGCTGATCATCGGCATTATTGGCGCCATTGTGTTGCGTGCAGCGCTCATTTTGGCGGGTGCGTGGCTGTTGGCTACCTTCCATTGGCTGCTGTATGTGTTTGGTGCCTTCCTTGTAGTGACCGGCGTAAAGATGTGGATCGCAGCCGGTAAAGAGCCGGACATTGCCGACAACCCGGTGCTCAAGTTTCTACGCAAGCGCATCAAAATAAGCGACCGCTTTGATGGCGAAAAGCTCACCACGCTGAAATCAGGCGTCAAGTACTACACCCCGTTGTTTGTCGTGTTGGTGATGATTGGTGCGACCGATGTGATTTTTGCGGTGGACAGCATTCCCGCCATCTTCGCCATCACCAGCGACCCGTTCATTGTGCTAACGGCCAACATTTTTGCCATTCTGGGTTTGCGCGCCCTGTATTTTCTGTTGGCCGACATGGCCAGTCGTTTTCATCTGCTGGCCTATGGCTTGGCGCTGGTGCTGGTGTTCATTGGCGGCAAGATGCTCTTGATTGACTTTTACAAGATCCCGATTGGCGTTGCGTTGATGGTGACTGCAGGCTTGATTGTGGCCTCGGTGATCGCCTCGGTGGTGAGCAGCCGCAGCGGTCATGCCACCAGCAACAAGGCATGAGCAAGGTTCACAGGTTCCGTTCCTGGCTGCGGCATCTGGAACCCCGGGTCCTGGACAGTTTGAACAACCCTTGGTTACGCGGCATGCGCCCGTGGCTGGACCGGCACGATGTCTTCAGTTTCACCCGGGAGCCGCTGGCCCGTGGCGTGGCCATCGGCATGCTGTGTGGTCTGATTCCCGGGCCACTGCAGGTTTTGGGCTCGCTGGGCATGTGTGCCTGGCTGCGGGGCAACGCCATAGCCGCCGCGCTGACAACGGCTTACACGAATCCGCTGACCATCGTGCCCCTGTATTGGCTGGCGTTTCAGATCGGCGCGTTTCTCTTGCCAGGACAGCATGCTATGCCGCCCTTCGTGGTGCCGCACGGCAACTTCAGCCAATGGGTTTCCGGTTTGGGCGAGTGGATGACTGCGCTGGGCTGGCCATTGCTACTGGGCTTGCCGGTGCTGGCAACCCTGTTGGCTGCCATCGCCTATGTGTTGGTGCAGATATTTTTTCTCACACCTGTGATCCGGCGGGCCCGGCGCATGCGTGCTCGGGTGGTTTAGCCTGCACGTGGGGCTGCTCCAGCATAAAGCGCTGTAGTCCCCAGTGCTCCACTGCAGCATTGAGAACGATGGCTTCGCCCTGGGCAACATAGGAGTCCGATTCGGCAATATCGATACAAAGGCGCAGCAGTTTTTTGCGCAATGCGGTCGATTGGATATCGCCCATAAGTTGCATCAGCGTTGCATCATCTACCGGGCACGCATCCGACAGTTGAAGCTGGTGGCTGGACAGCAGGTCCTCGCAAAAAGTGTCGAGCACGACCTGCAAATCGCCTCGACCCAACCCGAGCTGGGTGTCAACGCCCAGGCGATCCAGTAAGTCCAGTTCGGTCTGGTCAATCTCTCCGTCGGCTACCACGGTGAGGGCGATGATGCGGGCTGCAGCCTGTGGGCTGTCTGTGGGATAGTTACGCATAGCGGTATTCCTTTTTGACGATAGGTCTGGGGTATCTGTAGTGCTTGGGTGTCAATCAAAGATTTCGCTGAGCCAGGACTTCGGGCGTTTGTGCTGATGCCCTCGTGCGTGGCCATAGTCCGAGTCTGAAAAGTCAGGTCGTGAGCGGGCGCCTGCCTCTGCTCTAGGGGGTGTTGGCGCAACGGCCGCACGATCGATCAGCTTGTCAAGTTCGCCACGGTCAAGCCAAACACCGCGGCATTGCGGGCAGTAGTCAATCTCGACACCCTGGCGATCGGTCATCACCAAGGCAACATCAGTGCAGGTGGGGCATTTCATGCGTTCTTCCTTTAGAAAAATAGCCAATGGAATAGAAGTAGCCGGGTGAATGGTAGAGATAGCCATAGATCCAAACCAGAGACTTTTTGGAAACGAAGACTTTCAAAAAACCTTCACATTTCTTTGAAAAATGTCAGCGAGATTCAACCCACCTTTCACCAGGCGGCTCTGCGAGACGATCCTGAAGTTGATGGGTGAGGGCAGCGGCGCGTTCTCGCCTTCATTGCCCTCAGCGCACTGTTTGGTGAAGTTACTGTGAGTGCCCCAAGGAGTCTTTGGGGAAGGGGCTGGGCCGGTTTGAGCGTGAGGGTTGGGTGGATCTGGCACGTGAGCGCATCCACATCCGCGACAGTGTCGCTCAGAGCGGTTGTCGCTGCAGCCGCACCGGACTGACCGGAACGCCAATATCCGGGAACCCAGTAGGGGCGCTCATCCCCTCTGGCAGTGCCCACAGTCAGTCAAAAACGCTATTATTTTTATAGCGCAGTATGCAATATCCACGGGGGTTAGCTGGCAATTTTGTGTTGGGTCCGCGGCTAAGTGTGGTGGATGAACCGTAAACTTGTACCTGGGCCGTTTGACAAACGCAGTGCGCTCTATAAGATCGATTGAAAATATATCTTATGACAAGGAAACCAGCCATGGCCATTACCCTGACCGAAGCCGCAGCCAAACAAATCAACGCGCAACTTGCAAAACGTGGGAGCGGCATGGGCCTGCGCGTAGGGGTCAAGCCCGTGGGTTGCTCGGGTTTTGCCTACACTTACGATATTGCCGATACGTTGCAACCCAACGACCAGGTATTTGAGGACTTCGGCGCCAAACTGGTGGTCGATGCCATCAGCTTCTCCAGCATCGACGGATCCCGCATGGACTACGTTACTGAAGGCATGAAGCGGACCTTCCAGTTCGACAATCCCAACGTCAGCGGCAGCTGCGGCTGCGGTGAGAGCTTCAACCTGAAAAAGGCAGCGCCATGAGCAGCACCCTGAAAGACCTGGTTAGCCAGCCCTACCGGCATGGCTTTGTGACCGACATTGCCAGTGATGTAGCGGCCAAGGGCCTGAGCGAAGACACGGTGCGCATGATCTCGTCCAAGAAGAACGAACCCGCCTGGTTACTGGAGTTCCGCTTGAAAGCGCTGCGCCACTGGTTCACTTTGACCGAGCCTGAGTGGGCGACTGTGAAATACCCCAAGATCGACTTCCAGGACATCAGCTACTACTCTGCACCGAAGAAGAAGGCCAAGCTGGCCAGCATGGACGAAGTCGATCCCGAACTGCTGCGCACCTTTGAGAAGTTGGGCGTACCCTTGCACGAACGCGCAGCGCTGGCCGGTGTCGCGGTGGACGTGATCTTTGACAGCGTCTCGGTGGCCACCACCTACAAGGCCAAGCTGGCCGAGGTGGGCATCATCTTTGGCTCCATGTCGGACGCGGTGCAAAACCACCCCGAGCTGGTACAAAAGTACCTGGGAACCGTGGTGCCGGTGGGTGACAACTACTACGCCGCGCTCAACTCCGCCGTCTTCACCGATGGCTCGTTTTGCTACATCCCCAAGGGGGTCAAGTGTCCGATGGAGCTGTCCACCTACTTTCGCATCAACACCGAGGAGACTGGCCAGTTCGAGCGCACCCTGATCATCGCCGAAGAGGGCGCCTCGGTGTCCTACCTGGAAGGCTGCACCGCGCCCA
This sequence comes from Burkholderiales bacterium, assembly GCA_038237415.1. GTDB lineage: Bacteria > Pseudomonadota > Gammaproteobacteria > Burkholderiales > Burkholderiaceae_C > Allorhodoferax. The sequence goes on from JBBRYR010000043.1 coordinate 12,816, forward strand.
AGTTCGACACCAACCAGCTGCACGCCGCTGTGGTGGAGCTGGTGGCGCTGGACAACGCCGACATCAAATACTCCACCGTACAGAACTGGTACTCCGGCGACGAAAACGGCGTGGGCGGCATCTACAACTTTGTCACCAAGCGCGGCCTGGCCAAGGGCGTCAACTCGCGCATCTCCTGGACGCAGGTGGAGACCGGCTCGGCCATTACCTGGAAATACCCCTCCTGCATTTTGCAGGGTGACAACTCGGTCGGCGAGTTCTATTCGGTGGCGGTAACCAACCACCACCAGCAAGCCGACACCGGAACCAAGATGATTCACCTGGGCAAGAACACGCGCAGCACCATCGTGAGCAAGGGCATCTCGGCCGGGCAGTCCAGCAACAGCTATCGGGGGCTGGTCAAGGTCATGCCCAACGCCACCAACGCCCGCAGCCACTCGCAGTGTGACTCCATGCTGATCGGGCAGAAGAGCGGTGCCAATACCTTCCCCTACATGCAGGTGCGCAACGACAGCGCCACCGTAGAGCACGAGGCCTCCACCTCCCGCATTGGTGAAGACCAGCTGTTCTATTTTGCCCAGCGCGGCATAGGCGCTGAAGAGGCCATCTCCATGATCATCAACGGCTTTTGCAAGGACGTATTCCGCCAACTGCCCATGGAATTCGCCGTTGAGGCCACCCAATTACTTGGATTGAAACTTGAAGGAAGCATAGGATGATTTTGCACAACAGCCCCACTCTGCTGGAGGTGCGTGACCTGCACGCCAGCATCAACGGCACCGCTATTCTCAAGGGCCTGAACCTGACCATTCGGCGTGGCGAAGTGCACGCCATCATGGGCCCCAACGGCTCCGGCAAAAGCACGCTGTCCAAAGTTCTGGCAGGCCACAGTGCCTACGAAATAACAGCCGGCGAAGTGCTGTTTGAAGGCGCTAATCTGCTGGCACTTTCACCTGAAGAGCGCGCACGTGCCGGGGTTTTTCTGGCCTTCCAGTACCCCATAGAAATTCCGGGCGTGGGCAACAGCCAGTTTCTGCGCCTTGCCTACAACACGGTTCAGGGCGCGCGCGGCAAAGAAGAGCTGGATCCGCTGGAGTTTGACGACCTGGTGCGCGAAAAAATGAAGCTACTGGAAATGCGGGCCGAGTTTCTCGAGCGCAGCGTCAACGAGGGCTTCTCGGGCGGCGAGAAAAAACGCAACGAGATTTTGCAGATGGCCTTGCTGGAGCCCCGGCTGGCCATCCTCGATGAAACCGACTCGGGCCTGGATATTGACGCCTTGCGCGTCATCTCGCAGGGTATCAACCAGCTCGCCAGTGCCGATAACGCATTGCTGCTGATTACCCACTACCAGCGCCTGCTCAACTACATCGTGCCTGACTACGTACATGTGATGGAAGCCGGCCGCATCACGAGAACCGGTGGCAAGGAACTGGCGCTGGAACTCGAAGCCCGGGGCTATGACGGTACACCATCCAGCGCACTGGCAACACCGCACGCCGAGGCACTGCCATGAACACCGCCACCGCCCTGCCTGCAACCACGGTATCGTCCAGCGCAGGGCTCACGTCACTGCGCGCGGCCGCGATGGAGCGCGTCGGCGCGCTGGCCGCACCCAACACCCACGACGAGGCCTGGCGCTTTACCAGTCTGGCCGCACTCAACCGCCAGACGCTGCACACCGTGCAGGCGCCGACGCCATTGCAACCCAGAGACATCGCGCGCTGGATCATCCCCGAGGCGGCGCAGCGCATCGTCTTTGTGGACGGCGTACATGCCCCGCAACTCAGCGCCAACGCGTCGGGCAGCGCGGTCACCGTCAGCACCCTGGCACAGGCGCTGACAACCCACCCGCACGCGCTGGCAGCGCACCTGGGTCAGCACGCCAGCGACCCACAGCAACGCTTCACCGCCCTGAATACTGCCCATCTGTTTGACGCAGCGATAGTCATTGCGCCGCGCAACACGGCCATCGACGCGCCGGTGCACCTGCTGTTCGTGGCCACCCAGCCCGATGTCAGCACCCACCCGCGCACGCTGGTGGTCGCAGAAGAGGGCAGCACGCTGTCACTGATCGAAGACTACGTGGCACTGACCGATGGCGCCTATTTCACCAACACGGTTACCGAACTGGCACTGGGGGCCAACGCGCACGTGGTGCACGTGCGCCTGCAGCGCGAAAGCGCGAGCGCCTTCCACATTGCACGCTGTGCCCTGGCGCAGGCGCACGCCAGCCACTACCATGGCATCAGCATCGCGCTGGGCGCCGAGATATCGCGCTTGGACACCACGGCCCAGCAGCGCGGTGAAGGCACACACTGCGCACTCGATGGTCTGGCGCACATCGCCGGGCAACAGGTAGCCGACACGCACACCTGCATCACCCACGCCCAGCCGCACGGCACCAGCCGCCAGCTACACAAGTGCATCGTTGCCGACACTGCGCACGCCGTGTTCAACGGCCGGGTGCAGGTGCGCCCCGGTGCACAAAAGACGGACTCCGCACAGTCCAGCCGCACCCTGCTGCTGGGCCCCAGGGCGCAGGTCAACACCCTGCCACAGCTGGAGATCAACGCCGACGATGTGCGTTGCACCCACGGCGCCACAGTCGGCCAGATCGATAGCGAAGAGGTGTTCTATCTGCAAAGTCGGGGCCTCTCAACCGAGGCTGCGCGCAGCCTGCTGACCTATGCCTTTGCGGCTGAGGTTATCGCCCGCATCCCCGTGGCGTCGGTGCGCCAGCAGCTGGAAAACACGGTGATGCAACACACCAGCAAACGCCTATGACCGCCTCCGTAACCACCGCAGTTGCAACGCCAACCGCATCCACCACAACGGCGGTTCTGAACGTACAGCGCGTGCGCGCCGACTTTCCCATTCTTTCGTTAAAGGTTGGCGATAAGCCCCTGGTGTACCTGGACAACGCTGCCTCCAGCCAGATGCCCACGCCCGTGATGCAGCGCCTACAGCATTACCAGACGCATGAGCACGCCAACATCCACCGCGCGGTGCATTACCTGTCTGAGACCGCCACTGCCGCCTATGAAGCTGCACGGCGCACGGTGCAGCACTTCATCCATGCGCGCGAAGAACGCGAGGTCATCTTTACCAGCGGCACCACTGATGGCATTAACCTGGTCATGCACGGCTGGGGCCGCAAGTTCATTCAGGCGGGTGACGAGATCATCATCAGCGTGCTGGAGCACCACTCCAACATTGTTCCGTGGCACATGCTGTGCGCAGAAAAGGGCGCCACGCTCAAGGTGGTGCCCATCAACGATGCAGGTGAGCTGCAACTGGACGCTTATGCTGCGTTGTTCAGCGAGCGCACCCGGCTGGTCAGCCTGGGCCATGTCTCCAACGCGCTGGGCAGCATCAACCCGGTCAAGCAGATGGTTGCGATGGCGCATGCACAGGGCGTTCCGGTGCTGCTCGACGGCGCCCAGGCGGTTCCGCATCTGCAGGTGGACGTGCAAGACCTGGATTGCGACTTCTACGCTTTCTCTGGCCACAAGTTATGCGGGCCCACCGGCATTGGGGTGCTCTACGGCCGCGCCGCGCTGCTGGAAGAAATGCAACCCTTCAAAGGCGGCGGCGACATGATCCACACGGTCACGCTGGAAAAGTCCACTTACGCCCCCATTCCTAACAAGTTTGAAGCCGGTACGCCACCCATTGCAGCCGCCATTGGCCTGGCCACTGCAATCGACTACCTGCAGAGCCTGGGCATGGACGCTATTGCCGCACACGAGCACGCCCTGCTGCAGTACGCCACCGCGCAACTCGGCGCCATGCCGGGCGTGCGCCTGATTGGCACGGCGCGCGAGAAGGCGGCCGTGCTGTCTTTTACCCTGCAAGGCATACACCCCCACGATGTAGGCACCCTGCTCAACACAGAGGGCATTGCGGTGCGCACCGGCCACCACTGTGCCCAGCCTTTGATGCAGCGACTGGGTGTTCCCGCCACGGCGCGCGCCTCCTTTGCCTTCTACAACACCCTGGCCGACGTGGATGCGCTGGTAGCGGGCATTCGCAGCGTACAAAAGGTATTTGCCTGAAGCAAGCGCCAACGCAAACCGAGAAACAACCATGAGCGCAGACCCTAAAGCCCTTTACCAGGAGGTGATCCTGGACCACAACAAGAAACCGCGCAATTACGGTACGCTGGAGCACGCAAGCCACCAGGCCGACGGGCTCAACCCCCTGTGCGGCGACCACATCCACGTCACGCTCAATCTGGAGGGCGACGCGCTGCAGGCCATCGCATTCCACGGTGAGTCCTGCGCTATCTGCAAGGCGTCCGCCTCCATGATGACCATGGCAGTCAAGGGCAAATCCAGGAATGAAGCCGAACAACTGGTTCATGCTTTTGTGGATATGGCGACGGGCCGCGCCAGCCCGGGCGCTACCGTCAACAGTGGGCCGCCACTGCCCGCCATGGCGCGCCTGGCGGTGTTTTCCGGCATCCGTGATTTACCGATGCGTGTGAAGTGCGCCATCCTGCCGTGGCACACGCTGCAGGCAGCGCTTGACAGCCAGACCAGCACCTCCACCGAGGCACAGAACGACCCCATGCACACCCCCATGGGTGACGCCTGAGTCCATCGCCATCGCAACCCGGAGAGAGTCATGCCAAAAATTGCCGAGATCGAACCTACCCCGAACCCCAACGCGATGAAGTTCATATTGCGCGAACCCCTTTCTTGGGGCATCACGCATTCATACGAAAACGCTGAACAAGCGCAGGGCGACCCACTGGCCAGCGCCCTGTTTGCGTTGCCGCACGTCACCAGCGTGTTCTACGTGGACCGCTGGCTCACGGTGACGCAGGACGGTACGGTGGACTGGGAGGATCTGGTGCGCGAGGTCGTCGTACCGCTGCGCGCCGCGCCCGGGGCAGTCAATCAGTCCGCCGCCGCCGTGTTTGCCGCACGCGAGTCCTTCGAGCACCTGAGCGCGGCAGACCAACAGCGCCTGGACGACATCAACCTCGTGCTCGATCAACAGATTCGCCCCTACCTGCAGAGCGACGGCGGCGACCTCCATGTGCTGAGTCTGGTGGGCAACCAGCTCGTAGTGCACTACCAAGGCGCCTGTGGTACCTGCCCCAGTTCGATTTCGGGCACCCTGCGCAGCATCGAGAATCAGCTGCGCACGCTGGAGCCGGACCTGGAAGTGATGGCGGCGTGATCAGCCCCGCCTGCCGCACCCCCAAACAAGGACTCCTATGCGCCTGACCACCATGACTGACTACGCCATGCGTCTGCTGATGTATGTAGCGCAGCAACCCGGGCGCCTGTGCACCATTGCCGAGGTGGCCGGTGCCTACGGCATTTCGGAAGCGCACCTGATGAAGATTACCCACCAGTTGGGTCTGCAGGGCTGGCTGGAGACGGTACGCGGCAAGGGCGGCGGCATGCGCCTGGCCGCCGCCCCGTCAGAAATCAATCTGGGCGCCGTGGTGCGCAGCATTGAGCCCGATTTCTACCTCGTTGAATGTCTCACGCTGGATACTGCCTGCAGCCTTCAGGGCCACTGCAAGCTAACCGGCATCATGAGTGGCGCGCTGCAAAGCCTGATGCACTACCTGGACGCTTACACGCTGGCAGATCTTCTGCCGCCAAGCGCCCCGACCGACACGGCTGGTGCGCCGCTATCAGCACCCAGTGGCCCTTACCGGCACATCCATGTGGCCGTCGGCTAAAGCACACACCGTTGCAAACCCCATACCCATACACGAGACCCTAGGCCCGCAATGATCCACACCCCAAAAGACCTGCCCCAGAAAAAAGCCGCACACCGGGCGGTGCTGCTCGAAGGCATACACCCCTCCGCGGTCGACGTACTGCGACAAGGCGGCTACACCAATATCGTGACCCACGCCAAGGCCTTGGCCGGCGCCGAACTGCTTGCGGCGCTCGAAGGTGCACATTTCGTCGGCATCCGATCACGCACCCAACTGACCTCCGAAGTGCTTGAACACGCTCCACAGCTCGCGGCCATTGGCTGCTTTTGCATTGGCACCAACCAGGTCGATCTGAAGGCCGCCATGCGCCTGGGGATTCCCGTTTTCAACGCACCTTTCTCCAATACGCGCAGCGTGGCCGAACTGGTACTGGCGGAGATCACCATGCTGATGCGTGGCATCCCCGAAAAGAACGCCATCCTGCACCGTGGTGGCTGGGTCAAGAGCGCCGCGCACGCGTACGAGGTACGCGGCAAGACACTGGGCATCGTCGGATACGGCCACATCGGCACGCAGATTGGCGTGCTGGCGGAGCAATTGGGCATGCGGGTGGTATTTCGCGACATCGAGGCCAAATTGCCGTTGGGCAATGCACGTGAAGTGGCCAGCCTGGACGAACTGCTCTCGATCTCGGACGTTGTCAGCCTGCATGTGCCGGAAACGCCACAAACGCAAAACCTGATTGGCAGTGCGCAACTGGCCGCCATGAAGCCCGGCAGCCACCTGATCAACGCCTCACGCGGCACCGTGGTCGACATTGATGCGCTCGCCGAAGCGCTGGAAAGCCGCCATCTGCATGGCGCTGCCATCGACGTCTTTCCAGTGGAACCGCAAGGCAATGACGCAGTCTTCAGCTCGCCACTCACACGCTTTGACAACGTGATTCTCACGCCGCACATCGGCGGCTCCACCTCGGAGGCACAGGTGAACATCGGCACCGAAGTGGCCGCCAAGCTGGTGCGTTACAGCAACAACGGCTCAACCACGTCGGCAGTCAATTTTCCCGAAGTAGCGCTGCCCGAACACACTGGACGCAGCCGTTTGCTGCACATCCACCGAAACGTGCCGGGCGTGCTGGCACAGGTCAACGAGCGCCTCTCAGCCGCAGGCATCAACATTGCTGCGCAGTACCTGAGCACGTTTGAAGAGCTGGGTTACGTGGTAATCGACGTCGACAGCGCAGCCAGCCAGTCTGCGCTCGACCAGTTGTGCGGCGTGCCCGGCACCATTCGCTGCCGCATCCTGTACTGAGGCCGAGCAATGGTGAACGGCCGTGAGGATGGCGTCACCAAGCTACTGTTCGACGATTCTCCCAAGGCGCACTGCCACGGGAGGATCCTGGTCGGCATCATGCGGCCCACGCACCGATCAGCAGACTCACACTGGCGATCGCCGTGAGCTGCATGCGCATGGGAATCCACACGCGTAAGCCATACGCAGGATAGCTGCGCAAGTCGATTGCAAGGCATAGCCAAAGCAGCAAGGTCAATGAAATCAAACCCTGCGCTGGCGGTAGCATCAGGGCCAGCCACGCAACCAAACTTGGAAATATGCCCCACACAAAGGGGCCCGGCTGGGGCGTCACCGGACCACGCATGGCCAAACCCCAATGGATTGCGCCCAGAAAACTGGCAATGGTGGCCCCATAGCCCACCAGACTTTGCAGGACCGCTGCTCGCAGTGTGACCGGCACCATCCAACAGGCAGCAGCCAAACCGAGAAATGGAGCCAAACCTGCGTAACCGAGGCGCCTGGCCCAGCGCGGTATCGCTGAAGCGGGCGGAGTTGAAGTGATGTCGTCAGGACGCATGTTCTTGCGTTGCGCCGTCTTGTGTGGTCCCAGCTTTGTGGTCTTCAGCAAGCTGCAGGCTTGGGCGGCACATGGTTTCTCCATTCCATTGTTGGCCGCACCAGCACAGCCCCTCATCATTGATGAGGCAGGTACCGGTGCCGCAGCAGCGTTCGTCTTCCATGGTCGTCTCCTCAATATCCACAGGTGCGCATGGGCCCAATGGCTATGGCAACATGCAGGGGACCGAATTGTGACCCAAAGTCTCATCTGACCACACCTGAAGGCTTTTAGTCCCCGTTACCTGACCCGAACCTCCTATGAACGCCCTCAATGTTTTAGGCACTCCTTTGCAGGCCTGTTCTTTCGATCCCTTGACCGGTTTTTTGCGTGACGGATGCTGCAATACCGATGCCCATGACCACGGCACCCACGTGGTGTGCGCCAAAGTGACTGAGGAGTTCCTTGCGTTTTCGCTGCAGCGTGGCAACGACTTGGTGACGCCCCGGCCCGAATACCGCTTCCGTGGGCTCGAGCACGGCGACCGATGGTGCCTTTGCGTCAACCGCTGGCTGGAAGCCCTGCACGCCGGTGTCGCGCCGCCGGTGTGTCTGGAGGCCACACATGCGAAGGCATTGGAGCGCGTGAGCCTGGCGCAGCTGAAGGGCGTGGCATAGCCCAATTGACTGGAGCCCACGGCGCAACACTGCGGGCAGACACAGCCCGCGGGTGTTGTCCTTGACTTGCCCTTACTTTGGCATGATGACGCTGTCGATCACATGAATCACGCCGTTGTCGGCCACGATGTCCGTTGCGCTGACTTTGGCTTGGTCCACCATCACGCCATTCATGGTGGTCACGGTCAATTCCGAGCCCTGCACGGTCTTGACCTTGCCCGCCTTCACATTGGCTGCCATCACCTTGCCCGGAACCACGTGGTAGGTCAAAACTGCCGTCAGCCGGGCTTTGTCTTTGAGCAGGGCGTCCAGATCGGCTTTTGGAATCTTGGCGAATGCAGCGTCAGTCGGCGCAAAAACCGTGAAAGGACCGGGTCCCTTGAGGGTGCCAATCAGGTCGGCGGCGGTCAAGGCGGCCGCCAGCGTCTTGAAGTTGCCTGCGGCAACGGCGGTATCCACGATGTCTTTGGCCTGCGCCGAGAAGGCTACACCGAGTGCCAGAACGGAAGCGATAAGGGTCTTTTTCATGAGAATCTCCTGAGAAGGTGAGAACACAAAAGTTACGTCAGAAATGTGACGCAATCTGAATATACATACCGTTTAGTATCCTTATATACCATATGGTATTTATTGACACCAATAAGTAACAACACCACCTTCTACTGGCGCAAGCGCCCGAGAAAACGGCGCGGTCCAGCGTCGAAACCCTGGCGAATAACCCGGTCAACACATATGCCGGCAGATCGACTTTCCGAAGAGAAAGTATTCCATTGGCATGGAATACAACATCGAAGCTTTCGTCCCGATTCGCGTCTACACGCCGCCTCTGCGAAGTTCCAGTCCAGCGCATTTGGCGCACGGCCGGGGGCCACTGCGCAATCTGGTCAAGTTATCCAGGCGAGACACCTCACCCTAAAACTTGCGGATTAAGTTGCCACACAGAAAAATTGAGTGCGGCAGCGAAGCTGACCCACAGCAGATACGGAATCAGGAGGGCGCCTGCTAGTGGGCGTACCCGCCAGAAAGATACGAGTGTTGCAACGATGAGCAACCAAAGCAGCACGATATCGGCAAATGCCAAAGCGCCATCGTGCCACGCAAAGAAGAGCCAGCTCCATAGGGCGTTCAAAGCGAGCTGCACTAGAAACAACGTGAGTGCCCCGCGAATAGCGCGAAATCCGTCTGCCCGCCACGCCAACCATGCGGCGATGCCCATCACTGCGTACAAGAGGGTCCAGACTGGTCCAAAGACTGAGGGCGGCGGCGCCCAACCTGGCTGAACCAGTTGCCCGTAGAAGGTAGCGGCGCGCAATGACGCCATCACACCAACGCCAGAAGCAACAAAACAAATCGCGAGCCAGCCAAGCAACCCAATGATTTGCTTCAGCTTTGACAGGGGCGACCAGGAACGAACCAAACCGGCGGTTTCGCAATGAGAGGCTTGCTGGGCAGGGGCGGTCATCGGATCTCCCTCAAACTCAGATTGGACCCGCGATGTACCCCGAGCGAACCAGCTTCTTGTTGACGAATTCCTGGATGCCCATGTTGCCGAGTTCGCGCCCGTAGCCCGAATTCTTGATGCCGCCGAAAGGCAGTTCGGCGTCGGACCAATCGATGTTGTTGACAAACATCATCCCCGTATCGACTTGGCTCGCGACCCGCTTGCCTCGGGCCTCGTCTTTTGTCCACACCGAGCCGCCCAGGCCGAAGTCGGAATCGTTGGCCAAGGTAATGGCGGCGGCCTCGTCCTTGACTCGGAAAAACGAAACCACAGGACCAAAAAACTCGTCGCGGAAGGCCGGATTGCCAGGCTGGATTTCGGTGAGGATCGTCGGCTGCATAAACCAGCCCGGTCGGTCGATGCGCTTGCCGCCCATCAATAGCGTGGCGCCACCTTTTACGGCCGCCTCCACCTGCGCCAATAACTGCGCCAACGCGCCTTCGGTGGACAGCGGACCCAGCGTGGTCGCTTCAATCATCGGGTCGCCGGGCTTCAATGCCTCCAGCGCAGTCTTGAATTTCGCAAGGAAGGTGTCGGCGACTTTGTCTAGCACAATGAAGCGTTTCGCCGCGCAGCAGGTCTGTCCGCCGTTGTACATGCGGCCCCAAACAGCCCACGGAATCACCTGATCAATGTCGGCGTCATCTAGCACGATGAAGGCGTCACTGCCGCCAAGTTCCATCGTGGACTTTTTCAGGTTCTGCCCGGCCCGCGCCGCCACGCTGCGGCCTGCCGCAACGCTGCCAGTCAGTGCCACGCCCTTGATGCGCGGGTCGTCGATCACGCGGTCAGACTGGTCATAAGAGATGAGCAAGTTTGTGTAGGCGCCAACGGGTGCACCAGCATCAAGCAGCAGCTTCTCGAAGGCGATCGCGCATTGCGGTACGCAGCCGGCATGCTTGACCACCAGCGTGTTGCCAGCCATCAGTTGCGGCCCGGCGACGCGCGCCAGCTGGTAGTACGGGAAGTTCCAGGGCTCGACGCAGAACAGCACACCGATGGGTGAACTCTCCATGTGCGCCTCACCTACCTTGGGGTACAGCTTTGACGGTGCGAGGAAGGACTCGGCGTGTTGCGCGTAGTAGGCCAGGATGTCGGCGCTGAACTTCACCTCGCCGCGCGCCTCATTGATGCGCTTGCCCATGTCCTGCGTCGCGAGCTTGGCGAAGTCATCAACGTGGGCGCGCATTAGCGCAGCCGCTTTGTTGACGATGACCGCGCGCTCGGAATAGCTTTTGTGCCGCCAGGTTTGAAAACAGTTGTCAGCGGCGGCCAGCGACTTTTCGAGCTGTTCCTCGGTCAGGTGCTCGAAGGTCTTGAGCACTTTGCCGGTGTTGGGGTTGATGCTTTGGTAGGTCATGGGATGTTGTCCTTGGGGGTTCTTGAAGTTCGTGGGTCAGGCCGCCCGGGCGGGAAAATCGGTGTGGCACTTGGCGCCGGGTAAATGGAAGGTGGCCATTTCAGGGGAAATCAGCGGGGCTTGCTCACGTTGCCGCGCAACAATTTCGGGGCTGGTCAAGGACGGGCACACGTGAGGGATCAGGCCCGTCCACTCCACCTAATTGGGCCGGTTGCGGTGCAAGCTGGCTTTTCATGCTGAGGGCCAGGCAGCGAAAGTCATTCCTTTTTGGAGCCGCTCCCGAGCACTGCCTTGCCCGACTCGCCCAGCGCGCTGGGCTGCTCACCGCTGAAAACGGCCTTGGCCATCACGAGCAATTGGGTCAATTTGCTTTCACTCACGCGCCAATAGTGTGCGTGGCTCACCGTTAGGCACACCAAGGCCAAGTCCGGATCGTCGACGCCGCCAGGAAACCACGCTTGGGCGAACTTCGTCCAAAGCGCGTGCCGCTGGGTGTTGTCGTCAACCACCTGAGCTGAACCCGACACCGAAACGTAAATATCCTTACCAGGGTCGGCATAGCTGATGCTCACCTGCGGCTGCTGTGTGAGCTCCTGCGCTGCATCGCCCTTCGCTGACATGAAGAACCACAGTTTGTCGTCCAGCATCGTCTTGTTCTGTGTCGTCATCGGCCGCGAATTGAGGTAGCCGTTGCCGTTTTGGGTGGTGAGCATCCCGAACTTGATGCCCTTGATAAGGGGCCACAAGTGCTGTTCGTTGACGGTGTCTGTAGGCATATTTTTCCTTAGGCTTGGTGGTTTGTTCAGTACAGGCGCTTGTCCTCGCGCCAATTAAGGTTCCATGATCCGCATCGCATGTCTATGCGTCTGTGCGCTGACCCACAGAGTTGAATCGATGCCTGCGCGTTCTGGCGGCGAAGTCGGCAAACGCTGCCAATCAACAAGCAAAGGGAAAAAATATGCGACCTGAAGTTGACCCCCTTTTCGCAGGCACCTTACGAGTCAAATATGGCCGTTGGAAACGGGCTAAGTCCGGCTTGCTGGCTTCGGTGCAACAATCAACCAATGACATTGGGATGTATATAAGTACGATCAAAAAACTGGACATGCGAATGCCGGCCGGCGAAGAACTCAAGGTCGCCCGCCTTGCGGCCAGACTGAACCAGGCTCAGGCAGCAGAACTCATGGGCTATTCTTTGCAGGTCGGAAGCCATGTTGGCGTACAGTCCCGGACGCGGCAGGCACTAGAAAGCGCAAGCGACGAGCGGTGCATGCAGGGTCCCATTTTCCCAATGTTTTTGCTGCTGACCGGTCAACACCCCGACTTTGATCTGGTGCGAAAAGTCCTCAGTGAAACGGATGCAGCGCAAGGCGGAAAAGAGGAAAAATTGACTGCTTGACCCATCGAACCGGCTTATCGCGCTGCAGCGCCTTACGAGCAAGTTGCAACACGGTTGGCCGCACATCAGGGTTCGGGCGTCGTGGTCAAATTCGACTGTACCGCAAGACGGAAAGGATAGCGTATGTGCATACCAAGGTGGGAGAACCGTATCACCTCGGAGCGAGGAAATAAGTTCGTTTTGACAGCGCACAGACAGTCTTGCACTTGGCTGGCATCATGGCTACTTCAACGCGAGGAATCCACTGCATGAAACTTAAACCTGCCGCTTGGCTTAGCGCATTTTTTGTACTAATTCTTTTTGGAGAACCAGCTATGGCAACCGAAGAACCCGTGTTCACCGTCAGCCTGAAAGAAGGCACTTTTGAAGTCCGTAGCTACCCCGCTCTGGTGGCAGCGCAAGTCAGCGTTACGGGTACGCGCGATGAAGCGTCTACTGCCGGCTTCAAACTGCTGGCTGGCTATATTTTTGGTGGCAATACACGCCGACAGAGCATCGCCATGACCGCACCGGTGGTGCAGGCGCAGGCTGGCAGCGAGACCATCGCCATGACCGCCCCAGTGATTCAGACCGGCGTGCCCGGGCAGTCTGGCGCATGGACGGTGCGCTTCATCATGCCGTCTACCTACACCTTGGACACCTTGCCAACGCCCAACGACCCTATAGTGCAACTGATGCTGCTGCCGCCAGCACGTTTCGCCGCGGTGACCTTCTCCGGCTTGGCGCGTGAAGACGATGTGGCGCTGCGGACCGCGGAGCTGAACACTTACATGACGGCCCACGCATTGCGTCCAGCGGGCCCGCCAGCCCTGGCGCGCTATAACCCGCCCTGGACGCCGTGGTTCATGCGACGCAATGAGGTTCTTATTGCGCTTGCGCCTTAATGAGTCGCGCTGTTCGGCTCCGGCTGGCTGGGGTCTCTGCTTGCGGGCGTACTGGTCGCCTGGTCGCTGATGGCCTGGGGCAGTGGCGTCAGAGCATTTTTCTGCGGGATAGACGGGCGGGAATAGCGGATGGGCAAAGTGAAGACAGGCGGATTTGCTACAAATGGCCAAACCACGGTTTCCTTAACTTCAACCTGAAACTGCAGTACCAAGGGTCGATTTTTCCGCGTGCGATGCGCAAGGTCCTCGGCGAGGCAGTCCGCCAGATCATCGGAAGAGACGGTGACATACACTTTGGATATTGGTAGGCTATTCGCCCGGACCCCGCGTGGGCGGAATGGTCCGATCATCCATCTCAGCAAGCATTGCGGCCAGGGAGTTCACGTTTTCGCGCAGCTCCCGGCTCGACACCTCCTGCGACTGCTTGAGCTGTTGGGCCAGTTGCTCGAACTCGACTCGGATCATCGTTTGCAACTCGGTAAACCTTGAGGCCTCTGCCTGGTCTGCCAGCGTGCGATGCATTTGAAGTTCCTTGGCATGGAGCCGCGTTTCAAGCAAGATCTTTCCCTGCCAGACTGCCATGTAGACCGCAAAGACCAGAGTGACCACAGCGGTGAGCCCCAGCATGGCCAAGCCCAGCGGTGCCTCGACAACAAAGAAGCCCAGACTAAGTAGGGTTGGTGCCAGGAGGGTCGACCAGTTCAGGAATGCAAAGGCCGCCACCAAGGCAGTGGCGATCAGGGCGATGAAGAGTCGGTTACGCATAGTGCTCCTTTGAAGTGGTGCGGCGTGCATTGGGCTGTTAGTGTACGGTAACAGAGTCTGCGCAGCAGGGCTGATTCGATGGGCAACGCAGGACCTTAGCTTTGCCAGCTCAGGTTGTTGCAGGCCTCGCACTCGTCCTTCAGCAGGCCCAGTTTGACGCACAAGGAATGTACCTTGCAGCCGACGCAGACCCAGACCAGAACCAGCGGAATCCACTTGGGCATGTAGTTGGAGGTGGTCGTCAGGACTGCGCTGTGGGCGACCCAGTTGACAAAGCCGGCAAACACTTCCGGATTGAAGAAGACCAGACACACCGAGA